>NZ_OBMP01000005.1:158791-288601 GCF_900217725.1 Rhodobacter sp. JA431
CCACCGCCAACATTCATGTTCTCAAGCGTCAGCGCATCCGCATCCCCAACCGTCAGCGTGCCATCGGAGCCAACCGTCACATTGCCGGTGTTGAACGTCGCGCCGCCAACAACCGACAGCGCCGCAGCATTGCCGCCAGCCCCAGTCACATCCGTCGTCCCAGAAACCGTCAGCGCAGTGGCCACGGGGGTCACGCTATCTCCAACCGTCGCCGTGCCCTGCGCTCCCACCGAAAAAGCCCCGGCAATGCTGCTCGTCCCCGTCGCAACGAACGTCGCGGCACCGCTGTCATTCCCAATTGTCACATCACCAGAGGCCGCGCCCACAGTCACCGACGACCCGTCGCTCAGGGTGAAAGCCCCCCCCGTCACAGACACATCGCCTGCAATCTGCCCCGCGTTTTCGAGCGCCCCGCCCGAAACGAGCGCCCCGCCATTCATCGCGCCCGTCGCCGCGTTCGTGACCGTGCCTGCGGAAACATCCACCCCGCCAGTGATCGTATCATTGTTGAGGAAGGTACCCCCCGTGTTCGACAGGCTTGCAATCGTTCCGTCGTTCGTACCGTCGCCAGAGTTCGTCACGGCCCCCGCTGTACTCGCATTGACGAACGTCCCCGCATTCGACACTGCAGAAAGCGTTGCATTGTTCGTGACGCTGACAGGTGCGGCCACGGAGGTCGTGCCACTCACAACACCGCTGGTCAGGTTCGCCGTGCCACCATTGATCGTAAGATCGTTCGTGACCAAGCCACCGTTGAGCGTGAAGGTCGCAGAGCTTCCCGCACTCAAAGTGGCGCTTCCTTGCAAGGTGCTAGAGTTGACGAGATTGAACGTGCCCGAATCCGTGATGGTAACACCGGTGGCGGAGGTCAGGATGCCGCTCGCCGTATCCACCGTCACGGTCCCCGTTCCCGAAATTGCGACGGTGGGCGACGTCAGGTGGTTGGGAATGGTGAGAATGCCCGTTGAAATCGTCGTCGCGGCAACGGATTGATCGCTGTTCAACGTGGGCTGGTTTACCGCTGTGTTATCACTAAACTCGGCCGTGTCCCCCCCTCCGGGCGCTGCATCCCCAACCCAGTTCGTACCATCGTCCCAGTTTGTGTCGGAACTCCCATCCCAAATAACTTGTGCAGAGAGGCTCATTGGCATCGCGGCCATCACCAGCGCCAGTGCGGTGCTATGCAGCAACCGCTTGGGCGCCGCGAATTGCGCCCGGCGGGTTTGGTGGCCGTCAATAAAATTCACAGTCTGCAGCGCCATGGCTTGGTCCCCGATATCCAAATGGATCGGCCAGTGGCTGAATCGCCACCGTGCGGACCGACAGCGACCGCCTGCCCGGTTCAAAATGGGCACCAAAACAGACAGCCCGGCCACGCGCGCCGATGCGTTATACTTTGTACTTAATAATCCAGAAGCCGCGCATTAACTCAACTCTTTCGAAGGTTGACATTCTGCCCCACCCCCATTTGCGAAATGATTGCGGCAAATTTGCCATCAACATTCGGAATATTGCGCGCGGGGGCCGTTTCTTGCACAGCTCCGGCGCGACCTGTTGCCGCCGCCATTGCACCCGCGCAGGTTTCACGCGACCCTAGCCGCATTCCAGCAAAACGCCCGCCGAAAGAGCCCGATGACTCATCCGATCCGCCATGCCGCCCTTGGCCTCTTTGCCCTGATCCTTGTTGTTGTTTCGGCTTTGATGCTGGAACGCGAGCGGATGGGCGTAGAAATGACGCCGCTTGCGGTGGGCACAACGCCGGTGACGCTATACCAGATGCCGGGGGCCGATGGGCCTGCGGTGGTGGTGGCGCATGGGTTCGCGGGCTCGCGCCAGATCATGCTCGGCTATTCTTTGCGGCTGGCGCAGGCGGGCTATCGGGTCTTGGCCTTCGATTACGAGGGGCAAGGGCGCAACCCCACGCCGATGCGCGGCGATGTGACGAAGATCGAGGGCACAACGGTTTACCTTATGGCCGAGACGCGCGCGGTGGTCGCCGCCGCGCGGGCGCTGCCGGGGGTAGAGGGCGTCGCGCTTTTGGGCCATTCGATGGCGACCGACATCATCATCCGCGCCGCCGAGGAAGAGGCCGCGGCAGGCACGCCGATCACCGCTGTGATCGCAATTTCAAGCTTTTCCGAGGCGATTACACCCAGCGCGCCGCCCCGACTTTTGCTCATTTCGGGGGCGTGGGAGGGGATGCTGCGCGACTTCGCGCGCAAGGCTGTGGCGCAGGTGGACCCCGCCGCGCAAGAGGGCGATCTGGCGGTGGCGGGCGATGTGGAGCGCCGCGCCGTGGTAGCCCCGCATGTGGGCCATGTGGGCGTGCTTTACAGCCCCACAGCGATCACCGCCGCGCGCGACTGGCTCGACCGTGCCTTCGGGCGCACGAGCACGGGCGCCATTGACGCGATGGGCGTTTGGATCGGCACGCTTTTGACCGGGCTTGTGCTTTTGTTCCACCCGATGGTCGCGCTTTTGAAAAAGGGGCCAGGGCCGCGTGAGGTGCCGCTAAAACGGTTCCTCCTCGCCGTTTTTGTGCCTGCGAGTGTCACGCCGCTGGCGCTGCTTGCCTTCCATACCAACCCCCTGCCTGTGACCGCGATCAGCGCGTTGACCGCGCATCTGGCGCTTTATGGCGTGCTGCAAATCGCGCTGTTGCACGGCGTGGGGCTGCGCGATCGGTTGCATTGGGCAGCGGCAGGGGCGCTTGTGCTTTGGGGCATCGGTGTCTTTGGCTTTGCGATTGACCGCTATTTCACCAATTTTTGGCCCTCGCCGGAGCGTGCTTTGCTGATTGCCGTTTTGGCGCTTGGCACCCTGCCCTTCATGCTGGGGGATGCTTTGGTGACAGAGGCCGGGCGCGGTGCGCTTTGGCGCCGGGTGCTGGCGCGTTTTGCGGTGCTTGCCTCGCTTGGCGCCACCGTCGCACTGGGCGATGACGACCGGATGTTTGTGATTATGGCGCTACCGGTGCTTTTGGCGTTTTGGCTCGTGCACGGGCTGCTCGCACGCTGGGTGGCGCGGCGCGCGGGGGCCCCGGCCGCCGGGCTCGGCGCGGGGCTGAGCCTTGCTTGGGTGCTTGGCGTTATCTTGCCGCTTTTGGCGGTTTAAGCGGTAGGCTTGCGGATCGGGTCGGTCAGCAAGCGCAAACCGTTCAGCACCACCAGCACCGTGCCGCCTTCATGGCCCACAACCGCAATTGGCAACGGCAGCGAGAAGAAGAGGCCCGAGGTCACCAGCACCACCATCGCGCCCATCGCAAAGATCAGGTTTTGCCGGATGATCGTCGCCGTGCGTTTGGCCAACCGATGCGCCTCGGCCAGTCGCGCGATATCATCAGAGAGCAGTGCGACATCGGCCGCCTGAAGCGCAACCTCAGAGCCCGCCGCGCCCATCGCAATACCCACATCAGCACGGGCCAGCGCAGCCGCATCATTCACCCCATCGCCGACAAAGGCGACGCGTCCTTTCCCCGCCATATCGGCCACGAGGGCGACCTTATCCTCGGGACGCAGATCGGCGTGAATGGCTTTGGGAGCGATATGCAATTCTGCCCCCACCCGCTCGGCCACGGCGCGGCGGTCGCCCGTGAGCATGGCGATGTGTTGCACGCCCCCGGCGCGCAAAGCCGCCAAGCCATAAGGGGTAGAGCTGCGCGCTTGGTCTTCAAAGGTGGCAGAGCCGATGTAATGCGCGCCGCGCCCGAGCAAAACGAGCGTGCGCGGGGCCTCTTGCACCGCCTCGGGCAAGGCTTGCGCGGCATCGACCTCGGCTTTCGCGCCCATGCGCGCGGCCAAACGGGCATTGCCCGCCCACAAAACGCCCGCCTCATCGACGCCAACCATTCCCTCGCCCGGCACGGCGCGCGCCTCGCGCACGGTCACGGGGCTAAGCCCCCGCGCCTCAGCAGCCCGGCGGATCGCCTCGGCAATCGGGTGTTCGGAATGCGCCTCAAGCCCGGCAAGACGGGCGAGAAAATCGTTTTCATCGCCCGCGCAATGGATCTCGACCAATTCCTGCCGCCCGGTGGTCAGCGTGCCGGTTTTATCAAAGGCAAAGGTCGAGACAGAGGCGAGCGTTTCAAGCGCCGCGCCGCCTTTGAACAGCACCCCCCCACGCGCAGACACCGCAAGCGCAGACAAAATCGCCGCCGGCACAGAAATCACAATGGCACAGGGGCTGGCGGCCACCAAAAGCGTCGCCGCTTTATACAGCGCTTGGTGCCAACCATGGCCCAGCACGACAAAGGCGATAAACGCCAAAATCGCCCCCGCCAGCACGGCAATCGTGTAGCGCTGCCCGAACCAATCCGAGAACCGCTCCGAGGGCGCGCGGGCGGCCTGCGCCTCGGTCACCAGTGCGATCATCCGCGCAACGGTGCTTTCAGACAAAGGCTTGCGCACCTCAACCGCGAGCACGCCATGCAGGTTCACCGTCGCCTCGAACACCTGCGCGCCGGGGGCTTTGTGTACCGGAACAGACTCGCCCGTGATGGTGGATTCATCGACCGAGCCCTCGCCCTCAACAATCACCCCATCCACCGGCACCCGCGCACCGGGGCGCAGCATCACCACATCGCCGGGGATCAGGCTGTCCACCGGAACCTCTTGCGTGGTCTCCCCCACGCGCTTCAGTGCGCGGTCGGGCCGCAGTTCCATCAGCGCCTCAATCGCGCGGCGCGTGCGCCCCATCGCGCGATGTTCGAGCGTGGTGGACAAGCTGAACAGCGTCAGCAAAACCGCGCCTTCCAGCGCTGCGCCCACGGCGGCAGCGGCCACGGCCGCAATGACCATCAACAGATCAATATCGAGCGTGCGTTCCTTGATCAGCGCTTCTAGCGCACGCGAAGCCGCAGGCACGCCCCCGGTGAGGAAAACCAGCCCCAAAGCCGCTGCCTCGGTCCAGCTTTCCGCATAGCCCGGCAGCACCCAATGACACAGCGCCGCAGCCGCCATGCCAAGGATCGTCGCCCATGTCAGGGCCAAGCGCTGTGTTTCTTCGCTCACCAGTCCACTCCCGCTGCAAATCGCCGAAAGGCCGTCTGCGCTCTTCTAGCGCATTTTGACGCTGATAACAGGCGACGCTTCGTCTAGGCAAAGCTTAGTAGCCGGGCGGGAAATGCTCGGTCAGATAATCCACCACTTCCCGCATCGCCTCGGGGCGGCGCTCGATATCGGTCATATCGACCACATGCTTTTCCCATTCGGGGCGCGAGCGGCCATCGGCATTGGAGATTTGCATCAACGAATGGCAACGGGTGCATTCTTTGCGCAAGGTCTTGAGCCCCTCGCCCTTTGGCAAAGGGAAGGCCGTAGCGGGGCCAAAACTGACCACGAGCCAGATGGCAGAGAGGGCAAAAAAGGCAGCAAAGCGGGGTAGCATGGTTCAAGACGCATTTCTGGGTGGATGGCATCTTATGCCGGAAAGGCATGACGATTTCACGACAGGGGCGCCGCCCGTCACGAAACTGCAACAAAAGCTTCATTAGCGCGCGCCATTATATTTCGATAAATCATGAACTATGGAACATGATGCCGCTGCCCGCGCTTTTGCCACCCTTGGCCATCCGGACCGCCTTGCGGCGCTACGACTTATTTTGCGTTTTGCGCCCAAAGGCGTGCGCCCGACCGAGATTGCGGATGCGCTCCATATCAAGCCCAACACGCTATCCCATCACTTGGCCGATCTGGCCGCCGCGGGGCTGGTGACGGTTACCCGACAAGGCCGCTCGCTTTTTTACGCGGCAGATTTAACCATGACCGAGGGCTTGATTGGCTATCTGGCGCTCGATCTGGGTCATGCCCGCGCCGATCTCTTGCCAGAAGTTTTGCGCAAGCCGCCCCAAGTCAGCGCCCCCTTTCATGTGCTGTTTCTGTGCACCGGCAATTCGGCCCGTTCGATTATGGCAGAGGCACTGCTGCGCGACCTTGGCGCGGAGCGGTTCATCGCCCATTCCGCTGGCACGCGCCCCGGCCCGGCCCCCAATCCCTTCGCCCTAGAGGTATTGGCGCGCAACGAGCACGCAACCGAGAACCTGTTTTCAAAGCCGCTTGACGGCTTCCAGCGGGCTGCGGCCCCAAAAATGCAGTTTGTCTTCACGCTGTGCGATTTGGCCGCAACCGAAGACTGCCCGCCTTGGCCCGGCCAACCGATCAGCGCGCATTGGGGCTTGCCAGACCCCGCGCGAGCAGAGGGCACAGGCGCGCAAAAAGCCCTCGCCTTTGCCGAATGCTACGCGCAGCTGCGCCGCCGGATCGAAGCCTTTGTCGCGCTCCCGCTGGAAAGCCTCGATCGGCGCACCTTGCAAAAGCGCCTAGATACCCTCCCCCAACAAACGAAGACGGAGTAACCCATGCCACGCATCGCCCTGAATGGTCTTGGACGAATGGGAAAGCTCGCCCTGCGCAACCTGATGGATGCCGGCGCGGGCGGCGAGATTGTGCTGATCAACGAACCGGCGGGGGATGCAGACCAACTCGCGCTGTTGATGGAATTTGATTCCGTGCATGGCCGCTGGCCCACCCCGGCGCGCGCAGTTGCGAATGCGCTGGAACTCAATGGCCAGTTGATCCGCCTGACGCAGGCCAAAAAGATTGAAGACCTGCCGCTGCGCGAGATGGGCATTGATCTGGTGATCGACTGCACTGGGGTCTTCAAGACCGCCGCGAAGATTGCGCCCTATTTCGCCGCCGGGGTTAAAAAGGTCGTCGTAAGCGCGCCCGTCAAGGATGGCGATGCGCTGAACCTTGTCTATGGCATCAACCACAAGCTTTACGATGGCAGCCAACGGCTGATCACGGCGGCGTCTTGCACCACGAACTGCCTCGCCCCAGTGGTAAAAGTGGTGCATGAAGCGCTTGGCATTCGCCACGGGTCGATTACCACGTTGCATGATGTCACGAACACCCAAACCATTGTGGATCGCCCGGCGAAAGATACACGCCGTGCGCGATCCGCTCTGAGAAACCTGATCCCCACCACCACCGGCTCGGCCACGGCGATTACGCTGATTTATCCGGAGCTAAAGGGCCGGCTCAATGGCCATGCGGTGCGGGTGCCGCTGCTCAACGCTTCGCTCACCGATTGCGTGTTTGAACTGGAACGCCCCACCACAGCAGAGGAGGTCAACGCGCTTTTCACCGCCGCGGCCGAAGGCCCTCTGAAAGGGATTTTGGGGGTGGAAACGCGGCCCTTGGTCTCGAGCGATTTCACCAATGATCCGCGCTCAGCGATCCTTGATGCGCCCTCGACCATGGTCATCAACGGGACGCAACTGAAGCTCTATGCTTGGTATGATAATGAATGGGGCTATGCCTGCCGCTTGGCAGATATTGTCCGCATGGTTGCGCACAGTCTTTGACCACAGGACACGCCATGAGCCAAAACCCGATCCGCGCCTATGCCGCCGTGACCGCCGCCTATTGGGCCTTCATGCTCTCCGACGGCGCGTTGCGGATGCTGGTGCTGTTGCATTTCAACGGGCTGGGGTTCAGCCCCGTCGATCTGGCGTGGCTCTTTTTGCTCTACGAGGTCGCGGGCATTGTCACCAACCTTGGTGCGGGTTGGCTTGCTGCGCGCTTTGGCTTGGCGGCAACGCTTTATGGCGGGCTTGGCTTGCAAATCGGGGCACTTGTGGCGCTGGCGCAGCTCGACCCGGCATGGAGCCTGACCGCCTCGGTGATCTTTGTGATGGCGGTGCAGGGCGTTTCGGGCGTGGCGAAAGACTTGGCCAAAATGTCCTCTAAATCCGCCGTCAAACTGCTGGCGCCCAGTGCCGATGGCGCGCTTTTCCGTTGGGTGGCTGCGCTGACGGGTTCTAAGAACGCGGTGAAGGGGCTTGGCTTCTTCCTTGGCGCGGCGCTTTTGGCGCTCGCCGGATTCAAACCCGCCGTTTGGGGCATGGCAGGCGTGCTGACGCTGATCTTGGCTGCCGTGGTGCTGTTTTTGCCCAAAGGTCTGCCGGGGCGGATGAAATCAGCCGAAAGTTGGGGCGGTTGGCGGTCGCAAGACCCGCGCGTGAACCGGCTCAGCCTTGCGCGGATGTTCCTCTTTGGTGCGCGCGATGTTTGGTTTGTGGTCGGCATCCCGGTCTATTTCCACGCGGTGTTGGCCGATGGTACTGCTGAAGGGAACCGCGAAGCCTTTTTCCTAACAGGCGGCTTCATGGCGCTGTGGATCATTGGCTATGGCGCAGTGCAAGGCTTTGCGCCCCGACTTTTGGGGGCCAAAGCGCAGCCCGAAGCCGCCATCACCCGCAAAGCGATCACTTGGGCCGGGCGGTTGGTGCCGATCCCCTTTGGTCTCGCCTTGGCGGTTGCGCTGGCGGGAGCCCCTGCGCCTTGGCTGACCGTAACGCTCGTGGCGGGACTTTTACTTTTCGGGGCGGTTTTCGCGCTGAATTCCTCGATCCATTCCTATCTGATTTTGGCTTTTGGATCGGCAGAGCGGATCACCCGTGATGTGGGCTTTTACTATATGGCGAATGCGGCGGGGCGGCTGATGGGCACGCTGCTTTCGGGGCTTAGCTACCAAATCGGCGGGCTGGCGCTGTGCCTTGCCACTGCCGGAGTGATGGCAGCGACCAGTTGGATTTCAGCGCGCCGCTTGCTGATGGTATAAGCCAAAGCAAAACGCCCCCTTGCGGGGGCGTTTGCGGCGATCTGTTTAAATCTTACTGATCAAGGAAGGAGCGCAGCTTGCGCGAGCGCGACGGATGCTTGAGCTTGCGTAGCGCTTTCGCCTCGATCTGCCGGATCCGTTCACGGGTCACGCTGAACTGTTGGCCGACTTCTTCCAGCGTGTGGTCGGTGTTCATGCCAATGCCAAAGCGCATCCGCAGCACGCGTTCTTCACGCGGTGTGAGCGAGGCCAGAACCCGCGTCGTCGTTTCCTTCAGGTTTTCCTGAATCGCGCTATCGAGCGGCAGAACAGCGTTCTTATCCTCGATGAAATCGCCCAGTTGGCTGTCTTCCTCGTCGCCAATCGGCGTTTCGAGCGAGATCGGCTCTTTGGCGATTTTCATCACCTTACGAACCTTCTCAAGCGGCATTTGCAGCTTTTCGGCCAGTTCTTCCGGCGTCGGCTCACGGCCGATTTCATGCAGCATCTGCCGCCCGGTCCGCACCAGCTTGTTGATCGTTTCGATCATATGCACCGGAATACGGATCGTGCGCGCTTGGTCGGCGATCGAGCGGGTGATCGCCTGACGGATCCACCACGTCGCGTAGGTCGAGAATTTGTAACCGCGGCGATATTCGAATTTATCGACCGCTTTCATCAGGCCGATGTTGCCTTCTTGAATAAGGTCGAGGAACTGCAGACCACGGTTGGTGTATTTCTTGGCGATGGAGATCACGAGCCGGAGGTTCGCCTCGACCATCTCTTTCTTCGCCTGACGGGCTTCTTTTTCGCCCTTTTGCACTTGGTTCACGATGCGGCGGAATTCGGAAATATCGACGCCGACATATTGCCCAACCTGCGCCATTTGCCCGCGCAAATCTTCCAGCTTGTCGCCGCTTTTTTCCATCAGCGTGGCCCAAGCACGGCCCGATTTCGCAGCCATCCGGTCCATCCACGTCGGATCGAGTTCATAGCCACGATATTCGTCGATGAATTCGCGCCGCGGAATGCGGGCCGCATCGGCCAGTTTCACCATGCCGCTGTCGATCGACATGATCTTACGGTTGATCCCGTAAAGCTGGTCGATCAGCGCTTCAATCCGGTTGTTGTGCAGGTGCAGTTCATTCACCAGCAGAACAATCTCAGAGCGCAGCTTTTGATAGGCGGCTTCTTCGGCAACCGAGAAGGTGCCGTCTTCATTCAACGTGGCCGACATCCGCTGATCTTGCATCTCAGCGAGCTTGGCATAGTCGCGCGCGATCAGATCAAGCGTTTCGAGCACCTTGGGCTTGAGCGCGGCTTCCATCGCGGCAAGCGACATGTTCGACGAGTCATCATCGTCGTCATCGTCGTCATTGCGGGCGATCGGGTTGCCATCGGCATCGTATTCGGGCTCGTCGGAAGCAGGACGCGGTTGGGCATTGGTGTTGTCCCCGCCCTCCATCGTCATGCCTTCGACCGGGCCTTCCATTTCCTCGTCATCCTCGCCGTCGATCGAGCGGCCAAAGGTGGCATCAAGGTCGATCACGTCGCGCAGAAGAATTTCTTCCGACAGAAGTTCGTCGCGCCAGATGGTGATCGCTTGGAAGGTCAGCGGGCTTTCGCACAGCCCCGCAATCATCGTGTTGCGGCCAGCCTCTATGCGCTTGGCGATAGCGATCTCGCCCTCACGCGACAACAGCTCCACCGAGCCCATTTCGCGCAGATACATCCGCACCGGATCATCGGTGCGATCAAGCGTTTCCGAGGTGGAGCCTGCAACCGCAACCTCACGCGAGCCGGAGCCGGTCTCGACAACCTGCCCGCCTTCGGGTTCCTCAGCCTCTTCGCCTTCGACGACGTTGATGCCCATTTCCGAAAGCATCGACATGACATCTTCGATCTGATCGCCCGAAACCTGTTCGGGCGGCATCACCGCATTAAGCTGATCGATGGTGATGTAACCACGTTCCTTCGCCTCAGCGATCATCCGCTTTACAGCGGCTTGGCTCATGTCGAAGGAGGTCTCCTCGTCAGCGGCGGTATCGGGTTTGCTGTCGTCGATGTCCTTGGCGGCCATGGGCGCTCCTTGCTCGGGCTTCATCGGGCTGGACTTCGTTACGCGGGGCCGTGCGCAACGGAATCGAATCGTTTCCCGCCGTTTTATCGAATCAGAACGGCGAATCACAGAGGGCGAATCGGTTTTGACGCGTTTAGCCCCCAGAATGCTTATCTAGGAGGGATTGCAGGAATTGCGACATCGCCGCGCGATCCTCGCCAAGGTCGGATGTGTCGTTGATTTTCGACTTTTCCGCATGGTGATAGGCCTTCGTCGCTTGAGTGATTCGCCACGTCACGCCCTCGTCTGCCAGACCTTCGAGCGCTTCGATGGCTTCTTCCGTTTCTGCCTTCACCGCGCGGGCTGCTGTTAGTTTTGCCAATTCCTCTGCCAAGCACATGCGAGCAAAGTCGGTATCGGTCCGGCGCAACACGGGGGGGGCGGTCTTCACATGGGGGTGGTTCAGCAGCTTTTCAAGCGCAGCGGGCGCTTCACGCGCAAGGGTTTCACCCAGCGCCTCGGGCGTATCTTGGGCATGGGTCAACATCAGCGTCAAAAGCGCATCCAGTTCGGCATCTGACAGATGCAGGCGCTCCATCTGGCTTTCAAACTCGGCCACCAGCGCGGGATGGGTGATCAAGATCGCAAGGCACATCGTTTCGCGCAATTGCTCGGCCACCGCATCGCCTGCGGCAGCGGCGAGCAGCGTGGAGCGCGTTGAACTCAGTGGCAGCACCGGCCCCTTACCCGGTTTCCATGGCATCCGCGGCCGCGGCTGCCAGCCCGCATTGGCGACGGGACCAAGGCCGAACAACTCTTCGCGCAGGCGCTTAATTTCGGCGCCGTAATGGCTGCGCAGCGATGGGTCAACGATCCGCTGTAAGGTGGTGCGCAGGGTTTTATCCAGCGCGGCGCGGCGTTCGGGGCTGTCAAACACCTTCCCCTCAGTCTCGCGCCGCCACAAAAGATCGACCATCGGGCGCGCGCCCAAGATCACCTTTTCCATCGCCTCGCGCCCTTCGGCACGGATCAAATCATCGGGGTCTTGCCCGCCGGGCAAAATGGCAAAGCGCAGCCCTTTGCCCGCTTCCAGCATCGGCAAGGCCACATCCACAAGCCGCATCCCCGCGCGCAGGCCTGCCGCATCGCCATCCAGCGCGATGATCGGCTCGTCAGAAATACGCCACATCAACCGCAACTGATCTTCGGTGATCGCCGTGCCCAAAGGCGCCACGGCCCCGGTGAACCCCGCCTCCACCAGCGCAATCACATCGACATAACCCTCGGCCACGATCAGCGGCTGCCCCTTGCCGCAGGCTTGGCGTGCGGGGCCGACGTTATAGAGGTTGCGCCCCTTATCAAAAAGCTCGGTCTCCGGCCCGTTGAGGTATTTGGCGCGGGCATTGGGGTCCATTGCCCGGCCACCCAGCGAAATCGCCCGCCCGCGCGCGTCGCGAATAGGGAAGATGATCCGCCCGCGAAACCGATCATAAGGCGCGCCGCCATCATCTGGGCGAATGCAAAGCCCGGCATCCACAATCAGGTCGGGCGCAATCCCCTTGCCGGTCAGCGCCTGAAACAGCCCCTGGCGGCTGTCGGGCGCGAAGCCAATTTCAAAGTGCTCCAGTGCCGCTGCAGGAAAGCGGCGCCGCGCCAAATAATCCCGCGCGCCCGCCCCTGCTTGCGTGTTCAACTGCAGGCGGAAATATTTCACCGCCTCTTCCATCACATTGGCCAGTTCGGTGCGCCGGTCGGCCCGCTCTACCGCCCTTGGGTCGCGCTCGGGCATCGGCATGCCCGCCTCCCGCGCCAAAATCTCTACCGCTTCCATAAAGGAGACGTTCTCGGTTTCCTTGATGAAGCCCAGCGCATCGCCCTTCGCGTGACAGCCGAAACAATAGTAAAAGCCCTTGCGGTCATCGACGTGGAAAGAGGCGGTTTTTTCATGGTGAAACGGGCACGGCGCCCAGTAATCGCCCTTCGCCCGGTTCGACTTTCGCTGATCCCACATGACTTTGCGCCCGACAACGTCAGACAAGGTCACGCGCGAGCGCAGGTCATCAAGGAATCCGGGGGGCAGCGACATGGCGCTAATATCGGGCTTCGCCACGCCGGAGTCGAGAGCCCCAAATACAAGCCGACACGCCGCACCCTTCCGCGAATCGCTACGCCCAAAGACTTAACGCCCATATCCAAATGCATAAGCTCCACGGAATTTTCGTGTCACACTGTTAATTTCATAGAAACCAAGCTGCTGCGCAGCCTCAAACCGTTGCAAATCCTAAGACAATACAGCCCCGCTGCCCTCGTGACGCCTCATTTCCGCCCCTATCCCCCCGGATAAGAGGGACGGGAAATTATATTCCGGTTGCCCTCACACCCCGGGGGCAAACCGATGCGGAGTGGTGGAATGCAACAGAAGCGGCACAGAACGGATGCCTCACAAAGCTGCGCAAAGCGCTGGCTTGCGAAGTTCATACGCGACGAAGATGGCGCACTCATCATCCTGTCTCTGCAAATCTTCATTCTGATGATGGTTTGCACTGGCATCGCCATCGACTTCGTGCGGGTCGAGGATCGACGCGCCATTATCCAAAACACGCTGGACCGCGCGGCGCTTGCAGCAGCCTCCCTCTCCCAAGACCTCGAGCCTGAGGCTGTGATTGACGACTATCTGGCGAAGGCCGGGCTCGACTATCTTGATGTGGACACCACGGTTGAAGAGGGCAATTTCAAAGAGTGGCGCCGTGTCACGATCCGCGCGACGGATCGGATGCCCACCCTGTTTGGCCCGCTGATGGGCATTAATGAGCTTTACACCGCTGGCAACAGCCAAGCGACAGAGTCCATCGGCAACGTCGAAATCTCGCTCGTGCTCGACATTTCTGGCTCGATGAACTTCAACATTTATCATGACGATGACTCGCGCTGGAACGGCGTCTACCCGACGCGCATGGACCAGTTGCGCCCAGCCGCATTGAATTTTGTTGAGCAGATGTTCGATACCGTGCAACCGGCCAGCGCACCCGCCGGGCGCTTGTCGATTTCGGTGGTGCCTTACAACCAGCAAGTGACGCTCGGCTCGCGCGTTGGTTCGGTGTTCAGCCTGTCGACGGAGCACACGCAAAACACCTGCGCCGATGTTTTCAAACTGCCGACGAGCCAGATTGCCATCTCCCCCTCTACGACGCTTCAACGCACCATGTATGGCGATAGCTTCGACTATTGGGGCAACAACTTCAGCCTCGCGCGCACGACCTCTAGTGGGATCATGAACTGCCCGAACGAAAGCTTCGCTACGGTTCTGGCCTACGGCAACGATGAGCAAACGATCAAGGACAAGATTTCTGGGTTGACCCCCGGTGGCGACACCGCAATTGACGTCGGCGCCCGCTGGGGGCTTGCACTTCTGGACCCGGCAGCGCGTCCGGCCCTGGCCTCGATGATCTCGCAAGGCTGGGCATCGAACGATCTTGCGGGGCGCCCGCTCGATTACGATGACGGTACGAAGGATGTCGACGACACCGCGATGAAAGTCATGGTGCTGATGACGGACGGTCAAAACACCCGGTCCTACTCCACCAAGACCGCCTATCGCACCGGGGACTCGGGCTTTGTCTCGACGCGCAACTCGTCTGCCTTCTCGACCAACAGCACCGATTGGGACAACCTCTATTACTACGTGCCGTCCTACTATAAACCCTACTACCGGATGCGTGATGGCGCGTGGCTCTATTCTTGGCAAATGCCGAGCCAGAAATACAACATCACATGGCAAACGATCTGGGGCAAAGGCTACACGCTGCAAGGGTTCATCGACCAGTTCGGGGGCCGCGCAGCCGGGGCAGCCTATGGCATGAGCAAAACTGCGATCTATGACACGATGGCAGAACAATCGGAATTTTCGACCAAAGACTCCGCGCTTATCAGCCTGTGTGAAGCGGCGAAGGACGAAGACCGCAATATCGTGATCTTTACCGTCGCGGTGGACGCTCCGGATGCGGGCAAAGAAGTTCTGAGCGAATGCGCGACGGCAGAAACCTATGCCTATGAGGTTGATGCGCTCGATCTAACAGAGGCCTTCGCCTCGATTGCTTCGGCCATCAACTCGCTGCGACTAACGAACTGAGCAGAAAAATGAAAATCAGGGGGCTTCACATCAATCTGCCGCGCCGGTTGCGCCGCTCCGAAGAGGGTGCGGTGACGATCCCCACCCTTTTCTGGCTGCCGCTGTTTTTGATGATCATGGCAGCTGGGGTTGAATTGGGGGTGACGACGATCAAACAAACCCTGTTTGACCGGGGCGTTGACATGAGCGTGCGCATCTTGCGCCTTGGCATCGCCGATCTGCCAACACGCGAACAGCTTAAGCGCTCGATTTGCGAAAATATCGCCTTCATTCCCGATTGCATGGAAACGCTCTCGGTCGAGGTGGTGCCGATCATCACGACCGGCACCCCTTGGACCGCCCCGCAACAAGTTCCCGCGCTCTGCCCAAAAGACATCGCGAACTATCCAACCCCGCAGGTTCTGCGGGGGGCCACCAACCAACCGATGCTGGTGCGTGCCTGCCTTGAAATGGAACCGATGATGAAGGCAAACCCGCTTGGCATGGTCTTGGGCAGCGGCCCGAACGGGACCTTCCCGCTGATCGCCCGCAGCGTATTCATTAACGAACCTCGCCCCGGGTCGTAAAATGATTAAATTTTTCAGAAAATTCCGGCAACGTGAGGAGGGCTCAGTCGCAATTGAGGGGCTCTTTGGCGGGCTGCTCGTTCTGGGCTGGTTCGTGATTGCCTTCCAATTTTACGAAGCTTTCCGCATGCGCTCGCAGGCGCTGCGCGCAAGCTACACGATTGCCGATATGGTCTCGCGCGAGCGCGATTCGATTGGGCCGAACTATGTTTCTGGCCTGAAGCAGATCTTCGATTTCATCAGCTTTGCGCCAAATGAAAACTACACTTGGCTGCGGCTCTCGATCATTACTTGCGGCGCAACGACGTCCGATCTGCGCGCCTGCGACGGCACCAACAAGCAATTCACGCTTGAAAAGTCCTACACCGCCGCGAGCGGGGTCGCGATCCATACCCAATCCTCGATCAATGCCGAGGCCGACCGGATTCCGATGATGGCCGCAGGCGACACAGCGGTGGTCCTCGAGACCTCCTATACCTTCTTCCCGATCTTCTCGATTGGTGACAAGGCCTTGAAGCTCGACGGTCAAAACTGGACCCGACAGGGCCTAAGTAGCCGGATCAGGATGTCGAATTTTGTTGTCACGCGCCCACGCGGCCCGCGCACCGTCTGGAACGACACGAAATAGGTTTGGGCCGGCCGATCAGGCCCCAACCGCCTTTCGCACCATATCCCAGTAGATCGTTTCGACGGTGGCGCGGCTGAGCCGCCCGCCTTCGCGATACCAGGTGTTCACCCCCGTCAGCATCGCGATGATCGCCATAGTTGCGAGCTTGGTATCGGGCACAGAAACGGCACCCGCCGCCTGCCCCGCCTTTAAAATTTCCTCAAGCTCGGTTTCATAACGCTTCCGCAGCCCCTCGATCACCGAGAAATTCGGCTCTGAGAGGTTGCGCAATTCCATATAGCTCAGAAACACCGCCTCAGCGCGTTCAAGGTTGAAGCGGATGTGAAAGCGCACGAAACGCTCAAGTGCCGCAAGCGGGTCTGTGCCGCGCGGTTCTTGCGCCCAAGCGGCAAGCAATTCATCCATGTGCCCTTTGAGCAGATCAAAGAGCAGCGCCTCTTTATCGGGGGTGTAAAGATAAAGCGCCCCGGCCTGCACGCCCACGGCTGCCGCAATCTGGCGCATTGAAACGGCGGCAAAGCCGTGGCGCGCAAACAGGCGGCTGGCCTCCGCACGAATCCGCGGGCCGGTGATTTCTGCATGAGAGCCAGTCTTGCGTGCCATAGCCCAAGGTAACTGAACACCCGTTCATAATTCAACTGCAAAGCACTCTGGCGCCGCCTGCCCGGCCCGCCTATGGTGGGCCGATCCGAACCAGAGCGATGCCGCATGCCCTGCAACACCCCCACGTTCCCGCTGTTTCTGACCGCGCTCTTGCTGGCACTCGCTGCCTGCGGCAGCCCGCAAAGCAGCCCCTATCCTGCCCTCGTGCCCTCAGAAACGCTGCTGATCGAAGAGCCACTTTCCCCCTCGCCCGCACCGGAGCTCGAAGCGCGGGCCGCCGCGCTGAAAGCCCGCGCGGCTGCCCTGCGCACGGCGACGCCATAACTCTACGCGCGGCCACACCGCACGGGCGCGTTGCAAGCGCCACGGCAAACGGCTAACAGAGCGCAACAGTCCGTCAATCGCACGAGGTTCCCATGTCTGCCCCCGCCCAACCGCTCCGCCTCGGCATCGCGGGACTTGGCACCGTCGGCATCGGCGTGGTGAAGATTGTGCAGCGCCACGCAGAAATGCTGACCGCGCGCACCGGTCGCCCCGTCACGATCACGGCCGTTTCGGCGCGTGACCGCACGAAGAACCGCGATGCGGATCTTTCTGCCTATGCGTGGGAAACCGATCCAGTGGCGCTGGCCACGCGTGACGATGTCGATGTGTTCGTGGAATTGATGGGCGGGCATGACGGCGCGGCCAAAGACGCGACCATTGCCGCGCTCAACGCGGGCAAAGATGTGGTCACCGCAAACAAAGCGCTTTTGGCGCATCACGGCCAAGAGCTTGCGGAATTGGCCGAAGGCGCAGGCCGCGTGATCCGTTATGAAGCCGCCGTGGCCGGTGGCATTCCGGTGATCAAATCCCTGACCGAAGGCTTGGCGGGCAACGCGATCCGCCGTGTCATGGGCGTGATGAACGGCACCTGCAACTACATCCTGACGCGGATGGAAACCGCGGGCCTGCCCTATGACACGGTCTTCGAAGAGGCCCGGCAATTGGGCTATCTGGAAGCTGACCCGAACCTAGACGTCGGCGGCATTGATGCCGGGCATAAGCTTTCGATCCTCGCCGCGATCGCTTTTGGCACCAAGGTCAGCTTTGACAATGTGGTGCTGGAAGGCATCGGCTGCATCTCGATTGACGACATCCGCCGCGCCGCCGATATGGGCTATAAGATCAAACTGCTGGGCGTCGCGCAAATGACCGGGCGCGGCTTGGAACAGCGCATGACCCCCTGCCTTGTGCCTGCGGCCTCGCCCTTGGGCCAACTGCAAGGCGGCACGAATATGGTGGTGATCGAGGGCGACTCGGTTGGCCAAATCGTGTTGCGTGGTGCAGGCGCGGGCGAAGGCCCGACCGCCAGCGCGGTGATGGGCGATGTGCTCGATATCGCGCGCGGGCTGCGGTTGCCGACCTTTGGCCAACCTGCGACCAGCTTGGCCGATCCGATTCCGGCGGCGGTCTCCGCCCCGGCGCCCTTCTATTTGCGCCTGCAACTGGTCGACAAACCCGGCGCGCTGGCAAAAATCGCCTCCGCTTTGGGCGATGCGGGCGTCTCCATTTCGCGGATGCGGCAATATGGCCACGCCGACACCACCGCCCCGGTGCTGATCGTCACCCATAAAACCACCCGCGATGCGATTGATGTGGCGATTGCCGCGCTGCCCGGCACCGGCGTGGTGGATGGTGCGCCCGTCGCCTTGCGTATCGAAGAGGTCTAAGGCAGGCTTTTCCCGACCCTCGGGAGAAGCGCATGGACTGGTTTACCCCCGTCGATATCTATTGCGAACGGCTTGGCCCGGGCTTTTGGGCCGAGCCGTTGAACGCGATCTCTAACCTGTCTTTCCCGCTGTTCGCGGCCCTTGCCGCGCTCACCGCACGAACGCGGGGCACCGACCTTATGGGCTGGGTGCTGATTGTGATGGCGGCGCTCATTGGGGTCGGGTCTTTCCTGTTTCACACCTTTGCCAACCGCTGGTCTGAACTGGCCGATGTGCTGCCGATCTGGAGCTTCGTCGCCGTCTATATCATTGCGCTCACGGCAAAACTCCGCGCAAAGCCGCCGCCTCCCGCGGTTGTCGCCGCGATCGCTTTGGCTGCCGTCGCCACACTAATTTTTCTGGCGATGGGCGAAGGTACACCGCCTGAAACCCTGCCCGCCGCCCCCACCAAGCCCGACCCGCTCAACGGCTCTGGCCAATATGCGCCTGCGGTCATCGCGATGGCGGTGTTCGGCATCATCATGTTTCGTCGCCGTCATCCGCAGCGCTGGTGGCTCGCGGCGGCAGTTGGGACGTTTTTACTCTCGCTCACCTTCCGCACGCTGGATCGCGACATCTGCACCAGCCTGCCCCAAGGCACGCATTTCCTGTGGCACCTGCTCAATGGCGCGATGATCGGAATGATCTTGCAACTCTACCTGCGCGTGCAGCGGCCTCCCGCCGAAGCCATCTGACACAGAATTTCGCGTTAGCGTTCACAGGGTTGTCACCCGGTGGTGCGACGGATTAGCTGTGCCCAACCCATCTTCATGCACAGGAAACGCCATGAGTGTCCCCACCGATTTCAATGACCGTCTGCTTTCCCTTGGCCTCGCCCGCGTCTCGGAAGCCGCGGCCCATGCCTCGGCTCAGCTGATCGGTCACGGCGACGAGAAAGCCGCCGACCAAGCCGCCGTGAACGCGATGCGCGAGCAGCTCAACGCGCTCGACATTCGCGGCGTGGTGGTGATCGGCGAAGGCGAACGCGACGAAGCACCCATGCTTTACATTGGCGAAGAAGTCGGCACCGGCGAAGGCCCGGCGGTGGACATCGCTCTTGACCCGCTTGAAGGTACGACGCTGACCGCGAAAGACATGCCCAACGCGCTCACCGTTATCGCCATGGCTCCGCGCGGCACCATGCTGCACGCGCCCGATGTTTACATGGACAAACTCGCCATCGGCCCGGGTTACCCCAAAGACGTGGTGAGCCTCGATATGACGCCGACCGAGCGCGTGAACGCGCTGGCCAAAGCCAAAGGCTGCACCAATCGCGACATCACCTGCTGCATTCTGGAGCGTCCGCGCCACGAAGACCTGATCGAGGAAGTGCGCGCCACCGGTGCTGCGATCCGCCTGATCACCGATGGCGATGTGGCTGGCATCATCCACTGCGCCGAACCCGATGTGACCGGCATCGACATGTATATGGGCTCGGGCGGCGCGCCGGAAGGCGTGCTTGCTGCCTCCGCGCTCAAATGCATGGGCGGGCAAATGTGGGGCAAACTCTTGTTCCGCAACGATGACGAACGCGGCCGGGCGCGCAAGGCGGGCATCACCGATCTCGACAAAATCTATGGCCGCGACGACATGGTCCGCGCCGATGTGATTTTTGCGGCCACCGGGGTGACCAATGGCTCGATCCTGCGCGGTGTGAAGCGCAACCCGAAATTCTTGGAAACGGAAACGATCCTGATGCGCTCGAAAACCGGCTCGGTGCGCCACATGATCTACCGTAACCCGATCCGCTGATCTTGGATCTGCAAAGTTTCATATCTCGCTGCGCCCGCCACTGGCGGGCGTTTGCGATTTTCGCTATGCGAAAGCCATGAATGCGTTCCTGAATGTCGAGATGTCGTTGACCGGGCGGCGCTGGGTCGGCCCCACGATTGAGGCGGACCGGCTGGCCGAGGCGATGGCGCAAACCACCCGCCTGCCCTTGCCGCTCGCTCGTGTGCTGGTGGCGCGGGGTGTCGCGCCAGACGAGGCCGCAGGCTTCCTTGAACCGACATTGCGTGACCTGCTGCCCGATCCGCATAACCTCAAAGACATGGAGACCGCCGCTGCGCGGTTCCTGCGCGCAATCAAAGCGCGCGAGAAAATCGCAGTCTTTGCCGATTACGACGTGGATGGCGGCGCCTCTGCCGCGCTCCTGCTTACATGGCTGCGCCAGTTCAACGCCTCTGCCACGCTTTATATTCCCGACCGGATCGACGAGGGCTATGGCCCGAACGTCCCCGCAATGCAGGAACTCGGGCGCAATCATGGGCTGATCGTCTGCGTGGATTGCGGCACGCTCAGCCACGAGCCTGTGGCGGCCGCCAAACCCGCCGATGTGGTAATTTTGGACCACCACTTGGGCGGCGAGACATTGCCCCCCGCCGTGGCCTGCGTGAACCCCAACCGCCAAGATGAAAGCGGCGATCTGGGGCATCTTTGCGCGGCTTCGGTCGTGTTCTTGATGCTCGTGGAAGCAAATCGCCAATTGCGGGCAGAGGGTATCAAAGGCCCTGACCTGATGGCGCTTTTGGATCTTGTTGCGCTTGCCACCGTGGCCGATGTCGCCCCGCTTATCGGCGTGAACCGGGCGCTGGTGCGCCAAGGGCTCAAGGTGATGGCGCGGCGCGAACGCCCCGGGCTTGTGGCGCTGTCGGATGTGGCGCGCATCGACCGCCCACCCACTGCCTATCATCTGGGCTTCCTCTTGGGCCCGCGCGTGAACGCAGGCGGGCGCATCGGCGCCGCAGACCTTGGCGCACGGCTTCTGGCCACCGATCAACAGGCAGAGGCCGAAGCGCTGGCCGAACGGCTCGACCGGCTCAATTCTGAACGCCGCGATATTGAAAACCGCGTCCGCGAAGCCGCGCTCGCACAGGCGGAAAGCCGTGGCCTTGATGGCCCCTTGGTTTGGGCCGCAGGCGAGGGCTGGCATCCCGGCGTGGTGGGCATTGTCGCCGCACGCCTGAAGGAAGCCACGAACCGCCCGGCGGTGGTGATTGGGCTTGAAAACGGCATTGGCAAAGGCTCGGCCCGTTCCGTGGCGGGCGTCGACCTTGGGGCCGCTGTGCAGCGCGTTGCCGCCGAGGGACTTTTGCTCAAGGGCGGCGGCCACCGAATGGCGGCGGGCCTGACCGTTGAGGCGGAAAAGCTGGACCCCGCGATGGCGCGCTTGGCCGAACTTTTGGAACGGCAAGGTGCGGGCGCAGGGGGCCCAACCGATCTGCGGCTCGACGGGCTTTTGATGCCCGGAGCCGCCAGCAATGCGCTTGTGGAAGACCTCGACCGCGCTGGCCCGTTCGGGCAAGGCGCGCCCGCACCGCGCTTTGCCTTTGCCGATATGGCGATCTCTGGCGCGCGGCGGATCGGCGAAACGCATCTGCGGTTTTCCTTCGGGGACGGGCTTGGTGCCAAAATCGACGCCATCGCCTTTGGCGCCTTTGACGGAGCGCTTGGCGACATCCTCTCGGCAGGCGGCGCGGGGCGGTTTCACCTTGCCGGAAAGCTTGAAATCAACAGTTGGGGCGGGCGCAACAAGGTGCAACTGCGCCTTGACGATGCGGCCCGCGCCTAAGCCCCCGCACAACCCATTGCCGCAAAACATTTTTTCAGAAACTTGCGCGATCTGAAAGAAAGTTTGGAAAAACTGCAAAAACCCTCTTGCGAGTCACGCGCGGCTGGCCTAAACACCGCTCCACGCCGCGCGGCAACGCAACAAAGCGGCAACGGTGGCCCGTTCGTCTATCGGTTAGGACGTCAGGTTTTCAACCTGAAAAGAGGGGTTCGACTCCCCTACGGGCTGCCACTTTTCCAATAAATTCAAGCGATGCAAGCAAGAAGTCCGAAAAGACTTCCGCGTCACTTCCTCTTTTCACCGCTGCCCGGATTGTTTCAAGGGCGACCTGGGAGCGCTTGGCCATCTCACCAACCGAACCCGCGCAACACCAAGCGCCATTGGGCCCCCCACTCAAGCGCAGCGTCTATAAATTCAGTGACTCCTCGCACCGGCTGATGTGACCGCCTTCAAGACGTCACAACTATTTAAAAAACGAATTCATGGCGCCGACAATAGCATAGTAAGCTATATTCCAAAGAATCCCGCTCTGACCTAGGCTCACCTTCTCATTGACAAAGACGGGACGGCACATGGGCGCGCTTGACGGAATTCGGGTACTGAGCCTCAACCACTTCCTTTCGGGCCCTGCGGCCGCCCAGCATCTGGGCGACCTTGGCGCCGATGTGATTTCGGTGGAGCCGCTGACCGGCGCGTTCCAGCGCAATTGGGCCGTGGCGAACCATTTCGTCGATGACACCTCGGTCAATCACATCACCACCGGGCGCAACAAGCGCTCGATCGCGATTGACCTGAAATCGCCTGAGGGGATCGCCACGGTGAAGAAGCTGATCGCGGTTTCGGATGTGGTGATGGAAAATTTCCGTCCCGGCACGCTTGATAAGCTGGGCCTTTCGGAAGCCGAGATGCGCGCGGTCAACCCGACGATCATTTATGCCACGACCACCGGATACGGCGTCGATGGCCCCTATATGAAACGCCCCGGGCAAGACATCTTGCTGCAGGCGATGTCCGGCCTCGCCGCCCACACTGGCAGCATGGAAAGCGGCCCGGTCGCCATCGGCTCTGTGCCGATTGACCACCACGCAGCCGCGCTAACCGCTTTTGGCATTGTTTCGGCGCTCTTTGAACGGACCCGCACCGGGAAAGGCCGCCGCGTTGACGTGAACATGTTGCAAGCGGCGATGGATATGCAAGGCGAGTCGATCACCGCTTGGATGAACGGGGCCGATCGTGCGGGTCCGCGCGGCGCGAATGGCATGGCCAACTGGTTCAGCCCGGCCCCCTATGGCGTTTATGCCACGACCGATGGTCATGTGATGATTTCCATGTCCACGCCCGCCGATTTGGCGCGCGCGCTTGATCTGCCCGAATTCCTCGACTTCACCGCCAAAGACGGGTTCGACCGGCGTGGCGAGATTTCCTCTGGGGTGCGCGCCGGCATGGCGGCCCTCAGCACGGCCGAAGCCGTAGAAAAGCTAACCGCCGCCGGGGTCTGGCATGAGGTTGTGCAAGATTACGATGCGCTGCGCGAAAACCCGCAGGTCAAGCATCTGGGCGCCTTCCTGGATGTCACCTCGCCCAGCGGGACGAAGATGACGATGCTGGCAAGCCCCGTGCGCTACGACGGGGAAACGCTACCGGTGCGGCTGACGCCGCCCGCTCTTGGCGCGCAAAGCCGGGAGATTTTGGCAGATGCGGGCCTCGGGGAGGAGGAGATCGCGCGACTGATCGCCGAAGGCGTGGTCGCCCAAACCGACAAGATGCGCAACTGAGCGCATCCCCGAGACAACAGGAGCCGAACCCCAATGGATTTCACCGTTTCAGACGAAATGAGAATGGTCACCGAAGCGGTCGGACGCTTCGTGCGCGAGAAGGTCCAACCGCTTGAGCAGGCGACCGAAGAGGCGGCAAAGATCCCGCCGGAAAAGCTCGCCGCCGTGAAGGCCGAAGCGCAGGCGCTTGGCTTCTATGCGCTCAACATGTCCGAAGAGGTCGGCGGCGGCGGGCTGGGCGTTCTGGACATGTGCTTGGTCGAAGAGCAACTCGGCCAAACGTCGGACGCGCTGATCCGGCGCATCTTTGGCCAAGTCTACCCAATGCTAGAGTTGTTCGAGGGCGAGCTGCGCGAGAAATACCTCTTCCCGACCGTGCGGGGGGAGAAAATCTGCGCGATGGCGATCACCGAGCCGGGGGCCGGATCGGATGCGGCGGCGATCAAAACCAATGCGCGGCTGGATGGCGACGCATGGGTGCTCAATGGCACCAAACACTTCATTTCGGATGGCGATATTGCCGATTACGTCATCGTCATGGCGCTGACCGACCCCGAAAAAGGCGCGCGCGGCGGTATCTCTCTCTTGATCGTCGATAAAGATATGCCGGGCTTCAAGGTCCTGCGCAGCCAGCCGATGATGGGGCATCGCGGTTACGGGCATGCGGAGATGGTCTTCGACGATGTGCGCGTGCCCAAAGGCAATGTGCTTGGCACGGTCGGCGACGGCTTCCGGGTGATGATGGGCAATGTGAGCGGCATCCGGCTCGGCCATATCGGTGCGCGCGCCGTGGGCATGGCGAGCCGCGTGTTGGAATTGATGCGCGAGCACGCCGCCACGCGCAAGCAATTCGGCCAACCGATTGGCGATTTTCAGATGGTGCAGCAGATGATCGCTGACAGCGCGATGGAAATCTTTGCCACGCGGATGATGGTGCTCAACACCGCTTGGGAAGTCGATCGAGGGATGGACCCGCGCGACAAGGTCTCGATGGTCAAGGTGCAGGCCTCGGAGATGTTGGGCCGGGTGGCGGACCGCGGCATTCAGGTCTTTGGCGGCTATGGCTTCACCAAAGAACTGCCGCTGGAGCGGATCTACCGCGACGCCCGCGTGACGCGGATTTACGACGGCACCTCTGAGATTCACCGCATGCTGATCGCCCGTTCGGTGATCAAGCGCGGCCTGACCCTGTGAGCGGAGCGCTAGACATGACCCTTCCCACACAAGGCCAATCCATCACCTTCCGCAAAACGCTCAGCGTTGCCGAACAAGGCTTCTTCACCGGAATCTCTGGCAATCTTGGCGGTCTTTATGTCGATAGGACCAAGGCCAAGGCTCAAGGTCTGGCCGATATGGCGGTGTTTGAACTCGCCGCAGGTGCGCTTTTCACCACCGCGCTCGCGCGGCTAGCGGGGCCGGAATGGCGAATCGCCGAGATTTCCTTCCGCTTCTTGCGGCCGATGGTTCTGGCAGAAACGCTGGCCGCGACCGCAACCGTCACCGAGGTCGGTGAGAGCCTCGCCTTCACCCTCACCGGGACGGCTGGCGATGAAACCGTGATCGAGGGCGCGGCGCGCATGGCGCGCGTTTGTGCCGATGTATGATATTCGCCCCATCGACGCGCTGAATGTCGGCGACCGGGTCACTGTCTCCAAAACGGTGACCGAGGTTGATGGCGGCATGTATATCGCCGCAACGGGCGATTTTGGCCCGGTGCATGTAGACGAGGAATATGCCGCCGACACCCGCTTTGGCGAGCGGCTCGCGCCCGGAATTTTGGTCGCGGGCATCTGCACCTCGGTGCTGACCGCCGAACTGGTTGGCACGCTTGGTGTCTCGATCCGTGACAGTTTTTGGTTCACCGGGGCGGTGCGCTACGGCGACACGATTACCTTCGAAATTTGGATCTCCGCCAAAGACGAAGAAAACCGCACCGTGGACTGGCAAGCCTCGGCGAAAAACGAAGACGGCGTTGAAGTGCTCAAAGCCGATGCGACGCTGAAATTCCCGCGAAAGAAAGTGACATCATGACCCTGACCGGCAAAGACCTGCGCGGCATTACCGTTGCCACTGTGCTTCCCTTTGATGAGGCGGGCGCGATCGACTGGGACGGCTATGCCGCCGTGCTTGACCATTGCGCCAAGCCCGAAACCACCGATTGCGTCTTCGTCAATGGCCATGCGGGCGAAGCCACCGCGCTTACCGATGACGAAAAGATCGAGGTGATCAAACGCACCCGTGCGCAAATCGCGCCGAGCCAGCCGCTTCTGTCTGGTGTTGTTGCCACGGGTATTCCCGATGCGCTGCGCCAAGCCGAGATGGTGCGCGAAGCGGGCGCCGATGTGGCGGTGATCTTCCCGGTCGAGGCGCTTGGCGGCGGCAATGCCAATACGGCTGCGGCGGTGAAGCTTTTTGAAAAGCTCGCCCGCGAATTGCAAATGCCGCTGTCGCATTTCCAATTCCCGATCGCGTCTGGCTTCGGCCTTTCGACCGAGGTCTTGGCCGAAATCGCGAAAATCCCCGAGGTTGTCGCGATCAAGGAAGGCTCGGCAACGCTGCTCGCCTATGATGAAAACCGCCGCGCGGTGAAAGCCGCCTCTCCCGAGACCGCGATCCTGCCCTCGAACTTTCATTGGTTCTTTTCGCAAGTGGCGCTTGGCGGCGACGGCATCCTGTCGGGGCTGGCAAGCCTTGTGCCCGGGCTTTTGGCCGATCTTTGGCAAGCCTCGGAAGAGATGGACCTTGCCAAGATGCGCGCCGCGAATGACCGGCTCTACCCGGTAGTCCGGGCGATCTATGGCCCCGCGCCAGTGGTCGACATGCACACCCGCATGAAAGACGGGCTGCAGATGATGGGCGTGATCAAAAATGCCACGCCGCGCCTTCCGCTTCTGCCGCAATCCGAAACGGTCCGCGAAGGCGTCCGCAAAGCGCTGATCGCTGCGGAGGTTCTCTGATGCCCCTTGCTGCGCGCGGTGGGCTTTACGCGGCGACTATCTGCCCAATGACCGAGACTGGCGCGCTTGATCGCGCCAGCCTTGAGCGGCACTTTGAGACCGTTCTGGCCGACCCCGGTCAAGCGGGGCTCTTGCTCAACGGCCATGCGGGCGAGGGCATCCACATGACGCGCGACGAGCAGGCCGAGGTGGTCCGCATCGCCCGCACTGTGGCTGGCCCGCGCCGTATTCTGGCCGCCGTCAGTTCCGAAACCACCGCCACGGCCGCCGCCGATGCGCAAGCCGCGCTGAGGGCGGGGGCGGATGCGATCATGGTCTTTGCGCCCTTTTCTTGGGCGCTTGGCGCCGATCCGCGCGCGATTGTGGCCCATCATGCCGGGATCGCCGAAGCCACGGGGGCGGAGATTTATCTTTTCCAAGGCTCGGTTGGCTCCGGCAAGCTTGCCTATACGCCCGATGTTTTGCGCCAATTGCTTGAAATCGAAGCGGTTGTTGGCATCAAAGAGGGCAGCTGGGAAACCAAATCCTACGAGGTGACCCGGCGCATTGCGCGCGAAATGCGCCCCGATGTGGCGGTGATGGCCTCGGGTGACGAGCATCTTTTCCCCTGTTTCATGATCGGCAGCGATGGCTCGGCGGTCAGCCTCTCGGCGCTTGTGCCCAAACAGATCACCGCGCTGGATGCCCATGTCCGAGCCGGGCGGATTGAGGCGGCCCGTGCCATTCACGAAAACCTCTTTGGCCTTGCGCGTTTGGTTTACGCGGCGCCGGGGCACCTTGCCGCCGCGCGTCTTAAGGCCTGCCTTGCGGAACTTGGCCGCATTGAATCCCCAGCCTGTCGCGCGCCCACACCGCGCATTTTGCCCGCAGAACTCGACGCCTTGATGGCCGCGTTGCGCCCCTGCTTGGAGGCCCCAGAATGAGCCAGACACATATCGTCTTCGTCGACATCGACCCCGAACACGAGGCCGCCTTCGACGCATGGTACGAAGAGCAACATCTGCCCGATATCCTTGCCTGCCCGGGCTGGCTGGATGCGCGGCGCGAGAAATGCCTTGAAGGTGGTCCGCGCCATGTGGCGATCTACACGATCACCGGTCCAGAGGCCTATGAAACGCCCGAATTCAATGCTATCAAAGGCTTTGGGCCGTTCACTGACAAGGTGCGCAATTTCCGGCGAATTCGTCTGACACGCAGCTGATACGGTCGTTGCAAATGGGGACGACAAAGGCGACATGCTGAATCTCAGGCAGCTCGAAATCCTTCGAGCCGTGGTGCAATATCGGACCACCGTGGGGGCAGCGGAAACGCTGGGCATGTCGCAACCGACGATTTCCAACACCATCCGTCATGTCGAAACCCTTCTTGGCTTCGCGCTTTTTGAACGGGTGAGCAACCGGCTCACCCCGACCGAAGAGGCGCTTATCCTGCTTGAGGAATCCGAGCCGCTTTTCTTGCTCCGCGACGCGGTGAACCAGCGCGCGGCAGACCTGCGGATGGGCAAAATCGGCCGTTTGCGCGTGGCCACAACCGCAGAACTCAGCGAAGCGGTGCTGCCAAGCCTGATTGCCGATTACGGGCGCGAATTTCCGCGCGTGCAAATCTCGGTCGAGACACGCCCGCTAGACAGTGTGCTTCAGGTGGTTGAAAACGGCGTCGCCGACGTTGCCTTCATGATCTCCGCCTATGAACGGCAAGGATTGCAATTCGAAACCGTCGATGAATTGCGCACCGTTTGTCTTTGCGATGCCCAAGACCCGCTGGCGAAGCTGGACGTGGTCACGCCGCGTGACCTTGTTGATCGCCCCTTGGTTGGGCCGCAGGTTGCCAACCGGGTCGGGCTGACACTGGCTGACAGTTTTCAAGCCGCTGGTTACGACTACCGACCCAACATCGAAACCCGTTTCATGAACACCGCTGCGCGGATCGTAAGCGAGGGATGGGGGGTCGCGCTGGTCGATGAACTATCGGCCTTCACGGCGATGCGCCCCGGCCTCGTCGTGCGCCCCTATGCACCAGAGTTGCGCTTTGACCTGCTGGCCGCGACGCCGAAGTCGCGCCCCCCGTCACGCCAGACCCAGCGCTTCATCAATGCTTTTGGCAAGCGCGTGGTGGAGCGCATTGCCGAAGTCAGGCTGGCCAGCCAACGCTCCGGCACCGTCTGAGCAGCGCGTAAAGCGGCGCCTTTCCTAAAATTCCCAGAAGCGATTCTTACCAACACACCGTCGAAAGGCGGGTTTGGGGTCGATTTTCCCAAATGTGGGCGTTAACATTCTGACCTGATTTTGGTCGCTGATCCAAAATATGCCTGCTTCTTGTTCGCCATGCGAACGGTGCCCCCTCAAAGGCAAGCGGACACTCTGGGAATATTCGCGAAAACGGCGCATCGAATACTTCCTATAAAGAAATTTATAGCTCCTCGCCTTCCTACACGCGCCTTTGCCGATAACCTTTCCCAAAAGCACCGTTGCGGGCGCCGCTCAGGCAGATCGCACGAAAAAGGAAGAATGGAGAGACCGCGATGAGTAGGCAGACCACCGATGAAACCGGAGCGAAGGGCTCTGGCATGCCTCGTTGGCTAATTGCCCCGGCGGCCTTTTTGAAAATCGCTCTGGTCGTATTGCGCCGGGTGGTCGATGTCATCGCGCTTCTGCTCATCGCCTATATGGCCTGTGCGATCCTCGCGCAGATCATCGGGCGTTACTTCTTCAACTATTCCATCGCTTGGAGCGAGGAAACCGCGACCTTCGCACAGGTCTGGCTCACGCTCCTTGGCGCGGGCATCGCCATGCGTTTCAACCAGCATGTCGCGGTCGATTTTTTGCTCCTCCGGGCATCTCGGCCGATCCAACGGCTTTGCAATGGTGCGGGCTTCCTGCTCGGGATCTGGTTCCTCGGCGTCGTGGTTACGGGCTCGCTGTCGCTGCTCGCCATTGGCTTCATCGTCAAATCCCCGGCGCTGCAAATCCCGATGGCGGTGCCTTACATGGCCTTGCCTGTGGGCTTTAGCTACTTCCTTCTGGAATTCGCCGTGGCGACCCTGCCCCGCGTATTGCACCCTGGCCGAGTGCGCGCAGAGATCGCGGAGGCCGAAGCATGATCTGGGCGGCTGGCGGATTTCTCATTCTTCTTGTCTCGGGCACGCCGATCGTTCTGGCCCTTGGCATCGCGGCCCTCTTGGCGATTGAACTCACCACGAATGCCCCGATCTCTATCGTGGCACAGCGTATCTACGGCGGGATCAGTTCCTTCACGCTGATGGCGATCCCCTTCTTCGTGGCCGCGGGCCTCTTGATGGAAGCGGGAGGCATTGCGCGGCGCTTCGTCAATCTTGCCTCTGCGCTGGTCGGCTGGATCACCGGCAGCCTCTATCTCGTCTCTATTGTCACGGGCACCGGGCTGGCCGCCATTTCGGGCTCTGGCTCTGCCGATACGGCCGCCATTAGCGCGGTGATGACCCCCGAGATGCGCAAACGCCGCTACGACATTGACCTTGCCGCCTCTGTCATTGCCGCTTCTGGCGCGCTCGCCGCAATCATCCCGCCGTCGATCATCATGATCATCATCGCGATCACCGCGAACCAGTCGATCGGTGCCATGTTCCTCGGTGGGATCGGGCCGGGCCTCTTGGTCATGGTGGGCCTGATGCTCGGTTGCTGGCTCTTTGCGCGGCGTGGCGGCGATGCTTACCGCGAGCATGAAGCCTTCACCCTGCGCCGCCTCTGGGTCAGCTTTGTCGATGCTGCGCCGGGCCTTCTTGTTCCCGTTGTCATCGTTGGCGGTATCGTCGGCGGTATCTTCACGGCAACCGAAGCCGCTTGCGTGGCGCTTTTCACGACGCTGGTCATCACCATCTTCGTTTATAAAGAACTCCGCCTGAAAGACCTTCCGCGTATTTTCCTGCGCGCCATCTCGCTTTCTGCGACGGTGCTGATCATCGTCTCGACCGCCTCGGTCTTTACATGGATCATCGCCACCCAAGGCTTCCCGGCGATGCTGCGTGACTGGCTCACCGGCGTCACAGACAGCGCGGTCGTCTTTCTGCTCTTGGTGAACGTTTTGCTGCTGGTCGTCGGCATGTTCATGGAAAGCATCTCGGCGGTGCTGATCTTGCTGCCGATCCTGCTGCCCATCGCGCAAAGCTACGGGATCAACCCGGTCCAGTTCGGCATCATCACCGCGCTCAACCTGTCCATCGGCCTCGTGACGCCGCCCTACGGGATTTGCCTCTACGTCTCTGCCACAGTCGCCGGGCGGCGGATCGAGCAGGTCTCGCGCCGAGTATGGCTGCCCCTGCTGTGCATGTTGGTGGTGCTGATGCTTGTCACCTTCGTGCCGGCGATTTCGCTCTGGCTTCCTTCGGTGCTTCTCTAAAGAGCCGCACCTCCCCCTTTCTCCCCTCCCTCAACCACAAGAAAGAGAAACTCACGTGTCCAACAGACTTCTTACCACCCTTGCGACCCTCGCAGCTTTTGCCACCGCTACCGGCCCGGCACTCGCCGCCGACTACACCTTCAAAGTTGCCCATACCAATGCGGCAAACGAGGTTCAGGACATGGGCCTGCAGAAGATGAAGGAGTTGCTCGAAGCCAAAACCGATGGCGCGGCTACGCTTGAAATCTATGCCGGCGGCCAACTCGGGGACGAACAGCAAACGGTGGAAGGCGTGATGCTCGGTTCGCTCGACATGGGCATGACCTCGAACGCGATGCTGTCGAACTATGTCGAAGATTACAAAGTCTTCGATCTGCCGTTTCTCTTCCCGTCGATCCCGGCCCTTGGCGAGAAAGTTGATGCCAATTGGGACATGATGGAAGCTTCTGCCAACAAGTCTGGCTTCCAACTGATCGGCATCTTTTCCTCGGGCATCCGCCACCTGATGACCTCGAAACCGATCAACGGCATGGAAGATCTGGCGGGCATGAAGATCCGCACCATGCAAAACCCGATCCATGTCGAGGCCTTCCGCGCCTATGGCGCCAACCCGACCCCGATGTCCTATTCGGAGCTTTACGGCGCGCTGCAAGCGGGCGTGGTCGATGGGGCCGAGGGTGCCTCGACCGGCTATGACGGGATGAAGTTCTACGAAGTCGCCCCCGATTTCGCGCTGGTTGGCTGGCTCAACATGACCGCGCCGATCACGATGAAAAAAGACACGTTCGACGCCCTGCCCGCAGAGATCCAGACCGCGCTGATGGAAGCCGGTGCCGAAGCCGCCACCTGGCAGCGCCAATATGTTGTCGATATGGAGCAGCCGCTTCTCGACAGCTTTGCGGCGCATGGCGTGACGATCACCACGCCCGACACCGCGCCCTTCATCGAAGCCTCGCAGCCGCTCTATGAAAGCCAACTGACCACCGATGGTCAAAAGGCGCTCTTTGACGCGCTGACCGCGAAATAACCCACTCACGGTTATACCCGCAGGCCCGCGGCGCCCATTTTGGTGGCGCGGGCCATCTTCCCCCTCTCGGAGACCCGTCGGTCATGCTTGATACCGCCATTCGCAATGCCACCATCGTCACCGCCGCCGACCGGACAAAGGCCGAGATCGGCATCAAGGATGGGCGCATCATCGCCATTGCCGAGGATGTCGGCCCTGCCCGCGATGATATCGACGCCACGGGCCTTTTGGCGCTTCCGGGTGGGATTGACGCCCATGTCCATCTTGAGCAGCCGCAAGGTGGCGGCGTGGTCATGGCCGATGGCTTTGAAAGCGGGACGCGCTCGGCTGCGGCGGGGGGCAATACGACCGTTTTGCCCTTTGCGCTGCAACAGCGCGGCCAGTCTTTGCGCGAAGCCGTGGAAGCCTATCATGCTGCCGCCAAAGGCAAATGCTACGTCGACACCTCTTTTCACCTGATCATCACCGACCCGACGCCGCAGGTTCTCGGCCAAGAATTACCGGCCTTGGTCAAGGCGGGCTACACCTCGTTCAAGGTCTTCATGACCTATGACGATATGGTGCTGAACGACGCGCAACTGATCGAGGTCTTCGATCTGGCGCGGCGCGAGAAGGCCATGGTGATGGTCCATGCCGAGGGCTATGACGCGATCCGCTACATGGCACGCCGCTTAGAAGAGGCAGGCAAGACCGCGCCCTATTACCATGCCGAAAGCCGCCCGCAGAGCGTGGAGCGTGAGGCGACGCATCGCGCGATCAGCCACGCCGAATTGACCAATGTGCCGATCACCATCGTCCATGTCTCGGGCCGCGAGCCGATGGAGCAAATCCAATGGGCCAAGAAACATGGCCTGAACATCTTCGCCGAAACCTGCCCGCAATATATCGCACTGACAGCCGAAGATCTGAAAGGGCTCGATATGGATTTTGAGGGGGCGAAATATGTCTGCTCCCCACCGCCGCGCGACCTCGATAGTCAAAAGGCGATTTGGGAAGGGCTGCGCGACGGCACCTTCGATATTTTCTCTTCGGACCATTGCCCGTTCCGCTTCGACGATCCGAAGGGCAAGAATGTGAAGGGCGCGCGCAGTTCCTTCCGCTGGGTGCCAAATGGCATCCCCGGTATTGAGACCCGGCTGCCAATCCTGTTTTCGGAAGGGGTTTCGAAAGGGCGGATTTCGCTGGAACGCTTTGTGGCGCTGACCGCGACCAACCCGGCCAAGCTGTTCGGCCTTTATCCGCGCAAGGGCTCCATCGCGGTCGGGGCGGATGCCGATATCACGCTTTGGGACCCGAGCCGTGAGGTTGTGATCTCGCAAGCGCTGATGCACCACGATTGCGATTACACCCCCTACGAAGGGTTTGAGGTGACGGGCTGGCCCGTGCGCACGATCTTGCGCGGGCAGACGATCTTTTGCGAAGGGGACGTCATTGGTGCCCCCGGCACTGGCGCCTATCTGGAGCGTGGCACCAGCCAAGCGTTCGGGGGCTAATCAGCCCTCGGGCGCGATGCGTTGGACAAGGTCTTCCATCATCGCCGCGTTCTGCATCCGCAAGATCGCCTCGGCGGCAGTCATATCCTGCCGCCACAAAGCTTGGATCAGCAGTTGCATCTCTTCGGCCATAACGCTGCGGCGCCCCGGCCCGTAACCGTAGCTGCGGCGAAAAGCGAAGATCGTGTCCCAGCCGCGCTGAAAGACCCGGAGCGCCTCACGGTTGCCACCATATTCCACCAGCAGCGCACTGAAACGCCGGTTCGCATCCAAGGCGGCAAGGTCCTCCCCGGCGGCAAGCTTCTCGGCATATTCTGTCGCCAAAGCCTCCAAAGCGCGCAGCCGCTCCAACGTCATTGTGGTTATGCAGCGGCGCAGCGCAAAGATGCGCAACTCGGTATTCAGATCAAAAAGATCGGTGATATAGGCGCGGTCGAGTTGGCGGACCGTCGCGCCGCGATGCGGCTCGATCTCCACCAACCCTTCGCCCTCAAGCTTCCGAAGCGCCTCGCGCAGCGGCATGGTTGAAAGCCCCAGCCGTTTGGCCAGTTCTGCCGTTTTCAAACGCTCCCCCGGCGCGAGCCGCCCGGAGAGGATATCTTCGCGAATTTGGCGTGTGGCCTGTTCGGTAGAATTGAGAGCGGTCTCGAAAGAGAGGTCATCATTTGTCATGCGCGGCGCTTCCCTTAGCCCTTTTGCCGGATCAAGGAGATATGCTCGGCGTCGATCACCACCTCATCGCCGCGCATCAGCCGCACCGCCTCGGTGATCACCCCCGCCGGGCGCGAGGCGCTCGCGCGTTTGGCGGTAAACTCCATTTCCACCCGGACGGTATCACCCGCCAAGATCGGCTTTACAAAGCGCACATTGTTCCACCCCAGCGAGGCGATCGAGGTTTCCTCGTAGAGCTTCAACTCGGTCTTCAACCCTTCCATCAGCGACAGACCGTAAAGCCCATGCGCGATGATACCGCCGAACCCCGCCGCTTTGGCATAGGCTTCATCGGTGTGCAGCGGGTGGTGGTCGCGCGTGAGCCGACAGAAATCCGCAATATCGGCAGAGGTGATCTCATGCGAGTCGGTCACATAATGCGCACCAACCTCTACGTCTTCGAAAAACAGGTTCATCCGTAGGCCTTTTGCACTTGGCGCGCGATGATCATGCGCTGAATTTGGTTGGTGCCCTCATAGATCTGGCTCAGCCGTACGTCACGGAAAAGCCGCTCAAGGCGATATTCGCGCGAGTAGCCGTTGCCGCCATGAATTTGCAGCGCATTGGAAATATGCACCTGCGCCATATCGGTGGTGAAGAGCTTGGCATGCGCCGCCTCCATCGCGATCGGCTGGCCGATGTCATAGAGCTTCGCCGCATGGTGGATCAGCAGCCGGGCGGCGGCAATATCCTTCGACATATCGGCGATCATGAATTGCACCGCTTGATGCTCAAAGATCGCTTTGCCGAACTGCTTACGTTCCTGCGCGTAGGCAAGCGCATCTTCCATCGCAGCTTGCGCCATGCCGAGCGCCATAGAAGACATCATCAGCCGCGAGAAGTTGAAATTCTCCATCGCCATTTTGAAGGCCCCGTGTTCCGGCCCAAGGCGGTTGGTCACCGGAACGCGCACCTCGTCAAAGGTGACCATGCATTCGGCCAAGCCGTGCATCCCCATCAAATCTTCGGACTTCCCGCGGATCACACCGGGGCGGTTGGTTTCGACCATGATGCACGAAATCCCGCGATGGCCTGCCTCCGGATCGGTCTTGGCAAAGACCAAGATCACATCGGCCACCTGGCCAAAGGTGACCCAAGCCTTGGTGCCTTTGATGACATAGTCGTCGCCGTCGCGGCGCGCGGTGGTTTTCATCGCCGCAACATCCGAGCCGTAATCGGGCTCGGTGACGGCGGTGGCGGGAATCACGCTGCCATCCAAAATGCCGGGAATCAGCGCGTGATGCACCGCGCTGCCGTGGTGGTGAAGAAAGAGCGCCGCCTCGACCGGAATCGCGAAGGCATTGCCGACCGAACCGGAGCCCCGGGCAATCTCTTCCATGACGATGCAGGCGGCGACGGCATCAAGCCCCACACCACCCGCTTCTTCCGCAAGCGCGACCCCGAAAAGCCCCTGTTCCGCAAGCGCTTCGTAGATCGCGCGGGGAAAAACGTCGTCTCGGTCGATGGCCGCCGCCGCCGGGGCGACCACGTCATCAGAGAGCCGCCGCGCGGTTTCGCGCACCATGCGCTGCTCCTCGGTGAAGAAGTGATCCAATGTGATCTCCATTTGGCTCATGTTGGTGTTATCTGATCAACTTCTACACACGGCTTCGCAAACGGGTCAAGCCGAGGCAGTCCCGCCGTGGAACGCGTCGGACGGGTCGCGGTCGATGAAGTAGACAATCACGTCCTTCGGGGCGGCCCCATAGGCCGCAACAAGCGCCTCGGTAAGGGCGGTTGCGGCTTTTTGCTTCAATGCCTGTGGTCTCGGAAAGGCGTGCACTTTTACGAATACGCGGAATTTTTCAGCATTTTTGCCATGTTTTCCAGCATGACCATAGGAATAGTCAGGTAGGCAAAAATAATAGCAGGTCACGATTTCGGGCTTGATCTCGTAAGCGCCGCAGAGCGCTTCGGTCATGCTGCGGGTCGCAACCTCCCGTTTTTCTTCGTCTGATACGCAGTCGATGATTTCGATGAAGGGCATATGCTGGGTCCTTTCGCTTTGGGCAGGGCTTTGCCTGCTGGCGCCGTTCGAGTTGACTCATAATCTGATCTCAAAAATTCTCAATACAACGAACTTGGATCAGAGATGAGCGCAACAGCCATGACCTTCCGCGGCAGCTACACAGTCTGCATCACCCCCTTTGACGCCGAAGGCGGCGTCGACCTTCCTACCCTGCGCGACTATGTCGATTGGCAGATTGACGAGGGCGTCCACGGGCTCATTCCGCTGGGCTCCACAGGCGAATTCCTCTCGCTGAGCCGCGAAGAACGCGCCGCCGTGGCCGAGACGGTGATCACCCAAGCCGCGGGCCGGGTTCCGGTGTTGATCGGCACCGCCGCAGAATGGACCGACGAGGCGATCGCCATCAGCCGGGAAGCCGAAGCGCTTGGCGCCGATGGCGTGATGCTGGTGCCGCCCTATTATTCCTCGCCGACCGATGCGGAACTCATCGTGCACTTTACCCGCGTGGCCGAGGCGCTTTCGATCCCGGTGATGCTCTACAACAACCCCTTCACCGCCAATGTCGACCTTTCGGCAGCGCTGGTGGGCCGGTTGTCGGAGGTCGATAACATCTCCTACATCAAGGACACCTCAAAGAACGTCCATCGCGTCACCGAGCTGCTGGAGGCCTGCCAAGGCCGGATGACCGTCTTTGCCGGTTACTACCCGTGGGAAAGCTATCTGGCGGGGGCCGAGGGCTATAGCTCGGTGATGTCCAATATCATGCCGAAGCTTTCGGCCCAGACCTTTGATCGCACGGTGGACGGCTCAAACGAGGGCCGCGCGCTCTATATAAAGAGCCTGCCGCTTATCAACGCCTTGGCCGGTGATCTTTATGTCTCAGCGACGAAAGCCGCGATGGCGATGATCGGCCGCCCCGTTGGTGCGCCGCGCCCGCCGCGCCTGCCGCTGCCAGCGGCCAAGGCGGCTGAACTCCAAACCATTCTCAAGGATCTCGGGCTGCCAGTGGAAGCCTGAAACCGGCCCGCGCCGGGCCATCTCTCTCCTCCCCACAACAGAGCCAACAGGAACGCTAAATGAAATTCACCAAATTTGCCCTCCCCCTCGCCCTTGGCGCGGCCCTCTTTGCGCCGCAGGCCTATGCGCAAGAGATCACGCTCAAAGCCAGCCACAACGCCAATGCCGAGGAGCCCTATGGCGTTGGTATGCGCAAGATGGCCGAGATCCTCGAAGAGCAAACCGGCGGCAAAGCCACCATCGAGGTCTATGACAACGCCACGCTTGGCGACGAAATGGAGAGCATCCAAGGCACCCAGATGGGCACCGTGGATATCGCGGTCACGGCAAACTCGACGCTGGCGAACTTCGTGCCGGATCTGTCGGTCTTCTCGCTGCCCTTCCTCTTCGACGGGGCCGAGCAGATGGACCGCGCGCTGAGCGACCCGGCGGTTCTGGCCGAGATCGAAACCGCGCTGGATGCGAAAGGCTTCCACCTGCTCGCGGTCTTCTCGGCGGGCACGCGCCACATCATGACGAAAAAGCCGATCAACGGGCTGGAAGATATGGCGGGGCTGAAAATCCGCACCATGCAAACCCCGGCGCATGTCGATACGTTCAACGCCTTCGGCGCCAATGCGACCCCGATCGCCTATGCTGAGCTGTACGGCGCGCTGGAAACCGGCGTGGTGGATGGCGCAGAAGCCGCCAACACCAACTTCTACGCCAAAAAGTTCTATGAAGTCGCCCCCGACTGGGCGGTGCTTGGCTGGCTGGAACTGGTGGCTCCGGTGGTAATGGGCAAAGCCGCCTATGAAGCGCTCCCCGATGACGTGAAAGTCGCGCTCGACCAAGCCGGGCTGGAAGCAGGCAAAGCCGAACGTGCCGCCTATCTGGCCTCCGACAATGCGCGTTTTGCCGATCTTGAGGCGGTTGGCGTGACGATCACCCATCCGGATGCCGCTCCCTTCCGCGAGGCCGCCGCCGCCGTGCAGCAAAAATACCTCGAAACGGATACCCAAAAGGCGATTTTCGACCTGCTGAAAGCGGTCGAGTAATCTCTCACCCTATCCGATCTGCCCGGCCACGCCCCCCTCACGTGGCCGGGTTCTTCTCCCTCCCTGTCCGAGCTTGCGAATGGTCCGCCTTCTGGAACTCCTCTGCCTGCTGCTGCGCCGCGTCATATCGGGCGTGGTCATCTTGCTATTTGCAGTGATGATGACCTCTGTCCTCGTGCAGGTCGCTGGTCGCTACATCTTTAACTTTTCCATCGCGCAGGCCTCCGAGATCGCGACCTTTTCGCAGATTTGGCTGGTTTTGCTTGGCGCAGGCATCGCGGTCTCGCGCAGTCAGCATGTCGCTATTGATGTGGTGCCCGCGATGTTGCCGCGCGCGCAGGCGCGCCTTGCGCTTTTGGCCATTTCTGGCATCTCCATCGCGTTTCTGGCCGTGCTTGCCTATGGCAGCCTGCCGCTGATCAAGATGGGCGCGTTTCAGACCTCGCCGACTTTGCGTATCCCAATGAAATACATGTATTTCTGCTTGCCTGCCGGGGCCGCCTATATGGCGCTCGAAATGGTGCTTGCCGTGATCCAGCGCTGGCACAACCCTTTCCCCAGCGAACAAGTTGACCCGCATGAGGAGGCCATCTGACATGCTGGTTATTGCTTTCGCTTTCATCATTTTGCTGACGCTGGGCGTTCCGGTGGTCTTCGTCCTTGGCGTTTCGGCGGTGACCGCGCTGGTCACCACGACCGATGTGCCGGTCGCGATTGTCAGCCAGCGCGTCTTTGCCGGGCTGAACTCCTTCACTCTCGCCGCGATCCCGTTTTTCGTCTTTGCGGGCGTGATCATGGATGCAGGCGGCATCTCCAAGCGGATCGTCGAATTCGCCTCGGCGCTGATCGGCTGGGTTGTTGGGAGCCTGTATCAAGTCTGTTGCGTGGCGGCGGCGGGGCTTGCGGCAATCTCGGGTTCGGGTTCTGCGGACACCGCGGCGATTTCCGCCATCATGCAACCCCAGCTACGCCGAAAGGGGTATGATGTGGAATTTGGCGCCGCGCTGATCGCCTGCGCGGGCTCTATTGCGCAGGTCATCCCACCAAGCCTGACCATGGTCGTTTTGGCCGTGATCTCCAACGTCTCCATCGGAGCGCTCTTCATTTCCGGCGTCCTGCCGGGCCTTATGTGCATCTTGATGCTGATGGGCGTCGCCTATTGGCGCGCCAGCAAGGGCGGCCATGTCTACCGCGAAACCGAGCCTTTCTCAATTTCCCGCCTCGGGAGCACCGGATGGGCCGCGCTGCCCGCTGCAGGCATGCCGTTCCTCATTCTTGGCGGCATTCTTGGGGGCGTCTTCACGCCGACCGAAGCGGCCGCCGTCTCCGGCTTTTACGGCCTTCTCGTCGGTCTGTTTGTCTATGGCGAACTCAAACTCTCTGACTTGCCGCAACTTGTGCTGCGCACGGTCTCGCTTTCCTCGGCGGTGATGTTGATCATTGGCACCGCCAGCGTTTTTGCCTGGCTCATCGCCAATGCCAATGTGCCGCAAATGCTGGGCGAATGGATCGCCGCCGTCTCCACAAACAAGTTCGTGTTCCTGATCATCGCCAACTTGCTCTTCCTGTTCGTTGGCATGTTCCTGGAGACCATCGCCGCGATTCTGATCATCGTGCCGGTGCTCTCTCCGATTGCGGCACAGATGGGGGTGGACCCAATCCACTTGTCTTTGCTGGTGATCGTCAATTGCGCCATCGGCACGGTGACGCCGCCCTATGGCGTTTCGCTTTTCGTCGCTTCCAGCGTTGCCAACCGCTCCGTCATGCAGGTATCGCGCCGTCTCGGCCTACCGCTGGCGGGGCTGTTCCTGATGCTGATTGCGGTGACCTTCATTCCCGATTTGTCGCTGTTCTTGCCGCGACTTTTCGGGCTCATCGACTAAAACTTCAAAGGCAAAGCCCATGACCAAACTCAAAGTGACAATCTCCGGCATCGAATTCGACGCGCGTTTCGAAGAAGAGGCCGCCCCCAAAACCGTCGCCGCTTTCCGCGCCCAACTGCCCTACAAAAGCCAAGTGGTGCATGTGCGCTGGAGTGGCGAAGGTGTCTGGATTCCGCTCGGCGAGACCGATTTCGGCGTCGACTACGAAAACCACACCAGCTTCCCCGCCCCCGGCCAATTTGTGCTTTATCCCGGTGGCATCTCAGAGACGGAAATCCTGCTCGCCTATGGCGGGGTGCATTTCAAATCGAAGATGGGGCAACTGGCGGGCAACCACTTTATCACGCTGACCTCCAATCTGGACAAGCTTGCCGAAATCGGGCCAACGGTCCTGTGGGAAGGCGCGCAAGAAATCCTCTTTGAGGAAGTCTGAGCCGCTACTGAACGCCGGAGCCATCCATTGACCCAAGATCCGATCAGTTACGGTGCACGGCTGCGCCAGTTGGCCGCCGAGCGCGGCACCGCAGAGGCCGTGCGCTTCCTGCCCGCTCGCGGCGAGGAGCAGAGCCTAAGCTGGGCGGAGCTTGACGCAATGACTGACCGTTTCGCCCGCGCGCTGGCGGCGCGCGGGGTGGGGCAAGGGGCTATTGTTGGCTTCGCGCTGCCCAACATCCCCGCGCATCTGGCCTTGGCGCTGGCGATCTGGCGCGTGGGCGCCACCACGATGGTGCTCGACCCCGGCATTCATCCCGAGACCGCCCAAGCCATGAAGGCGCGCAGTGGCGCAGCACTCGTGATTGGGCGGGAGGCAGGGCAAGGCGATATCACCCTCGCGGAGTTCATCACCTTGGCCGATGGCCTTCCGCGCACGCCTGTGGAAGACAAGATTTCGGTTCCTGGTAAAATCGTACTTTCGGGCGGCTCGACCGGCCTGCCCAAGATGATGTGCGACACCCGCCCCTTCGCGCGCATCCCCGGCCAAAGTTGGGGGCGCGTGGCACCAAGCCTTGGCTTTCGGTGTGAGCAAACCCAACTCGTTTGTGCCGCGATGTCCCATAACGCGCCGTTCACTTGGGCGCAAAATGGCCTTTTCGAAGGGAACCGCTTGGTGCTGATGGAGCATTTTGATGCGGTGGCGGTGTTGCAGGCCATTGACCGTTTCGAAATTGGCTTTGCGATGGTCGTGCCGACGATGATGGTCCGGATGATCGACCATTTCGAAGAAAGCGGTGCAACGCTCGAAAGCTTGCATGCGCTCTATCACACCGGCGCCCCCTGCGCGCGCTGGCTCAAACAGGCTTGGATTGATCGGCTTGGCCCAGAGCGGGTGACAGAGATGTATGGCTCGGGCGAAAACACCGGCCAGACAGTGATTTCGGGCGCAGAATGGCTGCGCCATCCCGGTTCGGTCGGTTGCGGATTTGAGACCGAAATTCGCATCTATGGCGAGGCAGGCGAGATCCTCCCCCCCGGGGAGGTGGGTGAGATTTTCATGCGGCCTGGCGATCCCGATGGGCGCAGCAATTACTTTGGCTCCGACGCGCCCCAACCGCGCCGCGATGGGGACGGGTTTCAAAGCATCGGCGATCTGGGTTGGCTGGACGCGGAAGGGTATCTCTACCTCAGCGGGCGGCGCGACGATGTGATCAACACCGGTGGCGTCAAAGTTCACCCCGAAACGATCGAGGCGGTACTTTTGACCCATCCGCAAATCGCCGACGCGGTGGCCTTCGGGATTGAAGACCGCGAATGGGGCCAGAAGGTCGTCGCCGTCTTGGTTGCAAAACCCGGCGCGTGCCCCTCTGTCGATGCCTTACATGATTTTTGCGCGGAACATCTCAGCCGGGCAGAGACCCCCAAGGTCTTTCGTCTGTGCGAGACCTTGCCGCGCGACGGCTTTGGAAAAATCCGCCGCCGGATGCTGGCCGTAAAACTCGCGCAAGAAGAGATTTGATCCCCCGAGGGCAGACACAATAGGCCGGGCGAAGGGGCTCGCCCCACGCTCCTGCGCGATAAAACCTTGGCTTCACGCGCCCCGTCCCGCCCAAACTGATGCAGATCAAGGCAAGCACCACCGCTTATGCGCAAATGCGCATAAGGAGGCACGCACCGATGATCCTGATCACCCTCTCCGCGCTTGCCGAGCCCACCCGGCTGCAAGCGATGCAACTGCTCTCTGATGGCTCGGAACATTGCGTCTGTGAATTGATGCGCAAGCTTGGGGCAACGCAAAGCCGGATGTCGCGGCATATGCAGGTGCTCAAGCAAGCTGGGCTTGTGGTGGATCGGCGCGATGCGCAATGGGTGCGCTATTCCCTGAACCCCGCGATGCCACCCGAAATCGCGCGTGTTCTCGCCGCTGTGGTCGAGGCCGCGCCACGCATGCGGGAGGTTGCCGCATGAGCACCGAACTCCCCCTCTCCACCCCGCGTCATGGCTGGAGCTGGCATCTGGGCGTGGTCGCCTTCCTGATCCTTTGGGCCCTCATCTACCAACAATTGCAGCCACTCTCTGAGGTTCTTACAAGCCTCCTGCCCGTGGAGCGGCACAGCCATACAGGCGAGGCGATTGCCTTCTTTCTGTATGACGTGCCGAAAGTGCTGTTCCTGCTCACCCTGATCGTTTTCGCGATGGGGGTGGTGCGCAGCTTCTTCTCGCCCGAGAAAACCCGCGCTGCGCTTTCGGGCCGACGCGAAGGTGTTGGGAATATCATGGCGGCGGGGCTCGGGGTGCTGACGCCGTTTTGCTCTTGCTCGGCGGTGCCACTGTTTTTGGGCTTTGTGTCGGCCGGGGTGCCGCTTGGCGTCACCTTTTCCTTCCTGATCGCCGCGCCAATGGTGAACGAGGTGGCCTTGGTGCTGCTCTTTGGTCTTGTGGGCTGGCCGGTCGCGCTCACCTATCTTGGCTTCGGGCTCGCCATCGCCGTTGTGGCGGGCTGGGTCATTGGCAAGCTGCGGCTGGAAGGTTGGCTGCAAGATTGGGTGCGGGATCTGCATTCGGGGGCCAGCACCCCCGCCACCGTTACAGACACGCCCCTGACTTTGGTGGACCGTTACCGCCAAGGCATCACAGCGGTGCGGGACATTCTGGCAAAGGTCTGGCTGTGGGTCATTTTGGGCATCGGCATGGGAGCGGTGATCCATGGTTATGTGCCGCAGGAGCTGATGGCCCGGATCATGGGCGCCGATGCGTGGTGGTCGGTGCCTGCCGCAGTCGTGATGGGCATTCCGATGTATACAAATGCCGCTGGCGTGATCCCAATTGTCGAAGCGCTTTTGGGCAAGGGCGCTGCGCTTGGCACCGTGCTCGCGTTCATGATGAGCGTGATCGCGCTCAGCCTGCCCGAAATGATCATCTTGCGGCAGGTGCTGACCCTGCGCCTGATCGCCGTTTTCATTGGCGTGGTGGCCAGCGGCATCCTCGCTGTCGGCTTTTTGTTCAACCTGCTTTTCTGAAAGGACGCTCCATGAAATCCGTCAAAGTCTATGGTCCGGGCTGCAAGCGCTGCGAAACCACTGCAACCATGGTGAAAGAGGCCGCCGAGAAACTGGGCATCGCTGTTGATGTGGAGAAAGTCACCGATCCCAAAGCCATTGCGCTGGCGGGGGTGATGTCGACCCCCGGCATTGCGATTGATGGCAAGCTTGTTCACACGGGCGGTCTGCCCGAAGCCGCGAAGATCGAAGGCTGGTTGAGCGCGTAAGCTTTGGGCCAGCGCCGCCTTATCGCGGCGCGGCCCCACTCAGCCGCATCACCAATTCTTCACGCAAAAGCCCTTCATCCTCGCCGCTATCGCGTGCCAACCGCTTAAGCCCAAAATGCACACGGGCAATTTCTTGGTAGTAGCTGGTGAACGCGTAATTCACCGCCGCCCCGGCTACAGCCCCCAAAACCGGCACCGTTTGCGTGGCGAGCTTTTGCCCCAAAGCTGCGGCCAAACGCGGTGCGACCTTGGCCACCAACCCATGCAGCCCCGCCCCGGTAATGGTCATCCGCGCGGTCAAAAAGCCCATATCCGCGCCGTCATCGGCCTCAAGCGGACCCGCAGAGGCAAAGACGCGCAGGCATTCCAGCTTCACCTCATCGCTTTCGGGATCAAAACCATGTTCGGCGGCAATCCCTTGGATCGCGCGCAACAGCATGGTGATGGTGAAAGGCAATTCCGCCAAGGCGCTTGGCAGCCCGCCCGCGCCCCCTGCCGCGCCCAAAGCCGTTGTCAGCACCTTGTTGACCCAGTCGGGTCGGTCAGACACCACGCCACGCGAGCGGCTTGCGGCCTCTAGCGCGGCATCAAGCCCGCGCTCGGTCGCAGATTGTAGCCCATCGCGCACCGGTGGCGGCAAGCGCCCCAGCAGGCTTTCCGTCGTGCCACCGACAAAGGTGATCACCTGCATCATCGGGCCAGAGGCGGCGCGGTGGCGCTTGGCCAAGTCTTCTAACTGCGAAGTCAGACCCGGATCGGTCACGGGTAGAAGGATTTCAGGCTGCATCGGCTCCCCCTGTTTTCCCAAATATGGGAAGCCAGACCGGGCATCGAAAGATCAGGGCGTGAATTTCTCAACCGCGCCGCGCACCCCCGCCCAAGCGCCGGGTTGCAATTCCAGCCCCAAAACACGTTCCGGGTTCGTCGGCGGTGGCATTTCCACATCGTCAAGCCGCTCAAAACCAAAGCGCTGGTAATAGGGCGCATCGCCCACCAAAAGCACCCGCTCCCAGCCAAGCTTGCGCGCCTCAGACAGGCTTTCGCGCATCAAAAGCCCGCCCACCCCCTCGCCTTGGCGGGTGGGGTGCACCGCCACGGGGCCGAGCAGCAACACCCTTTGCCCGCCCACCAGAACCGGCCAATAGCGGATCACCGCGGCCAAGACGCCATCTTCACGCAGCGTCAGGCACAAGGCCCTCACCGGGAGCACATCTTCGCGCAGTCGGTAGGAAGAGAGCGCCGTACGACCCGGCGCAAAGCAGAGGTCATAAAGCGCCTCTACCTCCCACCAATCCGCCTCTGTCTCTTCCTCGAGCTGATACATGCCGCCCCCAGGTCTTATCTTGGCCCGCGCCTAACACGCGGAGAAGACAGGTTCAAATCAAAGCGGGTGCCTTCCTGCGTTTAGCGCCGCGCGCTGTGCAAAAGCGTATAAACACCTGAAGCCACCACCAGCGCCGCGCCCAGAAGCGTGGCCAGATCCGGCTCTTCGCCAAAGACCAAAACACCCAAGATCAGCGCAAAAATCAGCCGCGTGTAGCGGAACGGGGTGACGACAGAGACCTCGCCCGTGCGCATCGCCGCCGTGAGCGCCCAATAGGCGGCCACGCCAAAAGCCACTGCCCCCGCAATCGGCAACAACTCCATCGGGCGCGGGGTCGTGGCTCCACCGGTAACGGCCAAGATAATCGCCCCCGCCGGGATCAACGCGGCAAAGCCGTAAACCCCAAGCTGGAAATTTGTCAGCACTTTGGGCGCAGCCCGCGTGGAAAGATCGCGCCCAGCAAAGCCCAAGAGCCCCAGCACGGTCCAAAGTGCGGCGGGCACAAACCCCTCCAAACCGGGGCGCAAAATCACCAACACGCCCAGAAAGCCCACTGCAATCGCCCCCCAGCGCCGCGCATCGACCCGTTCACGGAAGAAAAGCGCAGCCCCCGCCACCACGACCAAAGGCGTGGCCTGCAAAATTGCCGAGGCGTTGGAAAGCGGCGTCAGCGCAATGCCGAGTGTATAGCCCAGCCGCCCGACAATCTCGAACCCTGCCTTCACCAGCATCAATCGGCTCGCCACCGCGCGATGCCACAGCGGCTGCCCCGCCCCTAAAGCCAACGCCGTAAAGACCGCCATGCCCCCCGCGCCAAACAGCATCAGCACTTCACCCACGGGCAAATGCCCCGCCGCGCGTTTGACGAACATGTCTTCAAGCGCAAAAAGCGCCATGGCGACCACCATCAGCACTGCGCCGCGCAGATTTTCCATTGGCTCTCCCTGCCGCTCTCCCAAGCGGGTGAAAATATGACGCGGGAAGCAAAGGCCCTACGCCCTTTCCACACCCGCTCCCCCGGCCTAATCTCGCCCTGCCGCATAAGCAAGCGCGAGAGGAAGGCCATGACTGCAGAACGGGTGATCGGGGTGATCGGGGGCTCGGGTGTCTATGACATCGACGGGCTGGAAGGCGCAACATGGCAGGCGGTCGAAACCACCTTTGGCGCGCCCTCGGATGAGCTATTGGTGGGCAGCTATGACGGTGTGAAAATGGTGTTCTTGCCGCGCCACGGGCGCGGCCATCGGTACACGCCCTCGACCGTGCCCTATCGCGCCAATATTGCCGCGATGAAGATGATGGGCGTGACGGATCTTGTTGCCGTTTCCGCCGTAGGTTCGCTGCGCGAAGACTATGCGCCGGGCGATTTTGTCGTGGTCGACCAATATATCGACCGCACCTTCGCACGCGATAAGACCTTTTTTGACACCGGGCTCGTCGGCCATGTTTCGGTCGCGCATCCGACCTGTAGCCGCCTGTCGGCCCATTGCGCCGAGGCCGCCCGCGCGGTGGGCGTGAAGGTGCATGACGGTGGCACCTATGTCGCAATGGAAGGGCCGCAATTTTCCACCGAAGCCGAAAGCGAACTCTACCGCAGTTGGAAGGCCGACATCATCGGCATGACCGGTATGCCCGAGGCGAAACTCGCCCGCGAAGCCGAGATGTGCTACGCCTGCGTCGCCATGGTGACCGATTATGACTGCTGGCACCCCGACCATGATGCGGTGGATGTGGCCCAAGTGATCGCCACGGCCACCGCCAATGCCAATAAGGCGCGCAGCCTTGTGGCAGCGCTGCCCGCATTGTTGAAAGGCCCGGCAGAGGCTTGCGAAAAAGGCTGCACCCATGTGCTGGATGGCGCGATCATGACCGCGCCTGCGAAACGCGACCCTGAAGTGATCGCCCGTCTGATGCCCGTGATGGGCCGGGTTCTGAAAGGCTAAGAGATGAAGACCGTCAAAGACTATATCCGCACCATCGCCGATTTCCCGCATGAAGGGATCATGTTCCGCGATGTCACCACGCTCTTTGCCGATCCGCGCGGCTTCCGCATGGCGATTGACCAACTGTTGCACCCGTGGGCGGGCGAAAAGATTGACAAGATCGTCGGGCTTGAGGCGCGCGGCTTCATTTTGGGCGGCGCGATTGCGCACCAGCTTTCCAAGGGGTTCGTGCCGATCCGCAAAAAGGGCAAGCTGCCGGGGCAAACGCTCAGCCAAGCCTATAAGCTCGAATATGGCGAAGCGATCATGGAGATCCATGACGATGCCATTCAACCGGGCGAAAAGGTGTTGATCGTTGACGACCTTCTGGCCACCGGCGGCACCTGCGGCGCGGCGATCCAACTGATCGAGCGGCTCGGCGGGGACATTGTTGGCTGCTCCTTCATTGTGGACCTGCCCGAACTCGGCGGGCGCAAGCTTTTGGGCGATTTGGGCATGGACGTGAACGTCCTGTGCGAATTCGAAGGGGCATGAGGGGCGCCGCGCTCCTTCTTGCGCTGCTGCTTTCCGCGGGGGCGGCCACAGCCGATGTGGCGCGCCCGCGCGACCTTGAAACGCTTCTGGCCGTTTTGCAAAACGCCGCCCTTGCGACGGGCGACGCGACCGAGGTGCAGATCCGTGACGACAAGCTCTACCTGACATGGAAGGGCACTGCGCTGATCGCCGATCCGCACAACCTGTTCATGGAGATGCAACAGGCGGCGAGCGATGCGGAGCGGCAAAAGCTGGTCGATACCTATTTCGCCGCTTTCGACGATATCTTGCAGCTTGATACGGGCGTTCTCGACCCGGCAAGCCTGATGCCGATCATCCGCCCCAGCACTTTTGCCGAACATATCCCCGATGCCAAATCGGTGGCTTCTGAGCCGTGGTTTGCCGGGCTCTCGATCTATCTGGTCGAAGATTCGCCAAGCTCCACCGCCTATCTGCGCGATGACCGGATGCTGGCGGCAGGGTTGGATTTTGAGACCGCCAAGAAACAGGCGCTGGCCAATCTGAGCACCCTTAGCCCGCGCTTCGAGCCGCTTGGCCCCAAGCGGTGGGGGCTGGCGCTTGATGGCTATTATGAAAGCTCGCTTTTGCTTGAGAGTGAGCTTTGGCGGCGCATGGCCGAAGACCAAGGCGAGATCATCATGGTCGTGCCCAGTCGTGACGCGGTGGTGATTGATGCCAGCGGCGATCCGGCGGCAGTGCAAGAGTTGGCCATCTTCGCGCAAGAAAGCGGTCGCGCCCGTCCTTACCCGGTCTCAGAATATGTGTTCGGCTGGAAAGGGACGCATTGGGAAATCCTGCCCAAACAATAGGCGACATCACTCTTCGAACACGGCAAGTGTCTCCGATTACAAAAGAAAACCGGCCAGAGTTAATGCGGTTAACCTTCCGGTAACCCGAATCGCGCTACCCCAAACGGGCCTGATGGTTCTGCTGCTTGCAAACACGTGAACCAAAAGTGCAGCGCCCTGCCCACCCCGGCAGGGCGCACCCATTTCAGGCCTTATGTGGCGCAGACAAAATCACCCCTGGGTTCAAAATTCCGCGCCGATCAAGCGCGGTTTTCACCGCCTGCATCATCGCCAATTTCGCCGGGTCCGCGGTGCGCGCAAGCTCCCCAACCTTGAGCCGCCCAATCCCATGCTCGGCCGAGATCGAGCCATCAAACCGCTCCACCACCAGCTTATGCACCGCTTCCATTACCGGCGGCGCATCATAGTCCGAACGGCTGCGCCCTTCGGCAGGGAAGACGTTGAAATGCAAATTGCCGTCGCCCACATGGCCAAAGCAATTAAGCCGGAAGTCGCCCATCGCGTTCAGCAAAACAGTGGCCTCGGCAATAAAGTCTGGGATCGCGGCGACCGGAACCGCAATGTCGTGGCTGGAAATCGCCCCAATGCGCCGATTGGCGAGCGGGATCGACTCACGCATTTGCCAAAGTTGCGCCGCCTGCGCCGCCGATTGCGCGACAACGGCATCGGTGACGCGATCCCCCGCCGCCTCATAAAGATCGGCAAAGGCGGCCTCTGCCTCCATCCCCGCAGGCAGGCCAAGGTCGATCAGCACCGACCAGTCTGGGTCTTGGGCAAAGGGCAGATGCACCTCTGGCCCCACCGCACGTAAGAAGCCAAGCCCCCAGCCAGAGATCAGTTCAAACGCGCTCACGCAGCCCGCAAAGCGCGCCTGCGCCAACCCCAATAGTTCCACTGCCGCTTGCGGAGATGTCACGGCAAAGACAGCGGTGCCTTCCACCGCTGGCGGCTCATAAAGCCGCAAACTGGCAGCGGTGATCAGCCCCAAGCTGCCCTCTGCCCCGATCATCAAATCGCGCAGATCATAGCCTGTGTTGTCTTTCGCAAGCCGCTTCAGCCCGTGCCAAATCGTGCCATCGGCCAGCACCACCTCCAGCCCCAAGCACAGCGCGCGCGCATTGCCATAGCGCAGCACATTCACGCCGCCCGCATTGGTGGCGAGACACCCGCCGATCTGCGCCGACCCTTGGGAGGCGAGCGTCAGCGGAAAGCGCCGCCCCGCGCTTGCCGCATGGTCTTGCACCGCTTGAAGCGTGGCCCCGGCCTCAATCACCAAGCTTTGCGCATCCATCGCACGCAAAGCGGTCATCTTTTCAAGGCTCACCAACACCGGCGCGGGGCCATCCGAGCAGACCTGCCCGCCCACAAGCCCGGTGCCGCCACCATAGGGCACGACACCCACGCGCGCAGCATGACAAAAGGCCATCAGGGCAGAGACTTGCGCGGTATTGGCGGGCTTTGCGAGCACGCCCGCCTGCCCCTTCCAGCGCCCGCGCGGCTCTTCCAGATAGCGCGGCTCGGGCACGCCCATCCACAAATCGGGCACAGCTTCAGCCAGCTTTTGGACAAAGGCATCATCGGCGGGGTTCAGCATCCTGCCCTCTTCTTTTGAGCTTACGACCGACAGCGCCTAGCCAATATCGGTGCGCCCGCGCCGGTCAAGGCGCAGGTTGGAATAAAGCACATGGTTGCGCCAGCGCCCATTGATCTGCAAATAGCTTTGCGCGACGCCTTCATATTTGAAGCCCGATTTCTCCAGCACGCCGCGCGAGGCGGCGTTTTCGGGCAGGCAAGCGGCCTCAATCCGGCTCAGATCCAGCGGACCAAAGGCATAGTCGACCACCGCGGCAATCGCCTCGCGCATGTAGCCTTGGCGGGCGTAGCGTTCCCCCACCCAATAGCCCAAGGTGCCCGCCTGCGCGGGGCCACGGCGAATGTTATCAAGCGTGATCGCGCCCAGCACTGTGCCCGAATAGGTCTCGATCAGAAAAAACGGCAGCGCGGTCCCCGAAGCCTCTGCCCGCGCGGCCCAATAGACGCGGTTGGCAAAGGCTTTACGGCCCAGATGATCCGAAGACCAAGCCGGTTCCCAAGGCGTAAGAAAATCACGGCTTTCCGCGCGCAAGGTGGCCCAGCCACGGTAGTCGGAATGCATTGGCAGGCGCAGCGTCAGCCGCTCGGTCTCGACCAATGGCTTCCGACGACGCATGAACATCAGGCTGCGAGCCTCCGCCGCAGCCCCTCAAGATCGGGCGCCAATTGCGCGGGGCCATAAAGCGCAAGCGCAGTCCGGTCTTGCGAGATCATCCGGCCCGCATAGTCGCGCACGGCTTCCACGCTTACCGCATCAATCCGGTTCGACACTTCATCAAGCCCCGGCACGCGGCCCCAAATAGCGATATTGCGCGCCATCCGCTCGGCCCGGCTGGAGGGGCTCTCAAGACCCATCAACAGCCCCGCCTTCATTTGCGCACGGGCGCGAGCGACCTCCGCCTCGGTCATATCCTCGGCGGCGCGTTTGAGTTCCTCCACCGTGAGCCCGCACAAATCGGCCACTTCCTCGCCCGAAGTACCGGCATAGATCGTGATCATGCCGGTATCGTCATAAGCGCTCGCTTGCGCGAAGATCGAATAGCACAGCCCCCGCTCTTCGCGGATTTTTTGGAACAGGCGCGAAGACATGCCCCCGCCCAGCGCGGTGGAATAAACCTGCGCGGTGTAAAGATCGGCGCCTTGGTAGGATGGCCCCTCAAACGCGAGCGCGAAATGCACCTGCTCGAGGTCTTTCAACTCGCGCCGTTCATGGCCCGACCACGCAGCCTTTTGCACATCGCGTTTGCCGATGGCAGAGAGGTGACCGAACAAAGCCTCCGCCTGTTTCACCACGGCATCATGGTCCACGGCACCCGCGGCGGACAGGATCATTTGGTCGGGGCCATAATGCTCGCCCACGAAGCAAGACAGATCCGCACGGCCAAAGTTAGAGACTTTCTCTGCCGGGCCCAAAATGGTGCGCCCAATCGCCTGATCGGGGTAAGCGGCCTCTTGCAGCCAGTCAAAAATGATATCGTCGGGCGTGTCGAGCGCTTGGCCGATCTCTTGCAAGATCACATGACGCTCAACCTCAATCTCCCGCGCATCGAAGACCGGGTTGAGCACGATGTCGGAAATCACATCCAGCGCCAGCGCCACATCATCGCCCAACACCCGCGCGTAATAGGCCGTGGTTTCGCGCGAAGTGTAGGCGTTCATATAGCCGCCCACATCCTCAATCGCCTCGGCAATTTGCAGCGCATTGCGGGTTTTCGTGCCCTTGAACGCCATATGTTCAAGGAAATGCGCGATCCCGTTTTGCTCGGGCCGCTCATGCCGACCGCCCGCTTGCACCCAAACACCAATGGAGGCCGAGGCAAGGCTCGGCATCCGCTCGGTGACGATGCGCAAACCGTTGGGCAGCGTCGTCAGGTTGATCATGCGCGGCGCTCCTGCCGGATCAGCGCCTCAAGTGCGGCAAGGTCATTCGGCACGCGGGTCACGCGCTCGTCACGCTCAAACAAATCGGCCATGCGCGCGGGCAGCGGCGGGCGGATGCCGGTGGCCGCTTCGACCGCATCGGGGAATTTCGCGGGATGCGCGGTGGCCAGCGTCACCATCGGCACCGGCGCATGCACATGGGTATGGCCCACGCGCACGCCCACAGCCGAGTGCGGGCACAACAGTTCGCCCGAACGGGCCAATTCTTCTGCAATCGTCGCGCTGGTTTCGGCTTCCGACACGCTGCCCGAGGCATAAATCTCGCGCAGGGTTTGCAGCGCACCTTGAGAGACGCTGAAACCGCTTTGGGTTTTCAGTTCTTCCATCAGTTGCGCCACGGCCGCGCCATCCTTGCCATAAGCAAAGAACAACGCACGCTCGAAGTTCGACGAGATTTGAATATCCATCGACGGGCTGATCGAGGGTTTCACCCCATCCATCCGATAGTCACCCGTGGTCAGGCAACGGTGCAGGATGTCGTTTTGGTTCGTGGCGATCACCAGCTTGTCGATCGGCAGGCCCATTTCCTTGGCAATATAGCCCGCGAAAATGTCGCCAAAGTTGCCCGTCGGCACGGTGAAGCTGATCTTACGCTCCGGCGCGCCAAGGCTGACAGCGGCGGTGAAGTAATAGACAACCTGCGCCAAAACCCGCGCCCAGTTGATCGAGTTCACGCCTGCAAGGCCGACCTCGTCGCGGAAAGCGAAATCGTTGAACATGTCTTTGAGGCGGTTTTGGCAATCGTCAAAGGTGCCATCCAGCGCCAAAGCATGGACGTTTTCCTCCGCAGGCGTCGTCATCTGGCGGCGCTGCACTTCCGACACCCGGCCATGTGGGAACAGAATGAAGACATCGACATTCTCAAGGCCCTTAAAGGCCTCAATCGCCGCCGAGCCAGTATCGCCCGAAGTCGCACCAACGATGGTGATGCGTTTGCCTTCTTTGGCCAAAGCCAATTGGAACAGCTGACCAATGATCTGCATGGCAAAATCTTTGAACGCAAGCGTCGGCCCGTGGAACAGTTCCAGCAAGTGATGGCCCGGCGCCAATTGCACCAAGGGCGCGCGGGCGGCATGGCCAAAGCCCGCATAGGCACGCTCAATCGCGCCGCGCAATTCGGCCTCGGTGAAAGCGGCGCCAACGAAGGGCGACATCACCCGGAACGCCACCTCTTCATAGCTGCGCCCCGCAAGGTCTGCGATTTCTCCGGGGCTCATCGCCGGCACCCATTCAGGCACATAAAGGCCGCCATCGCGGGCAAGCCCGGTCAACATCGCCTCGGCAAAGCTCAGAACCGGGGCCTGACCCCGGGTGGAGATATAGCGCATCGTTCGCCCTTTTCTTGCGTTGCCGCGTGATACGCGAGATCGTCGGGAGTGTCACGCCCAAGGATGCAAGGCAAATGGCCACAATCCGACCGATCCGCGCGCATTCGCGTGATTGGCTTCCCTTTCGGGCCCCTCGCCCCTATTTCTGAACCATGACACCACAGGAGCCCGCGATGAGCCAAGACCAGTTCGCCCCTTTCGAGAGCCATATCGACGAGGCCAAAGCTTTGGGCGTGCTGCGCGAGGCCACGGAAGGCGCCGAAGATGGTGAATTGTTCCTTGAGCGGCGCCGTTCAGAAGCGCTGGTCTTTGACGATGGCCGGGTCAAGAACGCCTCTTATGATGCCTCGGAAGGGTTTGGACTGCGCGCCGTGAAGGGCGAAGTGTCGGGCTTTGCCCATTCGACCGAGATTTCGGAAGCCGCGCTAAAACGCGCCGCAGAAACCGCGCGTCTGGCCGTGGGTGATGGCGGGGGCGTGATGGCTCCGCCGCCTTCGCGCACCAATCGCGCGCTTTATGGCAGCGCCGATCCGATGGCGGATGCGCCCTTTGCCACAAAAATTGACCTCCTGCGCGAAATTGATGCTTTCACCCGCGATCTGGACAAGCGCGTGGTGCAGGTCACCGCCAGCATGGCCGCAAGCCTGCAAGAGGTGTTCATTCTGCGCCCCGAAGGCGGGCTGGTGAGCGATATTCGCCCAATGGCGCGGCTCAATGTTTCGGTCATCGTCGAAGAAAACGGGCGGCGCGAAAGCGGCAGCCACGGGGGCGGCGGGCGGTTTGGCCTCGCGGGGCTCTTGGAACCGCATCATTGGCAAGGCGCGGCGCGCGAGGCGCTGCGGATTGCGCTGGTGAACCTTGTCGCCGAACCCGCCCCCGCGGGGGCCTTTGATGTGGTGCTTGGCCCCGGCTGGCCCGGTGTGATGCTGCATGAAGCCGTGGGCCACGGGCTTGAGGGCGATTTCAACCGCAAGAAAACCTCTGCCTTCGCCGGGTTGATGGGCACACAGGTCGCCGCGAAAGGCGTGACCGTGGTGGATGATGGCACGATCCCCGACCGGCGCGGCTCAATTTCCATTGATGACGAAGGCACCCCTTCGGCGCGCAATGTGCTGATCGAAGATGGTGTGCTGGTGGGCTATATGCAGGACCGGCAAAATGCGCGCCTGATGGGCGTTTCCCCCACCGGTAACGGGCGGCGCGAGGGCCATGCCCATCCGCCGATGCCGCGCATGACCAACACCTATATGCTAGGAGGCACCACCGACCCGGCGGCGATTCTCGCCGATCTGAAAGATGGCATCTATGCGGTGGGCTTTGGCGGCGGACAGGTGGATATCACCAACGGCAAATTCGTCTTCAACTGCACCGAGGCCTATCGGGTGAAAAACGGTGTCATCGGCGCCCCGGTCAAGGGCGCAACGCTGGTGGGCGACGGCCCGGCCGCGATGAAGGGCATCCGCGCGATTGGCAATGACATGGCGCTTGATCCCGGTGTCGGCAATTGCGGCAAGGCCGGGCAATGGGTGCCGGTGGGCGTGGGCCAACCGACGCTCCTGATTTCGGGCCTGACGGTCGGCGGATCGGCCGCTTGATTCGACGCCCCAAACGCCAGAATCAGAAAGGCCGGAGGGACGGTCTGTAATCCAAGCTCATTTTTTGCGATTTTTTTGAAATTTTTTCTCAACTCAGGGGAGAAAGGGTTTCCCGGTAATATTTTGTTAAGATTAACGGGGCAAATTGAAGGTGCGACGAGGCGGAGGGACGGATGAAAACAAGTTTGTTTTCTTACCCCACCCCCTTCACCCCACCCACCACGGAAGAAGACGAGCTCTCGTTTCTCCGCCTCGCTCGCTCCCGTCGTGTCGGGGCCACGACTTTCCACAGATTGCTGACAGAACATGGCTCCGCACAGGCGGCGTTGGACGCCCTGCCCGATGTGGCGCGGGCCGCTGGCGCCACCGGCTATAGCGCCTGCCCGCGTTCCGTGGCCGAGGCGGAATGGGCGGCAGGGCATCGCGCAGGCGCGCGCCTTTTGCTGCCAGGCACCGCACATTACCCCGAAGATCTGCTGCAATTCCCTGACGCGCCCCCGCTCCTATGGGCTCTGGGTGACCCGGTTTTACTCAACCGCCCCCGGATTGCGCTTGTCGGGGCCCGTAACGCCTCATCGCTTGGTCTTCGGATGGCGCGCAAGCTTGCCGAAGAATTGGGCAAAGAGGGGTTCACGGTCGTTTCGGGCCTTGCGCGGGGCATTGACGCCGCCGCGCATGAAGCCGCCCTGCCCACCGGCACCATCGCCGTAACCGCAGGCGGCATTGATGTGATCTATCCGCAAGAAAACAAAGGCTTGGCCGAGAAAATCGCCAAAATGGGCCTGCGGCTTTCCGAACTGCCGCCGGGGGTGGAGCCACAAGCGCGCCACTTCCCACAACGCAACCGGATCATTGCCGCGCTTTCCCGCGCCACTTTGGTGGTGGAGGCGGCCGCCCGCTCTGGCAGCCTGCTCACCGCGCGCATGGCGCTTGATTACGGGCGCGAGGTGATGGCGGTGCCGGGCCACCCGATGGATGCACGCGCCTCTGGCTGCAATATGCTCATCCGCGATGGCGCCACGCTTATTCGCGGTGCGGAAGATGTGCTGGAGGCGCTTGGCGCGCCGCCCGAGACCATAAAACCCGTCAAATCCAAAACCGCGCCCCACGGCCCAGCACCGGCCCCAGCAGCCCCGGCATCACCCCCGCAAACAGCCCCCAAAACCAGCCTGCGCAACCGCTTGCTCGCACTTTTGGGCCCCGCGCCCACGCCCGAAGATGCGGTCATTCGTGACCTTGGCACCGATGCGGCCACGCTCTCGCGCGAACTCCTTGCGCTAGAGATGGAGGGCACGGTCACACGTCATCCGGGTGGCATGGTAAGCCGCGGATAGCCCGCATCTGCCGTGCCAAGGCGGGTTTCATGCCGGATTGACATTCCCCCCAATCGCCCCGCATGGTCCGCCCTCAGCGAATTGAGAAGCGTAAGAACGAGGAAGTCATGGCCGTTGTCGTTGTCGAATCTCCCGCCAAGGCCAAGACAATCAACAAATATCTGGGCAATGACTACACCGTGCTGGCCTCTTTTGGGCATGTGCGCGATCTGCCGCCCAAAGATGGTTCTGTCGATCCCGAGCATGATTTCGAGATGAAATGGGAGGTTGCCTCCGACTCGAAAAAGCACATCCGCGCGATTGCCGAGGCATTGGCCTCCGATGACGAACTGATCCTCGCAACCGACCCTGATCGCGAGGGGGAGGCGATTTCGTGGCACCTGCAAGAGGCGCTCGCGAGCAAGCTGAAAAAGAAGAAGGTGAGCCGCGTCACCTTTAACGCGATCACCAAATCCGCGATCACCGAGGCGATGAAAGCGCCGCGCGAGGTGGATCAGGCGCTGGTCGAGGCCTATCTGGCCCGCCGCGCGCTCGATTATCTGGTGGGCTTCAATCTCTCGCCCGTTTTGTGGCGCAAACTGCCCGGTGCCAAATCGGCAGGCCGGGTTCAATCGGTCTGCCTGCGGCTGATCGTGGAACGCGAAATGGAGATCGAGGCGTTCCGGGCGCGCGAATATTGGACGGTGAGTGCCGTTCTGGAAACGCCGCGCGGCCAGAGCTTCACCGCGCGTCTGACCGTTTTGGGCGGCAAAAAACTCGATAAGTTTGACCTTGGCACCGCCACCGATGCGGAACTCGCCGTGCAAGCGGTGACAAGCCGCGATCTGACGGTGAAATCGGTCGAGGCGAAACCCGCCAGCCGCAACCCCTACCCGCCGTTCATGACCTCGACCCTGCAACAAGAGGCCAGCCGTAAATTTGGCATGGGCGCCAAGGCCTGCATGTCGGCGGCGCAGCGGCTCTATGAGGCGGGGCATATCACCTATATGCGGACTGACGGCATTGATATGGCGCCCGAAGCGGTGATGGCCGCGCGCGACGAGATCAAACGCCGCTTTGGGGATAATTACGCTCCCTCCAGCCCGCGCATGTACAAAAACAAGGCGAAGAACGCGCAAGAGGCGCACGAATGCATTCGCCCCACCGATATGAGCACCAGCCCCGACAAGCTGAAACTGGCCGATGATCAGTGGAAGCTTTACGACCTGATCTGGAAGCGCACGCTGGCCAGCCAAATGGCGGCGGCGATGATGGAGCGCACCACGGTAGATGTGGGCTCCGCCGATGGTCAGGTGGAACTGCGTGCCACCGGCCAAGTGCTGACCTTTGACGGCTTTCTCAAAATCTACGACCAAGGCCGCGATGATGATGAGGGCGAAGACGGCGCGCGCCTGCCGCAAATCATGCAAGGCGAGCCCGCCAAGAAGGGCGAGATCACGCCCGAGCAGCACTTCACCCAGCCGCCGCCGCGCTACACCGAGGCAACACTGGTCAAACGGATGGAAGAATTGGGCATTGGGCGGCCCTCCACCTATGCCTCGATCCTGACAACGATCGTGGACCGTGGCTATGTCCGCAAAGACAAGAACCGGCTCATTCCCGAAGATACCGGGCGGCTGGTGACGGCGTTCCTGACCAATTATTTCCGCCGCTATGTAGAATATGATTTCACCGCCGATATGGAGACGGAGCTCGACGACATCTCTGCCGGGGATCGCCACTATAAAGAGGTGCTTGCCCGGTTTTGGCGCGATTTCTCGGCCGCAATTGGCGAAACAGCGGATCTGCGCATCGGCGAGGTGCTGACCAAAATCGACGAGGTTTTGGCCCCGCACCTTTACCCGCCGCGCGCCGATGGCGGCGATCCGCGCGCCTGCCCGCTGTGCAACGAGGGCCGCTTGCACCTGAAAACCGCGCGTTCGGGCGGGGCTTTCATTGGCTGCGGCAATTACCCCGAATGCCGCTATACGCGCCCGCTCTCTGCCCCCGGCGATGATGAAACCGCCGCCCTTGATGGCAAGGTTCTGGGCCAAGACGAAGGGCAAGATATCACGCTCCGCATTGGCCGCTTTGGGCCTTATGTGCAAAAGGGCGAAGCTTCCGAAGAGGTGCCCAAACCCCCGCGCGCGAGCCTGCCTAAAGGCTGGTCGCCCGAAAGCATCGACCTTGAGCGCGCGATGATGCTGCTATCATTGCCGCGCCAGATCGGGGCCCACCCCGAAGATGGCGAACCCGTTGAAGCCGCGATTGGCCGCTTTGGCCCCTATGTGAAGCACAACAAAACCTATGCGAACCTGCCCGATGTCGAAGAGGTCTTCACCATTGGCATGAACCGCGCGGTTGAGGTGTTGGCGCAAAAACTCGCCCGAGGTCCGGGCCGGGGGGCTGCGGCGCAACCGCTCAAAGATTTGGGCGAACACCCCGATGGCGGGCCGGTGCAGGTGATGCCGGGGCGCTATGGGCCCTACGTCAAATGGGGCAAGGTCAATGCGACGCTTCCCAAAGACGTTGAACCCGCCGATGTGACGATGGAAATTGCGCTGCCGCTTCTGGAGGCGAAAGCCAGCAAAGGCGGCAAGAAAGCCACCGCCAAAAAGCCCGCCGCCAAGAAAGCGCCCGCGAAAAAGGCGGCTGCCGAAAAAACGACGGCAGCGAAAAAGACCACCGCCAAGAAAACAACCGCCAGCAAAACCACTGCGGCGAAAAAAGCGCCCGCCAAAAAGGCAGCGCCCAAGAAAGCAGCCGAGCCAACGCCCGGCGATGACGTGATTGAGGGCTGAGCCAACGCCGCAACGCGGCAATTGACTTGCGCCCCGGGCTTCGTCACAACTTTCCGAAGGGATTTCGGGAGGTTTAGATGAACAAAATATATGGCTCGGCGAAAGAGGCCCTTGAGGGGCTTCTGTTCGACGGGATGACACTGGCCGCGGGAGGGTTTGGCCTATGTGGGATCCCGGAGCTTTGCATTGATGCGCTGGTCGAAAGCGGGGCGAAGGATATCACCATCGCCTCGAACAACTGCGGCGTCGATGGCTTCGGTCTGGGCAAGCTGCTCGACACCAAGCAAATCAAGAAGATGATCTCGTCTTATGTGGGCGAGAATGCCGAATTTATGCGGCAATATCTGTCGGGTGAGTTGGAGCTGGAGTTTAACCCCCAAGGCACTTTGGCCGAGCGGATGCGCGCGGCGGGCCACGGTATTCCGGGCTTTTACACCAAGACCGGCGTCGGCACGGTGATTGCCGAGGGCAAAGAGCACAAAGACTTCAACGGCGAGACCTATATTCTGGAAACTGGCATCTTCGCCGATGTCTCGATCGTCAAAGCGTGGAAGGCCGACACTTCGGGCAATGCGATTTTCCGCAAGACCGCGCGCAACTTCAACCCGCCCGCCGCGATGTGCGGCAAGGTCTGCGTGATGGAGGTTGAAGAAATCGTGCCGGTGGGCAGCCTTGACCCCGACCACATCCACCTGCCGGGCATCTATGTGCACCGCCTTGTGCAGGGCCAGCATGAAAAGCGCATTGAGCAGCGCACCACGCGCAAACGCGCGGATGCCCCCACCCCGGCGGGGGCCGGTGGCGGCTGCGGCGACAAAGGGGAGGCGTGATCATGGCGTGGGATCGCAACCAAATGGCGGCGCGCGCCGCGAAAGAGCTCAAAGACGGCACCTATGTGAACCTTGGCATCGGCATTCCGACCTTGGTGCCGAACTTCATCCCCGAAGGCGTCTCGGTCACGCTGCAATCGGAAAACGGCATGCTGGGCATGGGCCCCTTCCCCTATGAGGGCGAAGAAGACCCCGACCTGATCAACGCGGGCAAGCAAACCATCACCGAACTGCCGCAAACCGCCTATTTCGACAGTGCCACCAGCTTTGGCATGATCCGTGGTGGCAAGATCGCGATGGCGATTTTGGGCGCGATGGAAGTCAGCGAAGAGGGTGATCTGGCGAACTGGATGATCCCCGGCAAGCTCGTCAAAGGCATGGGCGGGGCGATGGATCTTGTGGCTGGCGTCAAGCGCGTGGTGGTTGTGATGGATCACACCAACAAGCACGGCGATTCCAAGGTCTTGCACAAATGCACCCTGCCGCTCACCGGTAAAGCGGTTGTGGACCGGATCATCTCCAACCTTGGCGTGATGGATGTCGTGCCGGGCGGGTTGAAAATTGTGGAACTCGCTGATGGCGTGACAGAGGCAGAGTTGCGCGCCGCGACCGAGGCCACCATCGTCGACTAAGCAAACTGCAAAAGCCCCGCCCAACGCGGGGCTTTTCTTCGTTAAAATTGTTCGCGAACCCGCAACAACATCATATTCCTGCCCCAATTAACCACTAGATGCAGGGCAATGATGAGCCTGAGCCAAAATACGCCCCCTGCCCCTTCCTCCCTCCGCCGTTGGCGCGACAAAGCGCTGATCCTCGGGCTTTTGGCGCTGGTGGGCCTTGGGCTTGCGGGTCTTGCCTCGGCCACGGGCTGGGAAGAAACTTGGGCGCAACTGACTCGCCTGCATCTTTGGCAGATCATCGCGCTTTTGGGCCTGTCGCTTGCCAATTACGGGATGCGCGGCCTGCGCTGGCACATTTTGGCACGCCGTTTGGGGCTGCCGACACATCTCGCCCAAGATTTCCGCCACTACCTTGGCGGCTTTGCCATGTCGGTCACGCCGGGCCGAGTGGGGGAATTGGTGCGGATGCGCTGGCTCAAACGCGAAACCGGCTGGGCGGTCGAACGCACCGCGCCCTTGGTGCTGATGGACCGCGCCGGTGATCTGGCGGTGATGGGGCTGATCTTGGCACTGGCCATTTCGCTCGCCGCAGGCGGGATTGCGGGCGCACTGCCGGTGACAGTGCTTGCGCTTGCTGCTGCGGTGGTCGCCACGCGCCCCAAACTCCTCGCCGCACTTGTTACGCTCGCCTATCGCGCCTTGGGCCGCTTGCCGCGCCTTTTTGCCCGCGCCCGTCAGGCCGCGCGCTCGCTTGCACGGTTCAGCCACGGCCCGACGCTGGCGCTTGCGCTCACGCTTGGCTTTGCGGGTTGGATGGCAGAGGGCTATGCCTTCCATCTGCTTTTGGGCTTTATGGGGGCCGAAATCGGGCTTTGGAAAGCGGTCGCGATCTTTGTCTTTTCCACGCTCGCGGGCGGGCTCACGGGCGCACCGGGGGGGCTTGGTGGCGCCGAGGCGGCGATGGTCGCCCTTCTCAGCCTTGATGGCGTCCCGCTTGAGGTCTCTGTCCCCGCAACGGCGGTGATCCGGCTCACCACGCTTTGGTTTGCCATTGCGATCGGGCTTGCGGTCTTTCCGCTCGCCGAGCGCGCCTCGCTCCACGCGCCGCAAGGAGGCGGCCAATGACCAAAGACACCCATTATACCGGCTGGGGCCGCGCGCTGCGCGCCAAAGGCCCGGTCGCCCGCCCCGAAAAACTCCGCCATCTGGCTGAGTTGCCGCCAACGCCCGCTTTTGGGATGCGCCGCTCCTATGGCGATGCGCCGCTCAATTCAGGTGGGGCAATGGTGGATATGAGCGGCTTTGATCGGTTTCTGGCCTTTGACCCGGAAACAGGCTGCCTAACCGTTGAAGCAGGCGCCCGGATCGGCGATGTCGCCACCGCCTTCGTGCCGCAAGGCTGGATTCCGGCGGTGATGCCCGGCACCGGCTTTGCCACCGTGGGCGGCTGCATCGCGCAAGACGTGCATGGCAAAAACCACCATCACGTTGGCAGCTTTGGCGCGCATGTGACCGAGATTGTGCTGTTGCAAAATGGGGTCGAACTGACCGCCACCCCCGGCACAGCGCTGTTTCAAGCCACCGTTGGCGGGCTTGGCCAAACCGGGGTGATTTTGCGCGCCACGCTGCGGCTGAAGCGTTGCGATGGCAATCTGATGCTGGTCACCGAACGCCGCGCGCGCAACTGGGAAGAGCATCTTGCGTTCTTGGATGCCTCTGAAGCCAGCTATACCGTTGGCTGGATTGATGCGACCGCGACCGGCCCCGCGATGGGGCGTGGCATTGTCGAAGAAGGCGAGATCGGCAAAGGCTTGGTGAAAGAACGCAAGCGCACCGCGAAAGTGCCGCTTGATGCGCCGCATTTTGCGCTGTCTTCGCCCGTCGTGCGCGCCTTCAACCAAGCCTATTACCACCGCGTGCCCGCGCATGGCCGCACCATTGCGCGCCCGATGGCGGATTTCTTCTTTCCGCTCGATAAAATCCACGACTGGAACCGCCTTTATGGGCGGCGCGGCTTTCACCAGTTTCAATGCGTGGTGCCGCTTTCCTCGGCCCGTGCGCTGCGCGCGATGATGGAGCGGATCTCCACTTCGGGCCTTGCCTCCCCCTTAGCGGTGCTTAAACGCATGGGGGCGGGGCGCGCCGGTTACCTTAGCTTCCCGATGGAGGGCTATACGCTCGCCATCGACTTCCCAAACCGTAGCGCCGCGCGTGATTTGATCCGCACACTAGAGATTGAAACGGCTGAGGCGGGCGGGCGGCTTTACTTTGCCAAAGATGCTTTGGCCGAGGGTGCGCGCATCCGCACAATGTATCCAGAGCTTAATCTCTGGCAGGAAGAGGTCGCCCGCGCCGACCCGACCGGCGCCTATCAAACCGACCTTGTGAGACGCTTGAACCTGAGGAGTGCCTGAGGCATGCAAAACTGGATCGTACTCGGGGCCACCTCTGGCATGGCCCGCCCCTTCCTGCGCCGCTTGGCCATTGATGGCGCCCGGCTGATGCTGGCGGGCCGTGATATGGAAGAGCTGGAAACGCTCGCGAAAGACTGCAAATTGCGTGGCGCCGCCGAGGTGGAGGTGATTGCCTTCAACATCCGCGACACCGCCGCCTTCCCCGCGCTGATCGACAAACTCGCCGCCACGCAAGGCGTGCTGAACCTTGCCTGTTTTGTCGGCACCATGCCCGAGCAAAGCGCAATTGATGCCGACCCCATGCTGATCGACGAGGTGGTGACCGACAATTTCACCGGCCCGGCCAAATTCCTGTCGCTGCTTGCGCCCGTAATGGAAGCCCGCGGCGAGGGCGTGATTGTGGGCGTGGGCTCGGTCGCGGGCGACCGTGGCCGCGTGGGCAACTATGTCTATGGTGCCGCGAAGGCGGGCTTTGCGACCTATCTTTCGGGCCTGCGCAACCGGCTTGGCCGCAAGGGCGTGCATGTGATGACGGTGAAACCCGGCCCGGTGGAAACACGCATGACGGCGGGAATGAAACTGCCCTTCATGGCCAAACCCGAGCAAGTAGCCGAAGATATCATGGGCGGCATCGAACGGCGCGCCAATGTGCTTTACACCGCACGGATCTGGTATTTCATCATGATGGTGATCCGCGCGATCCCGGAGCCGATCTTCAAGAAAATGTCGATCTAACGGCAGACTGGCGCGCGCCTAGTCAAACTTTGGCGCGCGGCCCTGCATATTCGCGGCAATCACCTCCATCTGATCGGGTTTCCCGATCAGATCGGTCTGCTCGCGGCTTTCGCGCTCCAGCACCTCTGCCTCGGGTGCGGTATAGGCGACCTCAATCAACCGCTTCGCCGCACGAATGGCCGAGGGAGATTTGCCCGCAATCACCTGCGCCAACGCCATTGCACGAGCGAGAGGATCTTCGGCAATCTCGGTCACGAGACCAATTTGCAGCGCCTCTTCGGCGCTCACTTCCTCGGCCGTCCATGTCATGCGACGCAGATGATCGGCGCGCAAAATCTCGGGCAGGGTCACCATGCCGCCCATATCGGGCACAAGGCCCCATTTCATTTCCATGATCGACAGCCGCGTGCCCGGCGCGGCAATGCGCAAATCGGCCCCCGCAGCCAGTTGCAGACCCGCGCCAAAAGCCACGCCATGGAGCGCCGCAATAACCGGCACCGGCAGCGCCCGCCAACACAAAGAAAACTGCTGAAACCGGTTTGCCGCCCCATGACTGCGCGGCATGATCAGCCCCTCGGGGTCACCCAAAGCAAGGGCCGAGAAATTCGCCACATCAAGCCCCGCGCAAAAGGCGCGCCCCTCGCCCGTAAGCACCACAGCGCGCAGGGCTGAGTCGGCCGCCAAATCCTCTGCCGCTGCAATGACCGCATCGATCATCTCAAAATCGACCGCATTCATCTTTTCGGGGCGGTTGAGCCGCACCACGGCCACGCCTCCCGCGCGTTTTACACTGACCCGGTTCATCATCCCCTCCGCTTTGCACCATCCAAGCACAAAGCCCGCCCCCGCGCGCGCATGACGCTGCGAAACATGCTTTACGGCTTTGCGCTTTGCCCCTAGCCATAAGGCTTATGACCCAGCCCCGTTACACCCCGCTTGTTGCCGCCCTGCCCGCCACCGTGCCCTTTGTCGGCCCTGAAGCGCAGGAGCGTGCCCGTGGCCGCCCCTTTGCCGCGCGGCTTGGCGCGAATGAAAACGGCTTTGGCCCCTCGCCGCGCGCGATTGCGGCAATGGCCGCAGCGGCAGGCGATGCGTGGATGTATGGCGACCCGGAGGTGCATGACCTGAAGGCAGCACTCGCCGCGCATCACGGTTGCCGCCCCGAAAACGTGGTCATTGGCGAAGGGATCGACGGGCTTTTGGGCTATCTCTGCCGCCTGCTGTTGGAACCCGGTGACCCGGTGGTCACGTCCGAAGGGGCCTATCCAACCTTCAACTTCCATGTGGCGGGGTTTGGCGGGGTGCTGCACACAGTCCCCTATACGGGCGACCATGAAGACCCGCAGGCGCTTTTGGCCAAGGCCATCGCGCTGCGTCCCAAGCTGATGTATATCGCCAACCCCGATAACCCGATGGCCTCGCATCACCCCGGCCAAACCATTGCCGATATGGTGGCGCAGGTGCCCGAAGGCACCTTGATGGTGCTGGATGAAGCCTATGTTGAACTGGCACCTGAGGGCACCGAAGCCCCGATCGACGCCGATGACCCGCGCGTGATCCGGATGCGCACCTTTTCCAAGGCGCATGGGCTGGCGGGCGCGCGGGTGGGCTATGCGCTTGGCCACCCCGATCTGATTTCCGCCTTTGACAAGATCCGCAATCATTTCGGCATGAGCCGTATTTCCCAAGCGGGGGCTCTAGCCGCGCTTTCTGACACGACATGGCTGGCCTATATGCGCCGCTTGGTGGACGGCGCGCGCGAAACCATCGCGCAAATCGCACGCGACAATGGGCTTACGCCGCTTCCTTCGGCCACTAATTTCGTGGCGGTGGATTGCGGGCAAGACGGGGCTTTTGCCACAGCGGTTTTGGAAGAATTGGCCGCCGCCGATGTGTTTGTCCGCAAGCCCGCCGTGGCCCCACAAGACCGCTGCATCCGCATTTCTTGCGGCCCAGAGGCAGAGATGAAGGCCCTCGCCACCGCGCTGCCTAGCGCCCTAAAACGCGCCCGCGACAGAACGTCCGGTTGACCCGCTCGTCAACCCTGTGCAGCCATTCTAAAAGATACATCCAAGGGAAAGGTCAGACATGAAACAGTATTTGCTGATGGAGAAATATCCGGTCTTCGATCTGACCCTGCCGAAGGCAGAAACCAGCTGCGCCACCGTCGATGACGTGATGGCCAAGCTGAAAGAGAAAATCGACGCCCACCCCAAGGTCGCCTATATCGCCACCTTCGACCATTACGCGCATACGACCGCGATTGAAGGCACGATTGACCGCTCGATCTTGGCCGCGCAGAACATCGTTTTCTGCTTTGGCGTCGCGCTGCCCAATGCCCATGTGCTGGCCGTGCGCCCGCGCGCGATTGGCGTGGCCGATCTGGGCGATGCGTTCCACCTGACCTTCCTTGAGCCGCCGATGGAACTGGCGACGAAGGAAATGGAAGCTTGGTGCAAATCGCTTGCCGATCTGAAAGCCTAAGACTTCAACACCTTGCGAGCCTGCGCCTTTTGGGGCGGGCTCACGCGTCTCTCGCGCGGCCTTGATTTGATGCGCCCGCTCTGGCGCGCCACTGTGACGGCACCGATGAAGGAGTCGTCCATGTCCCCCCGTACCCGTCGTCATATCGCTTTGCTCAGCCCCTTGGCTTTCGCGCTGGCCTTTGGGGCCTATGCCGATGATCTGCCCGCACCGGTGATGCGCAGCGCAGCCACTGCCACCGCCGATGCGGCCCCCTCAACCGCAGCGTTTGAGGCGGCAAAGGCGCGAATGGCCACCGACATGGCCGCCCCCTATACCGGCAATGCCGATCTGGATTTTGTCCGCAGTCTGCTGCCACAAAAACAAGCCGCCGTGGATATGGCGCAGATCGTTGTTGAGAACGGCGCCGATCCAGACTTGCGCCACCGCGCCGAGGCAATGGCAGCCCAAGATCAAGCCGAGATTGAGTGGCTGATGGGCTGGCTCGAAAAGCATGGCCAGCCCTAAGGCTTAAGCGCCCGCGGCCACCACTGCGGCTGCCGCCTGAATGCCGCCCGCGCCATGCGGGATGTTGAGCGCCTGAAGCCCTGCCTCCATCACCGCAAGCACGCCAAGGGTCATATGCGCGTTCACATGGCCCATATGTGCGACGCGCAGAAAATCATCGGCCTCGGCGCTGCCCATCGCCGCCATGCCAAGCCCAATGCCCAGCGTCACGCCCGCTTCCGCCTCGCACCAGCGGCGCAGCCGTTCGGCCCCGCCCTGCCCGATCCGCGCGGCGGTGACAGAGCCCGCCCGGAACGCCGGATCAGCGACATTGAGCGCCAGATCTCCGCCCTGCCCCCAAGCCTCAAAGGCCGCCGCCACAGCGCGTGCGAGGGCCTGGTGGCGCGCCCAAACATGCGGCAGACCTTCTTCGTCCAAGATCATCTTGAGCGATTCCGCCATGCCGAAAAGGTGATGCGTCGGCGCGGTGCCACAGAAATGTTGGTAGTAGAAATCTGGCGCGATGCGCGGCGCCCAATCCCAATAAGGCGTGCGCAGATCGGCGCTGCGGCTCACCGCAAGCGCCTTATCGGACACCCAGACAAAGCCGAGCCCCGGCGGCACCATCAGCCCCTTTTGGCTGGCCGCGATCATCACATCGACGCCCCAATCATCAAACCGGAACGCATCGCAAGCCAGCGAAGCAATACAATCGACCGCCAAAAGCGCCGGGTGCCCCGCCGCATCCATTGCCGCACGCACCGCCGCCACATCATTGCGGATCGAGGTCGCGGTATCGACATGGGTGAGGAACACGGCCTTGATGTCATGGCCCGTATCGGCGCGCAAAGCGGCCTCGACCCGGTTCGGGTCCACCGGCGTGGTGAGCCCAAAATCAAGCGCCTCGACCGTCACCCCCATCGCCTCCGCCTGCGCGGCCCAGCCCTGCCCAAAGCGCCCGGTTTGCAAAGACAGCACCTTGTCGCCCCGACTGAAGATATTGGCGATGCTCGCCTCCCACGTGCCGTGGCCGTTGCAGATGTAAATCGCGACATGGCTCGTGCTAAGCGCCACACGGCGCAGATCGGCCACCACCTGCCCGGTTAGATCGACCAGATCGCCTTCATAGATATTCGGGGCCGAGCGGTGCATCGCCGCCAACACGCGTTCGGGCATCACCGAAGGGCCGGGAATGGCAAGATAGGAACGACCGTGGGCAAGGCTCATGACAGATCTCCGGGCTTGAACGCACTATCGGTAGTGAGCCGCGCGGGGGTGGTCAACGTTTGGGCTTGTAACGGTCACAAATCCCGCCTGCCTTGCCGCCAAAGGGCAATCGCGCTATCCCAAACCTAGCCAGAATTCATCCGTCAGAGGACCGCGTGACCCAGCCAAAAGATACCGCGCCGAAGGCGGCCTATAGTTCGCGCGTTCTTTTTGGGCGCATCTGGCGCGGCTATCTGCGTGAGCATTGGCCGAAAATGGCGCTGGCCGGGCTTTTGATGGCGGTCGAAGGGGCCTGCCTTGGCGTGCTGAGTTGGATGCTTGAGCCGCTTTTCGACAAGGTTTTTGCCGCCGGCCAATCGAGCCTGATCTGGGTCGTTGGCGGGGTGATCTTTTCACTTTTTGCCATCCGTGCGGTCACCTCGGTCGGCGCGCGCGGCTTGCTGACGGATGTTGCCCAACGCTCTTCAAGCGCGATGCAAGTGGACCTGTTGCGCCACATCCTGCGGCTGGATCAAAGCTTCTTTCAAGACAACCCGCCCGGTGCCCTGATCGAGCGGGTGCAGGGCGACACGATGGCCGTGCAAGGCGTGTGGCAGGTGTTTATCACCGGCGCCGGGCGCGACGCGGTGGCGCTGATTTCGCTTTTCACAGTGGCCGTTTCCATCGACTGGCGCTGGACTTTGGCGGCGCTGGTCGGCGCACCGCTTCTGGTAGCCCCGATCGCGCTGGCACAACGCTATATTCGGCGCAAAACCCAGCAAATGCGCACGCAATCGGGCGACCGCGCCACCCGGCTGGATGAGGTTTTTCACGGCATCTCGGCTGTGAAGCTCTACCAGATGGAAGCCTATCAGACGGAACGGTTTGAAAAGCTGGTGGTCGCGATCCGCAAAGCGCTCGTCAAAATGACGCTTTCGCAATCGACGATCCCGGCATTGATCGACCTTGTGACCGGGCTTGGCTTCTTTGCCGTTCTGGTACTAGGCGCTCCCGAAATCGTTGAGGGCAAGCGCACCGTGGGCGAGTTCATGTCCTTTTTCACGGCGATGGCGCTGGCTTTCCAACCCTTGCGGCGGCTTGGCGGACTGTCTGGCACTTGGCAAATTGCTGCGGCGAGCCTTGAGCGGCTCTATCTGGTGTTTGACATTCAGCCTTCGGTGCAAACCCCCGCCGCGCCGCTCCCCAAACCCGCAACCACCGCAGTGCAGTTTGACGATGTGCGCTTTTCCTATGGGACGAAACCGGTTTTGCGCGGGCTGTCCTTCACCGCAGAGGCGGGCAAGACCACGGCGCTTGTTGGCCCCTCGGGCGCGGGCAAGTCGAGCGTGTTCAACCTGCTGACCCGCCTGATCGACGCCCAATCGGGCACGATCTCTGTGGGCGGCGTGCCGGTGACAGCGGTGGATCTGGTGGCGCTGCGGCAGATGTTTGCCTCGGTCAGCCAAGACGCGGCGCTTTTTGACGAAACGATCCGCGAAAACGTGTTGCTTGGGCGCAGCGATATCAGCGAGGCAGAGCTGCGAAATGCGCTTGATGTGGCCTATGTCTCGGAATTCGTCGATGCGCTGCCCGCCGGGCTTGATACGCCCGCAGGGCCGCGCGGCTCGGCGCTTTCTGGCGGCCAGCGTCAGCGGGTGGCGATTGCCCGCGCGGTGCTGCGCGATGCACCGATTTTGCTGTTGGATGAGGCCACCTCGGCCCTCGACACCGCCTCTGAGGCGAAGGTGGCGCAAGCGCTCTCGCGGCTTTCGGAAGGCCGCACCACTTTGGTGATTGCGCACCGCCTGTCTACTGTGCGTGATGCTGACAAAATCGTCGTGATCAACGAAGGACAGGTTGTTGAGGAAGGCACGCATGATGTGCTGATGGCACAAGGCGGTGCCTATGCCACCCTGTGCAAGATGCAACTTGTCGAATGACAGTCCCCGCCCATATCGGGGGAAGGAGGCAACCATGCGCAGTATTTATGAAATTTCCGGCCCGGATCGCGTGCATTTCCTGCAAGGGCTTGTCAGCAACGATGTGAAGAAGCTTTCCGAAGGGCCGATCTATGCGGCTTTGTTGACGCCGCAGGGGAAGTATCTGGCGGATTTCTTTTTGGTGCCCCAAGGCGACAGCGTGCTTTTGGACATTGATTCCAGTTTGGCTGAGGCCACCGTGAAGCGGCTGATGATGTATAAGCTGCGCGCGGATGTGGCGATCAGCCCGACCGATTTGCAAGTCGCGCGCGGCACCGGACCCGCGCCCGAAGGCGCGGTGCAAGACCCGCGCCACCCAGAGCTTGGCTGGCGGCTTTACGGTTCAGAGGCGGGCGATGATGGCACCGATTGGGACGCGCTGCGCGTTGCCCATATGATCCCGGAAACCGGGATCGAACTAACGCCCGAGACCTATATCCTTGAAGCCGGGTTTGAACGGCTCAATGGCGTGGATTTCCGCAAGGGCTGCTATGTTGGCCAAGAGGTCACCGCGCGCATGAAGCACAAGACCGAATTGCGCAAAGGGCTGGTGCGGCTGAAAATTGTGGGCGCCGCGCCTGTTGGCACACCGATTGAGGCCGAGGGGAAAACGGTCGGCACGCTTTATACCCAAGCGCAGGGCTTCGCTTTGGCCCAGATCCGCCATGATGCGCTCGCGGGTCCGCTGCGTGCAGGCGATGCGGAACTGAGCGCCACAGAGGCCTAACCGCCTTCACAAGACCGCGAGCCGGGCGCTATCAGCCCTAACAAGGCGTTGCGATGCGCGAACACAAGATGACGTGAAACACAAGCACCCGGCACGCGTTTTGCGGAAAAGAACCTTGAACGCTTGGTCAAACTGACCATATATGGCCGGTTGTTCTCGTTAACAGGCGCTAAATCCGGGACCACGAGAACCCACCCATGCATTACACGCATGGCAGCCATGTGTTTGGGGGCATATCGAATCACGTCCCAAGCGCCGTAGATGGCCGCCACGCCAGGAAACGCAAGAGCAATAAAAAGGACAGAAAATGCGCGATTTCGTTGACGGCTCCGCATTCAACTATGAGCAAGGCCAACGCGCACGGAAGCTTTTTGCCGCCGTCGTGCTCGCCGCGCTCGATGATGCGATTGCCGATGACAAGAAATACGGCAACGGCCCCGAGCAGATCGCCCGTTGGGCGCGGTCGCGCGATGGACGCGAAGTGCTGTCCTGCGCCGGGATCGACCCGAACGAGCGCGTGGTGAAAGGCCTGATGGAATTCGTCACCAAAGGTGTGCGGACTTCTGTTGCGCTCTCGCGCGAAGAAAGCGAACGGCGCATGGCGGCGGAAGAAGCCGAAGCGGCGTAAGCCCCAGCCAGATATGGCATTAGCGAACGGCGTGTCCTCCCTCGGGCACGCCGTTTGCTTTTTGTCCATCAAAGGGAAAGCGGTGGGGCCGCTTATTCGTAGCCCTGCCCCATCAGCGCACGCTGAATTTCGCGGCGCACAAGTTTGCGGACGTTTTGCGTGATCCGCTCGCCAAGCGCGCCCCGCAATTCGTCACGCACCATCTGGCCCACCATGTCGCGCAGCGCGGCTTCATCGAGCAGCCGTTCATCGCTGGCAAACTGGGTGTCATCCTCGATCATATCCGCATCGTAATAGGCGGCATCCGCATCCAGTTCTTCACGCAGGCTGTCATAGGTAGAGCGGCGCGACGAAACATGCTGTTCGACTTCCTCAGCATCTTCGAGGCTGAGCCGACGCGGCGCGGCACCACGCGCAAGGTTCAGCGTCGCTTCCGCCCAATCCATGCCCACGCTTTCCGTCTCGGCTTCCGCCCAAGCGGCATCCTCAAGATCGGGGTCGGCTTGTTCGGCAGCAAAAGCGGCATCGGCCTCGTCTTCGCTGATCGAAGGCGCCTCTTCCAAGATGGCTTCCAGCTCGGCCTCATAGGCCGGTTCCTGCGTGCCCAAGGCGGCCTCGTCAAAGGCTTCCGGCAGTTCCGTCAAAGGCGCCGCGCCCTCGGCCACGAAGGGGTGGCCTTCTTCGGGTTCAAACTCGGTGTCGCTTTCGGCCACCGCGGCCTCAAGCTCGGCAATTGTGCTTTCCAGACGCGCAAGTTCATCGCCCAGATCGTCTTTGGCCGGAGCCTCGGGCAGCGCGACGTCGGCGTCCATATCATCCGCGCCATCAAGCACCGCAGATGCCTCAAGCAGCGCGCCAGAGCCTTCCAGCGCGGCCTCCGCCTCTGCCAAAAGGGCTTCCGCCTCGGTCAACACACGCGGTTGCGGCGCGACTTCGACGGGCGCCTCCGCCATCACGGGGGCATCGTCAGCCATGGGGTCCGGCTCCGCAAGCCCGGTGTCGGGCAGTTCTTCTGCATCGGTCTCATCAATCCGCAACGCCGGACTCAGGACCAGAAAGTCATCGGCTTGATCCGTCGCTTCCGAAACCTCGGCCTCAGACACATCTGCGACCGCGTCGACAACCGGTTCAAACGCGGGCATCTCTGGCTCGGGGAATGCGTCGGCAAGAGACTCGATCGGTGCCTCGGGCAGCTCAAGCGCGGCTTGCAGAACCATCGGCGGCTCGGGCGCTACATCTTCCACCGGTTCTTCGGCAACAGCGTCCATCACCGGCTCGGGCTCAGCCACAACCTCCGGTTCCAGCGCGGCTTCCGGCTCGGCCATCACTTCGGGTTCGGCAACGGGCTCCGGCTCCGGCGCATGAAGGGGCATCGCGACGGCGGCGCTTCGATGCGGCACAGCCGAGGAGCGTGAAGGGCTCACGTCACTCGATACCAGCCGCCGGATCGACGCCAGCACATCTTCGATTTCGATATTCGTCTCGGTTTCCGACATCATGCCCTCAATCCTGCGATCCGACTGCACGTCTGTCCAGCCTTTTGGTGTAAGCAGAATCCCTCATATCCGGGCTGTTGCCCGAACGAAGCAGGTCGGCACCCATAACGCGCCCCTCAGGCAAGCTTATTGCTTACCAATGGCCCGCAAGACGCGATCAAGGCGCTCGCCTTGAACACTGAGAGGCGCGTTCTGCACCGCATTGTAGTAGGCTGCGGGATCATAGGTGGGGATCCCGAGCTTGAGGTCTTCTACCGTCAAAAGACCCATAGCCGACAAAAGTTGATAATATGCTACTTGCAAATCAGCTTCTGCCGTAATCCGCGAGGCGCGGGCATCCAGCAGGTCCTGTTCGGCATCAAGCACATCAAGCGTGGTGCGCGCGCCCAGCGTCGCTTCTTCACGCACGCCGCGATAGGCGATGTCGGCCGCTTGGATCTGTTGATCATAGGCGCGGATCTGCGCGCGATAGACCTCGATCATTGCATAGGCATTGGCCACGCCCTGCGCCACAGACACCCCCGCCTGCCGCAAGCTGGCCCGCGTGCCTTCGCGCTGGATCACCGCTTGGCGGCGCAACGACGAGATATTGCCGCCCGAATAGATCGTCTGGCCAATGCTCACGCCCGCCGCACCCGAATGGCCCACACCATCTTGGTCAGAGAACGAAAGACTGCCAGTGATCGTGGGCAAACGCTGCGCATCGGCCAGCGAAACCGCCAAATCAGTCACCGCGACCTGATGCTGGAGTTGTTTGATCGTCGGATGCTGCCGCAATGCCGTGGTGCTCGCGGCCTCAACAGATTTCGGCAGGCTCGGGGCACGCGGCAAAGCCGAGAGGCGGGTCGGATAATGGCCGATCGCGGCTTTATACGCTTCACGCGCCGCCTTGTAGTTCCCTTCCGCAGCGGCGAGCGATGCCCGCGCCCCGGCGAGCGAAGCCTCGGCCTGCGAAACGTCGGTCCGGGTCACCTCACCCACATCAAAGCGGTCTTGCGCCGCTTTGAGTTGTTCCGAAATCACACGCACGGAGTTTTGGTTGATCGCCACCTGTTCGGCCGTCGCTTTCGCATCGGCATAGGCTTGCACGGCAGACAACAGCACATCTTGTTCGGTCGAGCGCAAAGCCTCACGCGTGGCAAGCACCGTTTCCTTTTGCATGCCGATGCTCAGCTGCGTGCGCCCGAAATCATAGAGCGTCCAACTAGCGCTGACGGCCAGCGTTGCGGAAATATCCGTCCAGTCGCTCGTGCAGGTCGCGGTGCTCGGATAGGTGCAGCGCGAGGTGGCGAAATCCAACCCCCATTGCACCACCGGGCGCAGCGCGGCGACCGATTGTGCGACATCTTCATCGGCAGCGGCCAAAGTGGCGCGGTAATTTTCGAGCAGATGCGAGTTGCGATAGGCCGAGACCAATGCATCGGCCAAGGTTTCCGCGCTTGCGGCAACGGTTCCGGCCATCAGCCCCAGCCCCGCAGCCGTAGCCAGCAAAAGGGGTTTCAATGTCTTGCGCATCTCGCTCGTCCTCATTTTTGCCCTGACCACTGCCGCGGCGGGATATGCTCTGGCGCGACCGCGTACCTATCGGGAAACATTCAACTCCCACGATATGACCCGGTTAACACCGTTTTGCAATCAGAGTACGAATTCTTTCGCCAAAGTGAAGCCTTCGAGCAAAGGTGCTGCGGCATTGAAGACATCGCGCCACACTACCACATCGTCGATCTTGCGACCAAGCCGCACCGTGCCAAGCGCGTCTTGCATGAAAATCGCGATGATCCGGCCACCTTCTTTGAGTTGCGCCTCAATCGCGGCAGGCACCGTCTCGACACCGCCTTCGATCACGATCGCGTCATAAGGCCCGTGTTGCGGCGCGCCTTCGGCCAGCACCCCGGCGACCACAGCCGCATTGTCGACATCATGAATCGCGAGTTGCGCCTCGGCTTTCGGCGCCATTTCTTCGGTTTCAAGCGCGACAACGGCTTCGGCCATCCGCGCGATCACCGCCGCCGAATAGCCCATGCCCGCCCCGATATCGAGCACGAGATCGGCGGGCTGAATGTCGATCGCATCAAGCATCTTGGCGAAGTTGCGCGGCTCCAGAAGCACACGCCCGCTTTCCAACTCGATATTTTCGCCGACATAGGCTGCCTCACGCCGCCCTGCGGGCACGAAATCTTCGCGCGGAACCGTGAGCATCGCCTCGATGATGGGGAACTTGGTAACATCGTTCGGGCGGACCTGGGTGTCGACCATCATGGTGCGGCGGGTGGCGAAATCCTGCATGGGGAACTCTCGGTCTGGGGTTTTGTTGCGCGGTTTTGCCACAGAAACCAGCACGGGGCAACGGCGCAGCGGCCAGATGCGGCGCTTTTGCATACCATGGTGCACAGGATCGGCGCTGCAAACAGGGGCACAGCAGGGACCTATCGTCGCAGGGCGCCGAAGAATGCCTCGCCCGTCTCCCGCGCCGCAGCGCTGCGGCGTTTTAGATTCGCCCTAATTTCAGGCATTTCGCCCCATCCGCCAGCATCCGGCCAATGTATACAACGGGCTACAAAACGCAGATCGCCGAAAGGCCGCAAACGACCCTTTCGACGTCGCTTTGCACGCACCCACACCCCGAGCCTTCCGATTATCCGGGATTTGTAAGGGGCCGGTTGGCAAGCGGCACTGATCAGACCGCGTACTCCTCCCCGGCTTGATCGCGCCCCTTTTCGAAACACAGGGAACTAAAAACCGATGCAAAAACTCCTTCTCAGCACGGTCCTTGCCTCCTGCTTCGCAGTGAGCGCCCAGGCCGAAGTCGTGGTTCTGAGCTGGGGCGGCGCCTATGGCGCAGCCGAAGTCGAAGCTCACGTCAAACCGTTCATCGAAGCCACCGGCATCAAAACCACGATGATCGACGCTGACAACCCGGCCGCCCCGGTGAAAGCGCAAACCGAATCCGGCAACGTTTCGGTTGATGTCGCCCTGCTCGAATATGCCGATGCGGTGCGCCTGTGCGACGAAGGCCTGCTCGAAGAAATCGACCCGGCGATTTTGCTGCCCGGCGACGACGGCACCCCGGCGGAAGAAGACTTCCTGCCCGGCGCGGTGATGGATTGCGGCATCTCGACCGACCTTTGGGCCAACGTTGTGGCTTATGACGACTCGAAATTCCCCGACGAGAAACCGACCTCGATTGCCGATTTCTTCGACCTCGAGAAATTCCCCGGCACGCGCGGCGTGAAGAAAAGCCCGAAAACCGTGCTCGAAATGGCGTTGATGGCTGATGGCGTTCCGGCTGCGGAAGTCTATGACGTGCTCGACACCGATGAAGGCCTTGACCGCGCTTTCGCCAAACTCGACACGATCAAAGATCACGCGATCTGGTGGGAAGCCGGTGCGCAACCGCCGCAACTCCTCGCCGATGGCGAAGTGGTCATGACCACCGCTTACAACGGCCGTATCTTCAACGCCGCCATTGAAGAAGGCAAACCGCTCGTCGTGCTGTGGGATGGCCAAGTTTACGAACACGAAATGTACGTGATCCCGAAAGGCGCGCCGCATCTGGAAGACGCGCTGAAATACGTGCAATTCGCGACCTCGACCGAAGGTCTGCGTCGCCAAGCGCAATACATCTCCTACGGCCCGACCCGCTATTCGTCGAACGCTGGCGAGATCATCTTCAAAGATGGCAAAACCGTCATGGGTCCGCACCTGCCGACCTACCCGGCCAACATGGAAAACGCGCTCGAAACCAACCTCGACTTCTGGGTCGACAATGACAGCGAGCTGAACGAGCGTTTCAACGCTTGGCTGGCGAACTAATCGGGCAGAGCCCCTTGGCGCGCGGGATCTTCCCGCGCGCCTTTCGTTTTCCCCTGCGAGAACAGCGCACCAAGCGAAAACCGGCCTGATAACCGCTTGACCGCGCCCTCGGAAATAACTAATCAGGCCAAGCTCTCGGCGGGTTGGCGGAGAGGTTACGCAGCGGATTGCAAATCCCTGCATTTTCCCCGCCGAATCAACGAAAACCCCCAAAATCGTTATCAGATCAAACCGGGAACGCCCGGTGAACGTGATAACCGCGCCTTTTCCACCCCGAACCCGATTCAAGCCTTTGCCAAGCCCGCGCACAAGAGCGCCTCGAAGCTTCTCGGTTATGGCCTGATCCTCGACACGCCCGAGGCGTGGCAGGCGGTGGCAAGCGTCTGGGCGGTGCGGCTGACCACGGGCGAGCGGGCGGCAATTCTCATGGCCGCGCTGCACTCTCTGCGACCTGATCAAGCTGCGGCGATCATCGACCACGCTTTTGCGGGGGTGCTTTCGTGATCTGGATACGCCTCTGCCAAGACCCAAAGACGGGCCGCAACTTCCGGGCCATTTATTTTGAGGGAAAGCACGTCGCCTCACGTTGGCGCTTGAGCGAAGCGCTGGCCTATGCCGAGCGGCTGGCCGATCTGACCGGCGCGGCGATCTGGTCTGCGCCTGTGCTGCCCTTTCCGGCGCGGGGGGCAGCGTGATGGAAGACTTCGACCCCCTGAAAGAACCGTGGGCGGCTGAGACATTCGCGCAATTGCGCAATGAACGCGACCGCCGCGAGGGTGTGACCTCGACCCGCGCGCCGCTGCGCCAAGTCCACCCCCCGGTGAATAGTGCCCCGGCGGGCTGCGACGATTACGACCGGCTGCCCGAAAGCGCCTACAACGACGCCTTTCGGGATGGCGGCGAACCGGCGCGGGGTGAGGCTGGCGCGGCGAGGGGCGAGGGTAAGGCGTTCGAGTTCGTCGCTGTCGGCGACTTGGAACTAACAGAACCGGAATACCACGTTGATGGCATGATCGAGACCGAGACGATTGGCGTCGTCTTCGGTGACCCGGGCTGCGGCAAATCCTTCCTTGCCGTCGATCTGGCCTGCTCCGTCGCCTCTGGCAGTGACTTTCACGGGCGCAAGGTGCGGCAGGGCTCTGTCTTCTATATCGCGGGCGAGGGCCACAACGGGCTTGCGCGGCGCTTCCATGCATGGGGGCGGCACCACGGGCAAGACATGTCACGCTTGCCGGTGTTCAAATCCAACCGCGCGGCGCAGCTTCTGGACGGTGCTTCGGCTGCCGAGGTCGGGCGGGCCGTCGCGGGCCTGTCGGCGCTGCATGGTGCCCCTGCGCTGATCATCATCGACACGCTGGCCCGGAACTTCGGCGGCGGCGACGAGAACAGCACACAGGACATGAATGGATTTGTCGCGGCGATTGATGATCTGCGGGCCTGTTGGCTCAAGACCACGATCATCATCGTTCACCATACCGGGCATTCGGACAAGGGCCGGGGGCGCGGCTCCACGGTTCTCAAGGGGGCTTTGGACTTTGAATTTCGTGTCGAAAAGGACGGCGAGGAAATCACGGTTTCTAATCCGAAGATGAAGGACGCGCCCGAGCTTCCCGAGCAATTTTTCACGCTGACCGATGTGCAGCTTACGCCGCGCATTAACAGCGCGGTTTTGGTCTCTGCCGAAGCCCCTAAAAAACGCGGTCCGAAGATCACCGGGCAGGCCAAGATTGCGCTGCAAGCCTTCGGGGATGCTCTGGCGCATCACGGCATCACCAAGACCGGCGATCTGTTCCCGACTGATCGGCAATGCGTCTCGCTCGATCATTGGCGCACCTTCTGCGACGGGGCGTCACTGTCCAGCGGGGAAAGCGAAAGTGCCAGCCGTAAAGCCTTCCACAGCGCCAAGAGCAAGCTGCAAGAGGCGGGCGTGATCTGCATTGCCGAGGGCTTCGCGTGGAGGGCCTCGGAATGACCGTTACCACCGTTACCAACCGTTACTTCTCACACACCGTAACGCCGCACCAAGCCGTTACCACCGTTACCTCTCCCTATAGGGGAGGTAACGCGGTAACGCGCGGCCTGTGCCATGAGGCCCACCAATGACCCTCGCAAGCATTCAGCTTTCCCAAGCCAAACTTGTTGCCCGTGTGGATGGCGACGACGAAGACGCAGCGTTGATGCAGATGCTCGAAGCCGCTCAAGGCGATGTGCTGGCCGCTGCCAACTACACCGCGCCCGAGGATGGCGCGCTGCCCGATGATCTGGCCTTCGCGATCTATGACCAATGCGCGATGCTTTACGACAACCGGGGCGGGGCGACCGAGCGGGATAGACCGCTTGGGCTGTCGCTGGCCGCGTCTCGCATCTGCGCGCGCTATCGCGGTGTTTCGCTGGGCGAGGTGCTGGAATGACCGAGGCCGCGACCAAGCGCCCGAGGGGGCGACCGCGCAAGAATGGTCCCAATGCCCCGGTTTCTGCCGAGGCCGGGACCGGCGGTCTGAGTTTACAATTCTCTCTCCTGAAAAAAATCCGGGGGAAAAATCGGGCGAACCGGGCGCTGGCCTTCCTTGCTCAACTGCGCATCCCCGAGGGCCGCACGGCGGGAAAGCCGCTCAAGCTGGCCGGGTTTCAAAAGCGGTTCGTGCGCGGTGCGCTGGCCGATGGCGTCATGGTTGGAATTTTGTCCATCGGGCGCGGAAACGCCAAGACCGCCTTGAGTGCTGGCCTGTCGCTGGCCGAGCTGGCGGGCGCGCTTGAGGCGAAGCCCCAGCCCAAGCGCGAAATCATCTTCGCCGCCCGGAACCGCGATCAAGCCCGGACCGCGTTCAATTTCTTGGTGGGCTACATCGAAGGCTTGCCCGAAGAGGATCAAGCGCTTTTCACGATCCGGCGCGGCTCAAAGCTGGAAGTTGAGTTTGAGGGCAACGGCGGCGGGCTGGCCCGCGTCATTGCTGCCGATGGCAAGTCGATCTTGGGCGGCGCTCCGACGCTGGCGGTTCTCGATGAACGGGCGGCATGGGAACCGGCCAAGGGCGAGACGTTGGAAAACGCGATCCTGTCGGGCCTTGGCAAACGTGATGGCCGCGCGCTGATCATCTCGACCTCTGCGCCCGACGATACCAACGCCTTTTCCCGGTGGCTCGATGATCCGCCCCCCGGCACCTTCGTTCAGGAACACCGGCCCGCCTTTGGCTTGCCTGCCGATGATCTGGAAAGCCTGCTCGAAGCCAACCCCGGCGCGACCGAGGGCATCGGCTCAACGCCCGATTGGCTTGTGGCACAGGCGCGGCGCGCGATTGCGCGGGGCGGTTCGGCGCTGTCCAGCTTCCGCAACCTGAACCGGAATGAACGGGTTTCGAGCGAAAGCCGCCAAGTGCTTTGCACGGTGGACGAATGGCTTTCGGCGGAAGTTTCGCCCGATGAACTGCCCGAGCGGGCGGGGCCTTGCGTGCTGGGCGTTGATCTGGGCGGCTCTCGCAGCATGTCGGCGGCGGCGTTCTACTGGCCCGAGACGGGGCGTCTTGAGGCCGTGGGCACCTTCCCCAGCACCCCCAGCCTTGCCGATAGGGGCGCGGCTGACGGCGTGGGCGAGCGCTATTCGCAGATGTTTGACCGGGGCGAGTTGACGGTTCTGGGCGAGGCGACGGTTCCCCCCGGCGCATGGCTGGCCGAAGTGGTGCGCCGCCTCGATGGGGTGCAACCGGCCTGCATCTGCGGCGACCGTTTCCGCAATGCCGAATTTGTTGAGGCGATGAACGCGGCGGGCCTGTCGCGGGTGCCGTTCATCTGGCGCGGCTTCGGGTGGAAAGACGGCTCCGAAGACATTGAGCGATTCCGCCGCGCGCTGTTTGACGGCGAAATCTTTGTTGCCCCTTCCATGCTTCTGCGCAGCGCCTTTTCGGATGCAATCACGCTGGTTGATCCGGCAGGCAACCACAAGCTGGCGAAGGCCCGAAGCCTTGGCCGGATCGACGCGGCGGCGGCATCGGTGCTGGCCGTGGCGCAGGGGGCGCGCATGAAGGCTACGCCCGAGCGCAAGCCAAGGGTGGCATGGCTATGAGCAAGCGCAAGGAATATGCGCGGCACTCGAAGCGCGTCACCTCAACCCGCCGCTGGCAGGTGTTGCGGCAACAGATCCTCGAACGTGACGGCTGGGCGTGCCGGTGCTGCGGTGAACGACGCCGCCTTGAGGTGGACCATATCCAGCCGGTTCGGCTGCGGCCTGATCTGGCCTTTGATCCGCGCAACCTGCAAGCGCTCTGCCCGCGCTGCCACACCCGCAAAACCCGCATCGAATGCGGGCACAAACCGAAATCCCCCGCGCGAAAGGCGTGGGATGCAGCCGTTGCCGATCTGGCAGCGGAAACCCTCCCCCTCAATGAAGGAAACGACCCATGCTTGAAAGCCTGAAAGTTCAGCGTCGGCAATCGGAAATCCGCCAAGCCCTTGCGGGCCTTGTCGGCAAGGCGACCCCGACCGAAGACGAAACCCGCGCGATGGAAGCCCTCGACGCGGAATATCGGACCAACGAGACCCGGTATCGCGCCGCCCTGATCGCGGAAGACACCGAACGCCGCGAAGCTGGTGCAGACCTCGAAACCCGCGCGGGCCGCGAATGGTCCGACATGATCGCGGGCTTTCAAATGCGCCAAGTGATCGGGGCCTTGAATGAAGGCCGCGCGCTTGATGGGCAGACCGCCGAAGTCGTGACCGAGCTGCGCAACGCGGGCGGTTATCGCGGCATTCCCGTGCCGCTCTTGGCGCTCGAAGCGCGGGCCGGTGAAACCGTCTCGACCGGCACGCCCGACCCGATGCAAACGCGCCCGATCATCGACCGGCTTTTCCCGGCGAGCGTGGCCGCGCGCATGGGTGCCGCGATGATCGCTATCGGTTCCGGTGCGATGGAATGGCCGGTTGCGACCTCTGCCGTTACGGCGGGCTGGGCGAACGGCGAAACTGGCAACATTCCCGACCCGACCGCCTACGGCACCATCGACAAAGCGCTAGCCCCCAATCAGACGATGGGCGTTCAAATGAGGGTCACCCGCAAGGCGCTCTTGCAATCGGGTGAGGCTCTGGAAGCGGCGATCCGGCGCGACATGAACGGGGCGATGGGCGCGGAACTCGATCGCGCGATCTTCCTCGGCACCGGCGCGGATGGGCAACCGCTGGGCGTGATCACCGGGGCGGCGACCTATGGCATCACCTCGACGGCGGTTGATGCTGCGGCGTCTTGGGCGACCTATCGCAGCGGCGTGGTGCGGTTCATGACGCGCAATGCCGCCTCGACCCCCGCCGATGTGCGCGCGCTGATCCGGCCCGAGGTCTGGGACTTCATGGAAGACCAACTGACCGCGACCGCCGCGCCGAAATACGAGTTTGATAGGTTTGCGGAAAAGATGGGCGGCGTTGTCATGTCTTCGACCGCGCTGGCGGCTCCGACCGGCGACCCCTTGGCCTGCACCTCGCTTTTGACCACCTCGGCGGGCGGTGTTGCCCCGGTCTTCGTGGGCATGTGGGGCGCGGTGGACCTGATCCGCGATCCGTTCAGCGATGCGGCCTCGGGTGGCCTGCGCTTGACCGCGCTCACCACCTGCGATGTGACCGTGGCCCGCGGGGCGCAGCTTGAACTTCTGACCGGGGTGCAAGTCTGATGCTCTGGGGCGGAAATCTCGGAACGCTGGAAATTCGCGCGGAAGGTGGGGCAACTCACCTTTCGGCGCGGTTCCCCTATCAAGCCGAAACCGAACTGGCACCGGGGCGGCGCGAGGTCTTCGCCCCTCACGCCTTCCGGGCACGCATCGAAGCGGGCGGAGAAATCCACCTGCTTGCCCAGCACGATTACACCAAGCCCCTTGCCAGCACGGCGGCGGGCACGCTGCGGCTTCGCAGCACTGACCTTGCGGTGGAGATCGAAGCGACGGTTGACGCCTCGACCACCTGGGCGGCTGACTTTCTGGCGGCGCATCGGGCGGGCCTCATTCGCGGCCTTTCCCCCGGTTTCCGGGTGCCGAGCGGCGGCGACAAGGTGGAACGGCGCGGCGCTGATCTGGTGCGCACGGTGACACAAGCGGCGCTGTTTGAAGTCTCTGCGGTCACGGTCCCGGCCTATCCCTCTGCACAGATCGAGGCGCGGGCATGGGAAACCCATCAAGATCGGCAGCCCTACCGGGGCGCGGTGAACCCCCTCAATCGGTGGAGGCTCTGACATGTGGCCCTTCAAACGCAAATTGGAAAAGCGCGATGTGGCGACCGGCTACACGGCTGCGATCTTGGCGGCGCGCGAATCCTATATCGCGGGCGTCTCTGGCATCGCGGAACTGACGGCGACGGTTCAAACCTGCGTCACGCTCTGGGAATCGGCTTTCGCTCTGGCCGATGTGACCGGCACCGACCTTCTGGACCGCAAGACGATGGCCCTCATTGCCCGCTCTGCGGCGATCCGGGGCGAATCGGTGTTGCTGATCCGGGACCGGCTTATCCCCTGCGCCGATTGGGATCTGTCCACCCGCGACGGCATCCCGCGCGCCTATCGCGTCACCGTCTCCGAAGCGGGCGGCTCGACCTCGACCACGGTTCTTGCGGGCGAGGTCATTCACTTGCGGCTGGGCGTTGATCCGGTGGCACCTTGGACGGGGCAAGCACCGCTGCGGCGGTCCAGCCTCACGGCGAGCCTGTTGCAAGAGGTGGAAACCGCGCTGCGCGATACATGGCAAAACGCGCCGATGGGGTCGCAGATCGCACACATGCCCGAGGGCAGCGCGAGCGACATGGCGGCAATGCGCGCGGCGCTCAAAGGGCGGCGCGGTTCCTCGCTCGTTGTGGAGGGCGTGGCGCAGGCGACGGCGGCGGGCATGAACCCGAACCTTGGCAGATCGCCCGACCAACTCACGCCCGATCTGCAACGCGCCATGCCGACCGAAACCCTCGAAGCGGCGCGGGGCGCGATCTGTGCGGCCTTTGGCGTGCTGCCCGCGCTGTTCAGCCAAGCCGCTCAAGGGCCGCTGGTGCGCGAGGCGCAACGGCATTTGGCCGGGTGGGTGCTGCAACCGATGGCCGAACTCTTGGCTGAAGAATGCCGCGAAAAACTGGGCGCCGATGTTCTCATTGATGTGGGCCGACCGCTGCAAGCCTTCGATGCAGGGGGCCGCGCGCGTGCGCTCTCGCAGCTGATCGAGGCAATGGGCCGTGCCAAGGAATTGGGGCTTTCCCCCGACGAACTGGGCGGCGCGCTCAAGGCTGTGAACTGGGGCGGCGGCGACTCGCTGGCGTGATCGAATAGGGCAGGATGCGCCCGGCGCTCATCTTCCGCCGAAGCATCTGGGATTAGACGGAGAGTGCCCCGGTTCTTGGCCGAAAACCCCGTCAAGGCGCGGCCCCTTGGTCTCCTTTCGTCGGGGGCGCGGCGCAGATCGGCACGGGTTGGACCGGGGCCGATCATGGGGCCGGGGCACGCCGCGCGCTGTCCCGGCCTTAGTCTTTGGTGATCGGGCGGAAGGTTAAACCGTCCTTTTCGGAAAGCGAAATGCGAACTGGCGCCTTTTCCTCGGACAGGCGATCGTTGATCCTTGCCTCAAATGCCAGCCGCTCGACCTCTGGCAACTTGCGCCCGCAATTCGTCCATTCCTCGAAGGCGAACGAATACCAGTCGAAAGGGGCCGGGTCAGGGTATGCTTCCCCAAGCGTGGCGACAATTTCCGCATTCATGCTGCGGTTGTTCTGATCCGCTGCGGCCTTGATCCTGTCGCGCATCCCCTCGGGAAGCCGAATGACGAATTTATCACTGTCTCGATTGGTCGGAATCGCCATGGTCACCTCTTTTCGTGGCACCGTGCCACAACTTTGCACTTGACGGAATAAAGGCACGGTGCCACCTTGCAGGCACGGTGCCACTAAGGGGTGAACCAATGACACACGACCGCAAACCGATGCAGCTTCGCTTGCCCGCTGACCTCAAGGCTTGGATCAAGGCCGAGGCCGAGCGGAACGGGCGTTCCCAAAACTCGGAAGTTGTCCAAGTGCTCTTGGCCGCCATGAAGCGCACCGAACCCGCCAACTGACCTAGGAACAAACACCATGACCCAAGAAAAACGCGCCTGCGCGACCGATGAAGTTTTGCACAGGATCAACGATGCAAGGGACGCCCTGCACGATGTTCGCAGCATCGTCACCCTAGTAGAAATGGCAACGGAACATAACCCGACCGACGAAAACAACGCCATTTCATTTGCTTGCGCTCAGGCTGTTAACAAGGTTGACGACATAGGCGCCCGTCTTGCCCTTGCCGCCGATCTGGTGAAAGGCGGTGCCCAATGATCACCGTCAACAAGGAAAAGGGCGTCGCGATCATCGACGGCGAAGAAGTTGAGGTGGCCGACCTCTGCCTTGCCCTCTCGGAGTTGGGCTATACCGTCAAGCCCATCCCGTTCCCCGACTTTACGCCCGAAGAAGTTGAGGCGGCTCGTTCGGCTCTCGAACGCCTGATCGGTGAAGCCGAGGCGGACAAGATTGCAAAAGGCGGTGCCCAATGATCACGCTCGACCAACTGCGCACCGCTGACCCGCGCGATATTGCCGTCCCCTTGGCTGGCACCGTTTCTGCCCTGATCTGCACCGCTCGCCTTGCGCTTGAAAACGAGACAAGCGGGAGGGATGCGCGTCACTGCGCAGCAACCGTGCTGGAATTGGCCGAAGAACTTTCGGACCTCTTAGACACAGGCGCGGAATTTTTGCAGCGCGATGCCAAGCGCGGGCTGTGGGCTGAGAAAACCGAGGCGGCGGCGTGATGAATTGCCAACCCGATATGCTCCCGCGCTTGCAATTTCATTTTGGATTGCGTAAAGTCAAAACCAATATGGAGGTTTGCAGCATGGCGAGCGTATCGGAACTTGTGGAAGACGTGGCGGAGGTCATGCAAGAACCCGTGGAGACGGTGAACGCCTATGCGCGCGCACTGATTGATGCGGGCCTTTTGCCCAAGAGCCGGGGCCGCGCTATTGCGCAGGTTACGCGGCTTCACATCGTTTCACTTTTTGCCGCTGTTTGCCTTGAACCAAAGATCAAAGATGCTGCCGAGACTGTCGAAAGATACCTTTCTTTAAGGCTTGCCGGTGTGCCGGAAGGTGCGCCCAAGCATATCAGTTTCAGCGCGGGTGAGTATCTGACTTCCCTCTTTGAAGTGATCCACACCCACCCGAAAGGCGAAGACAACAAAGCCGCGCGAAAAACTGCCATAAACGTAAATATCTTATTCGTGAGAAACTGGCCCGAGATCGAAATTCAATCCGGTGGGGAAGATGGCGGGGCGACACTGTTCCGCTTCAAGGCCGGAAATCCGAGCCATTGGGAAGATCAAGTGAAGCGCGTAACGATCATGAACGGACGTGCCGTTCTGCTTTTGGGCTTCGGAAAAGGCCGCGATTACATCGGCGAGACGATGGAGGAATAACCACGCATGGCGAACCTGACCCCGATCCTTGCGAACGAAAAGACTGCCGCCGCGCTGCTCGACATGCCGGTGCCGGAATTTCGCGCGCTGGTGGATGGGGGGCACCTGCCGAAGGGGCGGGAAATCGCCCCCGGCGTGATCCGCTGGGAAGCCGAGGCGCTGCGCCAGATCGGGCGCGGCGATGCGATCGACGGGGGTATCGACTGGTGAGAAAAGAGGGCCGCAAACGCTATGTGCGCGAGACGAAGCCGGGCTTCGTCTACTTCTACCGGGGCGGCAAATACCTGCACCGCTTCACGGCACCCGAGGGCACAGCCGAATTTGACCGGCAGTATTGGGAAGTCATGACCGGCAAGACCCAAGAGGCGAAGCGCTCCTGGGCGGCGGCGATCAAGATTCTTCGGACCTCTGATCGCTGGGCCGATCATTCGCCGCGCTATCGTCAAGACCTCGAACCCGTGCTGGAATACCTCGAAGGCAAGATCGGCAAACACGATGTGCGGCGCCTCACGGCTGCGGACATCTACGCCGCGATGGATGCGAACAAGCATCGGGTCCGATTCGCAAACTACATTCCCGTGGCGGTCTCGATGATCGCCAAAGAGGTGCTGCGGCTGCGCTGGCTCACCGACAACCCGGCAGTTGGGATTGAGCGGCTCAAGGTGCCGAAGGGCAAGAAACAGCCGCATGTGCCGTGGACCGATGCTGCAATTGCGAAATTCCGGGCCGAAGCTGGGCCGCTTGAGCGGCTGATTTTCGAGATCGGCGTGGGCACTGTCCAGCGTCCCGGCGATTGGGTTGGGTTCCGCTGGGGAGACTATGACCCGACCGGCGATGGCTCCCTGACCCTGCGCCAGAACAAAAGCGACATGCCTTTGGTTCTGCCCTGCACCGAAGCCCTGAAAGCCGCTCTGGACGCAGCCAAAGCCGCCCTGCCTTACGCTCCGATGCCGAACCGCTTCATCATCTGCAAGCAGGACGGCAGCGCCATGACCTATCGCCGCTTGGCCGAGATCATGCTTGCCGAACGGCAGCGCCTTGGCCTTGAGGCCTATGACCTGCACGCCATGCGCTATCGCGGCGTGATGGAACTGGCTTGGGCGGGCTGCGAAGACGACGAGATCATGAGTTACTCTGGTCACTCCACGAAGGCGATGGTTCGCAAGTATGCGGGCGAGGCGCGGCAGATCATGCGCGCCCGCCAAGCGCGGGAAAAGCGCAGATGAACAGAACGGAACCGAAACAAGAACGTGATAACCGGAGTGATAACCGCTTGACCGTGCCCTTCGAAAAAACTAAGGAACACAACAGCGAGGCGGGTTGGCGGAGAGGTTACGCAGCGGATTGCAAATCCGTGAAGACCGGTTCGATTCCGGTACCCGCCTCCAAATCTCCCAAGCATTTCTCGGACACGGCAAAAATCGGTTCACGCGCTGAATTGCGCGTTCGCGTCCCGTTTGCCTTTTGCCCGCATCGGGTTCTGTGGCGGCCATACGCGATTCGTAACGCGCGTGCGGCTCTTGGCTGCCCGTCCCCAGCCCCCCCGACTTTGCACTTAAAGATCTGAATTAACGCCTTATTCCTTCGTGACCAAAGCTCCGCACGGTGCGTTTGCAGAGCATCAATCTGGCTCTGTCAGCTTTCCTCCGCAACGACCCAAGGAGTTGATGATGAGCAACCGCTTTCAGAGCACTCTGTGCACCAGCGCAGGACGGGCAAAACGGGTGGGGCCTACCTGCCACAATCGGCAGCACTGCCGCCTAATCCCCGCCCCCGGCCAGCAGATCGGGGGGCAAGGATGCAACGCATGATCGGGCTGGGCGGCCTTGGGCTGGGCGGCCTTGCAACCAGCCAAAATAGCAACAGCACACCGACGGGATTCCCCCGTGTCCTGACCATGAACGGCGCAATCGTCGTGGACGCCGCGGGTGCGGCATATGTTTTGGAGGCGCAGTGATATGGCGATCACCTCATTTCCGATTGAAACCATCTCTGGCGACGGGCTGATCGCGCAGATCACGGCGGCGCGTGACTTGGCGTTGGCTGGCTCGCCGTACCGGCTCGCAAGCTTTGTCGAACTGGCGACACGGCTTGTGTATTCAGGGGCAACGGCTGGCCAAATCACCGTGGCGGCGGGCGATGTGATCGACGTGATCGGTTGCGGGGCTTACACCGTTGCGGCATCTGGCGCGACCGACGCCGACCTGTCTTACGCCGCCAAGCTTTATGCTTTGCCCGACAAAGGGCGGTTGAGCATTGAGCAATTTGGCGGCGGGACCGCCGTGGGCGACAACTCGCCCCCTGCCAATTTTGCGATGGCGGCGATTGAGCGCCTCGGTGGTGCGGCGCTGGTGTTCTCGGCGCCGGGCACTTACGAGTTTGGCGTGAGCAAAAACAACCCCTATGGCGCGGGCAAATGTTGCGTCGACATGACCTCCGACAAAACGACCGTGATCGTTGGCCCCGGCGCCACGCTCAAACTTTCCGATGGTGCGCAGACCGACGCGACGGGCCCAGTTTATCTGTTTGCAGGCGATGTCGCGCGCTCTGGCATTCGCTTTGAGGTGGATGGGGCCATCTCGAATAACAAAAACGGCCAGCCCGGTTGGACGGGGGGCTATTCCCAAGCGGGTGCGGGGGGATGCTGCGTGCTGTTTAAAGGCAGCACGCCCGGTGGCCGCTATGAATTTATGGGCACCGGCACGATTGGCGATTGTTTTTCAAACCCCATCGACATTAGCGCCGCAATAGCGCGCGGCGGGAGCGTTCATTTCGGCCAGATCACCTATACCAACTGCGGTGAGGGGCCGGAGATCGCAGGTTTTGATCAGGTGACGGGAACACCCTGCTACGTCCTCGACGAAGATTTCCAGATGGCCGGTGACGGGATTGAGATCGCCCGTTGCGGCGATGTTGTGCTGGAGAACATACGTGTTGAATGTCGCCAAGGCAGCCCGAAAGGGTCGGCGCTAGAATTCTATGGCTGTGAAACCGTCACCGTGCAGGGATACACCGTGTTAAACTGGTGGGATTTGATCGGCCTCGGGGCACCTGCTGGGGGGGTGAATGCTTTCGTCTTCCCGAAGCCCGTGTTGATGAATGGCCGCGTGATTGGGCTGCAATCCTCAACTGGGATCGTAGATGGCTATCAAGGGCTTACAAATCCGAACCGGATTGTCTTTGATGGGCTGCATATGTCGGACAGCCCGAACACGATCCCACTTTACGTCACCGGTGACAGCACGGCCGAACCGATCGAGTTCTACAACGTCAAATTTGACAACTGCAAAAAGGTGATCGTTCTTTCTGATCGTCACCACATCTGGCACGGCGGCGGAAACGCCAACAGCTCTGACGTTGCCTTTGAGTTCCAAGCACAGAAAGATGATGACGCGCGCAGCATTGATTGGCGCAATCTTGATTTTACGGGCTCCGTATCCGGGGCCCGGATCAACTCGCTCACCCGGACAGGGTTCAAGATCAAAGGCGTGATCACGAATTGCCACATGGATACGCTGGCCCAATGGCCAAATGGCGACAGCGACGTGGACTATTCTGAGCTTATTTCGGACGGCAACAAACCAGATGTCTATGTGGGTACGTCTACGGATATCGGGGCGTTCATGCGCTGCCAGATTCGCAGCGCGCCGGGGGGCTTTGTCAACGAAGTGCGCAACCCGAGCGCGGGGATGGTGTTGCAGATCATGAACCAAAGCGGCAGCGCCATGACGCTCGCGCATGACAACAGCTCTGTCGCAGATGCCCCGCTTCGCTATGCGCCGCTGTTCAATCTTAGCGGCGTGAATGATGTGCTCGCGACCGGACACTCGCGTTTTTACCGTTTCTTGAACGCAAGCGAGGCACCGGGCGGCGCTGCGGGTATGTATGAGATCGGCTGATCCCATCTGAAGCGCTGAAGATTGCGCGCCCGCCTGTTGCATGGCGGGCGCGCACCATGGGCGCTTTTCGGTGGTTTGTCGGATGCCAAGCGGCTTTGAAGCCCCAACCTCGCGGTTGAACCGCCGTGCCCACGGGTCTATGGCGAGGGAACCCCTTTTTTTGGTTTTCAAGCCTGCGGGAGCTTCGCGCATGATGCAGCCTCCTTTTGTGATTTCGATTCAGAGCCAAGTCGTCTTTGGCCATGTCGGCAATTCGGCGGCGCTGTTTCCGATGCAGGCGGCGGGGCTGGAGGTGGCGGCGATTCCGACGGTCGTCTTCTCGAATACCCCCGACTACCCCACCCTGCGCGGCCAAGCCTTGCCGCCAGAGTTCTTTGCCGATTTGCTGCGCGGGGCGCATGAGCGCGAGTTGCCACAACGCGCGGATTTCTTGCTGACCGGCTATATTGGGTCGCGCGATGTGGCCGAGCAGGTGGCCACCTTTGTTGCCGAGGCGAAAGCGCTGAACCCAAAGCTGATTTATCTGTGCGATCCGGTTCTGGGTGATGAGGGGCCGGGACTTTATGTGCCCGAAACCATTGCCGATGTGCTGCGGGATCGGCTTTTGCTCTTGGCCGATATTGCCACCCCAAACCCGTTTGAACTGGCTTGGCTGACGGGACAAAGCATCACCCGTCTGGAAGACCTTGAGGCGGCGCGCGCGCAATTGGCGCTGGCCCCAGCGGCGCATCTGGTCGCCACCGGCTGCCGGTTGCAGGACACGCCCAAAGGGCAAATCGAGAGCGTGGTTCTGAGCCCGGAGAGCACAACGCGCCTTGCCGCCGAATATCTGCCAATCGCCAAGCCCGGCACCGGGGATCTGTTTGCCGGGCTGATTATTGCAGGGCTGGGCCGCGGGATGCGCCTGCCGCAAGCGGTAGAAATGGCGCAGAAGCTTGTGGGCCGCTCACTCGCCCATGCGGAGGCCTTGGGCGCCGGGGAAGTTGTGTTGAGCGAACCCAGCTTCCGGCAAGAACTGTTGTCTTTGGGAACGCAGCCCTAATCCGAAAGTGTTCCAGAAAGACTTGACCCCGCCAAGGGCGGGGTCTGAGATCATTCGTCCATTTTAAGCGCAGCGATGAAGGCCGATTGCGGGATTTCCACTTTCCCGAACTGGCGCATCTTCTTCTTCCCGGCTTTTTGCTTTTCGAGCAGCTTTTTCTTCCGGGTTGCGTCGCCGCCATAGCATTTCGCCGTCACGTCTTTGCGCATTGCCGAAAGCGTTTCGCGCGCGATCACCCGGCCCCCAATGGCGGCTTGGATCGGAATTTTGAACATGTGCCGCGGGATCAGGTCTTTGAGCTTTTCGACCATCGCGCGGCCACGGCTTTCGGCGCGGTCGCGGTGAACCATGATCGACAGCGCATCCACCGGCTCGTCGTTCACAAGGATCGACATTTTCACCAGATAGTCTTCGCGATATTCGGCCAGTTGATAGTCAAAGCTCGCATAGCCTTTGGTGACCGATTTCAGCCGGTCGTAAAAGTCGAACACGACCTCCGAGAGCGGCAGGTCATAAACCACCATCGCGCGGGTGCCCGCATAGGTGAGGTCGAGCTGAATGCCGCGACGGTCTTGGCAAAGCTTGAGCACATCGCCCAGATATTCATCCGGCACCATGATCGTGGCTTTGATGCGCGGCTCTTCGATATGATCAACATAGGTAAGGTCGGGCATATCGGCGGGATTGTGCAATTCGCGCACCTCGCCGTCTTTCATGTAGAGCTTGAACACAACGCTCGGCGCAGTGGTGATCAGATCAAGATCATATTCGCGCTCAAGCCGGTCACGGATGACCTCAAGGTGCAACAGCCCCAAGAAGCCGCAGCGGAAGCCAAAGCCGAGCGCGGCGGAGGTTTCCATCTCATAGCTGAACGAGGCGTCATTCAGCGCCAGCTTTTCAATCGCGTCACGCAGCGCGTCGAAATCGTTGGAATCGACCGGGAACAGGCCGCAGAACACCACCGGCTGCGCGGGTTTGAAGCCCGGCAGGGGTTTGTCGCAGGGCTTTTTCTCATGGGTGATCGTATCGCCCACGCGCGTGTCGCGCACCTGTTTGATCGAGGCGGTGAACACGCCAATCTCGCCCGGGCCAAGCTCCGCAATATCGACCATGCGCGGCTTCAGCACGGCAAGCTTATCGATGCGGTAGGCTGCACCGGTTTGCATCATCTTGATCTGGTCGCCCTTGCGAACCACCCCATCCATGACGCGGATCATCACGACGACGCCAAGATAGGCATCATACCAGCTATCGACCAGCATCGCTTTGAGCGGCGCATCGCGCACCCCTTCGGGGGCGGGCAGGCGCTGCACGATGGCTTCAAGCACATCGGGAATACCAAGGCCGGTTTTCGCCGAAATCGGCACCGCATCCGAGGCGTCAATGCCGATCACATCTTCAATGTTCGCCTTCACAGCCTCCGGGTCGGCGGCAGGCAGGTCGATCTTGTTCAGAACCGGCACGATCTCATGGCCTGCATCGATCGCTTGATAGACGTTGGCGAGGGTCTGCGCTTCCACACCTTGCGAAGCATCAACCACCAAAAGCGAGCCTTCGACGGCGCGCATCGAGCGGGAGACCTCATAGGCAAAGTCAACGTGGCCGGGGGTGTCGATCAAGTTCAGGATATAGGTTTGCCCATCCTTCGCCGGATACTCGATCCGCACGGTGTTCGCCTTGATGGTGATACCGCGCTCGCGCTCGATATCCATGCTGTCGAGCAATTGCTCTTTCATCTCCCGGCTCGCCACTGTGCCCGTCATCTGGATCAGACGATCGGCCAGCGTGGATTTGCCGTGGTCGATATGCGCCACGATGGAGAAATTGCGGATGTGATCGAGCTTGTTCATGCGGCGCATATAGCCGCAAATAAAGGGTCCGGGAAGGGGGCATGCACGCGTGTGATGACGCGAAATTGCCATTGACCATGCCAAGCGCTTCGCGGATCAATCGCGCCATGAAGCCCCGGAGGTGCCCAATGATCCTTTCCGTCCCGAACATGACCTGTGGCCATTGCAAATCGGCCGTTGAAAACGCCATCACCGAAGTGGGTGGCACCGCATTGGTGAGCCTTGAAGACCGTGAGGTCGAGGTGAATGGCCTGCCCGAAGAAACCGTGCTCGCGGCGCTGAAAGCGGCGGGCTATGAGGCAGAGGTGATCGCCTGACTCAATAGGTTGGGGGATATCGCGTCGCTGCCGCAACATCTGACCTGACCTTTTGAACTTGGCAATTTATTGCCGAGACAATTGTGCCCTGTTGCCAGATCCCTTAGAAATAGCGTCAAATTCAAGGGATTTGGCACCGAACCTCCCGCAAATCAGAGGCAGCAGATGAAACATCTTCTCACCGCTACGGCGTTTGTTCTGGCTGGGACAGCCATGGCACATGCCGGGCCGATTGATACCGCTTGCTTGAAAGCTGGGCGCACCTCGGACCGCGCGCTGTGCGGCTGTATTCAGCAAGTGGCCGATCATGTGCTGTCGAAATCGGACCAGCGCCGCGCCGCGAAGTTCTTTGCCGAACCCGACATGGCGCAAGAAGTCCGCATGTCGAGCCGCGCGGCGGATGAAGATTTCTGGCTGCGCTACAAAGGCTTCGCGGAAACCGCCGAAGCTTATTGCGCCCCCTGAAGCCGCGCGAGCAGCGCTTTTGACCCTGCCTCGATGATGTCGAGGCAGCCGTTGAAATCGCGCGTGTAGTAAGGGTCGGGCACCTCTGACGTGCCCTGCGCCCCTTGCAAGAACATTTCCAGCCGGGCGGTGGCATCTGTCGGCATCACCGCCTGTGCATCGCGCAGGTTTTGCCGATCCATCGCCAGAATCATATCGAACTCATAAAAATCGGCCGGCGCCAATTGCCGCGCGCGCAGATCAGACAGGTCATAGCCGCGCTGACCCGCTGCCGATTGCATGGGGCCATAGGGCGCATCGCCCACATGCCAGCCCCCCGTTCCGGCACTATCAAGCGCCACCGCAAAACCGGCGTCTTGCGCCATTTTGCGAAACACCCCCTCCGCTGCGGGGGAACGACAAATGTTGCCAAGGCAAAGAAACAAGATACGCATGGGGCTGTTTTAGCGAAGGATCGAACGCATGGCTAGAATCGTGATTCTCACCGGGGCGGGGATTTCAGCAGAAAGCGGGATTCGCACCTTCCGCGCCAGCGATGGGCTTTGGGAAGAGCATCGAATCGAAGAGGTCGCCACGCCAGAGGGCTTCGCGCGCGACCCGGTTTTGGTGCAGCGATTCTATAATGCCCGCCGGGCCGCCGCCGCAGCGGCGCAACCCAATGCCGCGCATCTGGCTTTGGCCGAGTTGGAGGCTGATGGGCGGCATCAGGTTTTGGTGGTGACGCAAAACGTCGATGACCTGCATGAACGGGCTGGCACGCAAAATCTGATCCATATGCATGGCACGCTGAATGGCGCACTTTGCGCGGCTTGCAGCCATCGCTGGCCCGCGCCCCAAGAAATGAGCGCCAAAGACCCCTGCCCCGCTTGCAGCAAACCCGCAACGCGGCCCGATATCGTTTGGTTTGGCGAAATGCCTTATAGAATGGAGGAAATCTGGCCTGCCCTGCGCCGAGCGGACTTGTTTGTCTCGATTGGCACCTCAGGCAATGTCTATCCGGCAGCGGGCTTTGTGGCTGATGCAATGCATGCGGGCGTGCCGACGCTGGAATTGAACCTTGAGCCCTCGACCGGGACGCGTATGTTTGACGAGGCCCGTCACGGCCCCGCCACGCAGGTGGTTCCGGCTTGGGTGCGCGAGATGCTGGCGCAGGGGTAGATGAATCGCTTGACGCGGGGCGGCTTTGCCCTTATGCCCCGCGAACGGATTTCCGGGAACCGCGCTTAGCGGGTCTCGCAGTATTGGAAGTGGGCCGCGAGTGCCCGAGGAAACGAAGGAACATCGCCATGTCGCGCGTCTGCGAACTGACCGGCAAAGGCCCGATGTCGGGCAACAACATCAGCCACGCGAACAACAAAACGCGTCGCCGGTTTCTGCCGAACCTGAATGACGTCACCCTGATCTCTGACGTGCTGAACCAATCGTTCAAGCTGCGCGTGTCGGCCGCTGGCCTGCGCACCGTCGATCACCGTGGTGGCCTCGACGCCTTCTTGATGAAAGCCTCGGATGCCGAGCTTTCCTCGAACGCGCTGAAAATCAAGAAAGCCATCCTGAAGGCGCAAGCCGCGGCCTGATCGCTTCCTTGATCTGTGCAAGGCCCCGCCTCGGCGGGGCTTTTTGCATTTGCAATCAGCGTTGTAGGGCTGCCAGCATTTCCGCGGCGGCGGCGGCGGGCGCGGTTTGCCCCTCGGCCACGGCGGAGCCAAGCGCCTGCATTTGCGCGCGAATCGCAGGGTCGCTTTGCAGCCGGGCCAAAAGCCCCTCGCGCACTTCGGTTTCAAACCAGTGGCGGGCCTGTTCGGCGCGGCGGCGGTCAAAATGCCCGTTCTCGCGGCGCCATGCGGTCAGCGCGCCCATATCTTCCCAAGCGGCCTTCAGCCCCTCTTCCGCCAAGGCCGAGACCGCAACGGCTTTCGGGAAACCTTCGGGGTCTTGCGGGCGTTTGCGCAAGAGCCGCAGCGCGCCTGCGTAATCTGACATCGTGCGCAAAGCGGCGGGCTTCAGATCCCCATCCGCTTTGTTGACGAGAATCATATCGGCCATTTCCATGATGCCGCGCTTCACGCCTTGCAATTCATCGCCCCCCGCAGGGGCCATCAGCAGAATGAAAAGGTCGGTCATCTCCGCCACCAGCGTTTCGGATTGCCCCACACCCACGGTTTCAATCAACACCACGTCAAAGCCCGCCGCTTCGCACAGGCTCACCGCCTCGCGGGTGCGGCGCGCCACGCCCCCCAATTGCGCTTGGCTGGGTGAGGGGCGGATGAAGGCATTGGGTTCGCGCGAAAGCCGCTCCATCCGCGTTTTATCGCCCAAGATCGAACCACCCGAACGCGCCGATGACGGGTCCACCGCCAGAACGGCGACCTTAAGCCCCTGCCCCACCAGCATCATGCCAAAGCTCTCGATGAAGGTGGATTTCCCCACACCCGGCGTGCCCGAAAGGCCGATCCGCAAGGCTTGTTTGCCCGCGCTCGCAAGCCGCTCCAAAAGCGCGGTTGCTTGGGCGCGGTGATCGGCACGCCCCGATTCCACCAAGGTGATCGCCCGTGCCAAGGCTCTGCGTTCTCCGGCCAAAATCCGGGGGGCAAGCTCGGCGGCGGGATCGGTCATCAGCGTCATGGTCACCTTCATATACACGGGCTTTTGACAAGCCTGTCATCGGGTCATCGAACTGTTTCGGTTTCATGCCCTTTTCAGGCGGTGTATGTCCAGAGGCTAGGCCATCGATGAAAGGGGCACCGATGAACCGACCTTTCCGCATAATGACGACCTTTGCGCTGCTCGGGGCTTTGGCGCAGCCGGTTGCCGCAGATCAAACCGATCACATTGCTTTTGATGTCGTTCTCAAAGGGATCAAAGCAGGCGAATTGGTGATTGATGGCAAAATCCAAGGCAATCGCTATGGCGTGCGCGGGGTGATGCAGACCACGGGCCTTGCCGGAGCGATCAAGAAAATCCGCTACGATGCCAGCGCCGATGGGACATTTTCACGCGGACGCTTCAGCCCGCGCAGTACAGCGGTGAGCGCGCAGCGCGGCAATTCGCGTTCCAAGAACGCGGTCATTTATAACGCTGGCGTGCCCTCTTCGGTGATCCATGAGCCGCCCCGCACCCCCCGCAGCAGCGATGTGGACCCCGCCAAACAAGGCGGCACGATCGACCCGCTGACCGCGCTTTACGCCGTGCTGCGCGATGTCGACCGGGACGAGGCCTGCAAGCTCAAGGTGACCATGTTTGACGGCACGAAACGCTCGCAAGTTGCGCTTTCGTCCCCGCAGGCGGCGGGGGATGGCGTGGTCTGTTCGGGCGAATACCGCCGCTTGGCCGGTTTTTCAGACAAGGACATGGCGGAAAAGACCCGCTTCCCCTTCACCCTGACCTATGCGCCCACGCCCGATGGGCAGCGCTTGCAGGTGGTGGAAATTTCCACCGATACGATCCTTGGCAAAGGCCGCCTGAAACGGCGATAAGGGCCGGGTGAAAGACCAACTGCCCATAGATGCCATTTTGCCCGAACTGTGCCGCACGCTGGTTGCGGCAGGCCGTGTTGTGCTGATGGCGCCACCCGGCGCGGGCAAAACCACCCGTGTGCCACTTGCGCTGCTCGATCAGGTGGCAGGCCGTATCCTGATGCTGGAGCCACGCCGTTTGGCCGCGCGCACCGCCGCCGAGCGGATGGCGCAGACCTTGGGCGAAAAGGTCGGGGAAACGGTTGGCTACCGCATTCGCGGCGAAGCGAAGCTTTGCAAAACCACCCGGATCGAAGTGGTGACCGAGGGCATTTTGACCCGGATGCTGCAATCCGATCCAGAGCTGTCGGGCGTGGGCTGCGTGATCTTTGACGAATTTCACGAGCGTTCGCTCAATGCCGATTTGGGCCTTGCGCTTGCATGGGAGGCCCGCAGCGCGCTGCGCCCCGATTTGGCGCTGGTGGTGATGTCGGCCACGCTGGATGCCGCGCCGGTGGCCGCGCTTTTGGACGAGGCGCCGATCTTGCGCTCGGAGGGGCGCGCCTATCCGGTGGAAACCCGCTGGCTGCCGCGCCCGGTTGCGCAAGGGATGCGGCTTGAGGCCGCCGTGGCGGGGCTTGTGAGCCAAGCTTTGGAAGAAAGCCCCGGCAGCGTGCTGGTCTTCTTGCCCGGCGAGGGTGAGATTCGCCGGGTTGAGGCGCTGTTGCGTGACCGTCTGCCCAAAGACGTTGCCCTGCGCCCGCTTTTTGGCGCGATGGACTTTGCCGCCCAGCGCGCCGCAATCGCGCCTTGCGCGGTGGGGCGCAAAGTGGTGCTGGCCACAGCAATCGCCGAAACTTCGCTGACCATTGAAGATATTCGCGTGGTGGTGGATGCGGGCCGCGCGCGGCGGCTGCGGTTTGACCCGGCCTCGGGCATGGCGCGGCTGGTGACGGAGCGTGTATCTCGTGCGGAGGCCGAACAGCGCCGGGGCCGCGCGGGACGCGTGGCGGAAGGCACCTGTTACCGGCTTTGGACCAAGGGCGAAGAAGGCGCGCTGCCTGCCTTTGCGCCGCCAGAAATGGCGGTAGCCGATTTGGCGGGTCTGGCGTTAGAATTGGCCAGTTGGGGCAGCGATGGCGCGGATTTGGCGTTTTTAACCCCGCCGCCTGCGCCCGCCTTGGCCGAAGCCCGCGCGCTTTTGCAAAGCCTTGGTGCGCTCGATGGGCTGCGCATCACCGCGCATGGCAAGGCGCTGGCTGCGCTGCCTGTCCACCCGCGCTTGGCGCATATGCTGGTCACCGCCGGCCCCGAGGCCGCGCCCTTGGCAGCGCTTTTGGAAGAGCGCGACCCGATCCGGGGGGGCCCGGCAGACCTAAGCCTGCGGCTCACCGCGATCCGCGATCCGGGCCGCTATGAGGCGAACCACCCCGGCCAGCTTCATCGCGGCACGATTGAGCGGATCAAGACCGAGGCGAAGCGGCTTGCGCGGATGGTGCGCGACGTGCCCGAGCGCTACAGCCCCGCCGAGATGCTGGCGCTGGCCTACCCCGACCGGATCGGCCTGCGCCGCAAGGGCGATGCCGCACGTTATGTGCTGTCTGGCGGTAAAGGCGCGGTGGTGGATGAGGCCGATGGACTCGGCAAGCACCGGCTGATCATCGCCTCTGATCTGGATGGCGATCCGCGCGAGGCCCGCGTGCGCCAAGGTTTGGTGCTGGCCGATGCCGAGCTGCGCCGCCTTTATGGCGATCAGATCGGCTGGCAGGATGTCTGCGCATGGTCCAAGCGCGAAGGCCGCGTGGTGGCGCGCAAGCAAGAGCGTTTTGGCGCGCTGGTGCTGGAAGACCGCCATTGGCCCGATGCCCCGCCAGAGGCTTTGGCGCGTGGTGCGCTCGACGGGTTGCGGCAAATCGGGCTGACGCTCAGCCCCGGCGCGGCGCGGTTTCGCGCGCGGGTGGATATTTTGCGCGGCGATGGGGGCGATCTGCCTGACTTGTCTGATGAAGCGCTCCTTGCGGGCGAAGCGCTGCTGCCATGGCTCAAACGCGCCCGGACAGAAGCCGATCTGCGCAATCTTGACCTGACCGAGGCCCTGCGCGCCCAGCTTGACTGGAGCCAGATGGCAGAGCTTGACCGCCTCATGCCGGGCCATTTTGAAACGCCCTTGGGGCGGCGCGTGCCGATTGATTATGGCCCAGAGGTGCCGACGATCGAGGTCAAACTGCCCGAGATGTATGGCCTCACCATCCACCCCAGCGTGGGGCCAAAACGCCACCCTTTGCGGATTGCGCTGCTCTCGCCCGGCAACAAACCGATTCAGGTCACAATGGACCTGCCGGGATTTTGGGATGGCTCTTACGCCGAGGTGCGCAAGGAAATGCGCGGGCGCTACCCGCGCCACCCTTGGCCCGAAAACCCGCGCGAAGCGGACCCGACCACGCGCGCAAAACCCCGCGGCACTTAAGCCAGCGCCATATCCTCCCCATCGGATTCACGGCGCGCGGCCGAGCCGATGCGTTCGGCATGGACCACAAAGCCGATGATCGGCTGCCCACGATCTTGGCGCAATTCCGCCCGGCTGATCTGTGCCGCAAAGCCCGCCTGTGTGAGCAGATCGCGCAAATAGGTTTCCGCATGCGCATAGCGGCAGCTTTCACGCAAAACGAGCGGTTCAGGCCCCTCATGCGCCTCGGTCGTGAAAGCAAAGCGCCCCGCCGGTGCCAAGGCAAGCGCGACCCAAGCGATGATCTGTTCCAGCGCGCCAAGGTAGGCAAAGACATCCGCCGCGGTGATCAAATCCCACTGCTGGGCGGGCGCAGGCAAATCTGAGAGGTCGCATTTTGAAAGCGCATCATAAAGGCCCTTCGCCCCGGCCTCATGCAGCATTTGCGCGGAAATATCCCAGCCCTCGAGCCAGTCGCACAAAGGGCGCAACTCGGCCCCCATCAGCCCGGTGCCACAGCCCAAATCCAGCGCGCGGCCAAACGGACCGGTGATCTGCGCCCCAAGCAATTGCGGGGCGCGATAGGCGAGCGTGTCCACAAGCGCATGGTCAAAGCGCGGCGCATATTGGTCAAACAGTGTTTCCACAAAGGCCGAGGGCATGGTTTCGGCCTCGGGCCGCGCGTTGAGCAACTCAAGCCGCAACGCGGCGCCCATTTGGTCTGCAGGGTCCAAACGCAAGGCTTCGGCAAAAGCCTCTGCAGCCTCGGGCAAACCGTGTTCGGCGCGAATATCGCCAAGCCGGAACCAGCCCGCCGCCCAACCGGGGGCGAGTGCCAAGGCTTGGGTATAAAGATCGGCGGCGGCCACCGCATCGCCAGAGGCCAAGAGCCCCTCGGCGTAATCGGCGCGACGGTCGGCGACCAAATCGCCGGAAGAAAACTGGATCGTGGACATGATGCTCCTGAACGCTGGGAAAACCGGGGTTCAGGAAGGGACTACGACAGAGGCTGACGCATGTGGGGACTACCAAAAGGGAATGCCGCCATTAGCGCCGCCGCCCGTGCTGCGTCAAGAGAGGATAAGGATAGCAAAAGGGGGGCAGAACCGCCCCCCGCTGAAGGTGTTTGGCTTACTTGCCCAAGGCCCAGCGCATGATCGCTTTTTGCGCATGCAGACGGTTTTCGGCCTCGTCGAAAATCACCGAATGCGGGCCGTCCATCACCGCGCTTGTGGCCTCGTCATTGCGGTGCGCGGGCAGGCAATGCATGAACAGGCAATCGGGTTTGGCTTTCGCCATCAGCGCCTCGTTCACCTGATAGGCGCGCAATTGGTTGTGGCGGCGCTCTTTGGCCGATTCCGGGTCGTGCATGCTGACCCAAGTATCGGTGACGATCAGATCGGCGCCTTCAACCGCCTTTGCCGGATCCCGCTCAATCGCTACATTCACGCCTTTGGAGCGCGCGAATTCGATCCATTCGCGTTCGGGGTCGAGCGTTTGCGGGCCGGTGAAGGTCAGATCAAAGCCAAACTGCCCCGCCGCATGCAGGAACGAGGCGCAGACGTTGTTGCCGTCGCCCGACCAGACCACCTTGCGCCCGGCAATCGGGCCGCGATGTTCTTCATAGGTCATGATATCGGCCATGATCTGGCAGGGGTGGGTGCGGTTTGTGAGCCCGTTGATCACCGGGACCGAGGCATATTCCGCCATCTCGAGCAGCGTTTCTTCCTCAAACGTGCGGATCATGATCAGGTCCACATAGCGCGACAGCACGCGGGCGGTATCGGCGATGGTTTCGCCGTGCCCCAATTGCATATCCGAGCCAGAGAGCACCATCGTCTGCCCGCCCATCTGGCGCACGCCCACGTCAAAAGACACGCGGGTCCGGGTCGAGGGCTTTTCAAAGATCAGCGCCACCATGCAGCCATCGAGCGGCTTGTCATCATCGGGCGCGCCTTTCGGGCGCCCTTGGCGGGCGTCTTTCATCGCGCGGGCACTGTCGATCATCGCGCGCAATTCGGCCGGATCGGTGGTGTGGATATCAAGGAAATGGGTCATTTGTTTTGTCCTTTCGGAATGGCCGGGGGTCTCCCCCGGGCTCCCGAGGTCTTTTGGGGCCAGTCGCAGTTAGGCCGGGTTGGATTCGAGCGCCAAAGCAGCCGCGTCGAGGCGGCGCACTGCTTCGGCCATGTCGTCTTCAGAAATGGTAAGCGCGGGCAAAAGCCGCAGCACATTATCCGCCGCAGGCACGGTCAGCAGATTTTGCGCATAGGCCGCCTGCACCAGCTCCACCGGGGCAGGTTTGCATTTGAGCCCGAGCATCAGACCTTGGCCCCGCACTTCGGTGAAAATGTCAGGATGCGCAGCCACCAGACCTTCCAGCCGCTGGCGCAAAAAGGCGGCCTTACGGCTGACCTCTTCCATGAAACCTTCTGCGGTGACGATTTCCATCACCTTCGCGCCAATCGCGCAGCCCAGCGGGTTGCCGCCATAGGTGGAGCCATGCGTGCCCGCCGTCATGCCAGAGGCCGCGTTTTCGGTTGCCAGCACCGCACCCAGCGGGAAGCCGCCGCCAATGCCTTTGGCGACCATCATCACATCCGGCGTCACCCCCGCCCATTCATGCGCGAAAAGTTTGCCCGTGCGGGCCACGCCGCATTGCACCTCGTCAAAGACCAAAAGCGTGCCGGTTTCATCGCAAATCTCGCGCAGTGCTTTGAGGAACGCATCCGAGGCCGGGCGGATGCCGCCCTCACCTTGGATCGGTTCAATCATAATCGCGGCGGTGTTTTCGGTGATGGCGGCTTTCACCGCCTCAATGTCATCCCACGGCAGATGCACAAAACCCTCAAGCAGCGGGCCAAAGCCTTTGACCATTTTTTCTGACCCAGCCGCCGCAATGGCCGCAGAAGACCGACCATGGAACGCGCCCGCAAAGGTCAAAATCTCCACCCGCTCGGGTGCGCCTTTCTCATACCAATATTTGCGCACCATCTTCACGGCGAGCTCACAGGCTTCGGTGCCCGAATTGGTGAAAAAGACCGTATCTGCAAAGGTGTTCGCGACCAAAAGATCCGCAAGCTTTTGCTGTTCGGGAATTTGGTAGAGGTTCGAGACGTGCCAAAGCTTGCCCGCTTGCTCGGTCAGCGTGGCCACAAGTTCGGGCGCAGCGTGGCCCAAAGCATTGACCGCGATCCCCGCGCCCAAATCCAAATATCGGCTCCCATCCGCCGTTTCGAGCCAAGAGCCTTCGCCCTTCACAAAGGCAAGGGGCGCACGCGAATAGGTCGGCAAGATGGAAGCGATCATGTCAAGCTCCGAAAAAGGAAGGCCAAGGGGTGCAACGGCGCAGGCGCGCTGTCAACGGCTTCGGGCCAAAGGGGACGGTTTTGTGGAAGGATGTGGCAGCACGCCACGGCAGATCAGACGTCAGACGCTAAAGCGGCGACGTCGCGAACGGGCGATATATGCGGTCCGAGTGATCATGCATTGCGCTTAGCGCTGACAGATGCGGCTGTCAAAGCAATTGCTCGGGCTCTTCACGCTTTTGCGAAAGGTGCATTGAAAATGCGCATCCCGCTTGGCCCAGGCCGCGTGCGCCCCTATGATCCGCCCGACTTGAGGAGGACCCGCTGGATGATCGTCGAAACTGGGCACTTTGCTCTGATCCTCGCGCTGTTTGTGGCGCTGGTGCAAACCACCGTGCCCTTAATTGGCGCGCAAAAGGGCTGGAGTGGCTGGATGGCGGTCGCCGCGCCCGCGGCGCTTGCGCAGTTTTTGCTGATTGCCACGGCCTTTGCGGCGCTGACCTATGCCTTTGTGACCTCGGATTTCTCGCTGCAATTGGTCTATGCCAATTCGCATACCGATAAGCCGATGCTCTACAAAGTCTCGGGCGTTTGGGGCAACCACGAAGGCTCGATGCTTTTGTGGGTGATGATCTTGGCGATCTTTGGCGCGGCGGCGGCGGCTTTTGGCGGGGCTTTGCCCGAACGGCTGCGCGCGCGCGTGCTGTCTGTTCAAGGCTCGATCGGGCTCGCCTTTTTGGCCTTTATCATCTTCACCTCAAACCCGTTCACCCGGATCATTGATGTGCCCTTTAACGGGCGCGACATGAACCCGCTGCTGCAAGACCCCGGCCTCGCCTTCCATCCGCCGTTCCTTTACCTCGGCTATGTGGGGCTCAGCATGGCGTTTTCCTTCGCTGTGGCCGCGCTGATTGAGGGGCGGGTGGATGCCGCATGGGCGCGCTGGGTGCGGCCATGGACGCTGGCGGCGTGGATTTTTCTGACCATCGGCATCGCGCTTGGCTCTTGGTGGGCCTATTATGAGCTTGGCTGGGGCGGTTTCTGGTTTTGGGACCCGGTCGAGAACGCGTCCTTCATGCCGTGGCTTTTAGCGGCAGCGCTGCTCCATTCTGCCATTGTCGTTGAAAAGCGCGAGGCGCTGAAAAGCTGGACCGTCTTGCTTGCCATCATGGCCTTTGGCTTCAGCCTGATTGGCACGTTCTTGGTGCGCTCGGGCGTCATTTCCTCGGTGCATAGCTTCGCCAATGATCCGGAGCGGGGGGTGTTCATCCTTTTCATCCTCGCGTTCTTCACTGGCGGTGCGCTGACGCTTTATGCCGCCCGCGCGGGCGAGATGCAGGCCAAGGGCATCTTTTCGATGGTCAGCCGCGAATCTGCGCTGGTGATGAACAACATCCTGCTCGCCGTTTCGGCGCTGGTTGTCTTTACCGGCACCGTTTGGCCGCTGGTGGCGGAACTGTTCTGGGACCGCAAGCTTTCGGTCGGGGCGCCGTTCTTTGAAAAGGCTTTCACCCCGTTCATGGTCGCTTTGGCGCTGCTTTTGCCGATTGGCGCGATGATGCCGTGGAAACGGGCGAACCTTTCTAAGCTCATCCGCCCGCTGCTGCCTGCTGCGATCTTGTCGCTTGCGGTAATGGCACTGGTTTGGACGATGGCAACGGGCCGCCCGGTGCTGGCGCTCGCCTCGGCGGGTTTGGGATCGTGGCTTGTGTTTGGTGCGCTGGCCGAGATTTGGCAGCGCGCGGGCCGCACGCCCGCCCGCATCGCGCGCCTGCCGCGCGCCGATTGGGGCAAGGCGCTCGCACACGGCGGCTTGGGTATTGTGATCGCCGGGATCGGGCTTTTGATGGCCGGTCAGGTTGAAGATATTCGCGTCGCGAAAGCGGGCGATCATTTCACCGTTGCAGGCTATGAAATCACCCTTGTGGGCGTCGAAACCGTGCCGGGGCCGAACTTCAGCGCGCAACGCGCAACGATGGAAGTGCGGGTCGGAGACAAGCTTGTCACCACGCTGCACCCGGAAAAACGCATCTACCCCGTGCAAGCCATGCCCACGACCGAGGCCGATATCGACAATGGCTTCTGGCGTGATATTTATCTGGTGATTGGCGATCCGCAAGACGGCGGTGGCTGGGCGGTGCGCACCTATATCAAGCCCTTCGCAAACTGGATTTGGGCGGGCTGTCTGATCATGTCCTTCGGTGGGCTGCTTAGCCTCACCGATCGGCGCTATCGTGTGGCGGCGGGGGCGCGTAAAACAGCCCCTATCAACGCTGTTCCTGCGGAGTAAGCCATGCTCAAACGCCTTCTTCTGCTGTGTCTGCTCGCCGCGCCTGCCTATGCGGTGCAGCCCGATGAGGTTTTGCCCGATGCCGCGCTTGAGGCGCGCGCACGGCAAATTTCCCAAGTGCTGCGCTGTCCGGTTTGCCAAGGCGAAAATATCGACGAATCGAACGCTTCGGTCTCGCGCGATCTGCGGCTGGCGGTGCGCGACCGGCTGGTGGCGGGTGATAGCGACAGCCAAGTGATCGACTATATCAAGGACCGGTTTGGGGAATATGTGCTCTTTGAACCCGAACGCACCGGGGCGAACCTGATCCTTTACTGGATGGGGCCGGGGGTGTTGATCATCGCCTTGGGCGGCGTGTTCTTCTGGCTGCGGTCACGCCGCAAGGAAGAAATGCCTGCCGCGGTGGCGCTGAGTGCCGAGGAAGAGGCGCGGCTGAAAGAGCTGTTGCAGGACTAAGAAAGACCTGAGGGCGGCGCCCGACCGCCGGGTGGGCGTCTGCCATAGGTCTTTCGCGCTTTATGGTGCAAGGTCTGCGGACGCCCGTGTTGAGCACTGCCATTGCAAAGCGCCCGCCCGAGGGGGCGGTCGGGCGCTGCCCGGGCCGCTCGCGCGGCTGCTCCGGGCATAGGCTTTTTTCTAAAGCCCGCCCTCATGCTGCGCCTTCACCGTGACGCGGGGTTTTGCTTTGCCGCGTCCCTCAGCCGGGGCAAACTGGCCGCAAAGGGAGGCGCCGCCAATGCAGTTTGAAACGATCCGCTATGACCTAACCGAGGCGCTTGCGGTGATTACGCTTGACCGCCCCGAGGTGATGAATGCGCTCAACACCCAAATGCGCACCGAAATCACCCAAGCGCTGACACAAGCGGCGGGCGAGGCCCGCGCGGTGGTGCTGACGGGCACAGGCCGCGCCTTTTGTTCGGGCCAAGATCTGGGCGATGGGGCAGCCCTAACCGGCCCGAATCTTGAGCGAATTTTGCGCGAAGAATATGAGCCGATGCTCGCCGCTGTGACCGAATGCCCGGTTCCGGTTATGGCCGCGGTGAATGGCGCGGCAGCGGGCGCGGGGGCGAACCTTGCACTATGCGCGGATGTGGTGATTGCCACCCATTCCGCCGCCTTCATGCAAGCCTTCACCCGGATTGGCCTGATGCCCGATGCAGGCGGCACTTGGGCGTTGCCGCGCCAAGTGGGGCTCGCCCGCGCGATGGGCTTGGCGCTTTTTGCCGAAAAGATCAGCGCCGAAGAGGCCGCGCGGATGGGGATGATCTGGGAAGCCGTGCCCGATGTGGATTTTGAACACCATTGGCGCGCCCGTGCGATGCATCTGGCGCAAGGCCCGACCGAAGCGTTCAAAGCCGTGAAACAGGCTCTGCGCGCAAGCTTTGACCATGATCTGCCCGCGCAATTGGCTTTGGAGGCAAAACTCCAAGGCGCCTTGGGCGAGACGGAGGATTTCCGCGAAGGGGTTCAAGCCTTCTTGGACAAACGCGCCCCCGCCTTCCGGGGCAAGTAAGCCCGATAGACTTGCCCCCGCGCGCCTTGCGCGCTAGGCAAGGCGCACGCGGGCGTGGCGGAATGGTAGACGCATGGGACTTAAACTCCCTGGGAGGTAACTCCATGCCGGTTCGAGTCCGGCCGCCCGCACCAAATACTTTCGTAAGCATTTGATTTTACGTCTTTACTGTAAAATTAACTTTTTCAGCCCCACAATTAGCCCCACAGTCAGTTAGCGGTAGGTTCGCACTCACCGCTCAGCCAGCGGTCCATCTCATCGGAGCGCACGCGACTCCCGCGCTGTTTATAGATTGTGATTTCGCCACGCGCCGCTGCCCGGTAAACCGTGGCGCGGGAAACCCCGAACCACAGCCCCACATCAGAGACGCGCACCCACAGCGGGCGAAGCGGCTGGCGGTCATGCTTGGTCATGGGTGGCCTCCCCTCAGATCAAGTTGAACGCCAGCGCCACGCCAACGCAGATGATCGCGCTTGAGGCGTAGAGGATCGGCAGGATCGTGGCAGCGATGGCGACGCCGAGGCCGTTGGTTTCCTCTTCCTCGGCGGCTTCGGCGAAGTGGAAGATGAAGGCTAGACCAAGCACGCCGAGCGTTATGAGGGCAATGCCAATGGCGGCGTCCAGCATCACACCATCCCCAACGCGGATTTATAAATGTCCATGATCGCCTCTTCTTCGGCGACGTCGTTCTTGTCGCGTTTGCGCAAGGCGATGATCTTCTTCATCACCTTGGTGTCGTAGCCGCGCGCCTTGGCCTCGGCCATCACGTCTTTCTGCTGCTCGGTAATGTCTTTCTTCTCGGCTTCGAGGTGTTCGTATTGTTCGATGAACTGGCGCAGCTCCTCGGCGGCGACGTTGTAGACGCGATCGCGCACATCTTTGTCAGCCTGGGTTTCCTTCATCGGCAATTGGTCAAGCATGGGCATTTTCCTTACGAAGACCGCTTTGGTCGCTTGTTTTGCTCACGGGCGATGGCGCGATTTGCACCAGCTCCTCGTTGCGGGTTTCGGCAAAGGTGTGCGTGGTGAAGGTCAGCCCGTGGGCGTTTTGCCAGTCGTCACAGGCTTGGCGCAGGCGGGCGAGCAGATCGGCCTGTTGCGCTTCGGTCGCATCGAAGAACGGGCCTTCATCGTCTTCGTGGAGGTGGAAGAGATTGGGCGGGGCTTCCTCGACCAGTTCGAGCATTTGCTCGGTGGCAATGAAGTCTGCGATCCGCAGATCGTGCGTGCGCGCTTCGACAATGTAGATCGCTGCGACCGGGGTGCCGCCGCTGGGGTCTTCAAAGCTGTCATGCCCCACCGCTGCGGCCAGCGCCTCCTCACGGCTGGCGCAAGGGCCGATTGGATAGGCTTCCGCATCCGTGCCGGCATACCAGTGCCAGCGGGTCTCTTGGCCGGCCCCTGCCCCGCCGCCTATCGAGCGCACTGACCCCGCCCGCGGGCCTTCGAGCGGCGTGATCTTCACAGCGAGGCCGTTGTGGATCGCGCGCACGAGGTGGCCGAGGAACCAGCCGCGCGCGATGGGATCGTGCCAGTCGATTTCGCGGACACCGTCATCGCGGCGCAGCACTTCGCCGAGTTCCGGGTCAATGGTTTCTATGCGCTGTGGGAAGGTCATGCGAGCCTCTGGTGTGTTGGGAGTGCTGCGGCGCGTGGGTGGGGAGGTCGCGCGCCGCAGCGTTGGCCCCGCGCAGGGATGAGAGAATGCGCGCGCGGGGAATGGCGGGTTTCCTGAAAAAGTGCCCGGATGCGGTGTCGCTTGCGCATCCGGGCCAGTGAACGTGCCCGGGTTTCAGCGGCACTCAGGAAGCAGGGGCGCAGCGGCATTGGCCGGGGCGCAGAATTTCGGATCGAGCATCGTGCGCAGCTCTAGCGCGGTGCGCAGGGCGGCGTTGGCCAGCACCAGCGTGACGATGCTCAGCGCGATGAAGGCCGGGGCCGATAGCGAGCGTTGATGCGGCGCGGTGAGCCCACCCCGTAAATACAGGAAGCGGGGCTCACCACGCCGCACGTGAGTGGCGGCAGTCCTTCGGCGCGCGCAGGATAGGATCGCTCGAGTGTTGTCCTGGACCCACATAGGCTATTCCTCCGTGGCCGTAGTGGCCTGCGAGAGGGACGCTACAGTGGACAAAAGTCCGCGTCAATAAAAATGTGGACAAATGTCCACATGGCGGCGTGGATGCCTAGGCAATTGCGACACGGCGCCGCAAAGCTGCGGTTAATCCCCATTTGAGGCTGGCGAAAATCGCCATGGCGACTTTCGCCAATTTTAACGAAATCGGGCGATCAGTTACCTCGGGGGCACGGGGTAGCCATGATTGAACTGACAAACAGACAGCAGCTCGCAATTCTCAATAGATTACTGGCGGAGCACGGCTCTTTGCTGGTGGCGCATACCGTCCTGGCCTACCGGGATGGCGGCGCGGATTCGGTAAGTGCAGTGGCGAGGGTAGCCGGGTGCTCACGGTCCACGGCGCGGCTTTGCCTGCAAAAGGCGGGGCTGCGGGTGGCGAAATCCGCCAGTTAAATCAGCGACATAGAAAAACGTCGACGGCGGCACGCTTGACCTGAACTGAGTGGTGCGCCTACCTAAACCTGTTCTTTCGGGTAGGTTTGGGGGGCCGCTATGTACAATTTGACCGAGGCCAATCATGGCGATGAGTGGCTGAGTTTATGTGCGGAGATGCGCGAAATTATTCGCCTTCCGCACGGGAGTGAACGGCGATCCCGCGTATTGCGGCTAGCAGCAAGTCCCGCTCGTCTCGGTCAAATTGCCGCCATAGAGTCGCGGCTTCGGATCGAGCGTGAGCGGTTGCGTCTTCAAGAAGTTCGTCGAGCGTGAGGCCGAGGGCATTTGCCAGCCTCACCGCGTCATCGACGTTTGTTGAGACAGCCTCGCCCTTCGACCCACGCTGCATCATTTTATTAACCTGATTTACGGATACACCTGCGCGACGGCACACCTCGGCCACCGACATTCCTGCCGCGTCCAAGGCTTCCTTAAAGGCATGGTAGAACCGCTTGCTCATGCGGTCAGTATAGGATTTTTGACCACCTGACTGCCACGGGACAAAAGTCCCTTGCGCTCGACTGGACAAAAGTCCACTATCTGACCTATGACCAGAACAGACCTCATCACAGCGATTGATAATCTGTCCGCCAAGACGGGCCTTGCCCCGGCGACCATCACCGGTCGGGCGGTCAATAACAGCAGGCTTTACGCCCGGCTGATCAGCGGCGGCGACTGCACCACCGACATTGCTGGGAAGGTGATGGATTACATCGCCAAGCAGTCCTCCAACCGGGAGGCTGCCGAATGAAGCGCTGAGCGTGTGCGCATGTGGTGCGTGCTGTTCCATGGCGGGCAACATGCCGAATGGCACAGCGGCGGCAAAGCGAATTGGGGGCACAGGGTAAATCGACATGTCCCGCAGCATGACACTATCAAGGGGAAATTGAGATGAAGAACGGCGCAGTGATTTCGCAAGATGATGCGGGGCATCGGCCTGCGACGATTGCGAAGGATGACGCGGCGCGGCGCTTTGAGGATGCGCTGCGGCTTCGTGTCGGTCGCGGCAAGCGCTACTCTTTCGACGCCCTCTCTGATGCTACCCGTATCCCGACGCGCACACTGGAAAGCTATGTGCAGGGCGTCACGCCGCCGCTGCATGCGTTCCTGTCGATCTGCTCGGTGCTAGGGCCGTCTTTCACCAGCGATATTCTGGCGGCATGCAACCAAGCGGCGCACGAGGTCAACCCGGGTGATCCGGAGCATTTGCGCGTTGCGGCCTCGCTTGGCGAGCTGGTGACGCAGATCTCGATGGCAGTGGCAGATGGCTATGTGGATCATCGCGAGGCCGCGCAGATGCGCCCCATCGCTGCGCGGCTGATCGAGCTGTTGGAGCCGCTCGCGCTTGATCGCGGGGCGCTTGAGTGCGGGGGTGGCAGCAAATGACGGGCGCTGCCTCGGTCAAGCCGCTCTTTCAGGCGATGAAACCAAAGCGGGATGCGCGGCAGGCGGCGCTTGCTGATTTTGCGCAGATGCCGAGGCCGAAAGACGTTCGCGACCCGCTGGACTTTGACCCAACGCCAAAGGATGCGACCCGCCCGTTTGTTGCGGCGGAGCTTTCCCATATCCGGGCGCATGGCCGCCGCGTTTGGGAAACGGCTGTTGGTGCCGGGCATATTGCCGAGGTGCTTGCAGAGTTCGGGTTTGAGGTTGTCGGCAATGATGTGGTTGACCGGGGCTGGCCGGGCGTTGAGTTGCGCAGCTTCTTTGATGTGGAAGAGGCGCGCGCGCCCATTCAGATCACCAATCCGCCGTACAATCAGATTAACGCTTCCAATGGGCATGGCCGGTGGTTGCGGCACGCGATGCAGTGCGGCGCCAGCTATGTTGCGCTTCTGCTGAACGCGGATTGGCCAGCGGCGCGAATAAATGGGTTTGATAGCCTTCTGTACGATCATCCGCCCTCAATCGAATATCTGTGCTGCTGGAAGATCGACTTTCGTGGCGGTGGCGCGCCGCCGCAGCGCAACAGTTGGTTTGTGTGGGACATCAACCGCCTGCCAATGGGGCCGAACTGCTGGGTGCGGCAGCGGCTTTACAAGGATTTCCAAGATCCTGCGCAGGGCGTCTTGGGGCTGGACCATATCGGCAGTGGTGTGTGATGGCGGGTTTTGTTCCGATGCTGATCGATGGGCCAAGCGGTCAAGCGCGCATGGGGTTGCGAATTGAGACGGAGCGCATGGTCGCTTTTCTCGATTTGATCCGCGCCGCACTCGATGGGTTTGGCGATGGCGAGATCGAGGCGATTGACCGGCTTTGCGATTATGCGGGGTTGATCCGGTTGGTGCAGGTGGAACCCGAGGCGGGCAAATTGGTGCTTTTGGCGGTGCCGAGCCTGCGGCTTTTGCATTTCCTTGATCGGTTCGACTGCGCGCCTTGGGCGGCGATGGCGCAAGCCTATGCCGGGATTTCGATTCCACCCGAGTTGAGCGACGTGGACAGTTTGCTGGCGAGGGCATTTTGATGGGGCGGCGGCGAGAAATCATTGGGCCGATCACGGTGCGCGGCGAGGTCTTTGCCGATGCGGATGCCGTTGCGGCGCGGTTCAACGTCACGCGCGCATCGGTGATGAAGGCGCGGCGCGATGGCAAATTGGACAGCTTGGGGCGGAACAAGGCGCGCGAGGATCTGGTGATCCGGGGGCGCGCTTTCCCGAGCACGCGGGCGGCGGCTGAGGCGTTTGGGGTCTCGGCTGAATATGTGGCGCAGGCGGCGCGGGCTGGAACGCTGGACCGGATTGGCGTTGGTCGCGGGGCTTCGGCGATGCCGATTTCTATACGCGGCAAGCGGTTCAAGAATGCGCACGCGGCGGCGCGGGCCTTCGGGGTCACGCCGGGAGCGATTTATCAGGCTTTGCACGCAGGGCGGCTTGATCGGCTCGGCATGCCCCGCCAAGGCGGCGCCGGGGCCAAGCCTTTCGAGATTTTTGGCATGCGGTGGCCCAGCATGGCGGCGGCGAGCTGCGCGCTGGGGTTTGGGCCCGCCTACATCAGCAATGCCTATGGCAAGAAATCGGCGGCGATGATTGCGCGCATCCGTGAGGCGGCAATGGCCGAGGGAATGCGGCGCAGCGCGCAGGCGGTGCAGGCGCGGTTGCGCGCGGCAGAACGGGACATGGGAGGTGCGCATGCACGAGCGGCGTGAGGCGGCAGAAGCCGGTGGCAAGCGGCTGGTGGCGGTCGATCTGGCGAGCCTGCCGGAATATGAATTTGGCGAGTTGCGGCTTGAGGGGCATTTCTTCGTGCCCTGGCACTTTGGGCGCTGGCTCAACTCGGTGATGCACCTACGCGCCAGCTATGAGGTGCAGGGCGTGGCCCGCACGCTGTTTGATATTGCGCAGGTGCAGTTCCCCACCGGCACGCTGCCCGATGATGATGTGCAGCTTTCGCGGCTTTTGCGGATTGATCTTGTGCATTGGCAGGCGTTGCGGGCGCAGGATTTTGGGCCGCTGCGGGGCTGGTTTCGGGTGCGCTGCGGGTCCGAGGTGCGGTTGGCGCATCCGGTCGTGTGCGAGGTGATTTCGCAGGTGTTGGAGCGGCGCGAAGAGCGCGAGCGGGCTTCCGATGCGAAGGCGGTGGCAATGCGGCTCAAGCGGCTGCGCGATGGGTTGCGCGCGCTTGGGGCAAGCGAAGATTTGGTGCGCGATCAGGTTTTGATCGAGCGGATGGACCGTTGGCTTTTGGACAATGTGTCCGGTCAGCGCCGGGTCGATGCTTATGAGCGGGTGATGATGTTGGCCGTGCGCGAGCGCTGGATCGAGGGGCCGCGGCTCGTCTGATGGTTCTGTTACCGTAACAGTTCGTAACTGTTCCGGAACGTTACGCCACGTGGGTAACAGTTACCCCCAATAAGAAAAGAAAGAAAAGAATAACAAAAGAAACAACACGTCCGGCAACAGAAGAGACCGGGCCAACTGTGGACAAGTCGCAAGGGTGCAGAGAAGAGGGAAGGCTGATGGGGCAGGAACAGGGACGCAGCGAGGCGCGTGTGCGCGCCGTGCTGTTGGAGCCGATGGCCGGGCTCAAGCGGCGGCGCGGTGTAACGGCAGAAGCGCAGGATCGCGAGGCGGCGAAGATTGCGCGCAAATTGGCGTATATGAGCGAAGAAAACCTGCGCGGCTTGTGTGAACTGGCTTTGAAGCAAGCGCGCGGGGTGTGGCCGGAAACGGCTTTGCTGTTGAGCTGGGGCTTTGGGCTGCAGGTGCCGCCGCCGAATGAGAGCGATTATGTCGGTTCGCTGATGCGCTCGGCGATGGGGCGTGCGGCGCGCGATGGCGGCTATTTGGTCGAGTTGATGCGGATGGCGAAGCGGCTCGGCCCGCCGCCTGGTCGCTACATGCTGTCGAAGTTGCGTGATGAGGCGGCTGACAATGCGCGGCGGCGCGAGGGGCTGCGCCGGATGCTGGATGGCGGCACGTCGCTGCGGCGCGAGGATACCGAATGGCTTGAGCGCTATCACGCCGATCTGGCGATGGCCGAGGCGATGGTGGCAGATGGCGATGCCGGCACGGGCGAAGCGGGGTGTGCGGCATGAGCATGGTGGTGCGGCGCGGCGCGCGGATGCTGCCTGCGAAGGTGGTGCTTTACGTCGCGGTGATGAAGCTTGCCGGGGCGGCGGATCGCGACATGGTGGCGGCGCTTTCGGAGAAGGACTGCGCGTTGGTACAGTCTTGGGTCATGGTGCTTGACTGGGCCTTGGCGCAGCGGCTGGTGGCGCGGCGTGATCTCTTCCAGCGCGATGAGGCTGGTGCGGTTGATGTGGTGCTTGGCCTTGGTCGGATGCAATCGCTTTCCCAAGCCTATGTGATGGCGCGGGCGGCTGCGCCCGCCAGCTGCGGGCCTGAGATTGTGGCGGCGCCTGCGCGCGGGGCCTCGATGCGCTTTCAGCCCGAGGCGATGGTGCCGAAGGGTGAGGCGGATTGGCAGGCCGAGGCGGTAGGCTTTCGCGGGCGTGATGCGGTGCGCCGGGCCGATCTCTTCGACAAGATGGAGCGCGCGGCCTTGCGCGCAGGGCGTGAGGTTCCGTTCTCGCCTGGTCAAGTGTCGGCGGGCCGCGCTTATGCAGCGTTGGTGGAATTTGTCTCTGCGGGTGGTGTGAAGCTGTCGAGCCTTGAGGGGCGTGTCGGTGGCGGCGCTGGTGGTGGCGAGGCAGTATGGATCGAGCGGTATTCGCAAGCCTCGGCGAAGCTGCGCCGGTTGCGTGCGGCGATTGGGGATGAGGCGGCGCTTTCAGTGCGGCGGGTGCGTCCGTCAAAGCGGGTTGAGGCTGGCAGCGATGGGCTTGCGCGCGGGATCTCGGACCGGGTGTTGGTTGATGGCGTGTGCGTCATGGGCATGAGCTTGGGCGAGGTGCTGGTGGCAAACGGCTGGGCCAAGAGCGGGCAGAACATTGAGGCGGTGCGGGTGGCGCTGGCGGCGGCGCTTGAGCGCATGCGGATTTGGGCTTGACCGTTAAATCGCGAATGGGTATCTCTTTAACCATAATCACGCACTATGCCCGAAGGCTGAATAAGCCTTGCGGGCATTTTGCATTTGCGGTGTCAGCATGGCGGTAAGAAAGCTTTGCTCTGCACCGGGATGCGAAGAGATGGCGCTGCCCGGTGGGTCGCGCTGTGCTGAGCATCTGGCGCGCGATAAGCAGCGCAAGGCGAACCATGCGCGCAGTGCCGATGCGGCGCTGTGGCATGGGATTTACAGTGATCCGCGATGGAAGAAGGCGGCGGCGGCGTTCTTAAAGGCGCACCCGCTCTGCGCGGATTGCGGTGAACTTGGTGTGGTCGAGGCCGCGACAGAGGTCGACCACATCGAGCGGCACATGGGTGATCCGCGAAAGTTCTGGGACAAGAGCAATTGGCAACCGCTGTGCAAGCGGTGCCACTCGCGCAAGACGGCGCGAGAGGTCTGGCACAGCAAGGGGTGACCGGGGGGTGTCTGAAAACCAGCCCCGGCCCCCCTGCACCGGCGTGTGTACCTTTCTTTTCGCGGGCGCTGAATTGGGATGAAAAACCCACTTGATGGAGGGTAAGAGCGAGGGCGAAATATGCGCGGAGCAAAGGGCAAGCTGAGTGTCGTCACTCCGATGAAGGGCGACGATGAGGCGGTCCCGCCGCCGCTTGATTTCATGAGCCCGGATGCGCGCGACGTGTGGGCGCGTTTGGCGCCGCAGCTGGTGAAGCTTAAGCGGCTTGAACCGCACTTCCACGAACTGTTCGCGAGCTATTGCGAAGAGGTCGCGGTTTACATCGCGATGACAAAAGACATCGGCGCGCACGGCGTCACCTACGAAACCGGCCAAGGACGCAACGGCAACCAGAAGCGCACACGCCCAGAGGTACATCTGCGCAAGTCAACGCTGGAAAGCATGATCCGGCTCGGCGCGCTCTTTGGCTTGTCACCTGTCGATGAAAAGCGGCTCGGGAATGCCAATCAGGGCGATCTCTTCGAAGACTTGATGCGTGCGGTGAATGGAAAATCCGCTTGATCATCCGGTGTCGCGCTATGCGACGGATGTGATCGAGGGACGGATTGTTGCAGGGGAGTTGGTGCGGCTGGCCTGTGAGCGGCACCTGCGGGATCTGAAAACTGGGGCTGAACGTGGGTTATACTTCGATTGCGCGGCAGCAGACCGCGTGATCAACTTCGCGCAGCTCTTGCAGCACACGGTCGGGCCAATGGCTGGAAAGCCGCTTGAACTGCAGCCGTGGCAAGTATTCCGGCACGGATCGGTGTTCGGGTGGAAGCGCGAGGGCACCGGACTGCGCCGGTTCCGGTCAACCTACCATCAGGTCGGTAAGAAGAACGGCAAGACGACTGACACCGCCGTGCCAATGCTGTTCACACAACTTCTTGATGGCGAGGCATCGCCGCAGGGGTTTTGCGCCGCCACGACGCGCGATCAGGCCGGGCTTCTGTTCAAGGAGGTTGGCCGGATCGTGAAGCGCTCGCCCTTTCTGGGCAAGCTGATGCAGTCGATGCGCCATGAGATCACCACGCCGCGCGTCGATGGGGTGATCAAATGCTTGTCGCGTGACGGGGATTCGAGCGACGGGATCAACCCGAGCTTCCTTGCGCGCGATGAGATGCACCGCTGGACCGATCGGGAACTGGCTGAAACGATTGTCGAGTCGATGATCGCACGGGCGCAGCCGATTGATTGGGTGATCACCACGGCTGGCCATGACCGCCATTCGCTGTGCGGCGAATTGCGCGGCTATGCCGAAAACGTGTTGCGCGGCGCGATTACGGACGATTCCTTTTTCGGTTTCGTTGCGGAACCGCCTGCCGATTGTGACCCGTTCGACCCGGCATTTTGGCCAATGGGCAACCCAAACTTGGGCGTTTCAAAGCCGCTCGATGCGATGCAAGCGGCAGCGTCAAAGGCTGCGTCCATTCAGGCGACTTTGCCGAACTTCAAGCGGTTCCACTGCAACCTGTGGACCGAGGGCGAGCAGATGTGGATCGCGCGCGAGGTCTGGGACCAAGGCGCGGCGTCCGAACCGTTTGATGCGCGCATGCTGTACGGGCGCGATGCTTGGGTGGGCGTGGACCTTTCGAACAAGGTCGATACCACGGCCATCGTGGTGGCGGTGCCTGTGGATGGGCTGATCTACCTGATCGCCTATACGTTTCTGCCTGCCGGGCCGAAGGGCTTCATCGTGCGGGCGCAGAAGGAAAAGCGCGAATATGTGGGCTGGCGCGATCAGGGCTGGCTTGAGGTCCACAAGGGCGGCGCCATTGATGAGGCGCAGATCGAGGCACGGATCGGCTGGATCGCGAAGAAGTTCGCGGTGCAAGAAATCGCCTATGACCCTTGGGGCATGAAATACATGGCCGATCGTCTGGCCAAGAAACGGTTGCCAATGGTCGAGCATCGGCAGGGCTTTGCCAGCATGTCGAACCCGATGAAGCGGGTTGAAGAACTGGTTGCCCAGAACAAGCTGCGCCATGGCGGCAACCCGGTTCTGGGCTGGCAGGTGGGTAACGTGCATCGCGATGAAGATCCGGCTGAGAATATCAAGCCGAACAAGAAACGCTCGACCGGGCGGATCGACGCGGCGGTGGCCATGATCATGGCGGTTGGCCGTGCGACAGCGGGCGAACGCAAACGCAAACAGGGGCGAGGCATCGAAACACTATGAGCTTGCGGGGGATCTTTGGCCGTGGGCGGGCCGCGCAGTCGGAAACGACGCGCATCGAGCCCCCGCTTGTGGCGGCGACAGTGGCCAGTGCGGGGGCCTTGTCGCCAGCCTTTGAGGCAGGCTGGCAGGATTTCGGCGCTTTGGGGTCGAGCCGGGTCCGCAGCCTGCCTCGCGTCACGCCCGAGCTGGCGCAAAAGCATGCCACCGTGGTGGCCGCGTGTTCCGTGATTGCGGGCGATTTGGCAAAGCTGCCCTTGGCGCTTTATCAGCGCAACGCCAATGGGCGCGAGGTGCGGGTGCGCGAGCATCCGATTGACCACCTCTTGAACTCTGAGGCCTCCCCCGGTGTGCCGGCGCATGTGATGCGCTTTGCGATGGGCTACGCGTTCACGCTGCGAGGCAGGTCTTTTGCCTTCGCGCCGCGCGATGGTGCGGGCGAGCTAGTGCTGGTTGAGGCAATCCGGCCTGACCGCTGCGAGGTTTTGCGCGTCGGGCGTGATCGGTTCTACGAATTCGAAGACGGGGCAGAGGTTCGGCGCCGCGTGTCTGGCCGCGTGATGGCGCACCTTCGTTATATGGCTGAAGACGGTTGGACCGGACGTAGCCCGATCGAGGTTGCAGCAGAAACGATGGGGATCGCGCTTGCCCGGCAAGAGGCAGCGGCGCGGCTGGCGGGGGGCAAGGGCTTCAAGGCGGTTGCGAAACTTGAAGACTTCGGCGGCGATGAGGAACAGTGGCAGCGGTCCCGCGCGCGGCTCAAGGCGGCGATGGCAGAGGATGCCGATGATAGCGTGCTGATCATTGGGCAGAGCGATGAAATCAAGCCGCTCGGTCTTTCGGCCTCTGATCTGGAACTGCTGTCGAGCCAGAAGTTTGACCGCGAGCAGATCGCGGCGCTTTACCGGGTGCCGCCTACAAAGCTGCAAATGCTTGAGCATGGCGTGAAGGCGAACGGCGAGCAGCAGGCGATCGATTACAAGGCCGAATGCCTCACCCATTGGGGCAAGTTCCTTGAAACTGGGATCGGGCAAGGGCTTTTGACCTCGGGCGAGCGTCAAGCTGGCCTGTTTCTGCGGCACGAATATGACGCGCTGCTGATGGCGACCACGAAAGAACGCTATGAGGCGATCACCAAAGCCGTGGGCGGGCCGATCCTGACGCCAAATGAGGGACGTGAGATCGAAGGCCTCGATACAATCGAGGGCGGCGAAAAGCTTTATCCGCCCGCGAACATGACCCGCAAAGAGAGCGGCGCACAGGGCAACGGAGACTAAGGGCAGATGGGCAAGACGGTTCAAGAGGTGCTCTTGTCGAGCGCTGCAATGGTGGCTTTGTGCGAAGAGCATGCGGCCGACTTCTTGGCAATGGGGTGGCCGGAAGCCGCGGCTGGGGCGCAGGTGGCCGCAGCTGGCGACGGGTCGCGCTACGCGATTGAGCGCGGTGTGGCGGTGATGCCGGTGCGCGGGCTGCTGACGCCGAATTCGGTTGTGCTAGAGCGCTATTTTGGCTGGGCCACCTATCGCGGCATTTCTGAAGCCTGCGCGGAATTGGCGGGAGATGATGCTGTTTCGGCGGCGGTTCTCGAATTCGACACGCCTGGTGGCTACACGCTTGGGGTCGAGGAAGCTGCGGCGGCGATTAAGGCCTTGGCGGCTGTGAAGCCGGTCTATGCGCTTGCGGCCCCGCTTGCCGCCTCTGCCGGGTATTGGTTGGCGTCTCAGGCGCGCGAAGTGGTGATGACACCCGGCGCCGCAGTGGGATCGATTGGGGTTGCTCTGACAACCTCGGCCTATCTTGCGCCCGGGGCATCCAGCGGCATGCAGATCTTCGAATTCACCTCAAGCCATGCGCGGGCGAAATGGCCCGACCCTTCGACCGAGGAAGGCAAGGCCGAGATTCGGCGCGGCCTTGATGAAAGTGAAGCGCGGTTTCATGCGGCGGTGTCCGAAGGGCGCGGTATCGCGCTTGAGGGATTGGCCGCGCAGCTTTCGGTGACGGATGATCCTGCCGATGGCGGCGCTGTCTTCGATGGTGCCGAGGCGGTGGCGCGCGGTTTGGCCGATAAGGTCGAAACGCGGGCAGACTTCTACGCGCGGGTGATCGGGGAACATACCCCGGCACCCCGGCGCACCGGTGGTGCGCGCGGCGCGATGGCGCGGGCGGCTGTGGCGCGGGCGCGGGCCCAACTCTGAAATCTCACTGACCGGGTTGGCGGTGTGACCTGCGCGCAATGGCGTGCGCGGGAATTGTGGCTGTGCGCGCGGGTTGCACAGCGTTTGATCTGAAAGGAAATACGATGGCGAAGAGCATCGACGATCTGCGCCGCGCGCGTAAGGCTGCGGCGGACAAAATGGGTGAGAAGGCCGAGGCGCTGGCCGCGCTTGAAGCTGCCGACACGCCCAATACCGAAGCGATCAGCGGGGCCGAAGCGGAATTCGCCACGGCGCAGGCCGACTTCGAGGCCGTGGATAAGCAGGTGAAACGGGCCGAGGCGGTTGAATCTGCGCAGGCTGCGGCGGCCGTGCCCGGTGATGCTGGCTCGAACCAGGCCCCGTTGGCGTCGGCTGTTCCGAAAGACCCGGAGCATAAGGGGGTTGAGGTCGGTCTGATTGTTGGTGCGCTTGCCGCCCACAAGGGCGACGTGTCCCGTGCGGTGGCGCAGCTCGACAAAGCGGGTTTTAGCCAAGTTGCGGCGGCGCTTAATGCGACCGATTCCACTGCGGGCGGTGTCACCGTGCCGCGCCCGCTGGCGTCTGACCTGATCGAGATGCTGCGCCCGCGCGTGGTGGTGCGCCGTGCTGGCGTCAAGGTGGTGCCGATGCCTGCGGGCCAACTGCGCAAAGCGCGGCAGGCCGCCAGTGCGAGCGCTGGCTATGGGGGAGAGAACGTTGCACCTCTGGCCAGCGCCCCGGCCTTCGATTCGGTGGATCAAAGCTTCAAGAAGCTTCGCGCGATTGTGCCGATTTCCAACTCGCTGTTGGCCTATTCCTCGATCCAGATGGGGATGCTGGTGCGCGATGATCTGCTCAAAGTCATGGGGGCGCGCGAAGATCTGGCCTTCTTGCGCGGCGACGGCACGAACGACACGCCGAAAGGCATGCGCAGCTACATCCCCGCGGGGAACTGGATCGGCTCTGTTGCGGGCACTGATGTGCTGGTCATCGATCAGAAACTGCGCAAGCTGGTCTCGCTTGTCGAGGATTCCAACGTCTTGATGGTCAAGCCGGGCTGGGTGATGCGCCCCGGCGCCAAGAACTTCCTTGCGGCGCTCAAGGATGCCAACGGCAACAAGATGTATCCGTCGATCGATGACAAAGAAGAGTTGATGGGCTTCCCGATCTACACGACGACGCAGTTGCCGAACAACTTGGGCACCAACTCGGATGAGACCGAAGTGATGTTCGCCGATTTCAGCTACCTGATGATCGGCGAAAGCGGTGTGCTGCGGATCGCGCAATCGACGGACGCGGCTTACCTCGATGCGTCCGGGACGATGCAATCGGCCTTTGCCAATGATCAGACGCTGATGCGTGCCATTTCCGAGCACGATTTCGCGCCCGAGCATGATGTCGCCCTTGCCGGTCTGCAGGGCGTCGGCTGGGCGCTCTAAGCGCTGAGTGGTGATCTGGCGGCGCGGTGATAGCTGCGCCGCCCCCCTTTTGAGCGAAAGGTGCCGATATGGCGAAGCTGGTGACCGTGAAATTTATCAAGGCGGCTGCGCCTTACAATGTGGGCGATGTGGCAGGCTTTGAAGCCTCTGCCGCCAAGGCCATGATCGCCGATGGAATTGCGGAGGCGTTCAAGGCTTCGAAAACAAAGGCCGTGGTCGAGTCCGAGGAAAAGCGCGTTTCGGTGACCTTCCTGCGCGGGGCACCGCCTTACAATGCGGGCGATGTGGCAGGCTTTGCGCCATTGATCGCGGCGCGGCTGGTGGCGGAGGGGAAAGCAATCCTCAATGCCAATAAGAGCGCTGAGGCCGCGTCGGAAGTTGAGCCAGAGATCGAGGCGGAGCAAGACGTTGCCGAAGATGATGCCGCAGAAGAGGCGGCTGAGGCCGAGGCTGCCGCGAATGATGAGCCTCTTGCGATCGAGCCCGATGACGACGCCGAAGACGGTGCGCCGCCCGTGCAGGGCGTGACGGTCTAAGGGGCGCATCATGCGGGTGATTGGGGCTGTTCCGGCGATTGTTGGCGTGGATGACTTCAAGCAGGCAACGCATGCCCAGCTTGATGAGGCGGAAGATGACACCACGCTGATGGCCTATCTTGCGGCAGCGCAGGCCGTGGTTGAGCGCGCGACGAACCGCCCGCTTGGCGCGCGCGAGGTCGAGATCTCGGCGCAATTGCCCGGCCCGGTTTCGCGGTGGTGGTTTCCCTGCGCGCCGGTCGGTGCGATTTCCAAGATCAGCTATGACGTTGGCGATGGGGCGGTTGATCTTGGGGCGGAAAGTTTTCGCCTGCGCTTCGCGCATGATGAGCCGCAGATCGATTTTGAGTTGGGGGTTTTCCCCTATTTGGCTGGCCAGATCGAGATCACTGTTACGGCAACCGTTGGCGCGGCTGATGGTGACCCGTCGATCTTGACCTTGACGCAGGCGATCAAGCTCGTGGCCCGCGAATGGTATGATGCGGGAATTTCCGTTGGGTCAGAAGGTAGTTCGGGGGATCTGCGCCTTTCCTTTGGGGCGCGGGCCCTAATCCGGTCGGGCATCTATAAGCGCCCGCGCGTGTTTGCGAGGGCTTAAGCATGGCGCGTCTAAGCCTAAACACACGCATCACCGTCCAGCGTGCCATCGAAGGAGATGATGGCTACAGCAAAGTCATCATCGGCTGGGCGGATTTGGAGGTCACGCCCGGCGAGCCAATGAAGCTTTGGGCCGATGTGCAGGAAACGCCTGGCAAAGAACGTGTTGCGGCGGGCCGGATCGAGGCGAGCCGCACGGCAATGGTTACGGTACGCGCAACGCCAAGCGCGCGCGCTATCACCGCTGCAAACCGCGTCATTGCACGCGGGCAGGTTTGGAATATCCGCAGCGTCTCCGCTGTGGGTGATGGGCGGGGCCTGATTGAGATGCTTTGCGAGGTTGAGCCATGAGTAACACGGTTCGGATGAACATTCAGGGACTTGCCGAGCTTGAGAAGGCCCTCGACAACCTTGCGAAAAGCCAAGGAAAACCAGTTCTACGGGCTGCTATGCGCAAGGCCGCAAAGCCGATGAAAGAAAAGGCTCAAGCCCTCGCCCCAGTGCGCAAGGGAAAGCTGCGCGCATCTATCAAGTTCGGATCGCTACTGAATGGCCGTCAGAAGAAATTCAAGCGCGCGCTGACTGCTGAAGAACGGGACGCCATCGAGCTTTATCTTGGCCCATCCTATCGCCTTGGTGCCGGGGGGCGTCACGGTCACCTCGTTGAGTTTGGCACTTCGCCACACATCAATGGCGGGAAGTTCGCGGGGTCGAAGCATCCCGGCACTGCGCCGCAGCCCTTCATGCGCCCGGCCTTTGACGCCGAAGCGAAGCCGACAATCGAGCGGCTCAAGCCGATCCTCTGGGATGGCATCCAGCGGGCAATCTTGCGGAACGCCAAGCGGAGCGGTTGGGAGAACTAATGGAAAACGATTTCCTGGCGCTTCTGCGCGGCGACGCCGCGCTCGCTGATCTTGTTCCTGCCGGGCGCATCAACTGGGGCCTGTCAGTGGACGGGCAGCCTCTTCCCTCGATCATGCTCACCCTGATCGGCAACGATAACGTGGTGACCCAGCAAGGGCCGACGAACCTATGGCAGGGGCGCGTGCAGGTCGATGTTTTCGGTCTCAACTATGGCGAGGCGCGTGGCGTCGCCGGTGCGGTCATTGATCTGCTGCAATGCTATCGCGGCGGCGCGTTCCGCCTGATCAAACTCGACGGCCAGCGCTCTGGCCTTGAGCAAGCCTCGGTCAATCTGCCCGAGCGCATCACTCTCGACTTTCTCACATCATGGAGGGCCAGCTGATGGTCGAAGCCGCTTCCCAAGCCGATATTGGCTATCAGGACGAATTGTGGATTGGCCGCACGGTCGATGCCACCACCACGTTCACACAAATCCTCGGGGTCGAGGAATTGAGCGTGCCGGAACGGGCGCCGGACGATATCGAGGTGACGCACATGCAGTCGCCGGGCCGTTCGCGCGAAACCATTCCCGGCCTGCTTTCGGTCGCGGATTGGTCGCAAGACCTGCAGTATTGGCCGGAACATGCAAGCCAAGTCCTGCTCGAAACGCTCGCAGGCTTGACCGAGGCCGGGACGTGGGAAGAGGTCTATGTGGAATTCGTCGTCGCTGGCATCCGCCGCACCTATCGCGGCTACGTCAACAGCTGGACCCCGCAATCGAGCGTGGGTGATAAGCGCATGGCCTCGCTCTCGATGAAGATCTTCAACCGGGTTACGCCTGACCCGCGCGCTTTGTCGTGAGGTGTGACTGATGGCTGATGTTACTGGAACCTGCCGTCACCAATTTGGCGGCAAGAGTTACTCGCTGCGCCTTACTTGGGGCGTCATGGCGAAGCTACAGGCCGAATATGGCGAAGACTTCCTCGACCGCCTTGAGATCAAGGGCAACGCGATCCCATTCGCCTTGATGATTGCGATCATCGGTGAATCGCTGATCAAGGGCGAAAAGATGGGGAAAGATGAGGCCTATGATCTGGCCGACGATTTCGTTTCGTCTGATCCTGAGTTGATCGGTCGCGTCGTCAAGGCGGCCTTCCCCGATGCCGAGGTTTCCGTGGGAAACGGGGGCGAGGCGGCGGCGTAGGCCTCGGCGAAATCTATGTCATCTACATCGGCGCCGGGTTTGACCCGGCCCGATTTTGGGAGATCACTCCGCGCCTTACCAGCCTTGAGCTTGAGGGCGCGGAGAAGCGCCTGCAGCGCGAGCGTGAAATGGTCTGGTTCGGGGCGATGCTACCGCACCTGAAGCAGGTCATTCCGCTTGAGAAGTTCGTCGGCGTAAAGGTGGACCCGCGCGAGCGGGCGAAGCGCTTCCATGAGGCATGGGATAATATCGACCGGGCGCTGGCGCGTCACTGAGGATAGGCTGCACACATATCCATGATCGCGTTTGCCCATGCGAGCGTGGCGGCATCCCGTGCTTTTAGCGCATCAATGACGCGCGCCGCTTCTTCTGACACCTCCGGTGGAGCAGCCCTTAACCGCTCTTCTTCTCTGCGAATTGGCGCATCGCTCTTTGACGTGAGCGGCATCGCCACCGCGAGTGCCCGCATGCACCCTTCGCGGGTGGAATAATCATCTGCCGGGCCTGATAGCGCCGGGCTTGCTGTGGCGCAGACAGCGGCAATGGTCAGCATAAATTTCATCTTAGACCCTCGAAGGTAAATCAATGGCATCCTCTGTGATCGGAGCCCTGCGGGTCAACCTCGGGCTTAACAGCGCGCAGTTCTCGCGTGGCCTCAAAACGTCGCAGGGCTCGCTTGCATCATTTGCGGCCCGTGCTGGCAAAATTGCGGCGAGCGCAGCCTCTTCCATGGCCACGGCTTTCACGGCGATGGGGGTGGGCGCGATCAATGCGGGCCTTGAAATCCAGCGTCTTTCGACGCTAGCCAATACTCCTGCAGAGCAGTTTCAGCGGTGGGCGGCTGGTGCGCGAAGCGTTGGCATCGAGCAGGACAAGCTCAGCGATATCCTGAAAGACACCAATGATCGCGTCGGCGATTTCCTCCAAACCGGCGGCGGCGAGATGGCAGACTTCTTCGAGAAGATTGCGCCCAAAGTCGGTGTGACCGCGGCGCAGTTTCGCGGCCTTTCCGGTGCAGATGCGCTGCAGCTTTACGTCTCATCGCTTGAAAAGGCGAGCCTGTCACAGGCCGAGCTGATCTATTACATGGAAGCCGTAGCTGATGAGGCCTCTGGGCTCCTGCCGCTTCTGCGCAATGGCGGCGAGGGCATGAAGCAATATGGCGACATGGCAGAACGTGTTGGCGCAATCATGGACGACAAAACCAAAGCGTCCATGCTGCGAGGCGCTGCAGCTTTAGCGGAAATGCGGATGGCTTGGGGCGGTGTGCGCAATACCATCGGCGCGCAGGTTGTGCCTGCCCTAGTGGCCGCCGCTGGCGCCGTCACTGCACTTGCCACAGCCTTCCGAACACATGCCGACACCATTATGACCGTGATGCAGACGCTTGCCGGGACCGCTGCGGTAGTAGCGACGATCTTTGCCGGGCGCTACGCAATCGCGCTTGGTGTCTCTGCCGTGCGGGCGATGGCGCAGGCGGTGAGTCAATCCATTGCGCTTGAAATGGCGCTTGGGGCGCAAACCCGCGCGGCTGCGATGGCGAGCGTTGCGACAAAGGGCCTCTCTCTCGCGATGGGGTTTCTCAAGGGGGCGCTGATTGCCACTGGCATTGGGGCGCTTGTCGTCGGAGCCGGATACCTTGTCGGCAAATTCATGGCGCTGGTGACCGCAGCTGGTGGTTTTGGCAATGCGATGAAGCTGCTTGGGGAGGTTGCCTCCGGCGTTTGGCGCGGCATGGTCACGGCGGCAGGTGCAGTGCCGGCGGGGCTTTCTGCTGTGTGGGCGCAGATAAGGTCGAGCTTCTTTGGCCTCGTTGCGGATATGCAGGGGGCATGGTTCCGCTTCCTTGTGTCGATGTCACAATCCGCTTTGAGCGCTGGATTCGATGGCGTGGCAAGCAAGCTCGCGTCGGCGGCTGAAAGTGCCGGAAGTAGCTGGGACAGCATGCGCGATTCTGCGGAGGCTGCAGGAATTGCGGCTGGGGCGATGGGTGCAATCGCGCGTTCACGGCTCTCCGCTGGCCTCGATGAGGCTGGCGCCGCCGCCAAAAAACTCGCCGAAGCTGTGGCCACCACCAACGATGAACTGACCACGCTTAACAACGGCGGCGGCACGGGCGGCGCAGGCGGTGGTGGGGGCGCTGCCGGGAGGCTCTCTGATTTGCAGCGCGTGGTCAAAAGTCTCAATGAGGATATCGCCCGGCTGCGAGCGACGATGTTCGCCTCTGAAACGGACAAGAATATCTTTGACAAGCTGAAAGAGGCTGGCGTCTCGGCGGCATCTACGAGCGGTCAGCAGATCGCGGCGCTTGTGCAGCAGCGTGATGCGATGCAGCGCCTTCAGGACGCCACGGAAAGCTGGAAGCAATCGATCACCAGCGCGTTTTCCTCGTTCGTGACCGGGGCCATCAGCTTCAAGCAGATGCTTGGCCAGATCATCGCAAAGCTCGCTGAGATGGTCATGAACTCGGCCTTTGAGAAGCTGTTTTCCGGCGGCGGTGGTGGCATCCTTGGCGGCATTCTCTCGGCGTTCGGCATTGGGGCAAATGCCAATGGGACAAGCAACTGGCGCGGCGGGCTTACGCAGATCAACGAGCGCGGCGGTGAGATTGTCGATCTGCCGAGCGGGACGCGGATCATCCCGCATGACGTGTCGAAACGGATGATGAATCAGGGCGCGAGCCAGATCGTGCAGACCGCGTCCGAACTCACCCTAAGCGATGATGGGCGCATCATGGCGACCGTGCGCGCCGAGATGGGGCAGATGGCCGCCGCGCAGGACAAGGCGCTGCCAACGAAGATCCAGCAATACAGCATGAACAGCCGGAAGCGTTACTGATGGCCCTTTCCTTCCCTTACGCGCTCGACTTCTTGAGCGATCACATCAAGGCGGCACAAATCCCGCTGACCTTGCGCCGCTTTGACGAAACCTCGGGCACGGCGCGCGGGCAGGTTTGGTCAACCCAGCTTGCCCCGCCGATCTGGACTGCAACGGTGCCGCTTGTCGCACGGTCATGGGCTGAGGCGCGTGCGGTTGATGCGAAAATTCTCGCGCTCGATGGCATGGCAAAAACCTTCCTCTGGGCTGACCCCGCTTATATGTCCGCATGCTATGGGCGGGTTGGCGGCAATGTTACGGTTGCCTCGGTCTCGTCCGACCGCACAGCGATCGGGCTTTCCGGTTTGCCTCCGGGCTATCCGGTGTCGATTGGAGACCGACTTAGCGTTGCGCATGGTACTGACCGGGTTTGGTTCGCAACCTTCGCCGAGGAAGGCGTGGCCGATGCCGCGGGCGATTTGGCGGAACTCTCGGTCTATCCCTATGTGCCCTTCGGTGTCTCGGTCGGGGCTGCCGTGGAAATGGACCGGCCATATTTCAAAGCCATGGTCGAAGACTATACCGGGTTTTCCGCCATGCCGGGCAAGTACAGCCAAGGCGCGAGCCTCACGCTTTTGCAAAAGGTCTGAGATGCAATTCCTCGATGCGTCTTTTGCGGCGAGCCTTGCGGCGGCGCCCGAGGCCGGGATTGCGCCGGTGCATTTTGTCTGGATCGTTGGGCGCGATCGAGAGACCGGCGCGGCGGTGCCGATCGGGCTTTGGTCGGGGGCCGAAGAGATCTCGATCGAGGTGGCCCATCCGGGCGGGGCGGCGCAGCGGCGCGATTATATCGGCGGCTGCGGTCTCACCGTCGAGGGGCTGCGCTATGTCGCGGACCTAACGGACAATGCGGTCTCGGTGGCGCTGAGCGCCATTGCCGATCCGGTGCGGGAATTGGTGCAGGGTCTCGATCTGCGGCTCGCCTATGTCGAGATCCACGCGACGACGATGACGGGCGGGGCTTTTACCTCGGCACCGCAATTGCAATGGGTGGGGATTGTCGATGATGGCCCGATCTCGACGCCGGCGGCGGGCGGCGAGGGCGGGATCGCGCTCTCCATCCGCTCAGAAATCATGACGCAGCTTGGCATGAGCTCGCCTGCAAAATCTTCTGACGCGCATCAAAAGCGGCGCGCGGCGACGGATCGGTTTTGCGAGGCGGCGGCGCTCATCGGGGCAAGGACGATTCAATGGTACAAAACCTGACCCAGCACCTGACCCGCCCGCGCGGATGGCGCGCGCGGATGTCGGCCGAGATCGAGCGCCACCGGGCGGAACCCTTTGCCTGGGGGCAGCGCGATTGCGCCCTTGGGCTTGCCGCGGGCGTCGTTGAGGCGATCACCGGGGTTGATCTGCGTGGCGATTGGGGCGGCTATCGCACGGCGGCGGGGGCGGCTTTGGCGCTGCGCCGGGCGGGCTATACCTGCCTGGGCGATGCCGTGGCCGATCTGCTGCCCGAAATCCATCCCTCCGCGGCGCAGCTGGGCGATATTGCCCTCATTGAGGAAGGCCCGATCGGCGCGCTGGCGGTGGTGAATGGCGGCACGCTTTTGGTGCTGACGGAAACGGGGCTTGGCGTGCGCGAGCGCGCGGCCGCCACGCGAGCCTTCAGGGTCGGCTGACGATGCGGAAGATCCTCTTTCTCTCCACGGCGCTGATCGCGTTCGGGGCCGGTCCGGCCCGCGCGGATGTGGTGACCGGTTGGCTTGCGGTCCATGTTTTTGGGGCGTTTACGGCCTCGGCGGCTTTGGCGCAGATCACCGTCGGGCTTGGCCTCAATCTCTTGGCGGGCGCGCTGCAAAAGGCGCTGATGAAGACGCCGCGCCAAGAGATCGATGTCACCTTCGAGGTGCAGCTTGGCGATGACAAGCCGCTTGGCTTTGTGCTGGGCGATTATGCCACCGGCGGCAAACGCAAATATATCGCGAACTGGGGCAAGGACACGCGCTTCATCGCCGAGGTGATCGAGGTCTCTTGCCTGCCGCAGGATCTGGCCGGGCTCTGGGTCGATGATGAGCCGGGCGCATGGGATGACGCGACCGGCCATGCCTGGCTGCCGGTGCGCAAGCGGTCCAAGGTGACAAACAACCAGACTGGGGAGGTCACTTACGGGGCCTGGGTCGCTCTCGATCCGGGCTCGGTGGGAGAATTGGCGGGCGGGCCGGGGCCTGAGGGGCCTGCGCCCGATACCGACACGGCGCAGTTCATCTATGTCGGGCGCTGGCTTACGAACGCGGCCGACGATGGCTACACGAGCGAATTTGGCTTTTACGCGCCCGGCAACCGGATTTGCCTGCGGTTTTATGACGGCACGCAAAGCGCGGCCGATCCGTTCTTGGTGCATCTCTTTGGATCTGACCCGGAGTATCCTTGGACCGAAGATCACATTGGCACGGGCAAATCTTATGCCGTGGTGGTGACGCGCTATGACGATGACAGCCGCGGCTCTTACCCCGCCTTTTTGTGGGAGCTTGCGCCGCTGCCGCTTTATGACCCGCGCCTTGACAGCACGGCGGGGGGAACTGGCGCGCATCGCTGGGGGAATCGGTCCACCTATGCGCCCACGCGCAATGCGGCGGTGATCGCCTATAACATCGCGCGCGGCATTTATTATGGGTCCGAATGGATCTTCGGCGGGCGCAATCTGGCGCCTTGGCGGCTGCCCTTTGCCGAATGGGCGGCGGCGATGGCGGCTTGCGATGCGGCGGTGGCGCGCGAAGATGGCGGCACCGAGCCCGCCTATCGGGTTGGGGCCGAGATCACGGTCGATATGGAACCGCTGGGGGTGCTCGAAGAGATCGGGCGCGCGGCCAATATGCGCTTTGCCGAGGTGGGCGGGATGCTGAAGCCCTTGGTCGATCTGCCCGGGGCGGCGATTTTGGCAATCACGGATGAGGATATCGTCATCACCGCGGGGCAAAGCACGCGCCCCTTC
>NZ_OBMP01000028.1:0-1118 GCF_900217725.1 Rhodobacter sp. JA431
ATGGCAAAGGCAAAGTTTGAACGGAACAAACCGCACGTCAACATCGGCACGATCGGTCACGTTGACCACGGCAAGACGACGCTGACGGCTGCGATCACGAAATACTACGGCGAATTCAAAGCCTACGACCAAATCGACGGCGCGCCGGAAGAGAAAGCCCGCGGGATCACGATCTCGACGGCGCACGTGGAATACGAAACCGAAGCGCGCCACTACGCGCACGTCGACTGCCCCGGCCACGCTGACTATGTGAAAAACATGATCACCGGCGCGGCGCAAATGGACGGCGCGATCCTCGTGGTTGCTTCGTCGGACGGCCCGATGCCGCAAACCCGCGAGCACATCCTGCTCGGCCGTCAGGTCGGCATTCCGTACATCACCGTCTACATGAACAAAGTGGACCTGGTGGACGACGAAGAGCTGCTCGAGCTGGTGGAAATGGAAGTTCGTGAGCTTCTGTCGGACTACGACTACCCGGGTGACGACACCCCGATCGTCAAAGGCTCGGCGCACCAAGCGCTGATCGGCGAAATGAAAGAGATCGGTGAAGATTCGATCCACGCGCTGATGAAAGCCGTTGACGAATACATCCCGACCCCGGCGCGTGCGGTTGACCAACCGTTCCTGATGCCGATCGAAGACGTGTTCTCGATCTCGGGCCGCGGCACGGTTGTGACCGGCCGTGTGGAACGCGGTGTGATCAACGTGGGTGACGAACTGGAAATCGTCGGCATCCGTGCGACGAAGAAAACCACCTGCACCGGTGTTGAAATGTTCCGCAAACTGCTTGATCGCGGTGAAGCTGGCGACAACATCGGCGCGCTGCTGCGCGGCATCGACCGTGAGGGCGTGGAACGTGGCCAAGTGCTGTGCAAACCGGGCTCGGTGAAACCGCACACCAAGTTCGAAGCCGAAGCCTACATCCTGACCAAGGAAGAAGGCGGCCGCCACACGCCGTTCTTTGCGAACTACCGTCCGCAATTCTACTTCCGCACCACCGACGTGACCGGCACCGTGAACCTGCCGGAAGGCACTGAAATGGTGATGCCGGGCGACAACCTGAAGTTCGAAGTCGAACTGATTGCGCCGATCGCGATGGAAGAAAAACTGCGCTTCGC
>NZ_OBMP01000004.1:0-411134 GCF_900217725.1 Rhodobacter sp. JA431
GAAGCTAGAGCGCCGATATGTCTCGGTTCGCAGTCGCATTCGCGCCCAAACCGCCCACATATCTCTTCAGATATCCATCAATGTCAAAGAGCAAGGAAACAAAATCAACCAGTAGCGCCAATCACTCGCGGCGCTGCTAGCCAACAGCATCTCCATTTTTCCGTTCGCTTTCAGTGTCTTGCGACCCGTCCGGCGCACCGTCGCGGTGTGTTCCGCTTCGGTGAGGGGGCTTTTACGGAGACTGCCCGAGGGGCGCAACCCCTTTTTTCGCGCCTTCGTGCATTTTCTTTCACGCCCCTGCCAAAGCCCCTTTTTTCATTGGGTCTGACACGCGCGAAAATCTGCTCCAAGACTTCGCCTCCCCGCTGTTGCGGCGCGACCAACACGGGAATCGCGCTTCCCCAATCCGCAAAAATCCTTAGATGACCTTAGGGAAGGGTGCGAAATCCCGAGTCAGCGTCACGTCCGACGCCCGATTTTCCGGAATCACTTGCCCCGATAGGCCTGCAACTGGCTCAGCCGCACATGCCGCAAGGCTTCGACCAGCATGGCCGCCAGAATCCCGAAGTTGAGGAATCCGCCCGCCCCGGTCATCGCGCCGAGAATACGCCAGTCTTTCGGCAAGATCACATCGCCATAGCCCAGCGTCGTATAGGAGGTGAGCGAGAAATAGACCGCCGCCTCCATCGTGTGGAACACGCCTAAGAGCCGGAAGCAGATCGCCCAAAGCCAGACGCCTACGGTGACCACCCCCATCGCCCAGAGCGATACGACCAAAAGCACCATCAGCAATTTGGGGCGATGCGGCTCGCGCAAGAGCCAGCCATGAAGGCGCGAAAAGCCCCACTCCATGATCCAGGCCGCCAAGCCTGCGGCAAGCACATTGGCCAGAATCATGACCGAGCCGATGAAGATCTGAAGCACCATCTGTATACTCCTATATACGGCGCTACTGCGGCCCTGCCGTCCTGTCCAGCACCTTGGTGCCGCACTGGACATAACGCCCCTGCTCGCCTATCTCAGCGAGACCATGGCCAAGAAATCTGATCCCAACTCCAAGCTGATCGCCGAAAACCGGCAGGCGCGTTACCATTATGCTATTCAAGACGACCTTGAGACGGGGATCGTTTTGATGGGCTCTGAGGTGAAAAGCCTGCGCGTTGGGCAATCGAACATCGCCGAGAGCTATGCCTCGGTCGAGAACGGCGAGTTGTGGCTGATCAACTCTTATATCGCGGCCTACAAGGAAGCGGGCGTCTTTGGCCATGAAGAACGTCGCCCCCGCAAGCTGCTTGTCTCTAAACGCGAACTGGCGCGGCTTTGGGCAGCGATTGGGCGCGAAGGCATGACGCTTGTGCCGCTGTCGATGTATTTCAACGACAAGGGCCGGGTGAAGCTGAAGCTGGGCATCGCCAAAGGCAAGAAGGTTGCCGACAAACGCGAGACGGAAGCGAAACGCGACTGGAACCGTCAAAAACAACGCCTTCTGAAGCAACACAGCTGAGGCTTGGCCTTGCCCCCATCAGCGCGCGAGTCTAAGCACGAAGCGATGACTGGAGGGCATGCGATGGCTTTGGACGACCCGAAAACGCTCGTTTCCACAGACTGGCTGGAGACGCATCTGCGCGACCCCGATCTGCGTATTCTCGACGGATCTTGGTTCCTGCCGCAAATGGGGATTGATGCGAAAGCCGCCTATGATGCGGCGCATATCCCGGGCGCGCGGTTCTTCGACATCGACGAGATCTGCGATAGCCGCTCTGATCTGCCGCATATGGCACCGCCAGTTGAAAAATTCGTCTCCCGGATGCGGGCGATGGGCGTGGGCGATGGCCATCAGGTCGTGATCTATGACCAGAAGGGCATTTTCTCCGCCCCGCGCGTGTGGTGGACCTTCCGGCTGATGGGCAAGGTGGATGTCGCCGTGCTGGATGGCGGCCTTCCGAAATGGGTCGCCGAAGGGCGTGAAGTGGAAGACATGCCGCCGATGCTGCGTGACCGTCACATCACCGTGCAGCGCCAAGCGCATCTGGTGAAGGATGTCACGCAGGTGGCCCATGCTTCGAAACTGGGCGATCATGAAATTATCGATGCGCGCGCGCATGGCCGGTTCATTGGCGCTGAGCCCGAACCGCGCCCCGGCCTGCGCCAAGGCCATATCCCCGGCTCGAAAAACGTGCCGTGGGATACGGTGCTGACTGAAAACGGCACGATGAAATCCCCCGAAGAACTGCGCGCGATTTTCGAAGCCGCCGGGGTGGATTTGTCGAAACCCGCCATCACCACCTGCGGCTCGGGCGTCAATGCGGCGCTCTTGGCTTTCGCGCTCGAACGCATCGGCCATCGCGACCATGCCGTTTACGACGGGGCCTGGGCCGAATGGGGCATGTTTAACGACCTCAAGGTCGCAACCGGAGAAGCATGATGTTCAATTCCCTCAAAGCTCAAGCCCCGGATAAGATCCTGGCCCTAATGGGTCAGTATCGGGCTGATCCGCGCCCCGAGAAGGTCGATCTCGGCGTTGGCGTGTACAAAAACGCCGACGGGCTGACCCCGGTGATGCGCGCGATCAAAACCGCCGAAAAACAGCTTTGGGAAGCCGAAACCTCGAAAAGCTACACCGCACTCGCAGGGGAACCGGCGTTCCACGCGGCGATGGCGGAAATGGTGTTGGGTGCGGACTACCCGGCCGACCGTTTGGCCTGCCTTGCCACCGTCGGTGGCACCGGTGCCTGCCGTCAGGCATTTGAACTGGCGCGGATGGCGAACCCGGATATGACCGTCTGGGTCTCCAACCCGACGTGGCCGAACCACCTGTCGATCCTCGCTTTCATGAAGCAGGAGTACAAACTCTACCGTTATTTCGACAATGACGCCCGCGCTGTCGCCTTTGACACGATGATGGAAGACCTTCAGGCGGTGAAAGCGGGCGATGTGGTGCTGCTGCACGGCTGCTGCCACAACCCGACCGGTGCGAACCTGACGCTCGAGCAATGGGGCGCAGTGGCGGACCTTTTGGAAGCCAAAGGCGCCGTGCCGATGATCGACCTTGCCTATCAGGGCTTTGGCGATGGTCTTGAAGACGATGCCGCGGGCACCCGGCTGATTGCCTCGCGTCTGCCCGAGGTGATGATTGCAGCCTCGTGCTCGAAAAACTTCGGCATCTACCGCGAACGCACCGGCTGCCTGATGGTGCTGAGCGATGCGGCCAGCAAAGACGTAACGCAAGGCACACTCGCCTATCTGAACCGCCAGAACTACTCTTTCGCGCCCGATCACGGCGCGCGTCTGGTGACGATGGTGCTGACCGATGCCACCTTGAAAGCCGACTGGATGGCCGAGCTGGAAGAGGTGCGCAACGGCATGCTGGGCCTGCGCGAACAACTCGCCGCAGAACTGCGCCAACTGTCGAACTCGGATCGGTTCGACTTCTTGGCCCGCCACCGTGGCATGTTCTCGCGCCTTGGGGCGAGCCCGGAGGCGGTTGAGAAAATGCGCGTCGATAACGCCATCTATATGGTGGGCGACTCGCGGCTCAATATCGCTGGCCTGAACACGAAAACGGTGCCGCTGCTGGCCCGCGCGATCGTTGACGCTGGCGTCTGATCTGCACAAAAACGCGTGAGAAGGGCGGTCCTGCGGGGCCGCCCTTTGCATTTTCCGCGTCCAGCCCTTGAAATCATAAGCACGCTTATAATATACCCGCTTATCTCTTAGAGGGTCCACATGAGCGATTGCGAACTTCCCCCCGAAAGCCTTGGCTTTCTTATGCATGATGCGACGCGGCTGCTACGCCGCCGATTTGAGGTGCGCGCCGCCGAGTTGGGCCTGACTTCGGCGCAATGGCGGCTCTTGGTGCATCTGATGCGCGGCGGCCCCCAACCGCAGGCGCGGTTGGCTGAATTGCTGGAAATCGAACCGATTTCGCTCAGCCGACTTGCCGACCGGATGCAGGAAGGAGGCTGGGTCGAACGCCAGCCCGACCCGCATGACCGGCGCATCCGCATCCTGCATGCCACCGACAAGACGCGTGCGGTGATCGGCCAAGCCAAAGAAATCGCCGAGACAATTTACGCCGATGCACTAGCGGGGCTGGACCCCGCCATCGTCGAACAACTGATGGCCGCGCTGCGCCAGATCATTTCCAACCTTTCCCACACGACCGAGACCGACCATGACCGCTGAAACCGTTGCCCCGAAGAAGTCTCCGAAGAAACTCCTGATGGCCGCCCTGCCGCTGGCACTTGTGGCAGGCGGGCTATGGGTCTGGTTGGCCTCGGGCCGTTACGAATCGACCGAGAATGCCGCCGTGCAACAAGCCCGCATTTCCGTAGCCTCCCAGCTTTCGGGCCGGGTGACGGAGGTCTTCATTGCTGACAATGCGGTGGTGAAAGCGGGCGCGCCGCTTTTCCGCGTTGACCCGCAACCCTATGAACTCGCGCTTGCGCAAGGCGAAGCATCGCTTGCCCAAGCCCGGCTCGGGGTCGAACAATTGCGCGCCGCTTGGGCTGCTGCTGTGGCGCAAGAAAAGGTGGCGCAAGACAACGCCGATTACCTGCAAAGCGAGCTTGAGCGCCAACAGCAAATCACCGCGCGCGGCGCAGGCACGCAATCGGCGCTGGATGCCGCGCGCCATGATGCCTCCTCCGCGCTTGAAACGCTTTCCGCTGCCAAGCAAAACGTGGCCGCCGCGCTGGCCGCTTTGGGCGGCAACCCAGATGTCAAAACCGATGATCACCCGACCGTGCAGGCCGCGCTCGTGGCGCGCGACCAAGCCGCCTATGATCTGAGCCAAACCACCGTGAAAGCCCCCGCCGATGGTGTGGTCTATAAGGCGGGCAGCTTCAAAACCGGTCAGTTCGTCACGGCGGGCGCCTCTCTCTTCTCGCTCGTCGAAACCGGCGACACATGGATTGAGGCGAATTTCAAAGAGACCCAAATTGGCCACATGGCCCCCGGGCAAAAGGCCACGATCGAATTCGACGCCTTCCCAGGCCGTGACTATGAAGCGGTGCTCGAAGCCGTGGGCGCAGGCACCGGGGCGGAATTTTCGATCCTGCCCGCGCAAAACGCGACGGGCAACTGGGTGAAGGTGACCCAGCGGGTTCCGGTAACCCTGCGCCTTGTGCCCGGCAGCAACCTTGAGGGGCTGCGCACCGGGCTTTCAGCCTCGGTCACGGTGGATACCAAAGCGCAGACGCATCTCGATGCGCTGGTGATGGGGCTCGAAGCCACCCCCGCGCAGGCCGCGACCGGAGAATAAGCCATGAGCGCGCCCACCGAGGTTCCGCATAAGGGGCTGATCACCGCCTCCTTGATGCTGGCCACCATCATGCAGGTGCTCGACACCACCATCGCCAATGTGGCCCTGCCCGCGATGCGCGCCGATTTGGGCGCCTCCTCGGATACGATCAACTGGGTTCTGACCTCTTATATTGTGGCGGCAGCCATCGCCACGCCGCTGACGGGCTGGTTCTCTGAACGCTATGGCCGCAAAGAGGTGTTCATCGCCTCAATCATTGGCTTCGTAGCGGCCTCAATGCTGTGCGGCATCGCCTGGAGCCTTGAGACGATGGTGCTCTTTCGCCTTGCCCAAGGGGTGTTTGGCGCGGCCATCGTGCCGCTGAGCCAAACCTTCCTGCTCGATATCAACCCGCGCGAAAAGCACGGCCAAGCGATGGCGATCTGGGGCGCGGGGATCATGGTCGGCCCGATCATCGGCCCCACCTTGGGCGGATATCTGACGGACACAATCAACTGGCGCTGGGTCTTTTATATCAACGTGCCTTTGGGCGCGGTGGCGCTCCTCGGCTGTGCCGCCTACCTGCCGCATATGGCACGGCGCATTCGGCGTTTTGACTTCATCGGCTTTGCGGCTTTGGCCATCGGCGTCGGTGCGCTGCAACTGATGCTCGACCGCGGCGGCGAGGTGGATTGGTTCAACGCCGCCGAGATTTGGATCGAGCTTGGCATCGCGCTTTCAGGCTTTTGGGTCTTCGTGATCTGGATTTTGGGGACCGAGCATCCGTTCTTGGAACCCGGCATGTTCAAAGACCGCAACTTTGTCACCGGGCTCGTCTTCATCTTCGTGATCGGGATCATTCTTCTCTCGTCACTCGCCCTTCTGCCGCCGATGCTTTCGGGCATTTTCCAATATCCGATCATTACCACTGGCGTGGTGATGGCCCCACGCGGCATGGGCACGATGATCACCATGATCGCAGCAGGCAAACTCTTGCGCGTCGTCGATGCCCGCAAACTGGTGGTGACGGGGCTTTTGCTCACCGCATGGTCGCTCTACATCATGACCGGCTTTGGCCCGCAGATGGATTCAACGCTGATCGTGGTCTCTGGCTTTGTGCAAGGGCTTGGGTTGGGGCTTGTTTTCGTGCCGCTTTCCACCGTGGCCTTTGCCACGCTGGATCCGCAATATCGCGGCGATGCGACGGCCCTTTTCAGCCTTGTGCGCAACATCGGCTCGTCCATCGGGATTTCGATTGTCACGCTGCTGCTCACCCGCAATACGCAAATCAATCACACCGAACTGGTGGCGAACATCTCGTTGCTCGACCCGGAGTTCGCCGCACGCATGAGCGGGCAATTGGGCGGGCTGATGCAATCGCTCACCCTGACACGCGGCGAAGGCGCGTTTTGGAGTGTGATCAACCAATCGGTCAACGCCCAAGCCGCGATGATCTCTTACGTCGATGACTTCAAGGCGATGATGTGGGTCACGCTTTGCGCCATCCCGCTGGCGCTGTTCTTGCGCAAGCCAACCGCAAGACGGGCAGACTGATACAGGCAGAACGCAAACCAACCAAAGCAAAAGGCCCGGGATGATCCCGGGCCTTTCGTTTTCTTGGACTTCACTCTTACGAGTGGTAGGCGCTTTCGCCGTGGGTCGTGAGGTCGAGACCTTGACGCTCGTCATCCGCAGCCACACGCAGGCCGGTGATGGCTTTGACGATGTAGAGCAGGATCAGCGAGCCCACGCCGGCCCAGACGATCGTCAGCACAACGGCTTTGGCTTGGATGAAGACTTGCGAAGCGATCGAGAAGTCCGCGTCGCCGATGCCGCCGAAGGCCGGGGCCATCAGCACGCCGGTCATGATCGCGCCGACGATACCACCGATGCCGTGCACGCCGAAGACGTCAAGGCTGTCGTCGTATTTCAGCATCGACTTCACTTTGGTCACGAAGAAGTAGCAGATCGGCGAGACAAGAAGGCCGAGCACGATCGAGCCAACCGGACCCGAGGTGCCGCAAGCCGGGGTGATGGCAACGAGGCCAGCAACCATACCCGAAGCAGCGCCCAGACCCGAGGCTTTGCCACGGAAGATCGCTTCAACGGCAGCCCAGCTCACCACAGCGGCGGCGGTGCAGACGAAGGTGTTGATCATCGCAAGGGTCGCACCCGAGGTGGCTTCGAGGTTCGAACCGGCGTTGAAGCCGAACCAACCAACCCACAGCATCGCCGCACCGACCATGGTCAGCGTCATCGAGTGGGGGGCCATGTTCTCTTTGCCAAGGCCAAGACGCGGGCCAATGACGAAGGCGAAGACCAGAGCGGTGATACCAGCGTTGATGTGCACAACGGTGCCGCCAGCAAAGTCAACAGCGCCCCAGTTGAAGATCAGGCCAGCGCCATCCCACACCATGTGGGCGATCGGGAAGTAGACAACGGTCACCCACAGCACGGTGAACAGGATCACGGCCGAGAATTTCACGCGCTCAGCAAAGGCACCCACATAGAGGGCCGGGGTGATCGCGGCGAAGGTCATCTGGAAGGCGATGAACAGATATTCCGGGATCTCGACGCCATCGGTGAAGGTTGCCGCGGTCGAATCCGCGTTCACGCCCGACAGGAAGAGTTTGCCAAGGCCGCCCCAGAACGGCGAGGAGCTGCCGCCGAAGGCGAAAGAGTAACCCCAAAGCACCCAAACGATCATCACCACCGAGGTGATCATCGTGGTTTGCATCAGCACCGAGAGCATGTTTTTCGTGCGGACGAGGCCACCGTAGAACAGCGCAAGGCCCGGGATGATCATGAACAGAACGAGAAGCGTCGCGGTCATCATCCACGCCACGTCGCCTTTATCAACGATCGGGCCGGCAGCTTCGACGACTTCGGCAACGACTTCAGTCGCTTCCTGAGCGAAAGCGGGCAGCGCCAGCGCGGAAAGCGCCGCCGAGAGGCCCGAAATTTTTGCAAGGTTTTTCATTGTCTCTGGTCCCCCTGAGCTTGCTTAGAGCGCGTCGTCGCCGGCTTCGGCGGTACGAACCCGCACGGCCTGATTGACGTCGAGCACGAAGATTTTGCCGTCGCCGATTTTATCGGTCTTGGCGGCTTTCAGGATCGTCTCGACAACTTCATCGGCAAGGCCATCGGCCACGACGATTTCGAGCTTCACCTTCGGCACGAAGTTCACGGCATATTCCGCACCGCGATAAATTTCCGTGTGGCCCGACTGTGCGCCGAAGCCTTTAATCTCAGTCACCATCATGCCGCGCACGCCGATAGCGGTGAGCGCTTCGCGCACCTCCTCGAGCTTGAACGGCTTGATTGCTGCAATGATGAGTTTCACTGGATGTCCCTTCCTATTGTCAGCACTCCCCGATGCCCGGAGGCACCGCACTGCCGTAGAAGGCTTGGGAAGGCCGTCAGGCACAAGGATGGCCGCCTGTTTCCTAAGCAGGCAAAATCCGATTCAACGCCCAAAACGCACAATTTGTGCGCAGCGCACAATATTTAAGCTTTCTAAAAACCGAATCGTGAAAGCTTGTGGCTCGAAATGGGGGAACGGGCGGTGTAAGTTGCCCGAAACAACGGGCATGGAACGACAATGGCGGGAACAGGCGGGCGGCGTGGGCCGCTGGTGGCAGACAAGCGATACCCTTCGAAAGCGGCAGCGAAACCGAAGGCGAAATCCGCCCCAACCCGGAAGGCGAAGCCGCCGCGCAAACCGCGTAGCCCGCGCCCTCGCGGCCCGATTTCTGGCTTTATTCTCGGCCTCTTCAGCCTGATCTGGCGGATTATTTGGGGGTTCACCTGGCGTTCGGGCGCAGTGGTGGTGTTGATCCTTGGCCTTGCGACTTTTTACTTCTACGCGCAATTGCCCGACTACACCGCGCTTTTGGATGGCCGCAACCGAGGCTCGGTCACATTGCTCGACGAAAACGGCAAGGTCTTTGCTTGGCGCGGTGAAACCTTTGGCGGGCAAACCACGGCTGGCAGCGTCTCGCCCTTTTTGAAAAACGCGGTCGTCGCCACCGAGGACCGGCGCTTCTATCGCCATTTCGGCGTTTCACCACGCGGCATCGCCTCGGCGATCAAAATCAACCTATCCGAAGGGCGTGGCCCGCTCTCGGGCAACGGTGGCTCCACCATCACCCAACAGGTCGCCAAGCTACTCTGTCTTGGCGTGCCTTATGACCAAAAGCAGTGGAAGACCGAAGCCGAGTATGAAAACGACTGCCGCTCGGGCGGGATCACCCGCAAGATCAAGGAAATCCCCTATGCGCTGGCGATGGAGGTCAAATACTCCAAGGATGAGATCCTGACGATCTACCTCAACCGCGCCTATCTTGGCGCGGGGGCACGCGGCTTTGAAGCGGCCGCACAGCGCTATTTCGGGATTTCGGCGGCGAATGTGAATGCGCAACAAGCCGCAATGTTGGCCGGGCTTTTGAAAGCGCCTTCAACCTATGCGCCGACAACAAACCTCAAACGCTCGCAAGAGCGGGCGGGCATGGTGCTGGCCCTGATGCATGACCAAGGGTTCTTGACCGATGCAGAATGGCAAAAAGCCCGCGCCAATCCGGCTACGCTTTCGGAAGCCGCGCAAGCGCGCGCGGGCGGCTATTTTGCCGATTGGGTGATGGACAGCATTCCGGACTTTTTGTCGAAAGACACAACGGAAGATGTGGTCATTCGCACGACGCTGGATCAACGCATCCAAACCGCCGCAGAAGAAGCGCTGAAAGAGATCTTTGAAACCAAGGTCCGCGCAGGGTCCACCGCGGAAGCGGCGATTGTGGTGATGTCTGCCGATGGCGCGGTGCGCGCGATGGTGGGCGGGCGCGCCTCCAAAGTCTCGGGCGCATTCAACCGCGCCACGCAAGCGCGCCGCCAAACCGGCTCCACCTTCAAACCGTTCGTCTATGCGGTGGCGCTCGACATGGGCTGGACGCCCGACACGATTGTGGAAGACGCACCGTTGACGATTTCGGTGCCCGGCTCTGGGCCATGGACGCCGAAAAACTATGGCGGCGGTTATTTGGGACCGATCCCGCTCTGGATGGCGCTTGCCAAATCCATCAACACCGCCACCGTGCGCGTGGGCCAAGCCGTGGGCTTTGACGCGGTGCGCCGCGCCGCCACCGATTTTGGCTTTGCCTCGAAACTCGCCGAAGGCCCTGCCGTTGTACTGGGCGTTTCTGAATCGACGCTGTTGGAAATGACCGGGGCTTTCGCGGGCATTTTGAATGGCGGCTCTTCTGTGCGTCCCTATGGGCTCACCGATCTGCGGCTGCGCGGCGATAAAGAACCGCTCTTTGGCGCGGGCGGTGGCATGGGTGAGCGGGTGATTTCGGAAAAAGCCGCGCGCGAATTGATCTGGATGATGCACCAAGGGGTCGAGCAAGGCACCGGGCAGCGCGCGAAGCTTGAGGGGCGCGAGGCGGCAGGCAAAACCGGCACCACCCAAGCCGCGCGGGATGCGTGGTTCATTGGCTTTACCGCCGATTATGTGGCGGGCGTCTGGATGGGCTATGACAATAACAAGCCGCTCACTGGCGTGACGGGCGGCGGGCTTCCCGCCGATATTTGGCACGCGGTGATGACACGGGTGGAAGCGGGGCAGCCTGTGACCCCGCTGCCGATGGCCGACCCTGCCGAATGGCGCGGCCAGCCCGACCCTTATGCGGGCTCCAACGCCTATCCGGGGCAGGTTTGGTCTTCGGGCGACCCGATCCCCGAAGGCGGCGTGCCGGTGGTCAATGGCCAATTGATCCGCCCCGGCGGACCTGCGCCCGAACCACAGCGCCCGCAAAGCCTTGGCGAAGCGATCGACTCGCTCTTGCGCCAGCTTTACTAAAGACAAAACGCGGCCCTCACCGGGGCCGCGTTTTCAATTCTGCTGTCAGCCGTGATTAGCTGGCGTTTTTCAGATCCGCGATCAAAGCATCGATATTGCCGCGCCGCGCGTCCAGCATCGCGCCAATTTCGGTGCGCTCGGCCGCCAACATGTTCACGCCCTCGATGATCACGTTGAAGAAGAGCCGTTTGCCCGAACGATCCGACACATGCCACAGCACCTCAAACGGGGCTTGGCCGCGCAAATGCGCAACGGTTTTCACCTCATAGAAGGTTTTCACCTTCCGCGCGCCTTCTACCTCAAACCGGGCGCCAATGAACTCGCGAAACCGCTGACCATATTTGCGCGAGATGTAACCGCGAAACGCCTTGGTGAAGGCCGACATCTGGCTCGCCGAAGCCTGACGCGCGGCAACACCCAAGGCCGAGCGCCCAATCGTGGCCACATCGGCGTATTTCGTGAAGATCGCCTCGAACTGCGCGTAAAGCCCCGGGCCGGTCTTGCCAGAGGCAATCGCAGCATTCACGTCATTCACCGCACGCGAAACCAGTTCCCGCGCCTCGGCATCGGTGAGCGCAAAAGCCGCACCGGGGCGCAATAGCCCCACAGCCAGCACCGTAGCCCCAGCGCCAAGGATCAATTGGCGCCGATCATTCCGCATAGGGGTCTTCATAGGGATCCCAGGCTTCTTCATCATTCGTCTCCTCGCCCGCCAATTGGTGGCGGCGCATCTGCAGATAGAGCAACCGCTCCTGCGCGTAGCTGTCTGCGCTGTCATAATAGACCGATTCTACGGTTTCGCCGAACCGCTTGCGCTTGGCGACCTTGCCACCAAGCGTAAGTGCCATTGCCCCGGTCGCCTCGGCGCCCTCAAGGACTTGGCCAACCGGGTCCAGCGCGATGTCAACAACACGGCCCAAGGCATCGCGCTCGGTTGAGCCACCGAAGAAGGGCAGTTCCATATAGGCCCCCTCCTGCGCGCCCCAAACGGCAAGCGTCTCACCAAAATCAGTATCTGTTTCGGGCAGCGAGAAAGACGACCCCGCCGGATCAAAGATGCCGCCGATCCCGAGGGTGGAGTTGATAACGAAGCGGAACGTGTTCTTGATTGCAGGCTCTGGACGCCCTTGCAGCAGCGAGTTCACGACCTTCCCGGGCAGGGAAAGGTTGCCGCCTGCGTTCGAGAAACTGCGCGTCAGAAGGGTGTCGCGACTGCGCGGCTGCCCCTCGCGGGCCTTGAACAAAGCTCGGTCCAAACCTTTGTTGAAGGCATGAACTTGCCGGTTTCCGGCCTCATAGGGATCATAGATCACATCTTGCTGCGGCACAGTGGGCCGATGCTCCCCACAGCCTGCTAGCGTCAAGCCCACCACCAATGCGAAACCAAAAAATCTACGCATTCAACCTCCGACCGCCCTTCGCATCGGCAGCGAAGATAGGTGACAAACCTCGTTTTTTGGGCCAAACCCTTCCCAAGGAATAAGGAGCCGGAACCGCAGAGACAAGGCACCGATACATTTTTATGGTCGCAACACATTACCCTTCTTGCGATGTTTCAATACGAGCAGGCTTTGCTCAAAAATCAATCGAGCTCGCGGAGACCACCGAATGAAACGAGACGAACTGGCAGCAGGGAAAGCGGAACTACGCGCCGCCCGCGCTGAAAACAGGCGCCTTTTCTGGGCTGTGGGGCTTTTTTCGGTCTTTGTGAACTTGCTCATGCTGACCGGCCCAATGTTCATGCTGCAGGTTTATGACCGCGTTTTGGGCGCAAGATCCGTTGAAACGCTCACGGCATTGTTCCTGCTGGTCCTGTTCCTTTTCACCGCTATGGGGCTTTTGGATTATGCTCGCGGGCGCGTCACCGCCCGAATTGGTGCGCGGGTGCAAGCCTCGCTTGAAGCGCGGGTTTTTGATGCAGCCCTGCGCCGCAATGCGCTGGCGCCCAATGATGCGATTTCAACCGCCGCGTTGCGCGACCTTGATGCGGTCAACAAATTCCTGTCTTCGCCGGTGTTTTTGGCAATCTTCGATTTGCCTTGGGTACCGGTGTTCCTTTCGGCCATCTTCCTGTTCCACCCGCTTTTGGGGCTTTTGTCGATCTGCGGCGGCGTGCTTTTGATTGCCGTTACGCTGATCAACCAATGGGTCACCTCCCGGCCACTGCAAATGGCGACCGGGGCGCAAATCGCCTCGGAACGCATGTCGGACCAGCTGCGCGAGGAAGCCGAACTCATTCAGGCACTCGGGATGCGCAATGCCGCCTTTGGGCGCTGGCGCAAGGCCCGCAGCCAGGCAGCCGATTCGATGCTGGGGGCGACCGATATGGGCGGGGGCTTCACCACCTTCACCAAAACCTTCCGCATCTTCCTGCAATCGGCAATTCTCGCTTTGGGCGCTTATATCGTGCTGCAAGGCGAGATGACCGCGGGGGCAATGATCGCGGGCTCAATCCTGATGGGCCGCGCCCTTGCCCCGGTCGAACAAGCCGTGGGGGGGTGGGCCATTGTATCGCGCGCCCGCGATGGTTGGGGACGGCTCGCACTCCTTCTTAGCACGATGCCGCGCCAACCCAACCATACTGCGCTGCCGCGCCCGAAAGCCGTGCTTGAGGCACAAACGCTCACCGTCGCGCCCCCCGGCTCCCAAAGCCCGACCTTGCGCGCGGTTTCCTTCCGGTTGGACCCGGGCCAAGCGCTTGGGGTGATTGGTCCTTCGGGGGCGGGGAAATCGACGCTTGCACGGGCGATCTGTGGCTTGTGGCGCCCCGCGAACGGTTCTTTGCGTCTCGATGGCGCGACACTCGATCAATATGACCCGGATGTCTTGGGGCAGTTGATCGGTTATCTGCCGCAGCGTGTCACGCTGTTTGATGGCACCATTGCCGAAAACATCGCGCGGCTTTCTGATAACCCGAACCCGGAAATGGTGGTGGACGCGGCGAAACGGGCTGCCGCGCACAAGCTCATTCTCGATCTGCCCGAAGGCTATGACACCAAGGTCACGCAAGCTGGGGGGCGGCTGTCCGGTGGGCAAATCCAGCGCATCGGTCTGGCCCGCGCGCTTTACGGCAACCCGGTGCTGCTGGTTCTGGATGAACCCAACGCCAACCTCGATAATGAAGGCTCGCAGGCGCTCAACATCGCGGTGCGCGGCATGAAAGCGGCTGGCGGCGCGGTGCTGATTATGGCGCACCGCCCCGCAGCGATTGCCGAATGTGACACGCTCTTGGTGCTCGACAACGGCATCCGGCGCGCCTTTGGCCAGCGCGAAGAGGTGCTCAAGGCAATGGTGCAAAACGCGGCTGAGATTGGGCGCAAACCCGGCCCGGGAGGTGTGGCATGAGCGACGATCAAAAAACCACCTCCCAGAGTGCCCCCGTTGCCGCCGACACGGCCAAACCTGCGGCGCTCAAGCTGGCCTCTGCGGCTCCGGCGGGGCCTGACCGGCTCTCCCCCCGCGGCGCGCTGGTGATTGGCTTTTTGACCCTTGGTGTTCTTGTGGGCGGGTTCGGGGCATGGTCGGTGTTTTCCTCAATCGCAGGAGCCGTTGTGGCCAGCGGTCAGGTTGAGGTCGATCAACACCGCCAAGTGGTGCAACACCCCGATGGCGGCGTGGTGGCCGAAATTGACGTGAGCGAGGGCGATACCGTCACCGCAGGCCAATTGCTGATCCGGCTGGACGGTGAATTGGCGCAATCGGAACGCGCCATTGTTGAGGGCCAATTCTTTGAAATTCTGGCGCGTCGCGGGCGGCTTGAAGCCGAGCGCGCCGATGCGCCCGAAATCACCTTCCATGAAGAGTTGTTGCAAGAGGCCGCCCACAACCCCGACGTGGCAGAACTGGTTGACGGGCAGAAACGGCTTTTTGCGGCACGGCTTGAAACGCTGCAAAAATCGCTCGAACAGGTCGCAAAGCGGCGCGAGCAGACCCAAGCACAGATCGTGGGTATTGATGCGCAGCGCCAAGCCCTGCAATCGCAACAAGACCTGATCGAACGGGAACTGGCGGACCAACGCGGCCTTTTGGAAAAAGGTCTGGCGCAAGCCAGCCGCGTGCTGGCGCTTGAACGCGAGGCCGCAAACCTTGCCGGGCAAGTGGGCTCGCTTTTGGCCGAAAAGGCACAGGCCGAGGGGCGCATCACCGAGCTTGAGTTGGAAGCACTACGGCTTTCCTCGCAGCGCCGCGAAGATGCAGAAACCCAGCTACGCGATATTGGCTACCGCGAATTGGAATTGGCCGAGCGGCGGCGCGCGCTGACCGAGCAAATCGACAGGCTTGAACTGCGCGCCCCTGTGGCTGGCCGGGTATATGCACTTGCCGTCACCACCCCGCGCGCGGTGATCCGCGCGGCAGAGCCCGTGCTTTATATCATCCCGCAAGATCGCCCGTTGGTCGTGGCGGTGAAAGCCTCGCCAATCAATATTGACGAAATCACCGTGGGCCAGCCGGTCACCTTGCGCTTCCCGGCTTTTGCGAGCCGCACCACGCCCGAACTTTTTGGCCAAGTGACGCGCATTTCCGCAGACGCGCTGACCGATGAAGCAACGCGAGCCACCTATTTCCGTGTCGAGGTGATGATTGATCCCGGTGAGATCGAAAAACTCGGGGAATTGGAAATCCTGCCCGGCATGCCTGCCGAAGCCTATATCCGCACTGGCGACCGCAGCCCTCTGGCCTATTTGACCAAGCCCTTCACCGATTACTTCGCCCGCGCCTTCCGCGAAAATTAAAGCCGTTGCAACAACGCGGGCGTGGGCCAGGCATCTGCCGGTAGGCCCAGCCGCTTTTGCACACTTTGCACGGCTTCACGGGTCTTTTCCCCCAAGATCCCGTCGATCGGGCCAACATCAAAGCCCTGCGCCTGTAGCTTTTGCTGCAGCGCCTTCATCTGCGCCACGCTCAGCCCCGGCTCGGGCGATTGCGGATCGACCCGCGGCGCGCCCTCCAACCGGGTCGCGAAATAGGCGGCGGTGGTGACGTAGACAAAGCTCTTATTCCACTCAAACAAGACTTTGAAATTCGGATAGGCGATGAAGGCAGGCCCTTTACGCCCCATCGGCAGCAGCACCGAACCCTGCCCCCCCGCAAAGGCGCCCGAGCGCGGTTTCACCCCCATCCGCGCCCATTCCGCAGTGGAGAGCGAGCGGTTCAGTCCGGTCTTCGACCAATCCATTTCCGCAGGCACCGCGATTTCTTGCAACCAAGGCTCACCACGCCGCCACCCCATGCCCGCGATCATCCGCGCCCCGGACATCAGCGCATCTGCGCTCGAGCCTTTCAGGTCCACATGGCCATCGCCGTCACCATCGACCCCGTTGCGCAAAATGTCATCGGGCAGCATTTGCACCTGACCGACTTCCCCCGCCCAAGCACCGATGGTGCGCGCCGGGTCAAAGTCGCCGCGTTTGAAAAGCTCTGCCGCTGCGATCACCTGTGGGCGGAACAATTGTGGGCGCCGGCAATCATGCGCGAGCGTCACCAGCGCGTCGCGGGTATTGAAATCGCCCTGCACCTGACCGAAGTCGGTCTCAAGCGCCCAGAATGCCAAAAGCACCCCGCGCGAGACGCCATAGTCGCGCTCTGCCCGATCAAAGATCGCATCGTATTTCTGCGCCATCCGCGCGCCATTCGTCAGCCGATTTTGCGAAATCACCCGATTCGCGAAATCCAGAAAGCTCATCCGAAACACGCCCTGCGCCCGATCCGCTTTCAGCACCCGGCTGTCTTGTCGAACCCCTTTGAAAAACGCATCCGCCTGCGCTGCGCTCAGCCCGTGGCGTTGCACCTCTGCCTTCAGCCCGGCCACAAAACTGGAGAAATTTCCCCCGCATTGCGCCTGCGCTGTCACGGGGAGCGAAACAGAAAGACACATGGCTGTCATAAAAGAAGCAGAAAGAATGGAACGCATCAAAGCCTCCGACGTTTTGGGCAGGCTATCGCCTGAGGTCGGTCTGGGCAACTGTCGTTGCAAAGGGCTTCCCCCGACGAAAGTACACCTAGTTTACCCGACGATTAACTTGATTTTTACACAAGATGTCACACACTTGGGACAGGAGCGCCTTGGGAGGGGTAGCCCTTATTGGGAGATAGAGATGGAGTTCTTGCCGAACGATATCGCCGCTGGCCTGCGCCAAGCGAGCCATAAAGAAGGCCGCCGTCCGGCGCGGCTTGCGGTGCATGCTGCCGGGAAAGTCTGGCCCGTGCTGCGCCGCTGGGCAGGCGGTTTTTCGTTAGATGCCTCTGATGTTGCGCATCTGCGCGGCCATGTGGATTTTTATGAAGGTGACAAGCATGTCGCCACAGCGCTGATCATGGCAGCCGAGGTCGAAGGGCCTGAGCTGATCTGCACGACGAAGCGCGAAACCCCGGTACGATTCGGCCCCGCGCTCGATTTTGTGCGCGACAATGGTGCTGGTGGCGCGGCGCTTGGCTATCTGCCGCCGATCTAATGTCGCTTAAAGGCGGTCGGGCAGGCTCAATCCTTTGAGCACCTCGGCCGCCAACATCGGCTTCTTGCCCGCGCGCTGCGCTTGCAAGACCTGCACCGACCCGGTGCCACAGGCAATCTCGAAACCGCCCAAAACAGTGCCCGGTGCAGCTTCGCCTGCGCCTAGGTCTGCGCGCAGCAGTTTTACCCGCTCTTCCCCCACAAGGCACCACGCACCCGGAAACGGCGAAAGCCCGTTGATCTGGCGCACGATCTCTGTGGCGGGGCGTGCCCAATCCACCTGCGCCTCTGCCTTGTCGATTTTCGAGGCATAGGTCACGCCCTCTTCGGGCTGCACTTCGGGCGGCAATTCCGGCAACCGATCCAGCGCCTCGATGATCAGCCGCGCGCCCATTGCGCTCAGCCGATCATGCACCTCGCCTGTGGTCTCGGTTGCGCCAATGGCAAGCCGCTCGCGCAAACGCACCGGACCAGTATCCAGCCCCGCTTCCATTTGCATGATGCAAATGCCTGTCTCCGCATCGCCCGCCATCACCGCACGGTGAATTGGCGCCGCGCCGCGCCAGCGCGGTAAGAGCGAGGCATGGATGTTCAAGCACCCAAGCTTCGGCCCATCCAGTACCGCTTGCGGCAAAAGCAGACCGTAAGCCACCACCACACCGATATCAGCGCCCAGCGCAGCCAGAGCCTCCCGGTCTTCGGCGGCTTTGAAGTTTACCGGGTGGCGCACCTCTAGCCCCAGCGCTTCCGCCCGCGCCTGCACTGGCGAGGGGCGCAAGGACTTACCCCGCCCCGCAGGCCGCGGCGGCTGGGTGTAAACGGCCACTACCTCATGATGCTCGGCCAGCGCCTCAAGCACCGGAACCGAGAAATCGGGCGTTCCCATAAAAATGACGCGCATCAGGCTTTCTTTGCGTATTTGGCCGATTTCGCCACCAGCATCTTGCGCTTAAGCGCGCTGAGGTGGTCGACATAGGTCTTGCCGTTGAGATGGTCGATTTGGTGCTGCACCGAAGTGGCCCAAAGCCCGACAAAATCGCGGTCTTCCATCTCGCCTTGATCGTTGAGAAAGCGCACCGTCACTGCACGCGGACGCTCCACCGAGGCCCAGACGCCCGGCAGGTTCGGGCTGCCCTCGTCATGCTTGCGCAACTGCACCGAGGCATGCAGCACTTCGGGGTTGGCCATCCGCACCACTTGGCCGCGCGCCTCAGAAGCATCGACAATAGCGAGCCGCATCATGATACCGATTTGCGGTGCCGCGAGACCCACACCCTGACCGGGCATGGCTTCCATCGTGTCGATCATATCGTCCCAGATCATCCGCACCGTTTCGGTGATCGCCTCAACGGGCTCGGCGGGCGTGTGCAGGCGCTTGTCGTCGTAGCGGATAAAGGGGCGAACCGCCATTTCAGCTCCAGCTGCTCTTGGCTTCGCGGGCCTTTTCGCGCTTCCACTTTTCCAGCTTGCGGGTGATCATCTGCCGCTTCAGCGGACCCAGATGGTCAATAAACAACTTGCCATCAAGGTGGTCCAGCTCATGCTGCGCACAGGTCGCCCACAGGCTGTCGAACTGCTCTTCGTGCATTTGACCATCAAGGCCGAGCCATTGCATCCGCACCTCTTTCGGGCGGGTCACCTCGGCATATTGTTCGGGCAGCGACAAGCAGCCCTCTTCATGCACGTTCTTGTCTTCCGACACCCAAGTGATTTCCGGGTTCACCATCACCATCGGCTCAGGGATGCCCAGCTTATCCTTGGCGCAATCCATCACAAAGATGCGCTTGAGCACGCCCACTTGCGGCCCCGCAAGGCCCACGCCGGGAGCGTCATACATGGTCTCAAGCATGTCATCGGCCAATTGCCGGATCTCGTCGTCAATCGTGGCGACGGGATCGCAATGCTTCTTGAGCCGCGGGTCGGGGTGCAAAAGGATGGTTTTCAGCGTCATGGAACTGATCTAAGCCATGGCTCGCGCGCGTGCAATATCTGCGCAAGGGGCGGCGCGGGCGACCTATCCGCGCAGCCCCGTTCCCGAAAAGGCCAATTTTTCGGGAATATGTTCCATTATTTTACTCTTCACTGGAACATTGGACCGGATTATCACTCTCAACCGGAACACCACCCCCAAGGAGCCCGGCATGACCACCCTTCCCGACTTCGACGAAGTCATCGACCGCATCGGCACCCATTCGGTGAAATGGGACTGTATGGAAGAAATCTACGGCGTCTCGCCGCAAGAAGGCATCTCGATGTGGGTGGCCGATATGGATTTCCGCCCGCCGCAAGTGGTGGCCGAGGCGCTGCAAACCATGCTGTCACAGGGCATCTTTGGCTATTGGGGGGACAACCGCGCCTATCACGCCGCGATTCAGTGGTGGATGGCAAACCGCCACGGCTGGACTGTGGAGCCTGAGTGGATTTTCACCACCCACGGTCTGGTGAATGGCACCGCGCTTTGCCTTGATGCCTTCACCCAACCCGGCGACAGCGTGGTACTGATGACCCCGGTCTATCACGCCTTTGCCCGCGTGATCCGCGCCTCGGGGCGTAAAGTGGTGGAATGCCCGCTCAAGCTGGTCGAGGGCCGCTATGAGATGGATGTTGACGCCTGGGACGCGCAGATGGATGGCTCTGCCAAGATGATGATCTTGTGCTCGCCGCATAACCCCGGCGGCCGAGTCTGGACCAAGGCGGAACTGGAGGCCACCGCCGCCTTTGCCAAGCGCCACAACCTTGTGCTGGTTTCGGATGAAATCCACCATGACCTTGTGATGCCGGGCCACAAACACATTCCGATGGCCGTGGCCGCCCCCGATCAGCCGTTGGTGATGATGACGGCGACCTCGAAAACCTTCAACATCGCGGGCGGACATTCGGGCAATGTGATCATTGCGGACCCAGACCTGCGGGCGAAATTTGCGGGGAGCATGGCGGCGATGGGCATTTCCGCCAATAGCTTTGGCTTGGCGATGTCGACCGCCGCCTATTCGCCCGAAGGTGCGGCTTGGGTCGATGCACTGGTGGCCTATATCGACGGCAACCGGAAAGTCTTTGACGAAACCGTCAACACGATCCCCGGCCTGAAGTCGATGGACCTGCAATCCACCTATCTGGCTTGGGTCGATTTTTCCGGCACCGGCATGGCCCCGGAAGAATTCATTGCCCGCGTGGAAAAAGGCGCGAAAGTCGCTGCGAACCACGGCGCAACCTTTGGCTTGGGGGGCGAAAGCTATTTGCGCTTCAACCTTGCCACCCCGCGCGCACGGGTGGTGGAAGCAGCCGAGCGGCTGAAAGCCGCCTTCGCCGATCTGCAATAATCGTCGCCAAAGAAGCGGCAACCTGCCCCGGCCCGCGTGCCGGGGCTTTTCTTTGCGCGCATCGCTTCACATATTAGGGCCATACCGGTCTGGCGAGCGGAGGAGCCGCCCATGCCCATCATAAGCTTTATCCTGATCGGCATCGCCGCAGGCTTTCTGGCCACGCGGTTGATGAAGATAGATGCAGACATTCCCACCACCATCGCGATTGGCGTCTTTGGCGCCTTGATCGGCGGGCTGGTGCTGCGGTTCTTGATTGCGATCATGGGGCTGATGGCCGGGCTTGTCGGGGCGATTTTGGGCGCGATGGCGCTGATCTGGGCTTGGCAAACCTATGGGGGAAAACGCTGATGTGGGGACCGCTTCTCAGTTTCGCGGGCATGGCGTCGCTGCGCACTGCACTTGGGCTCTTTGGGGTGGGGCTGTGGCTCATGTCGCGCCCCGGCGGCTGGGCAGTGGTGGTCGCGGCCATTTTGGTTGGCGTCAAACTGCTGCCGGGCGGCGGTGATGCAACAGCCGCAATCCCTCCGGCGATCCCCTTTGATCTGCCTGCCAATGCGCCCGCCGACATATCGAAGCCATAATTCCACCGATACTGACCGCGTTTGACCAAAGGAGATTGATCCATGAACACCGAAGACCTTCTAAGAGATCCGTCCCTCTTTGGCGGCAATGCGGTGATGCTCGCCCTCGCCGCCTTTGTCATTTTGTCGATCTTCTTGGGCGTGCGGATCGTGCCGCAATCCGAAAAGCACGTGGTCGAGCGCTTCGGGCGGCTGCGCGCGGTGCTTGGCCCCGGCATCAACTTCATCGTGCCGTTTCTCGATAAGGTCGCGCATAAAGTTTCGGTGCTGGAACGCCAATTGCCCACCTCGCGCCAAGACGCGATTACTGCGGATAACGTGCTGGTGCAGGTCGATACTTCGGTCTTCTATCGGGTGATCGAGCCGGAACGCACGGTCTACCGGATTCGCGATATTGATGCAGCGATTGCCACCACCGTGGCCGGGATCGTGCGCTCGCAAATCGGGCAAATGGAATTGGATACCGTGCAATCCAACCGCTCGGGGCTGATTTCGCATATCCGCGACAATGTCGCGAATGTGGTCGATGACTGGGGGATCGAGGTCACCCGCGCCGAGATTTTGGATGTGAATCTGGATGAAGCCACCCGCGCCGCGATGCTGCAACAGCTCAACGCTGAACGCGCCCGCCGTGCGCAGGTGACCGAGGCCGAGGGGAAGAAACGTGCGGTCGAGCTTTCGGCTGATGCCGACCTTTATGCTGCCGAGCAACAAGCCAAAGCCAAACGCGTGACCGCCGAGGCCGAAGCCTATGCCACCAGCGTGATTGCCGAGGCGATTGCGAAAAACGGGATCGAGGCTGCGCAATACCAAGTGGCGCTGAAACAGGTGGATGCGATTGCCAAGGTCGCTTCTGGCGAGGGCAAACAAACCGTGCTTTTACCCGCCTCGGCGCTTGAGGCCTTTGGCGAAGCGTTCAAACTCTTGAAAGGGCGGTCGTGATGTCGTGGCAAGAACCGTGGATTTGGGTTGTGGCGGGCGTTTTGCTGGGCGCGCTCGAAATGCTTTTGCCCGGTTTCATCCTGCTGGGCTTCGCCGTGGGCGCCATTTTGGTGGGCGGACTTTTGTGGATCGGCGTGATCGGCGACTCACTTCCGCTCGCGGTTTTGGTGTTGGCGCTATCGGCATTGGCCGTCTGGCTGGTGATGCGCAAATTGATGGGGGTACGCCCCGGTCAAACCCGGATTTGGGACCGCGATATCAACGAAAACTGAGGAAAACCTGCATACTCTTGCATACGAGACTGGACGCAACGCCGCATGCGGCGTAGAGACGCAGTATATACAGGAGAACAGCCATGTACGACGATTTTCCGCAAGAGGCCGAAGGCCTGAAGTTCTTTCTCACGAGTGCGATCGTCTGCCTCGTGGGCCTTGTGGTCTGGCTGTCGGTCGCGCAACCGATGGGGCTGGGTCACGGTGCTGCCGCTGCTGAAGCGTCCACCGGCCACTGAGCCAAAGCCGTATCTCACGGCAGAATGATTACGGCGGCCCAAGGGCCGCCGCGCGTATTTCTGGGCTTTGATTTTCGGATCAGATCGCCGCGATCTCTTGCAAAATCGCCTGCGCGGCGGCACGCGGATCTTCGGCTTTCCAGATCGGGCGCCCAACCACCAGATGGTCCGCCCCCGCCGCCAGAGCCGAAGCCGGCGTTTCCACCCGCTTTTGATCGCCTAAATCGGCCCCCGCGGGGCGCACGCCCGGGGTGACAATCAACTTTCCCTTCGCTTCGGGCAGCGCGCGGATCAGCGCCGCTTCGCGCGGGCTGGCAATCACCCCATCCGCACCTGCGGCAAAGGCATTGCCTGCGCGTTCCACGACCAAATCGGCCAGATCACCTTCACGGATCAGCGCGCCATCCAGATCGGCCCGGTCAAGCGAAGTCAGGATCGTGACAGCAAGAATCTTAAGCGGTTTACCCGCTGCCCCCTCTTTCGCGGCTTTCACCACATAGGGGTCGCCATGCACGGTGAGGAAATCGAGATCGAACTGCGCAAGCCCCCGCACTGCCGCCTCAACCGTGGCGCCGATGTCGAACAGCTTCATGTCGAGGAAGATTTTCTTGCCCTGCTCGGCCTTGAGCTCATTGGCCAGCGCCAAGCCGCCGCCCGTGAGCATGCCCAGACCGATTTTGTAAAAGCTGACCGTGTCGCCCAGCTTCGCGGCAAGCTCCAGCCCGGCAATCGCATTGGGCACATCCATCGCCACGATCAGGCGGTCATCGGCGGGCAGGGTCATGGCAATCTCCGGGGCAAAGGACAGTTGGCGCGGTTCTGCCCCCGATCCCCGGTTCGGTCAAGGAAATCAGAACCGACCGATGCCTTGGCGTTGCGCCTCGCGCGTGAGCGCGTGCACTAACCGACGGTGCGCCATATCGGGTTGCGCCTGCACCCGCACTGGCACCCGAAGCGGCACCGGCATCCCCGGCGCGAAAAACTCCACCACCGCCTCAAACCGGCGCAGCGCGGCATTGTAGATCAGTTGCGCAATATGGATCGCGGTCGCGTGATGCATAGGAACCTCCAAGCCTTGGGGGCTCAGGATCAACGCACAAGGTTGGCAAAAGGTTTCCAACGGCACCAAAGGTGAAAAAAAGATTGCCTCGCCCCTCTCCCTCTTGAACCGGGGCCGCGCAAAAACCACCTTTTGATCAAGACCCGGAACCGCGGCGTGCCATGACGGGCGCCGCAAGAGCCGGGGGCTTCATAGAGGAGAGAACCGATGAACATGGAGAAGTTCACGGAACGGTCGCGCGGGTTCCTGCAAGCCGCGCAAACGATCGCGATGCGTGAGGGCCACCAACGTGTGCAGCCCGAGCATTTGTTGAAAGCCCTGATGGATGACGACCAAGGTCTGTCGGCCAACCTGATCCAACGCGCGGGCGGCGAGCCCAAGCGTGTTCAGGAGGCGGTGGACGTTTATGTCTCCAAACTGCCCAAGGTCTCGGGCGGCGACGGGCAAGTTTATGTTGAGCAAAGCCTTGTCCGCGTTTTGGATGAGGCAGAAAAACTCGCCAAGAAAGCGGGCGACAGCTTCGTTCCGGTGGAACGGATGCTGATGGCACTCGCCATGGTGAACACCCGCGCGAAAGATGCGCTTGATGCGGGCGCGGTCACTGCACAAAACCTCAACACCGCAATCAATGACATTCGCAAGGGCCGCACCGCTGACAGTGCCTCTGCCGAAGATGGCTATGAGGCGCTGAAGAAATATGCCCGTGATCTGACGCAGGCCGCCGAAGACGGCAAGATCGACCCGATCATTGGCCGGGACGATGAAATTCGCCGCACCATGCAGGTGCTGAGCCGCCGCACCAAAAACAACCCGGTGCTGATCGGCGAACCCGGCGTCGGGAAAACCGCGATTGCGGAAGGCTTGGCGCTGCGCATCATTGACGGCGACGTGCCCGAAAGCCTGCGCAACAAAAAGCTTTTGGCGCTTGATATGGGCGCGCTGATCGCTGGCGCGAAATACCGCGGTGAATTTGAAGAACGGCTCAAAGCGATCTTGAAAGAGATTGAGGCGGCTGCAGGCGAGATCATCCTTTTCATCGACGAAATGCACACGCTTGTGGGCGCGGGCAAATCCGATGGGGCGATGGATGCCGCAAACCTGATCAAACCGGCGCTTGCGCGGGGCGAGCTGCATTGCGTTGGGGCCACCACGCTTGATGAATACCGCAAATATGTCGAGAAAGACGCGGCCTTGGCGCGGCGCTTCCAGCCGGTGATGGTGGAAGAGCCCACCGTCGAGGATACGATCTCGATCCTGCGCGGCATCAAAGAGAAATATGAACTCCACCACGGGGTGCGTATTTCTGACTCGGCGCTGGTGGCGGCGGCGACGCTTTCGCACCGCTACATCACCGACCGCTTCTTGCCCGATAAGGCGATTGACCTTGTGGACGAGGCGGCCTCGCGCCTGCGTATGGAAGTGGACAGCAAACCCGAAGAGCTTGACGCGCTTGATCGGCAGATCCTGCAAATGCAGATCGAGGCCGAGGCGCTCAAACGCGAAGAAGATGCGGCCTCCAAAGACCGGCTTGAAAAGCTCGAAAAAGACTTGGCCGAGGTGCAAGAACGTTCTGCTGTGATGACCGCTAAATGGCAGTCTGAACGCGATATGCTGGAGGCCTCGCGCAACGTCAAAGAGCAGCTTGACCAAGCCCGCGTGCAACTTGAACACGCCAAACGCGAGGGCAACTTCGCCAAGGCGGGCGAACTGCAATACGGCCGCATTCCCGAGCTTGAAAAGCTTCTGGCCGAGGCGGAAACGGTGGCTGAAACCAAGATGGTGGAAGAAGCCGTCCGCCCCGAGCAGATCGCCGAAGTGGTGGAGCGCTGGACTGGTATCCCGACCTCGAAAATGCTTGAGGGCGAGCGCGAAAAACTGCTGAAGATGGAGGAAGAACTCCACAAGCGGGTGATCGGGCAAGATGCCGCCATCACCGCCGTGGCCAATGCCGTGCGCCGCGCGCGTGCGGGGCTGAACGATGAAAACCGCCCGCTTGGCTCGTTCCTCTTCCTTGGCCCGACGGGCGTGGGGAAAACCGAACTGACCAAAGCCGTGGCCAATTATCTCTTTGATGATGACAGCGCGATGGTCCGCATCGACATGTCGGAATTCATGGAGAAACACTCGGTCGCGCGGCTCATCGGTGCGCCTCCGGGCTATGTTGGCTATGACGAAGGCGGCGTTCTGACCGAAGCGGTTCGGCGGCGGCCCTATCAGGTGGTGTTGTTTGACGAGGTGGAAAAAGCTCACCCCGATGTCTTCAACGTGCTGTTGCAGGTGCTGGACGACGGGGTGCTGACCGATGGCCAAGGCCGCACGGTCGATTTCAAGCAAACGCTGATCGTGCTGACCTCGAACCTAGGCAGCCAAGCGCTCAGCCGCCTGCCGGATGGGACCGATACGTCCGAGGCCAAGGCCGAGGTGATGGAGGCGGTGCGGATGCATTTCCGCCCCGAATTCCTCAACCGCTTGGATGAGATGGTGATCTTTGATCGGCTCAGCCGCGAGAATATGGACGGGATCGTGACGATCCAGCTCGGGCGGCTCGAAAAGCGGCTGGCCGCGCGCAAGATCGCGCTGGCGCTGGATGAGCCCGCGCTCAAATGGCTTGCCGATGAAGGCTATGACCCGGTCTTTGGGGCGCGCCCACTTAAACGGGTGATCCAACGCGCGCTGCAAGACCCGCTCGCAGAACTTTTGCTCGCGGGCGAGGTGAAAGACGGGGCGGAGGTCAAGGTCACCGCTGGCCCGGACGGGTTGGTGGTTGGGGGGCGCGTCTCTGCCTCTCAGCGTATCCAGCCCGAAGATCGGGTGCTGAACTGAACCAGTGGCGGGGGGCTCTGCCCCCCGTCGCGTTCCCGGATATTTACACAAAGTCGAAGGGCCAAAAGCGGCGACGCCCCTCCCGCCCGGCTGCGGCATAGGCTAGATTGCCGCCATCATGCCCGCTTTGTGCCGCGACTGCTTTGCCACTTTTGAGACGAGCCCGCCCCGCTGCCCCCGCTGCGGACGGCCGCGCATGCTGGCACACCCAGAGCTTTTCAGCCTCTCGATCGCGCATATTGATTGCGACAGCTTCTTTGCCTCGGTCGAAAAGCTCGATGACCCAAGCCTTGCCAGCAAGCCGCTGATCGTCGGCGGCGGCACGCGCGGCGTGGTCACCACGTGCTGCTATATTGCGCGCATCGCAGGCGTGCGCTCGGCCATGCCGATGTTTCAAGCCCGCAAGCTGTGCCCGGATGCGGTGGTGATCCCGCCCCGCAAAGAACGTTATGCGGAAGTCTCGGCACTGATTCGTGCGAAATTCACAGCACTCACACCCCTGGTGGAGCCGCTGTCGCTGGATGAAGCGTTTTTGGACCTGACGGGCACGGAACGGCTGCACCATGCGCCGCCTGCGGTGAGCCTTGCGCGGCTGGTGCGCGAGATTGAAACCGAGATTGGCGTCACGGCGTCCATCGGGCTCGCGCATAACAAGTTCTTGGCGAAGATCGCCTCTGACCTTGATAAGCCGCGCGGCTTTTCGGTGATTGGGCGCGCGGATACCGAGGCCTTTTTGCGCGACAAGCCTGCCTCGGTTTTGTGGGGTGTGGGCGAGGCCACGCGGGCCGCCTTGGGGCGCGCAGGGTTGCGCACTTTGGCCGATATTCGTCGCACTAGCAAAAGCGCGCTTGAGGGCCGTTTTGGCGCCACCGGCGCGCGGCTCTATGATCTTGCGCAGGGGGTGGACCATCGCAAAATCACCCCCGATGCCGAGATCAAATCGGTCTCGCATGAGACCACCTTTGCCAAAGATATTGCCGACCGCGAAGAGCTGGAAAACATCCTTTGGACGATGTGCGAAAAAGCCGCCGACCGGATGAAGGCGAAGGGTCTGCAAGGCCGCACCGTGGTTTTGAAACTGCGCCGGGCGGATTTTTCCGCGCTCAGCCGCCAGACCCGGCTCGATGAACCCTCGCAACTCTCTGACACGCTATTTCGCACCAGCCGCGCCTTGCTGGCGGCGCTGCCAGAGAAAGGGCCATTTCGGCTGATTGGTGCAGGCTATACCGATCTTTCGCCTGCCGATGGCAATGACCCGATGGGCGATTTGCTCGATCCGCAAGCGGGCGCACGGAGCAAGGCCGAACGGGCCGCCGATGCGATTCGGGCCAAATATGGGGCGGATGCGATCCGGCTTGGGCGCGGCATGGCCAAAAGCTGACCTATTCCGCCGCCATCTGCCCTGCATCGCCGCGACCCCGCACCAATTCGGCCAGTTCTGCACTCACCGCGCCGATCAACGCCGCAAACATCTCAAAATGCGGCAGCGGTTCGATGCGCTCTTCATCCATGTAAAGCGCGCGTGAAATCTCGATTTGGATCACTTCAATGCCCGATGCAGGCCGCCCGTAACGTTGCACGATATAGGCCCCGGCAAAGGGCGTGTTGCGCGCCACAGACAGGCCCGCGCGCCGAAACACCGATTCGACATGATGCATCGTCTCGCTTTTGGCCGAGGTTCCGAAACGGTCCCCCAGCACAATTTCGGCACAGCGTTGGCGCGGCGTGCTCGCCTCGCTCGGCATCGAATGCACATCAAAAAGAATCGCCCGCCCGAATCGGGCACGCCGCTCCTGCAACAGTGCCCCAAGCCGCGCATGATAGGGCCGCCAGACAGCCTCAATCCGCGCTTTCGCCTCGGCTTGCGGAATTTTTCCCATGAAAATTTCGCGCCCACCAGAAACGACGCGGGGAATCACCCCAAGACCCATCGCCGCACGTGCGCCCCCAGAGCCGCGCGCGACACCATCGATCAAGGCCGGATCGAGCTCTTCTTCGCCCCGGTTCAGATCCACATAGGCACGCGGGTAATTCGCTTCCAACAGCGTGGCGCCATGGTGCGGCACCATGCCCAGAAGCCGATCGACAAAGGCATCCTCAGAAGAGCGCAGGCGCAATAAATCCAGCTGTGCACGGCGCACAAACTCTTGTGGATATTGGCGCCCCGAATGCGGCGAGGCAAAAACCACGCCCGAGGTCAGCACCTCGGGCAGGTGCAGCCGATAGGGGAGATGTGAGTGATCGGCTTGCGACATGAACGCTCCTTATGAGGCAAAGCTTACACCAATTTCTTTTCCTGCCAAAAGGCTCTTGAAAGCCGCCGCGACTCCTTCTATAGACCCCCAGACCGACGCGGTTCCGCCCGCGTCCTTTTCTTTCCGGGAAAGGCGAGACGCGGAATGCAGCAGGTTTTCGGGCGGTTAGCTCAGCGGTAGAGCACTACGTTGACATCGTAGGGGTCACTGGTTCGATCCCAGTACCGCCCACCATTCACCGCCCCTTCGGGGGCATTTGCTTTTCAAGGCGCACGTCGCCGCGAACAGGAGAAGGCCGATGAAGGTCCGCAACTCGCTCCGCTCGCTCAAGCAGCGTCATCGCGATTGCCAGATCGTGCGCCGTAAAGGCCGCGTCTACGTGATCAACAAGACGCAGAAGCGCTTCAAAGCCCGTCAAGGCTGAGGCGTCGCTTCGAGCAGGAATTCAAAAGGCCGCAGGGGCAACCCAGCGGCCTTTTAATTTGTTCGGCGACCAAAGGCGCAGATCAGCCAAGCCCGATGAGCGCGGGGATCTCCCCCAGATCCGCAATCAACTCTGCCCCCACGGCGGTCAGCGTTTCGCGCGCATGGTCTGAACCCTGCGGCGGCACCAAGCCAAAGCAGCGCATCCCCGCCGCAATCGCCGAGCGTGCGCCCGTAGCGCTGTCTTCCACCACAACACAGTCGGTCGGCGCGACGTTGAGGAACGCCGCCGCATGTAGATAAAGACCCGGGTCAGGCTTCGGGCAACCAAGCTCTTGGCCCGAAAAAAGCCGATCTTTTAGCCGCGCCCAAAGCCGCGGGTGCTGACCCAAGCTTGCTTCCATTTTGCGGTGATGTCCGTTTGAGCCCACGGCATAAGAAATCCCCGCTGCATCAAGACGATCCAGCAAGGCCTCAATCCCCGGCATCAAGGGCGTGCCCGCGCGCAGATGGGCATAAAGTTTCTCATAGAACTCCCACACCCATTCGGGCGGCAGCCCCGCACCCATTTCATTGGCGGTTTGGCGCAGCTTTTCCATCGTCCCGCCGATGAAGCGCTGCTCCATCTCTTCAAGGGTCAAGTTCAGCCCATGCGCCGCAAGCTCCACCTGAAGCGCGGCAAAGGTGGCGGGTTCACTATCGACCAGCACCCCATCGCAATCAAACAAAACGGCTTTGATGGTCATGCGGGCATCCGGGCAAGGGTCACAAGCGTGTCGCCATAACGGCGTTGGTCGATTTGCTCGAGCGGGTCCGGCACAATCGGAGCGGTGTTTTCTTCCCACACGACGGTCGCCCCCGGCCCGATCCAACCGTTGGCAAGGCACGAGGCCAGCGCCTTTTCCCCGAGCCCCATGCCATAGGGCGGATCAAGGAAAATGAGATCATAGCCCGCGCCCCGGCACGGCCCCATATTGGTGGCATCGCGCCGCCAGATATCGGTCACGCCCATCGCGCGCATCAGTTCCACATTCTTGCGCAGCAACACCCGCGCGGCGGTGCCATCATCCACAAAAGCCACACGGGCCGCGCCACGCGACAGCGCCTCTAGCCCCAGCGCCCCGGTGCCCGCGAACAGGTCCAACACCCGCGCATCGGGGATCGGGTTGCCGTGGGTGCCGTTGATCAGCAGGTTGAAGATGCTTTCGCGCACCCGGTCGGTGGTGGGGCGCAAATGCGCGCTCGCATCGCCCGCGCCCACATCGGTCAGTTTCAGGCCCCGCCGCTCGCCACCAATGATTCTCATTTCATCAGCACCTTGAGATCGGTGGCCGCCGCAACCTGCTCGGGCGTGACGGGCTTGCCCGCCTCGATCACCCGCTTACCCACCATATAGGCGCGCGGCGCGTTGAGCGCATCCACAGCAATCAGTTTCCCTTCACGGAAATACCAAAAGGACTGCCCCTCCGCCGTGTTGGTCACGATCCGGTCGTAGCCCGTGCCCAGCCCGGCGATTTGCAGCTTGGCGTCGAATTGGTCCGACCAGAACCACGGCTTGGGCACATAGGCTTTGCCCGCGCCCAGCATGTTCTCGGCCACCAACTCGCCCATATCAATCGCATTGCCGACGGATTCGAGCCGCATCGGGCCCGTCTCCCCCGGAAAGGCTGCGCAATCGCCCGCCGCCCAAATCGCCGGATCAGAGGTCCGTCCCTCAGCATCAACCGCGATCCCGTTTTCGACCGTAAGATCCGCCGCTGCGGCAAGCTCGGTTGCGGGGGTCACACCAATCCCGGTGATGACGAAATCGGCGTCCAGCACCCGGCCATCGGCCAATTCCACACCGCTCACGCGACCCACGCCCGTCAGTTGCGTAATGCCAATACCTTCGAGAATTTCGACCCCATGCGCACGGTGCAAATCGCGGACCGCATCCGCCGTTTCCGCACAGGCGACCCGGCCCAAAATCCGCGGCGCGGCTTCGACCAAAGTGACGGCCAACCCGAGTTTGGAAGCAACCGCTGCCGCCTCAAGCCCGATATAGCCGCCGCCCACAACCACAAGCTTGCGGCCTGCGGTGAACTCCCCCGCCATTGCATCGACATCGGCCAAGGTCCGAACGGTATAAACGCCCGCAAGGTCGCCGCCCATCGCGGCTGGCAGGCGGCGCGGCGGTGCGCCAGTGCAAAGCGCGAGTTGGTTATAGGTAAGCCGCTCCTCCCCGATCAGCACCTCTTTCGCGGCGCGATCAATGCCGGTGACCGTCACCCCGGTGCGCAGGGTCACATTATTCGTTTCATACCAATCGGGCGCGCGCAGCGTCAGCCGATCTAGCGGCATATCGCCCAGAAGGTAGCCCTTGGAAAGCGGTGGGCGCTGATAGGGGGCAACCGGCTCGGCCCCCAATATCGTCACCGCGCCCTCATAGCCCAAGCCCCGCAGTTTGGCGGCCAAGGATGCGGCGGCCTGCCCTGCGCCAATGATCACGATCCCGCTCATGGGTCTTCCTCTGGTCAGCTTCCTTGCCCCTCCTATATCGTTCCCCCAAGGCTTATCAATGCGAAGGGAGATCGACATGAGCATTACGGTTGGGGACAAGCTTCCCGGCGCCACCTTCCTGAAAATGGGGGCAGAAGGTCCAGAGGCGGTGCATCTGGGAGACAAAATGGCCGGGCGCAAGATCGTGATCTTTGCCGTGCCGGGCGCCTTTACCGGCGTGTGCACCACCGCCCATGTGCCGAGCTTCATCCGCACCAAGGCCGCGTTTGATGCCAAAGGCGTTGATGAGATCCTGTGCATCTCCGTCAACGACCCCTTCGTGATGGCCGCTTGGGGCGAAAGCACCGGGGCAACGGAGGCTGGCATCACAATGCTGGCGGATGCCGAAAGCGCCTTTACCTCGGCGATTGAGATGGACTTCACCGCCCCGCCCGCTGGGCTGATCAAACGCTCCGCGCGCTATGCGATGCTGGTGGAAGATGGCGTGGTGAAAGTGCTGCACCGCGAAGAAAGCCCCGGCACCTGCGAAATTTCGGCAGGCGAGAGCCTTCTGGCTGAGCTTTGAGATTTATGGGCCGGGGCAGCTAGCCTGCCTCGGCCTGTCCCGCCTGCTGAGCAGCCTTGAACGGCCCCATCTCGGCGAGTTCAGAAACATCATCGGCCACTGCCGCACGTTCTTGCTCCAGATAATCGGCCACTGCCCTGCGCAACCCCGGATGGGCGATGAAATGCACCGAATGGGTGGTGACGGGCAAATAACCCCGCGCGAGTTTGTGCTCGCCCTGCGCCCCCGCCTCGACCCGTGCGAGCCCTTGGGCAATCGCCCAATCGGTGGCTTGATGGTAGCACAGTTCAAAATGCAAAAAGGCGTGGTCTTCGACACAGCCCCAATAGCGGCCAAACAAGGCATCGCGGCCAATGAAGTTGAGAGCGCCCGCCACTGGGCGGCCCTCGCGTTCCGCCACGATCAGCAAAATGTCGTCGCGCATGTCATGCAGCGCATCAAAGAAGGCGCGGGTTAGGTAAGGGCGGCCCCATTTGCGCGCGCCCGTGTCTTGGTAAAACGCCCACATCGCCTCCCAATGGGCTTCCGATATTTCGGCCCCTGTGAGTGCGCGGATCGTGCCGCCAAAGGCTTGCGCCTTCTCGCGCTCTTTGCGCAGCGCCTTACGCTTGCGCGAAGCCAGCGTGGCGAGGAAGTCATCAAAACTGCCGTAGCCACGGTTTTCCCAGTGGAATTGCAGCCCCGTGCGGTGCAGCCAGCCCTGATCTTTCGCCGCTTCCGCCTCCTGTGCATTGCAAAAGGTCAGATGCGCCGAGGAAAGCCCGTTTTGCACCGTCAGTTGCGCGAGCCCCTGCAACAAAGCCGCGCGGCCCACCTCTTCAAGTCCCGCCCGGCACAAAAGCCGCTGCCCCGGCACCGGGGTAAAGGGCACCGCCCCTTGCAGCTTGGGGTAATAGTTACCACCCGCGCGTTCATAGGCATCGGCCCAAGCGTGGTCGAAAACGTATTCGCCTTGCGAGTGGGTCTTTACGTAAAGCGGCGCAACAGCGACCAACTCCCCCCCGACCGAGGCCACCAAATGCTGCGCCGTCCAGCCCGTGCCGGGGCCAACCGAGCCAGAGCGCTCAAGCGCGCTCAAGAAACGATGCGTGGTGAACGGGTCAAAAGGCCGCCCGCCCTCTGCCGTTTCCGGGCAGGCGCAAGCATCCCAATCCGCCTCCGAAATATCGGAGATGTGCGCATGGATACGGATTTCAAACTCTTCGCGCATGGCCCCACCTTCTTGCCGCAAAGGATGGGGCGCAAGCGCGCGCGGTCAAGCCGCGTAGCCCTCGAAGGTGATGTTTTGCGCCACCTTTCGCGCCGTGGCCTCGGCTTCGGGAGAGCGGATCGTCCAGCACAGGATCGCGGCACCTTCGGCCTTAAGGTCCGCCACACGCGGCGCGCCCAAATCCGCCGCCTCATGTGAAATGAAGCAGGCCCCGACCCGGTCATAATCGGGGATGTCACGCAGTTGATCGCGCATCTTCACCGGCAACAGCGGCCAACCCGCCGCATCATAGGCCGAAGTGGTCAACCCCACCGGCACATCCGGCAGCAAAGCATGAAAAGCTGCGACCGAATGCGGGTTGAACGACATCACCGCAAAAGGCCCGGTATAGCTTGCCAAAACCTGGCCCGCCGCGGCTTCAAGCGCCCCGACAGAGGGCCCCATCGCCCCGTCTTGATCCTTGATCTCAATCAGCAGCGGAACTTGCCCGGCGACAATCTCCAACACCTCTGCCAGGGTCGGAATACCTTCGTCGCCGCCCAAAAGCGGCGTGGCAGCCAGCACCGCCGCCGTGAGCCCACAAACACGGCCCGACGTGCCCGTCAGGCGCTTCAGGTCGTAATCGTGAAACACCATCGGCACGCCATCGGCCGAAGGTTGCAGGTCAATCTCGATGCCATATCCGGCAGCGACAGCGGCCCGCACTGCGGCACGGCTGTTTTCAGGCCGCCCCGCAGCAAGGTCATGGTAAGCCCGATGCGCGATCGGGTGTGCGAAAAACGCCTCGGGCAAACCCATCATTCGACCTCGAAGATCGCTTCGATTTCCACCGCAACGCCCATCGGCAGCGAGGCCGCCGAAACAGCCGAACGCGCATGGCGCCCGGCGTCGCCAAAGACTTCCACCATCAGGTCGGAACAACCGTTCACCACTTTGGGCTGGTCAGTGAAATCTGCGGTCGAGTTCACAAAGCCCACAAGCTTCACGACCCGCTTGACCTTATCAAGATCACCGAGCGCCGCACGCGCTTGCGCAAGCAGCGCCAGCCCGCAACGACGAGCTGCCGCCGCGCCCTCTTCCACGCCCAGATCGGCGCCAAGCTTGCCGGTGATCAGCCCATCCGGCCCCGCCGCAATTTGACCAGACACGAAAAGCTGGTTGCCGGTGCGCACAAACGGCACGTAGTTCGCCGCGGGCATCGGGGCATCGGGAAGGGTGATGTTCAGCGCGCTCAGACGCGCTTCAATTGCGGAAGTCATAGTGTCCTCTGTTTACCAGTCGATGAAGTCTTTGAACTCGCCCAACACCACGCGCCACAGATCGATGGTGTCATCGAAATTGCGCCCGCCGCAGCCGTCGAAATCGAGGTTGATGTCATATTCAACGTAGGGGTCACCCTCGTCGTCGAGATAGGCTTTACCGAACCGTTTCTTGCGGTTCCATTCGTTGATCTTCCACGCGCTCATCGGGTCGCGCAGATCAAAGCCCGCAGAGAACTGGATCGAGTCGCAGCGCCCTTTGTTGCAGCCGTAGAAGTAGACCTTGAAGTTCGTGCCTTCGATCCGGCTCGACAGGCGCGGATCGCCAGAATTGTCCGTATCGCGCGAAACCTGCAGACCATAGGATTCCATGAAACTGCGGATCACGTCCGGGTCGCCAACAACCTGCGACTGGACCGGGGTGGCACCGACAAGTGCGGCAAGGGCAACCGCCCCGACGAACGAGTAATGTTTCATGCGAACCTCCATGTTTTTTGGTACCTTAGGCGCACAAATCCCGTTTGGCCAGATCAAGCGACCAGTTGCTCGGCGCGCTTGAGATCGACCGAAACAAGTTGGCTCACACCTTGCTCTTGCATGGTAACACCGAAAAGACGGTCCATCCGGCTCATCGTGACCGCGTGGTGCGTGATGATCAAAAACCGCGTATCTGTGCGCCGGGTCATCTCATCAAGCAGGTCACAAAAACGTGTAACGTTCGCGTCGTCCAATGGTGCGTCGACCTCATCAAGCACGCAGATCGGCGCGGGATTCGCCAAGAACACCGCAAAGATCAGCGCCATCGCGGTCAGTGTTTGCTCGCCCCCCGACAACAGGCTCAGCGTCGAGAGTTTCTTGCCTGGCGGCTGGCACATGATCTCTAGCCCGGCTTCGAGCGGGTCATCGCTTTCCACCAGTTGCAGGCTCGCCGCGCCGCCCCCAAACAGATGGGTAAAAAGCGTGCGGAAACTTTCATTGACCTGCTCAAAGGCGGTCAGAAGCCGTTCGCGCCCCTCGCGATTCAGCCCCGAAATGCCCGAGCGCAGCTTGCGGATCGCCTCTTCGAGATCGGTCTTTTCCTTGGCAAGCGTGTCATGTTCTTCCTGCACCTCGCGGGCATCTTCTTCGGCGCGCAGGTTGACCGCGCCCAAGGCCTCGCGCGCGCGCTTCAGCCGTGCAACCTCGGTTTCCAAATGCTCAGACGAAGGCATCTGTTCCGGGTCGGTTTCAAGCGTGTCCAAAAGCGCTTGCGGGGTCAGGTCTGTCGCCTCGGTGATCCGCTCGGCGGCATGGGCAAGCGTTTCGCGCGCACCATCAAGGCGCGCTTCGGCACGGGCCTTGGCTTCACGCGCTTCGCCCGCCAAGCGCTCGGCATCGCGCTCGGCCATCTGGGCATCGCGCGCGGCGGTTTCGGCCTCGGCCAAACGATCGGCGGCAGTGGCGCGACGTTCCTCTGCCGCGTCGATCGCGTCGTTTAATTCCTCGCGTTTCGCGGCGAGTTCCTCGGGCACTTCGGCGGCGTCTTCAAGTTCGCCCACCGCTTCTTCGCGCCGCGCGGCCAGTTCAGCAGAACGTTTCTCCGCCGTTTCGAGGCGATGCTTCCAGCCCGAGATCTCTTTTGTGACCTCTTGGCGGCGGCGCAAGCGCGCCTCGCCCTCGCGGCGGATTTCATCATGGGAAGAGCGACGGGTCATCATCGTCACCCTTGCGGCTTCGACGGTGAGCTTGATCGCCTCCACCGCGCCCCGCGCGGCATCTAGGTCGGGCAGCGCAGCCAATTGCGCCTCGGCCTCGGCCAGTGCGAGCCGCGCGGTGCCCGCCTCATCACTGTAGCGTTTCGCCGCCAAGCGGGCGGCCTCCAGCTTGCCGCCAAGGATAGAGCGATCCGCCTCGGCCCGGCTCAAAGCCCGGCCTGCCTCGGCGAGCCGCGTATCTGCGGTCCGGCGCGCCTCGCGCGCACGGGCGTCGGCCGCAGAGGCATCGGCCAAAGCGCGGGCCAGCATCTCATGCGCTTGGCGCGCGCCTTCGGCTTTGGCCGCCACCTCTTCAAGATCGCGCTTGAGTTCCACCAAACGGTTGAGTTGGCGCAGGCGCAAAGCCGCGGCGGTGGGCGCATCTTCCGCCCCGGCGCGGAACCCATCCCAACGCCACAAATCCCCCGCCATCGACACAAGCCGCTGACCGGGAGCAAGCTTCTCTTGCAGCCGCGCCCCCTCGGCGGCATCGGCAACCAAGCCAATTTGCGCGATCCGGCGCGCCAAAACCGCGGGCACCTCCACATGGCGTGACAGGGGCTCGACGCCCGAGGGCAAAAGCTGCAAGGTCGCGTAATCGGGCAAAACGGCCCAGCCAGAACGCGCTGCAGCTTCAACCTCGGGGGCGCGCAGATCATCGGCCAAGGCCGCGCCCAGCGCCGCCTCGTAGCCGCTTTTGACCTTTACCCGGTCCAAAAGCTGATGCCCGGTTGCGGCCTCGCGTTCCACCAAACGCGCGAGCGCGGCGACCTCAGCCCGCAGCGCCCCAGCCTCGCCTTCGGCCTCGGACCAAGCCGCCCGCGCTGCACTTTCGCGCGCCTGCACCTCGGTGCGGGCTTCATCGGCGGCAGCCAGCGCCTCTTCCGCGGCTTCGGCTTGATCTTGCGCTTCCTCTTGCGCGGATTGCGCGGCCTCAAACACCTCTTCGGCGCGTGTCAGCGCCGCTTCCGCCTCTTCCCCGGCGGCCTCTGCGCGTTCGGCCTCGGCCTCCGCTTTTGCCACCGTGGCGCGGCCATCACTCACCAGCCGCTGCGCAGAGCCATGCCGAGCCGCGAGCCGGGCCACATCTTCGGTCTGTTCGCTCAACTGCGCTTCGCGCTCGGCCAAGACCGCCGCTGCCTCGGCCGAGGCTTCGGCGGCGGCTTCCAACTTGTCTTCATGCCCCTCAGCAGCTTTGGCCAACTGGCCCAATTCCCACTCAAGTCGGGCGATGGTTTCGCCTGCATCGCGATTGAGCCCGCTTTCGCGTTCCATATCGCGGTCAAGCTGGGCGATGCGCCCCTTCAAGCCCTCAATCCGCGCTTGGGCTTGCGCCTCGGCATCGCTCAGCGCATCGCGTTGTAGGCTGAGCCGTTGCAAAATAGCCCCCGCGACGGCCTCTTCCTCGCGCAAGGGCGGCAACGCTTCCTCTTTTTCGGCCCGCGCCTTGGCTGCCGCGCGCGCGGCAAGTTCCGCCTTTGAGGCCGCCATCAGCGCATTTCGCACCAAATCCTCGGCCTCGAGCCGCGCCAAATCCGCCTCGCGCCAACGGCGATACAAAAGCGAGCCTTCGGCGCGGCGTAGTTCCTCGCCAATCGCCCGATAGCGCGCGGCTTGGCGCGCTTGGCGGGCAAGTGCTGCCAATTGGGTGCCCAATTGTTCAAGCACATCATCGACGCGGGCGAGGTTTTGCTCGGCCCCGTTGAGCTTCAACTCGGCCTCATGGCGGCGCTGATACAGGCCCGAGATCCCCGCCGCCTCTTCCAAAATCCGCCGCCGCGCCTTGGGCTTAGCGTTGATCAGTTCCGAGATTTGGCCTTGCCGCACCAGTGCCGGGCTATGCGCGCCCGTCGAAGCATCGGCAAACAGCATCTGCACATCGCGCGCGCGGACATCCTTGGTGTTGACCTTATAGGCCGAGCCCGCATCGCGGGTGATGCGGCGCACGATCTCAAGCGTGTCGCTGTCATTGAACCCCGAAGGCGCAAGCCGCTCGCTATTATCAATCGAGAGCGACACTTCCGCGAAATGGCGCGCGGCGCGGGTGGCGGCCCCGGCAAAGATCACATCTTCCATGCCGCCGCCACGCATCGCGCTGGGACGGTTTTCGCCCATCACCCAACGCAGCGCCTCAAGCAAGTTCGACTTGCCGCAGCCATTTGGCCCGACAACCCCCGTCAGCCCGTCATGGATGACAAGGTCGGTCGGGTCGACGAAGCTTTTGAAGCCGTTCAGGCGCAGACGAGAGAAACGCAAGATAGGGTCCGATTCCGGGTCGCAGGGCGCGCAGTTTCGGGGTTGGCGCAGGCCCTGTCAACGCCACCTCCCGTTGAATAGGACCGTGACCCGGAAGACGCGCCCCTTATCCACAAGATAGCGCTATCTTGTGCTTCCCCTGCGGAAGCCTGTAGCTGTTTGCGTCCAAAAGACGGAGATGCGCCATGGTTCCTGCTTTATCGATCATATTTGTCTTTCAACTCGTGGGTGAAGTGATCTCGCGCGGGTTGCACCTGCCGCTGCCGGGCCCGGTGCTCGGGATGCTCGGTATGGTGGTCGCGATCTCGGCCAGCGAGAAGTTACGCGATTTGATCCGCCCGGTGGCGCAGGGACTTTTGGCGCATCTGTCGCTTTTGTTCGTGCCCGCGGGCGTTGGCGTGGTGGCACATATGCCCACGCTGATGGCGCATGGACCGGCACTGGCAATCGCACTGGTGGTCTCGACGCTTCTGGCCATCGTGGTGGGGGCCATCGCCTTCAGCCTGGCCGCCAAACTGGTGGGGAGCGTGTCGGATGACTGATGCCGCGCTGATCTGGTCTTATCTGACGTCGCAACCGCTTTTGTGGCTCACCGCCACCTTGCTGGCCTATTGGGCGGGCGACCGCCTGTTTCAGTTGTCTCGCCGCAACCCTTTGGCAAACCCAGTGGTCATTGCGGTGATCTTGCTGGCGACCTTGCTGATTTCGACCGGCACCGCTTACGCGGATTACTTTGAAGGGGCGCAATTCGTTCACTTCATGCTTGGCCCGGCAACGGTCTGCTTGGCGATCCCGCTGCAAGCAAACCTACAAGCCATTCGCAAAGCCTTGGTGCCCATCCTTGTCGCCTTGGTGGCCGGGTCGTTTACGGCTGTGGCCTCCGCACTTGCCATCGCCAAGATTTTGGGGGCCGATGACATGCTGCTGGCATCGCTTGCGCCAAAATCCGCAACCGCCCCGGTGGCCATTGGCATTTCCGAGGCCTTGGGCGGCCAACCCACGCTCACGGCGGTTTTGGTGCTGCTCACCGGGATGATTGGCGCCGTGTTCGTGACGCCCATGCTCAACGCGCTTGGCCTGAGAGACTGGCGCGCACGCGGCTTTGCCACCGGGGTCGCGGCACATGGCATTGGCACCGCGCGCGCCTTTCAGGTGCATGACACGGCGGGCGCCTTTGCCTCGATTGGCATGGGGCTGAACGCGGTCCTGACCGCGTTCATGGCGCCTTTGGTGCTGCACCTGTTCCTTTAAGAGGATTGCGGCTTATAGGGGGCCATGCCCGCGCGCGCCAATTCATCGGCACGTTCGTTTTCGGCATGGCCCGCATGACCTTTGATCCACTTCCACGTCACCTTGTGGCGCGCCTGCGCCGCATCAAGCCGCTGCCAAAGATCAACGTTTTTCACCGGCTTCTTGCTCGCCGTGCGCCAGCCATTGCGCTTCCAGCCGTGAATCCAGCTTTCGACCCCGTTTTTCACATAGGCCGAGTCCGTCGTGATGGTGATCGCGCTTTCGCGGGTTAGCGCCTCAAGCGCAGAAATAGCCGCCATCAACTCCATGCGGTTGTTGGTGGTGTCGGCCTCGCCGCCCGAAAGCTCACGCTCTTTCACCACGGTTTCGCCATCCATAGCGCGCATCAAAACGCCCCAGCCCCCCGGCCCCGGGTTGCCCGAGCAGGCGCCATCCGTCCAAGCAAAAAGGTCTGGCATTAGGCGTCGTGGCGGAAGATCCGCGGGGTCTTGAACTCGATACGCTCTTTCGCGGTTTCAACGGTTTCCACCGTCAGATCAAAATGATCTTTGAACGCGTTCAGAACTTCTTCGATCAGCGCATCGGGGGCAGAGGCCCCGGCGGTCAAGCCGACCTTTTCAAGCCCTTCAAGCGCATCCCACGGAATATCGGTGGCGCGTTCGATCAGGTGCGAAACGGCGCACCCTGCATTGCGGCCCACTTCGACCAAGCGCTTGGAGTTTGACGAATTCGGCGCCCCAATCACCAAAAGCGCCTCGACCTGCGGCGCAACGGCCTTCACCGCCGCTTGGCGGTTGGTGGTGGCGTAGCAGATGTCGTCTTTACCGGGGCCGACAAGGGTCGGGAAACGCGCCTTGAGCGCGGCGACAACCTCAGCCGTGTCATCGACAGACAGCGTGGTTTGGGTGATCCAGGCGATTTTCTCCGGGTCGCGCACTTCCAGCGTTGCAACATCGGCAGCGGTTTCCACCAAAAGCACTTCGCCTTCGGGCAATTGCCCCATCGTGCCGATCACCTCCGGGTGGCCCGTGTGGCCGATCATGATGATCTGAAGACCTTCCTCGGCATGGCGTTCGGCCTCAAGATGGACCTTGCTCACCAGCGGGCAGGTCGCATCGACATAAATCATATTGCGCCGCTCGGCCTCGGCGGGCACCGATTTCGGCACGCCATGGGCGGAGAAGATCACCGGGCGATCCACCGGGCATTCGTCGAGTTCCTCAACGAAAACAGCGCCTTTGTCGCGCAAAGTATCGACGACGTATTTGTTGTGCACGATCTCGTGGCGCACATAGACCGGCGCGCCCCATTTCTCGAGCGACATCTCGACAATTTTTACGGCCCGGTCCACGCCCGCGCAGAAGCCGCGCGGGGCGGCGAGGTAAAGGGTAAGGGCAGGTTTCATGATGCGCTCCGTCTTTGCCCCCAAGAGTTAATCGCCCAAGGCCGCGGCGTAAAGTGCGCCCCTGTCGCGGCGTCCATTGGGCGCGGGGCCAGTTCGCAGGCTATTCCCACCGCACATCGCCCAAGAAAATATAGCCCGCGCCGTAGATTGTTTTGATCAACCGGGGATTTTTGGGGTCTTCGCACAGTTTTGTGCGCAGCCGAGAAATGCGCACATCCATCGCCCGGTCAAAGCTTTCGCCCGCCGCGCCCCCCAAGGTTTCTTGCATCTGCGCGCGCGAAATCAGCCTGTTCGGGCTTTCAAGGAACAGACGCAACACCTCCCCTTCCGCATGGGAAAAGGGGGTTTCAACGCCCTCGGCATTGATCAGAACATACCGCTCAAATGAGGCTTTCCAGTCTGCAAAATAAGCCACTTGCGCCGGGGCCGCGGCATCGGGCCGCGGTTTGCGCAGCCGTGCACGAATCCGGGCGACCACCTCGGCGGGATCGAAGGGTTTGATGATGTAATCATCTGCCCCCAGTTCCAGCCCCGTCACCCGGTCCTGCACCTGCGCACGCCCCGAAATGATGATGATCGCCGCCCCCGATTCGAGCGCGAGCCGATGCACCAGCGCGAGCCCATCCCGATCTGGCAGACCAAGGTCGACCAAGCAGACATCAGGCTGGGCGCGCTTTAGCCCCGCTTCAAATTCGGTCGCGCGACCATAGGCGGTGGTGCGAAACCCCGATTCTTCGAGCGCATCAACCAGCATCCGGCGGATTTCCGGCTCATCATCCAAAATCGCAACATGCGGGACAGTCGTGTTGGGGGCATTCATTGGCGCACTCCAGCGATGAGCGCGGCAAGCTCTGCCGCAACAAAGGGTTTTTGCAGCACCGGGCACGGCGCGGCGGCACGCAGACGATCCCCCGGTGGGAGCGAGGTCATCAGCGCGACCGGAATACGATCCCCAAGCCGATGCGCCAGATCGACCCCGGTTTCTTCTCCGGGCAGCTGAATATCTGAAAGGACCATGCCAATTTCCGGCAAGCTGCTCAGCGCCTCGGCCTCGGGCGCGCTCGCGGCCTCTAACACGGAGTGTCCCAATTCGCGCAGCATTTCGCGGACAGAGGTGCGGATATCGGCATCATCTTCCACGAGCAAAACAAGCGTTGGCGCCAGCGCCGTTTCCACCGGGCGCAACGGCAGCCGCAAGGTCACGCAAGCGCCAGGTTCGCAATTTTCCACCCGCACCGTGCCGCCCGCCAATTTTGTCTGGTCATAGACCATCGAGAGACCGAGCCCAGACCCCTCCCCCCCTTTGGTGGTGAAGAACGGGTCGAGCGCGCGGGTCAGCGCCTCGGGGCTAAAGCCCGGCCCGGTATCGGTGACGGAAAGCTCAATCCAAGTATCTTGCACCGGATGCGCAGCAATGCGGATCGCGCCGCCCCGCGGCCCCATCGCATCGCGCGCGTTTAAAAGCAGGTTCAAGAGGCTGTCTTGCAACGGGCCGGGGGCGAGCAAGATCGGCGCGGCAAGCCCGTCGACATCCAAAGAAATCGCAACCCGGTCGCCCAAAGTCGGGGCCGCCATCGCCACCAGATCGGCCACTAGCGCGGGCAGATTTACCGCTTGCGGACGCAGAGCGCGTTTGCCGGAAATCGCAGCGATCCGATCCAAAAGCGTACCACCCCGGCGCGCGGCTGAAAGCGTGGCCCGCACCGCGCCCAAAGCCTCAGACGGCATGCCCTTGGTGCGCAGAAGTCGCCCTTGCAGCCCCAAGATAATGGTCAGCAAATTGGCAAAATCATGTGCCATGCCCGAGGTGATTTGTGCCGCCAATTCGCGCTTGGCACTTTGCGCAAGCGCCGCGCGCGCCTGCGTTTCCTCGGTCACATCGGTCGAAAGAATATAGACCCCACAAACCGCGCCCGCAGCATCTCGGTCGGGCGTCAGCGCAATGCGGATGCGCCGCCCAGAGGGGTCATGCGTGATCTCCAGCACATTCGCCTCACCCGCTAAAGCCTTGGTAAAGCCGGGCAGAATACGGCGGAAAGTTTCGGCCCCCAAAACCTCCTCTGCCGGGCAGCCCTCGGGCTTATCGAGTGAACCCGGCATCACCGCGCTTAGCCGCCGGTTTGAGAAGGTATAGACGAAATCCGCCCCCATATGCGCGATATGCGCGGGCATCATTTCCGTCACCTGCCGAATGCGCGCAGCGGTTTGCATCAACTCATGCTGCGCCTCTTCCAAAGCGGCATTGGTTGCAGCCAATTCGCGGTTTGCCGCCGCGAGTTGTTCGGCATTTTCCAAGACCTGTTCGGAGAGTTCCTCGGAGCGGGCGCGCAAAAGCATCTCTTGCCGTTTGATCCCGGTGATGTCGGTGTAAACGGTGATCCAGCCGCCCTCGGCCAAGGGCGCGCCCTCCACCGCGATGGTGCGCCCATTGGCCCGGGTGCGTTCCATGTAATGCGGCGCAAAGATTCGCGCCTGCTCCACCCGCGTCGCGACCCAAGTGTCGAGATCATCCACCTCGCCATATTCGCCACGTTCCGCAAGCCAACGGATCGTATCGGCAAAGGTGGTCCCCGGCCGCGTCAGATGTTCGGGTAAATCGAACATCACCTGATACTGCCGGTTAGAGACCGCCAGCCGCAAATCATTGTCAAAAATAGACAAGGCCTGACCAATTAGGTTCAACCCGGCTTGTGTCAGCCTTGCGCGTGCATCCTCACTCATACCCCACGCCTCCCCGCCCCATCGCTAGCACCTTGCGGGCGCGGCGCAAAGTCCCTCCGCCGTGCGGTAAGAATTCGTAAGGATTGGGCAAAAGTCCCGAAAACTTTACCCCCGAACCTCTCCCCATGCTGGATGGAAGGGGAGAGCCATCCGGTCAGACGCCGGTTCAGCGGCGCGAGGGAGGAAAAATGGCAGATCATGGTGCTGCGGAGCAATCCGCGCAGTCGATTCCTGCGCTATTGGCGCGCAACGTCGAAAGGTTCGGGTCCCGTCCGGCCTACCGCGAAAAGGAATTCGGCATCTGGCAAAGCTGGACTTGGGCGGAAGCGGCCGATGAAATTCGGGCCATGGCGATGGGCTTTTTGAGCCTTGGCGTGGAACGGGGCGATCACATCGCCATCATCGGCCGCAACCGCCCGGCGCATTACTGGGCCATGGTGGCCGCGCAAATGTGTGGCGCGGTGCCGGTGCCGCTTTATCAAGACGCCGTGGCCGAAGAGATGGCCTATGTGCTCGAGCATTGCGGCGCGCGGTTCGTGGTTTGCGGCGATCAAGAACAGGTCGATAAGGTCGTCGAGGTCGAAGACCGCATCCACCACATTCAACATGTTATGTACACCGACAAGCGCGGGATGCGGAAATACGACCATTCCCGCATGAACGCGCTTGATGACATTATCGCCGAGGGCAAAGCGGGCCATTTCCGCTATGAGGGCGAGATTGAAAAGCGCGTGGCCGAGCTGGATTATGACAGCACCTGCGTGATGCTTTACACCTCTGGCACCACCGGCAAGCCCAAAGGCGTGGTGCTTTCCAACCGCAATATCATCGAAACGGCGAAGAACTCAGCCGCCTTTGACCACCTTGGCCCCGATGAAGATGTGCTCGCCTATCTGCCGATGGCATGGGTGGGAGATTTCATCTTCTCGATCGGCCAAGCGATGGTGGCGGGCTTTTGCGTCAACTGCCCTGAAAGCCCCGAAACGATGATGACCGACCTGCGCGAGATCGGGCCGACCTATTTCTTTGCCCCGCCGCGCATTTTTGAAACCATGCTGACCAATGTGATGATCCGCATGGAAGATGCGGGCGATCTCAAGCACGGGCTGTTCAAGCATTTCATGGAATATGCCAAAGGCACCGGCGAAGAGTTCGGGATGCCGCGCTATCGGGTGAAACGCTCCAAGCCCACATTGCGGCGGCGTTTCCGTTGGGCCTATCGCTTCTCGATGGGGATCGGCTTTGCCTTTGAAACGATGGTGGAAAACGCGGTTCGGCTTGCCATTGTGCGGCTGCGCCACCCGATGGAGCATCGCAAATATTTCAAAGCCAAAGGGCCTTTGCTCAACATCTACCCGCAACCCTTGCGCGATTACTTCAACTATCGCACCGGCGATGTGACGATTTACGCGCCGCTGAAAAATACGCTGGGGCTAAGCCGGATTCGCGTGGCCTATACGGCGGGCGAAGCAATCGGGCCCGAGATTTTTGAGTTTTACCGCTCGCTCGGCATCAACCTAAAGCAGCTTTACGGGCAGACCGAAGCCTCTGTCTTCATCACTCAGCAACCCGATGGGCAAGTGCGCGCCGATACGGTGGGCGTGCCAAGCCCCGGCGTTGAGGTTAAAATTGCCGACAATGGCGAGGTGTTCTACCGTAGCCCCGGCACCTTTGTGGAATATTACAACAACCCAGAAAGCACGGCCTCGACCAAAGATGCCGAAGGCTGGGTGGCGACGGGTGACGCGGGCTTTTTTGAAGAAGGCACCGGACATCTGCGCATCATCGACCGCGCCAAAGACGTGGGCAAAATGGCTGATGGTCGGCTGTTTGCGCCCAAATATGTGGAAAACAAGCTCAAGTTCTACCCCAACATCCTTGAGGCCGTGGTCTTTGGCGCGGACCGTGACCGCTGCACCGCCTTTATCAACATTGACCTGACGGCGGTGGGGAACTGGGCCGAGCGGAACAACATCGCCTATGCCAGCTACCAGGAATTGGCGGGGCATCCGCGCGTCTATGAAATGATCCGCGAGCATATCAACGAGGTGAATGCGAGCGTGGCCCAAGACCCGATGCTGTCGGGCTGCCAAATCCACCGCTTCTTGGTGCTGCACAAAGAGTTGGATGCCGATGACGGCGAAATGACCCGGACCCGTAAGGTGCGCCGCAACGTGATTGCCGAGAAATTCGCCGATTTGATTGGCGCGCTCTATGACGGCTCAACCAGCATCTACACCGAGACCGAGGTCACCTACGAAGACGGGCGCAAAGGGGCGATCAAAGCCACTTTGCGGATTGAAGACGCCACCGTTGCGCCCGAGGCGCACGCTCACCGGGAGGCTGCGGAATGAAGGATATGGTCGAAGGCTACACCACCCCCGATGGTCGCCAGATCGGCGGCGTGTTGATGGAGTTGAAAAACATCACCCTGCGCTTTGGCGGCGTTGTGGCGATCAAAGACATCAGCTTTGACATCCGCGAGGGCGAAATTCGCGCCATCATCGGACCGAACGGCGCGGGCAAAAGCTCGATGCTCAATGTGATCTCTGGCTTTTACGTGCCGACCGAGGGCGAGGTTTGGTTTCACGGCCAAAAACGCCCCGCGATGCGCCCCTATCAGGTGGCCCGGCTCGGCATTGCCCGCACCTTCCAAAACATTGCACTTTTCGACGGCATGTCCGTGCTCGACAACATCATGACCGGGCGGCTGACGCTGATGAAATCGGGCCTGCTCAGCCAAGCGATGTGGTGGGGCAGCGCAGCGACGGAAGAAGATGAGCACCGCGAAAAAGTCGAAAAGATCATCGACTTCCTTGAAATTCAGAACATTCGGAAAACGCCTGTAGGCCGCCTGCCCTATGGCCTTAAGAAGCGGGTGGAACTCGCCCGCGCCTTGGCCGCAGAACCCAAGATCTTGCTTTTGGACGAGCCGATGGCGGGCATGAACGTCGAAGAAAAAGAAGACATGTGCCGCTTTATTCTCGATGTGAACGACGAGTTTGGCACCACCACAGTTTTGATCGAACACGATATGGGCGTGGTGATGGATTTGTCCGACCGCGTGGTGGTGATGGATTACGGCCGCAAAATTGGTGACGGCCCGCCCGATGAAGTGCGCAACAACCAAGACGTGATCGACGCCTATCTGGGGGTGGCCCATGACTGACCAGCTGCTTTACGCCACCGAAACGGCGCTGAATGGGTTGATGACCGGGGTGATGTATTCGCTCGTCGCGCTTGGGTTCGTGTTGATCTACAAATCTTCTGGCGTGTTCAACTATGCCCAAGGGGTGCTGGCTCTTTTCGCAGCGCTCACGCTCGTCGGCATTCAAAAAGGCCAAGTGCCGTTTGCGCATCTGATCAACGCCATGACCGGCGGCCATCTGGAAAGCTTCCCGTGGCAAGTGCCTGCGCTTTTAGCGATTTTGCTGACGGCCGGGGTGATGGTGATCATGGCAATCATCATCGAGAAGTTGGTGCTCAAACACCTTGTGAACCAAGCGCCGATCATCCTTTTCATGGCCACCATCGGGCTCGCCTATTTCCTCGAAGGCTTTGGCGATGTGATGTGGGGCGCCGATATCAAAACGCTTGATGTCGGCCTGCCGCAAGGCATCAACGAAACGATTGAAACCGTAACGGGCGACCTGTTCGGCTACGGCTTCTTTATCGACAATCTCGATCTTGTAGCCACGCTTGTCGCCGTGCTTTTGGTGACCGCGCTGACGATCTTCAGCCAATATTCCAAACAGGGCCGCGCGCTGCGTGCTGTGGCCGATGACCACCAAGCCGCGCTTTCTGTTGGCATTTCGCTGCGCTTCATCTGGATCTTGGTGTGGTCGATCGCGGGCTTTGTGGCGCTGGTGGCAGGCATCATGTGGGGCTCCAAATCGGGCGTGCAATTCTCGCTTTCGCTCATTGCGCTCAAGGCACTGCCGGTGCTGATGCTGGGCGGCTTCACCTCGATCCCGGGCGCCATTGTGGGCGGGCTGATCATCGGCATGGGCGAGAAGCTTTTTGAGTTCTGGATTGGCCCGCTGATTGGCGGCGCGACCGAGAATTGGTTCGCCTATGTGCTGGCGCTGATCTTCCTCGTGTTCCGGCCACAGGGCCTGTTCGGCGAGAAGATCATCGAGAGGGTGTGACGATGCTGCACGCGCAAGTTGAAAAACCAGTTGATTGCTGGGCCGGGCTGCGACATCCTGTCAAACCTGCGCCCCGTCAGGGAGAGGCGGCGCGCACGAAAGGAAGGTTGCATCACGCGCAGCCTCATATCGTGGCTGCGCAAGAGGTAGGGAGGCCTCTTCGCAATGACGCTGAAAACCTGTTCCATCGCCTTCACCATCGGCTGGCTGGCGGCCCTGACCTTTGGTTGGATCGCCCTGGCTGCCCCGCCGGAAGAACCGGCGCTGATAAGAACCATCAACATCATGTTTGCCGCCATGGGCGCCGGAGCCGGGATCTGGTCCTGGATGCGGATCAAGCGCGGCTGCTGACGGGGAGCGCATCGGCCCTTCCCCGTGTCACAAAACGGGGGAGAGGCTGATGTTTTACCGCGAAGCAGGTGATTTCAAGACAAGCTACCGGGCCGACAGCCAGACCTTTCCGATCCGGCTGGACCGTATGGGCTATTTCGCAGCGTTGATCGTTGCCTATGCCGTGGTGCCCTTCTTCATTGATGACTACTGGGCGAACGCGGTCTTCGTGCCCTTCCTGATCTATGCAATCGCGGCGATTGGGCTCAACATTCTGGTCGGCTATGCCGGGCAGGTGAGCTTGGGCACCGGCGGTTTCATGGCGGTGGGGGCCTATGCGGTCTACAAACTGATGACCACCTTTCCTGAAGTGCCGTTCTTCTTCCATGTCATTCTGGCGGGCGGCGTGACGGCTTTTGTGGGTGTGCTTTTTGGTCTGCCGAGCCTGCGGATTAAGGGGTTCTATCTGGCCGTGGCGACGCTTGCCGCGCAGTTCTTCTTGGTCTGGCTCTTCAACAAAGTGCCGTGGTTTTACAACTACTCAGCCTCGGGCCAGATCACCGCGCCGGACCGCACGATGTTTGGCATCTACATCACCGGGGCGCAAACCTCAGCCGTCGCGAAATATCTGTTTTGCCTTGTGATCCTCACGCTCGTTGCCCTGATGGCGCGCAACCTGACACGCGGCACCGTGGGGCGCAAATGGATGGCCATTCGTGACATGGACATCGCCGCAGAGATCATTGGCGTGAACCCGCTTTCGGCCAAGGTCACAGCCTTTGCGGTCTCATCCTTTTTCATCGGCATCGCCGGGGCGCTGTTGTTCTCCGTCTACCTTGGCGCGGCGGAAGTGGGCGAATCCTTCGGCATCAACAAGTCGTTCTTGGTGCTCTTCATGGTGATCATCGGCGGCTTGGGCTCGATCTTTGGCTCCTTTGCCGGGGCGGCATTTCTGGTGCTTCTGCCGGTATTCCTCAAGAACGTGCTTGTGGGGGCCTTGGGCTGGCCCACCGATGTGGCCGCGCATCTGGAACTGATGATCGTTGGCGCCTTGATCGTGATCTTCTTGATCGTCGAACCGCATGGGCTCGCCCAGCTGTGGCGCATCGCCAAAGAAAAACTGAGACTCTGGCCCTTCCCGCACTGAGGGGCCGGCGCAAGACCCGGGCAACCGGCTGACAAGAACAATACGTCACTGGGAGGAAGAACGTATGAAAAAGAGCTTTGCTGCACTCGCGGCTGCGGCCCTTGTGGCCACCGCGGCCCCCGCATTGGCGGATCTGACGGTGCCGAACCTGAGCTACCGCACCGGGTCTTATGCCGCCAACGGCATCCCTTATGCCGATGGCTTTGCCGATTACTTCACGCTGCTTAATGAGCGCGATGGCGGCATTGGCGGCGAGATGGTCGCGGTGCCCGAATGCGAAACCGCCTATAACACCGAAAAAGGTGTCGAATGCTATGAGGGCACCAAGGGCCAAGCGGCGCTTGCCTATAACCCGCTTTCGACCGGGATCACCTACCAGCTGATCCCCAAAGTCACTGCTGACCACCATGTGCTTTACACCCCCGGCTACGGGCGCACCTCGGCGGCGAATGGCTCTGTGTTTGAATGGGTCTTCAACTACCCGGCCAACTATTGGGATGGCGCTTCGGTCGCGGTGAAATACCTGCTCGATCAAAGCGGCGGCGATCTTTCGGGCAAGAAAATCGCGCTCGTCTATCACAACTCGGCCTATGGCAAAGAACCGATCCGCACGCTCGAGGAACTGGCCAAGAAACACGGTTTCGAACTGAGCCTGCTGCCGGTTGACCCGCCGGGCCAAGAGCAAAAATCGCAGTGGCTGCAAATCCGCCGCGACAAGCCCGATTACGTGCTGATGTGGGGCTGGGGCGTGATGAACCAAGTCGCGATCCAAGAAGCCGTCAACATCCGCTTCCCGATGGAAAACTTCATCGGTGTCTGGTGGTCGGGTTCTGAAAACGACGTTGGCCCCGCGGGCGACAAAGCGATGGGCTATAAGTCGATCAGCTTCCACGGCGTCGGTGACGAATTCCCGATCTATGCCGACCTGAAGCAATATGTCTTCGACCCCGGCAAAGCGGCGGGCGCGGGCGATAACCTTGGCAACGTGCTTTACTCGCGCGGCATGTATGCGGCGATGATCATCTCGGAAGCGATCCGCACCGCGCAAGAAATGGCGGGCCATTCGGCGGTGACCCCGGAAGAGGTGCGCGAAGGGTTTGAAAACCTTAACCTCACGCAAGAACGCCTGACGGAACTGGGCCTGCCGGGCTTCGCGCAGGAAATCCACGCCACCTGCGCCGACCACGGCGGCCCCGGCTCGGCGATGATCTTGCAATGGGATTCGAGCACCAAGAAATGGAGCGCGGTCTCTGACTGGATCACCTCTGACGCCGACGTTCTGGACCCGTTGATTGCCGAAGATTCGGCGGCCTTCGCGGCAGAATCGGGCATCACGCCCCGCTGCAACTAAGCCACTCACGCCAATGCCCCCGGCTTACGGGCCGGGGGCTCCGCATAGGGAGACTGCCATGCTCGACGCCGCCAAGACCGAAGCCGATACGCTTTTGGAAGTGAACAATATCGAGGTGATCTACAACCACGTGATCTTGGTTCTGAAAGGCGTCAGCCTATCGGTGCCGAAAGGTGGCATCACCGCGCTTTTGGGCGGCAATGGCGCAGGCAAGACAACGACCCTTAAGGCGATCTCGAACCTTCTGCGCTCTGAACGAGGCGAGGTCACGAAAGGCGCCATCGTCTACCGCGGCGAGCGGGTGCAAGATATGTCTCCCGCCGATCTGGTGCGCAAAGGCGTGATTCAGGTGATGGAGGGGCGGCATTGTTTTGAGCACCTCACGGTCGAAGAAAACCTGCTCACGGGCGCCTATACCCGCACAGATGGCCGCGCCGAGGTGATGAAAGACCTCGAAATGGTCTATAGCTATTTCCCCCGCCTGAAAGAGCGCCGCAAATCCCAAGCGGGTTATACTTCCGGCGGCGAGCAACAGATGGTGGCGATGGGCCGGGCGCTGATGTCGCGGCCCGAAACGATTTTGCTGGATGAACCCTCAATGGGCCTTGCTCCGCAATTGGTGGAACAGATCTTTGAGATCGTCAAAGCCGTGAACGAGGGTGAAGGCGTGACCTTCCTATTGGCCGAGCAAAACACCAACGTCGCGCTGCGCTATGCACATTACGGCTATATCTTGGAAAGTGGTCGCGTGGTGATGGATGGCCCCGCCAAACAATTGCGCGAAAACCCGGATGTGAAAGAGTTCTATCTGGGCATGTCCGATGATGGCCGAAAAAGCTTCCGCGACGTGCGCAGCTACCGCCGCCGCAAACGCTGGTTGGCCTGATAACCCTCTGTATACATTAAATTGCTGCGCAGCATTTTGCAGCGCAGAAACCCCTGACCGCAGCGAAAGGCCCACCCATGAGCCGTTACTATGACGATCTGGAAACCCGCTCTGCTGATGCCCGTGCGGCGGCCTTGGCGCAGGCGCTGCCTTTGGCGGTTTCACGCGCGCTATCTTCACCCGGCCTTGCCGCACATCTCGGGGCCGTTGAGGCGGCGCAGATCACCAGCCTTGAGGCGCTCGCCACCCTGCCCGTGCTGCGCAAGTCAGACCTTGGCGCGGCGCAAAAAGCGGCAGCGCCCTTTGGCGGCATGACAACCAAGCCCGCCCACGCCTTTGCGCATATCTTCCAAAGCCCCGGTCCGATTTATGAACCCGGCGACACCAGCGCCGATTGGTGGCGGATGGGGCGGTTCTTGCATGCTGCGGGCGTGGGCAAGGGCGACATCGTGCAAAACTGCTTTGGCTATCACCTGACCCCGGCGGGGATGATCTTTGAATCCGGCGCGCGGGCCGTGGGTGCGGCGGTGCTGCCCGCAGGCACCGGGCAGACCGAGTTACAGGTGCGCGCGGCGGTTGATGTGGGCACCACGGTTTATGCGGGCACGCCCGATTATTTGAAGGTGATCTTGGATAAAGCCACCGAAATGGGCGAGCGCCTCGCCATCACCCGCGCGGCGGTAGGGGGTGGCGCGCTCTTCCCGAGCCTGCGCGCAGAATATGCCGAGCGCGGCATTTCCTGCCTGCAATGCTATGCCACCGCCGATCTGGGCAATATCGCCTATGAAAGCCCGGCGATGGAGGGGATGATTGTCGATGAGGGCGTGATTGTTGAAATCGTCCGCCCCGGCACCGGCGACCCGGTCGCGCCCGGAGAGGTGGGCGAAGTGGTCGTGACCTCGCTCAACCCAGGCTATCCGCTCATTCGGTTTGCCACCGGCGATTTGAGCGCGGTTTTGCCCGGCGTCTCGCCCTGCGGGCGTACCAATATGCGGATCAAAGGCTGGATGGGCCGCGCCGATCAAACCACCAAGATCAAGGGCATGTTCGTGCGCCCCGAACAACTGGCCGCCTTTGTCGCCGCCCACCCAGAAGTCAAACGCGCCCGCGTCATTGCCACGCGCGAAGGCGAGATGGATGCGATGACAGTGCAGGTTGAGACCGAAACCTGCGAGCCGGAGCGTTACGCAGCAGGCGTGGTTGAGGCGCTGAAGCTGAAAGGCAAGATCGAGCTTGTCGCGCCGGGCAGCCTGCCCAACGATGGCAAGGTGATCGACGATCAGCGCAAATACGACTGAGCCGGAGCAATCGCCCCGGCCCGTTTAATTTTTAACGTTTGGGGGCGATCTTAGCCCCAAGTCGGGTGGAACCGATCCGCCGGGGACAGGGTAAAAATCTCCACCCCATCGGCGGTCACGCCCACCGAATGCTCAAACTGCGCCGACAGCGATTTATCACGGGTCACCGCCGTCCAATCATCCGATAGCACTTTGGTTTCGGGGCGACCCAGGTTCACCATCGGCTCGATGGTGAAGATCATGCCCTCTTCAAGCACCGCGCCCGCACCTTTGCGGCCATAGTGCAGCACGTTCGGCGGGGCGTGGAACACGCGGCCCACGCCGTGGCCGCAGAAATCGCGCACCACGCTCATCCGCTGCGCTTCGACATAGCGCTGAATCGCAAAGCCAATATCGCCAAAGGTATTGCCGGGCTTCACTTGCTCAATGCCGATCATCAGCGCGTCATGGGTGACTTGGATCAAGCGTTCTGCTTTGCGCGACAGGTTGCCCGCCACATACATCCGCGAAGTGTCGCCAAACCAGCCATCCAAAATCACCGTCACGTCGATGTTGAGAATGTCGCCGTCTTTCAGGATCTTCGGGCCCGGAATGCCGTGGCACACCACATGGTTCACCGAAATGCAGGACGCGTGCTTATAGCCGCGATAGCCGATTGTCGCCGAGGTCGCGCCCAGTTCTTCCACCCGGTTGCGTACGAAATCATCCAGAACGGCCGTGGTCGCGCCGGGCACCACCAAGGGTGCCACTTCATCAAGGATGCGCGCCGCCACATGGCCCGCCGCCTGCATCCCCTCATATTCCGCCACATCGTAAATCCGGATACCGTCTTTGGTCACGCGTCCTTGGGCGTCAGTCACTGCACATCTCCTGCTTCGTGGGCCCTAGATAGTCACAATCGCGCCGCTTGGCCAGAGCCGGGCTTTTCCGCAACGTCGCAGCCGCTTATACCGATGCGCGAGGAGAGATCACATGCCCAACCCGACCGCAGCTATTTTGATCATCGGCGATGAAATCCTGACCGGGCGCACCCGAGAAGGGAACGCCCATCACCTCGCGGGGGTGCTGGTGCAACACGGCATCGACCTGCGTCAAATCCGGGTCATTTCAGACGATGCGCAAACCATCATCGCCGCCGTGCGCGAATTGGCGGGCGCGCATGATCATCTGTTCACCTCAGGCGGGATTGGGCCGACGCATGATGACATAACTGCCGATGCAGTAGCCGAGGCTTTTGGCCGCCAAATTGGCGTGCGCGAAGATGCGCGCGCGATTTTGGCCGCGCATTATGCCGCGCGCGGGGTGGAATTTACCGAGGCGCGTTTGCGCATGGCGCGCATTCCCGATGGCGCAGCGTTGATCGACAACCCCGTTTCCGGCGCGCCGGGCTTTAGCGTGGAAAACTGCCATGTGATGGCGGGGGTGCCTAATATTTTCCAATCGATGGTGGCGGGGCTGGTGCCGCGCCTCGCGGGTGGCAAGCCGCTGATCAGCCGTAATTGGCAGTTGATGGTGGCCGAAGCCGCTATTGCAGATGCGTTGCGGCAACTGGCGGCGGACCACCCAGAGGTGTCTTTTGGCTCCTACCCATTCGTGACTGATGGCCGTTACGGCACCAATCTTGTGGCCCGCGCCACTGATGAAGCCGCGCTCGCGGCGGCCTATACCGCGCTTCAAGCCAATTTCCCGGAGGGGCAATGACCGATCTTTTCGCGGTCATAGATGCCACTTGGCCCGCGGCCTCTGCTCGCCGGGCTGGGGGGTTCGTGATCCGCGAAGGGTTAGGGGGCGGATCGCGGGTCAGCTGCGCGAGCCTTGAGGCAGACTTTGATCAAGCCGATATCGCGGCAGCGGAGGCTGCGCACCGCGCCCTTGGCCAGCAACCCAAATTCATGCTGCGCCCTGAAGATACTGCGCTGGATGCGGCCCTAGAGGCACGGGGCTATGAGCTTTTTGACCCGGTGGTGATCTATTCCGCGCCCCTTGCGCAATTGCCGCAAGACGTGCCACCCGTAACCGCCTTTGCCCATTGGCCCCCCTTGGCAATTGCGCGCGAGGTATGGGACGAAACCAGCATCGGCCCAGAACGCCAAGCGGTGATGGCGCGAGCAACCGGCCCTAAAGCGGTTGTGCTGGGCCGCAAGCAAGACCGCGCCGCCGGGGCAGGGTTCGTTGCGATCCATGAAGGCGTCGCAATGGTGCACGCGCTTTCGGTTCTGCCGAGCTTCCGCCGCCACGGCCTTGCCCGCGCCATGATGGCCGAGGCCACCCGTTGGGCCGCCGAGCAAGGGGCCGAAACGCTCGCCCTTGTCGTGACCCGCGCCAATGCCCCCGCCAATGCGCTTTACCGTGCCTTGGGCATGGTGGAGACCTGTTCCTACCATTACCGCCGCGAGGTCATCGCATGAAACGCTGGCTCGCCCTGCCCCTGATTTGCCTTGCTGCGCCTGCGGTGGCCGCGCCACTGCAACTCACCTTGCCGCAAGGCGCGATGGTTTCTGCCGAGCGCGCCGCCGCCGGAACCTCTTATGAAATGCGCATCGGGCCTTGGCAGGAAGATTCGCTTGCAAGCCAGCACCTTGAGGGCAGCCGCACCGATCGGGCTTGGCGGTTGCGCGGCAATCAAGAAACCTCGCTTCAGATCTTTGCACCCCTGCGCGCACAGATCGAAGCGGCGGGCTATGCCGTGGTCTATGAATGCGAGACGGATGCCTGTGGCGGCTTTGATTTCCGCTACGCGCTCGATCTGTTGCCCGAACCCGAAATGCATGTCGATTTGGGCGATTTTCGCTATTTGGCCGCGCGCCGGGGCGATGATTGGTTGGCGCTAACGGTCTCCCGCTCCTCCGAATCCGGGTTCGTGCATTTGACCAATTTCACCTTGCAGGAAGTGGCCGCACCGGTGCCCGCAACCCCCTTGGCCGCACCGCAACCCTCCCCGCAGCCACAAGCGGAACAGACAAGCGATCTTGGCACCTTGCTTGAGGCCGAAGGCGCGGTCCCGCTGGATGATCTGGTTTTTGAAAGCGGGGCAGCTGCGCTCGGCAATAACAGCTACGAAACGCTCGCTTCGCTGGCCGATTATCTGGCGATGCACCCTGATGCGCGCGTCGCGCTGGTTGGGCACACGGACAATTCCGGCTCGCTTGCGGGCAATATCGCGCTTTCAAAACGTCGCGCCGAGGCTGTGCGGCAACGGCTGATTTCGGTGCATGGGGTTAGCCCGGCACAACTGAGCGCCGAAGGCGCGGGCTGGCTCGCCCCGCGTGCGTCGAACCTGACCCCAGAGGGGCGCGAGCAAAACAGAAGGGTCGAAGCCGTATTGGCCTCGACCCCCAAGTAACAGCGCCGGGCGGAGAGGCGCCGCGAAAACTCACCAGTTGTCAGGACCTTTGTCGTTGAAGGTCTGCGCCAGAAAATCAATGAAGGCGCGCACTTTGGGCTGCGTGAACCGCCCCGGCGGGTAAACCGCATAGATGCCAAGCGTTTCCATTGGCAGATCGGGCATGGCCTCTTCCACCAGACCTTGCTGCATCGCCTCGGCGTAAAGGAACGAGGGCAGATAGGCGATGCCCAGCCCCGCAATCGCGGCATGCAGCAGCGATTGACCATCGTTCACCGTCAGCCAGCCGGCAGAACGCACCTGCCGCCGCTCGCCCGAAGGCGCGGTGATCTTCCAAACATTGCCATTCGACTGGTTCGAATAATGCAAAAGCTTGTGTTCGTTCAGATCGTCGATCTTTGTCGGGCGACCGTATTTCTCAAAATAGCCGGGGGCCGCGATCATCCGCTTGGCGGTTTCCGTCAGCTTTCGGGCGCGAAGCGTGCTGTCTTCCAACTCACCAACCCGGATCGCCATATCAAAGCCTTCGGAAATCAGCTCCACATAGCGGTTGTTGAGCACCATATTCACGGTGATCTCGGGATATTCTTGTAAGAAATCCCCAAGCACGGGCGAAAGCAAGTTGACCCCAAAATCGGTTGCCACCGAAATCCGTAACAGCCCCGAGGGCGCGACCTGCATGGAGGTTACAAGCGCATCGGCCTCCCCCGCATCATTGAGCACACGTCGGGCGCGGTCATAATAGGCGAGGCCAATCTCGGTGGGCGACACGCGCCGCGTGGTACGGTTCAAAAGCCGCGCGCCAAGCCGCGCCTCCAGCGCGGAAACATGCTTTGACACCGCAGATTTCGAGATACCCATTTTCTTCGCAGCATCAGTAAAGCCACCCTGATCCACAACGGTGGCAAAGGCTTCCATTTCGGTCAGGCGGTCCATCGGTTATCCATCGGCAATGTTTCCTGTTCTCAAAAGCTTTCACCCTCAAATCGGGCGCAAATGGGACACACCAAGGACAATACCGGGGAAATTGCGGGGTTCGGTTAAGGCATGGAAACGATTGTTGCCTTGGTAAACCTAAGGTTAGCTTTGCCCGATCCGCCTCTCATTTCCGCAACTTACCCGCCATGACGCGGCGTTGGGCGTGACAGCGCAGGCCATCTGGCTAATCTGGCCCAAAGGGAGGACATCATGAGCCAGTATCCGCATCTGCTAAGCCCGCTTGATTTGGGGCATGTGGTGTTGCCCAACCGTGTGCTGATGGGCTCGATGCATACGAACCTTGAAGAAACCGGAGATTGGAACCGGGTGGCCGAATTTTATGCCACCCGCGCGCGCGGCGGCGTTGGGCTTATGGTGACGGGCGGCATGGCGCCAAACCGCGAAGGCGGGGTCTTTCCCGGCGCGGCGGGGCTGTTCACGCCTGAAGACATGGCCAATCACAGGATGGTCACAGACCGGGTGCATGACGCGGGCGGGCGGATCGCGATGCAAATCTTGCATGCCGGGCGCTATGCCTATGGGCCAGAATGCGTCTCGGCCAGCGCGGTCAAATCCCCCATCTCGCCCTTTCCGCCAAAAGAACTGGATGCAGCGGGGATTGAAAAGCAAATCACTGACATCGCCACCGCCGCGGCGCGCGCCCGCGAGGCGGGCTATGACGGGGTCGAGGTAATGGGGTCAGAGGGGTATTTCCTCAACCAATTCCTTGTGCGCCATGTGAACCGCCGCACCGATGACTGGGGCGGGTCTTATGAAAACCGAATGCGCCTGCCCGTAGAGGTGATGAGACGCGTCCGCGCGGCGGTGGGCCAAGATTTCATCGTGATCTTTCGTATCTCTCTGATCGATCTCATTCCCGACGGCTCCACTTGGGACGAGGTGGTGACGCTGGCCAAAGCGATTGAGGGGGCGGGCGCCACGATGCTCAACACCGGGATCGGCTGGCATGAGGCGCGCGTGCCGACGATTGCCACCTCTGTCCCGCGCGCGGCCTTTGCATGGCTAACGGGGCGATTGCGGCCCGAGGTGGGAATCCCCGTCATCACCTCCAATAGGATCAACACGCCCGAGGTGGCCGAGGGCATCTTGGCCGAGGGGCAGGCGGATATGGTCAGCCTTGCGCGCCCCTTCTTGGCGGACCCCGATTTTGTGGCCAAGGCCGCTACCGGCCGCGCGGCGGAAATCGCTCCCTGTATCGGCTGCAACCAAGCCTGCCTTGATCATACTTTCTCCGGCAAAATCTCCACCTGTCTTGTGAACCCGCGCGCCGCGCATGAAACCGAACTGGTTCTGGAACCGGCGGAAAGCCCCAAACGCATCGCCGTGGTGGGCGCGGGGCCAGCGGGCATGGCCTGCGCGATCACCTTGGCCGAGCGGGGCCATGCGGTGAAACTTTTTGAAAAAGGTGCCGAGATCGGCGGGCAGCTTTGCCTCGCCCGCACCATTCCCGGCAAAGAGGAGTTTCACGGCCTCACCGACTGGTTCGCCACCATGCTGAAAAAAACGGGCGTGAGCCTGCGGCTCAGCACCGAGGCGACAGTGCGCAATTTGGGCGAGTTTGACGAGGTGGTGATTGCCACGGGCGTTGCCCCCCGCAGCCCCGGCATTGAAGGCGAAGCATTAGCCGTGAGCTACGCTGATCTATTGAGCGGGCGCGCCGAAGCTGGGCCGCGCGTTGCAGTGGTGGGTGCGGGCGGTATTGGCTTTGACGTTGCCGAATTCCTGACCGTGAGCGAAAGTCCAACCCTCCACCCCGAAGACTGGGCGCGCGAATGGGGCGTGGGCGATCCGGCGCAAACCCCCGGCGGCCTTGCCAAACCCGCGCCAAGTCCGCCCACGCGGCAGGTGACGCTTTTGCAGCGCAAGCCCGAAAAGCCCGGTCGCCGCTTGGGCAAAACCACGGGCTGGATTCACCGCGCCGCGCTGAACGCGAAAGGGGTGAAGATGTTGGGCGGGGTGAATTACGAGCGTATCACACCCGAAGGTCTGCACATCACCTTTGGGGAAGCGCGTGAAAACCCTACCTTGATCGCAGCCGAAACGGTGGTGCTTTGCGCGGGCCAAGAAAGCCAGCGCAGCTTGGCCGATAGCCTCAAGGCGCAAGGGATCGCGGCGCATGTGATTGGCGGGGCCGATGTCGCGGGCGAGTTGGATGCCAAGCGCGCCATCGACCAAGGCACCCGACTTGGCGCGATGCTCTGAGATCACAGCAAATTTCCTGCCGAAAGCGCTTTCGTTTTCTGCCGCGCCCGCTAGGGTCTGCGCATGCTTTGGATCAACGATAATTTGGCACTTGCCGATTGGGAGCTTTCAGAAAGCTTCACCCGCGCCCAAGGGCCCGGCGGGCAAAACGTCAACAAGGTGTCGACAGCGGTGGAACTGCGCTTTGAGGCAGAGCGCAGCCCGCATTTAACAACTGCGGTCAAAGCACGGCTCAAGCGCATTGCCGGGCGCAAATGGACCTTGGATGGGGCGATTGTCATTCGGGCAGAAGAGACCCGCTCGCAAACGCGCAACCGCGAACTGGCCCGCGAGCGGCTGGCCGAGATGATCCGGGCCGCGCTGGTGGCCCCAAAGCGCCGCATCGCGACCAAGCCCACCAAGGGCAGCCAGCGCCGCCGCTTGGCGGCCAAATCCATCCGCGGCGAGGTTAAATCCCTGCGCGGGAAAGTGGGCGAAGATGACTGATCTAATCGCGCGGCGTGAAGCGCTTCTGGGCCCGAATGTGCCCACCTTCTATGATGACCCCGTGCACATTGTGCGCGGCGAAGGTGTTTGGCTTTGTGATGCCAAGGGGCGGCGCTACCTCGATTGTTATAACAATGTTGCACATTTGGGGCATTGTCATCCGCGCGTGGTTGAGGCGATCGCGCGCCAAGCCGCGCAACTGAACACGCACAGCCGCTATCTGCATGAAGGCATTCTTGATTACGGCGAGCGGTTGGTGGCCAAGTTTGGCCACGGGCTCAGCCAAATGCTGATGACCTGCACCGGGTCGGAAGCGAATGACGTGGCTTTGCGCATGGCGCAGGCCGTGACGGGAAAGACGGGTTTGATTGCCACCGACAACACCTATCACGGCAACACAACGGCGGTGGCGCATCTGTCCACCCGCCGCCCACCGATTGGCGGCTACCCGCCCCATATCCGCCGTGTGCCCGCGCCTGATAGCCTTGCGCCCTTGGGCGGCAGCCCAGAGGCGCAGGCAAAGGCTTTTGCCGCGAATGTGGCGCAGGCGATTGAAGAGCTAGAGCAAGCAGGCCACGGCTTTGCCGGGCTGATGCTCTGCCCGATCTTTGCGAATGAAGGGATGCCGGGGCTCGCACCGGGGTTTCTGGATACCACGGTCGACGTTGTGAAACGCGCGGGCGGGTTGATTTTGTGTGATGAGGTCCAGCCCGGTTTCGGCCGTTTGGGCAGCCATTGGTGGGGGCATGAGCTTTTGGGCTTTGCGCCCGATCTTGTGACCTTGGGCAAGCCGATGGGCAATGGCCATCCGGTGGCAGCCGTCGTGGCCCGGCCCGATGTGATGGCGGCCTTCCGCAATGCCTTTGGCTATTTCAACACCTTCGCGGGCAACCCCGTTTCTTGTGCCGCCGCCAATGCGGTTTTAGATGTGATCGAAGACGAAGGTCTGGTGGAAAACGCCGAAGCCGTTGGCGCCTACGCGCTGGGGCTTTTGCAAGAGTTGCGTCACCCGTTGATTGCCGATGTGCGCGGCTTGGGCCTTTTCTTCGCGATTGAATTTGCACGCAATGGCCTGCCCGATGGCGCCTTTTGTGGCCGCGTCGTGGAAGCCGCGAAGGATAGAGGCATCCTTTTGGGCCGCGTTGGACGCGCCCAGCACATTTTGAAAATGCGCCCGCCGCTGCCGTTTTCGCGTGAAAATGCGCAGATGCTGGCAACAACCCTCAAAGATATACTGCAAGAGATGCCCGCATGATGGATGACGCCAAAGCCTATGAACTGGCCGGGGCCGCGCAGCGCGCTTGGCTGTGCCAAAGCGCGCCGCTGCAAATGGTTTGGCGGTCTGAAAATATCGTCTTTGCCACCGTGCATGGCTCGGGTGCGAAGCTCGCTTTGCGGCTACACCGCCCCGGCTACCAAGACCCGGCGGCAATTGCCTGTGAACTGGCGTGGTGCGCAAAGCTTGCAGATGCGGGCGTGGCCGTGGTGGAGCCGCTGCCCGCCGCCAGCGGAGCATGGATCGCACAGGTGCAGGGGATGACGGCCTCTTGCCTGCGCTGGATTTCGGGCAAGCCCCTCGGTGCGGCAGATGAAAAACTTGAAGGCTCCGCCGTTTTGGAACGGGCCGAGGATTTGGGCGCACTTTTGGCGCATCTGCATAATGCCGCCGATGCGGGTGCTTGCCCCTCGCCCTTCCCCCGTGCGGCCTGGGATCAAGACGCGCTTTTGGGCCCCGTGCCCCGGCTCGGGCCGTTTTGGGAGAACCCAACGCTAAGCGCGGAGGAATCTACCCTTCTTCAACAGGCCCGCGAGAAGGCGGCGCTGATGCTGCCCCGCGCCACCGATTTTGGCCCGATCCATGCTGACGTGCTGCGCTCGAATGTGATGGTCGAGGCAGGCAAGCTTAGGCTCATTGATTTTGACGACTGCGGGCCGGGCTGGCGGCTTTATGACTTGGCGACGGTTTTGATCCAAAGCTGGGGAGATCCGCTTCTTGGGGAGCATGCGCGACGACTTGTCGCGGGATACCGCAAAAACCGCGCATTGCCCGATGACCAGCTCGAACTGCTGCCACTTTTCCTTTCACTTAGGGCATTTAGCTCTGCGGGCTGGGTGGTCACCCGCGCCGCCCAAGACCCAAAGCGGCAACGCAGCTATGCTCGCCGCGCGGTTGAACTTGCCCGGCTGCTGCTCAAGGATGCGGCTCCTTGGAAAGGAGTCGCATGATGGAGATGCCGCACTTTCTTGGCACCCTCATGGGCAAGAAGCCAGACGCTTTGCAAGTCGCGGCGCTCTGCCTGCGCAGGCCCGATGCCGAGACTACGAAAGATGTTGAGGTGCTGTTGGTATCCTCGCTGGATACTGGGCGCTGGATCGTCCCGAAGGGCTGGCCGATGCGCGGCAAGACCTTGGCCGAGGCGGCGCTGCGTGAGGCTTGGGAAGAAGCGGGCGTGAAGGGCACCGTCAAGCACGAACCCGTCGGCAATTATGTCTACACCAAGGTGCGCAAGACCGGCCTCGATCAGCGCTGCCAAGTGCTTTGCTTTATTGTTGATGTTGAAGAGCTTGAAGACAAATATCCCGAAGCCGGGCGGCGCAAACGGAAATGGGTTACCCCAAAAGCGGCGGCCAAACGGGTTCAGGAAAAAGATTTGAAGCTGCTTTTGCGCACGCTCTCGTGAATGCGGCGTTGAATTAAAGGCGCAAACAGTTTAGGCCCCCGGCCCGAATGTAACAGAATCCTGACGGCCCGGTAACGCGCGGCCAGATGGGTCGTTCGGGGACCGCAACCGTGACCACACCTCCCATCAATCAGTGGAAAACCCTCGACAAAGATCTCAAGCGGATCGGTCGGATCGAGGAAGCCGCGCAGTTTGTTGCCAAGCCGCTTGTGGCGCCGGGGCTGTCGATCGCCTTCATCGTGCTTGCGGCACTGGCGGCGGGCGTTTTGATGGGTGCACAGCCGGGCGCGTGGATCGTGATCGGGGCGGCGGCGATTGGCGCCTATATGGCGCTTAACATCGGCGCGAACGATGTGGCCAACAACATGGGTCCGGCGGTGGGGGCCAATGCGCTGACGCTTGGCGGCGCGTTGCTGATCGCCGCGATCTTTGAAACCTCGGGCGCGCTTCTGGCGGGCGGCGATGTGGTCAAAACCGTCTCGACCGGGATTTTGGCCCCCGATGCGGTGCCCGATGCCGCGCATTTCGTTTGGGCGATGATGTCGGCGCTTTTGGCATCGGCGCTTTGGTTGCACCTCGCAACATGGATGGGGGCACCGGTTTCCACCACCCACTCCATCGTTGGCGGTGTTGTCGGCGCCGGGATTGCCGCAGCGGGCTTTGCCGCCGTGAATTGGGGGGCCATTGGCAAGATCGCGGCCAGCTGGGTCATTTCACCGGTGATGGGTGGGCTGATTGCAGCCGCCTTCTTGGCGCTGATCAAGGCCAAGGTGATTTATGTTGAAGACAAAATCGCCGCCGCGCGCCGCTGGGTGCCGGGCCTTATTGGTATTATGACGGGCGCCTTCGCGACCTATCTGGCGATCAAGGGGCTGAAACGCATCATCCATGTCGAGCCGTTTAGCGCGGTGATGATCGGCCTTGTGCTCGGCCTTGCGGCATGGGCGCTTGCGGTGCCGCTGGTGCGCCGCCAATCGCGCGATATGGAAAACCGCAAAAAGTCGCTCAAGAAGCTCTTCACGCTGCCGCTTGTGGTTTCGGCAGCGCTTCTCTCCTTTGCGCATGGTGCGAATGATGTCGCCAATGCTGTGGGGCCGCTGGCCGCAATTGTGCATGCGGTTGAAGCGGGCGAATTGGCCGACAACGTTACCGTGCCGCTTTGGGTGATGGTTGTGGGGGCGCTTGGGATCTCGGTCGGGCTGATGCTGTTTGGGCCGCGCCTGATCCAGCTTGTGGGGTCCGAGATCACCAAGCTGAACGCGATGCGCGCCTTTTGTGTGGCGCTTTCAGCCGCCATCACGGTGATTGTCGCCTCTTGGCTGGGCCTGCCGGTATCGTCCACCCATATCGCCGTTGGTGGCGTCTTTGGTGTGGGCTTTTACCGCGAGTGGCACTCGGAACGCCGCACACGGATGCTTGGCCTGCAAAAGGGGAAACCGGTCCCGCCCGAGGAACGCTCGCGCCGTTTGCTCGTGCGCCGTGCGCATATGACCACCGTCGCCGCGGCTTGGGTGATTACGGTGCCTGCCTCGGCGCTTTTGTCTGGGCTGTTGTTCCTGATGCTGAACGCGCTGGCCGGTTAAACCAGCACGTCCATGCGCTCTTGCGCGCCCACCTCAAACACCCGGCGGTAGCGCGAAATCTCGCCCGCCGGACCAGTGGCTTTTTCTGGGTTATCGGATAGTTTGACCGTGGGCCGGCCATTCGCCGCCACCGCTTTGCACACAAGGCTAAACGGCCCCAAAGCATCGCCGGGCACAAGGTCGCGGAAATCATTCGTCAACAGCGTGCCCCAGCCGAAGCTGACCTTCACCCGGCCTTTGAACCGCGCGTGTAATTCTTCGATCTGCGCAACATCAAGCCCGTCAGAAAAAATCACCAGCTTTTGCGTGGGGTCTTCGCCACGCGCCGTCCACCAGTTGATCGCCGTTTCCGCGCTTTCAAACGGGTTGCCAGAATCGATCCGAATGCCCGTCCACGCCGCCAGCCAATCGGGGGCGCGCTCCAAGAACCCCTTCGTGCCATAGGTGTCGGGCAAGATGATGCGCAGATTGCCATCATGCTCTTCATGCCAGTTTTCAAGCACCTTATAGGGCGCATCGCGCAACTCGGCATCGCTATCGGCCAAAGCCGCCATCACCATCGGCAATTCATGGGCGTTGGTGCCCACCGCCTCTAGGTCGCGCCGCATCGCAATCAGACAATTCGAGGTGCCGGTGAACGCCCCGCCTTGAGAGGCTTCGCCCAAGCCCTCGACCATCGCCTGCACGCACCAATCTTGCCACAAAAACCCATGCCGCCGACGGGTGCCGAAATCGGCGATCTTGAGCCCGTCGATGCGCTTGAGCCGCTCGATCTTTTCCCACACGCGGGTCATGCCGCGCGCATAAAGCACTTGCAGTTCAAACCGCTTCATCTCGCGCAAAACGGCGCGCGAACGCAGTTCCATCAAGATCGCCAGCGCCGGAATTTCCCACATCATCACCTCGGGCCAATTGCCCTCAAAGGTGAGTTCGTATTGGCCGTCGCGCTTTTCCAGATGATAGGGCGGCAATTGGAAGGTCTCGAACCATTCCATGAAGTCAGAGCGGAACATCTGCCGCTTGCCGTAAAAGGTATTGCCGCGCAGCCAAGTGCTTTCGCCCCGGCTAAGCCGCAGCCCGCGCGCATAGTCCAACTGCTCGCGCAGCTCGCCCTCATCAATCAAATCCGCTAGCCGGATCGATTTGGTGCGGTTGATCAGCGAAAACGTCACCTGCGTATCGCGGTTGTTGCGATAGACCGACTGGCACATCAGCAGCTTGTAAAAGTCGGTATCCAGCAAAGACCGTACAATCGGGTCAATCTGCCAGCGGTGATTGTAAACGCGGGTGGCGATATCGACCATGTCTTACGCTTCCAAGGTCACGCCAGCGGCCAGCATCGCTGCACGCGCCGCATCCAGCGAACCGTTCAAATCAATCGCGCGGCAGGCGCTTTCCAAAACGCGCACCTCAAAGCCAAGCTTCGCCGCATCCATTGCCGACCACGCCACGCAATAATCGAGCGCCAAGCCTACAAAGGTCAGCCGCGTCACGCCCCGGTCGCGCAGATAGCCCGCGAGCCCGGTTTGCGTTTCATGGTCGTTTTCGAAGAAGGCGGAATAGCTGTCGATCGGCGCGCGAAAGCCTTTGCGCAAGATCAGATCGGCCCGTTCCACATCCAGCGCCGGATGAAAGTCAGCCCCTTCCGAGCCCTGCACACAATGCACCGGCCACAGCGTCTGCTTGCCGTAGGGCATATCAATTTCAGAAAACGGCTCCGCGCCTTGGTGATTGGCAGCAAAAGAGGAATGGTTTTCCGGGTGCCAATCTTGCGTCAGCACCCGCACCGGGAATTGGCCCATCATCGCATTGACCTGCGGCAGAATTTCATCGCCCCCCGCAACAGCCAAAGCGCCACCGGGGCAGAAGTCATTCTGAATGTCGATGACAATCAACGCGTCGCGCGGCTCGGTCATACTGTCCCCCATCCGGTTTTCAGACCCAATGGGTAGGCCGCAGGCGCAGCAGGGTCAATGTTTCGCGCATTGGCGCCGTTGCCACAGGGGCACGGCGCCGCGCAAATAGGCAGGTTAGTGCGTGCACTTCTGCGTCAGATGGTTGCACCCTTGGGTGACTTGCGAGCCGGAACCCGGGAAGTCGAGCCGCGGCATATCAAAGCTCCACCCCCCCGCAACAGCGGCAGAAGCGGTCATCGTGGCAACCACAAGGCCGATAATGAGGCGTTTCATCGTGGATCTCCTTTTCTGAACCACTTGGTTCACATGATCTATATGAACTCATCGGTTCACTTTTTCAAGGTGAAAATGAACTAGATAGTTCACATTATTCGGTTGTATGCTCCGGGAATGCCGCTACTTTAGAACAATTCTAAACAGGATGGTGCCATGCTCCCCGGAATTGCCTCTCGCCGCCGCTTCAAAGACCTGTCCGAACAAGAGATTCTCGCGCTTGCGATTTCTTCAGAAGAAGATGACGCGCGGATCTATCGCAGCTTTGCGGAGCGCCTGCGCGAAGATTATCCGGGCACGGCAGCGGTGTTTGAGGGCATGGCGGAGGAGGAAGACGGCCACCGCAGGATGCTGATCGACCGTCATGCCGCGCGCTTTGGCCAGGTGATTCCCCTCATTCGCCGCGAACATGTGGCGGGCTTTTACAATCGCAAACCCGTCTGGCTGGCCGCGAACCTGTCGCTTGAAGCGATCCGTGCCGAGGCGGAAGATATGGAGCGCACGGCGGGCGCCTTTTATACCCGCGCCGCCCAGCAAACCACCGATGCCGATACGCGCGAGCTTCTCGGCGATCTTGCCGCTGCGGAACTCGGCCACGAAAAACATGCCGCAGCGCTGATGGAAGAAAACCTCGATGACGATACCAAGTCCGAGGAAGACCAAGCCGCGCATCGGCAATTTGTGCTGACATGGGTGCAGCCGGGGCTGGCGGGGTTGATGGATGGCTCAGTCTCCACCCTTGCGCCGATCTTCGCCACTGCCTTTGCCACGCAAGACACAAAAACCACTCTGCTGGTCGGTCTTGCCGCGGCGGTAGGTGCAGGCATCTCGATGGGCTTTACCGAAGCCGCGCATGATGATGGCGTGATCTCCGGTCGCGGCTCCCCGCTCAAACGCGGCCTTGCCTCTGGCATCATGACAACCGTGGGCGGTTTGGGCCACGCCCTGCCCTATTTGATCCCCGATTTCTGGACCGCGACCACCATCGCGATGATCATCGTTTTCGTCGAGCTTTGGGCGATTGCCTGGATCCAGAACAAATATATGGAAACGCCGATCTTGCGCGCCGTCACGCAGGTGGTGATTGGCGGCGCCTTGGTCTTTGCGGCGGGCGCGCTGATCGGCGCAGGCTAGGGGATGGTGCTGGCGCTTGGCGCATGCTAGCGCTGGCGCATGTGGGAAATCTTCCTCAAGACATTGCCGTTCTTTGGCCTGATCGGGCTGGGCTGGGGCGCAGGGCAACTGCGCTTTTTCCCGGCAGAGGCGACGGCATGGCTGACGAAGTTCGTCTTTTACTTCGCGCTTTCGGCAATGCTGTTTCGGTTTACCGCCACGCTGCCGCTTGAGGAACTTTTCGATCCCGCCTTTTTTGCCGCCTATCTGACCGGCTCTTTCTTGGTGTGGATCATCGGCTTTACTGTCGCCAAAGCCCGCACCCGCCCCTTGGCCGAAGCGGCAATGGAGGCGCATACCACGATGACCGGCAACACCGGCTTTTTGGGCGTGCCGATGCTGGTGGTTTTGCTTGGCCCCAAGGCCGCAGGCCCGGTGCTGATGGTGCTGGCCGCCGATATGATTGTCTTTTCAACCCTGATCACGCTGATCATCACCTATGCCCGCCACGGCCGGGTGGCCTTTGCGCCGCTGGCGCTGGGGCTGGTGAAGAACCCGATGATCGTTTCGATGGTGGCGGGGCTCGCTTGGGCGCTTTTGCATCTGCCGATGCCCGGCCCGCTGGATGAATTCACCAAACTTTTAGGCGCAGCCGCCACGCCCGGCGCGCTGTTTGCCATTGGCGCCTCGCTTGCCGGGCGCAGTGCCGAAAAGGTGGGGCCGGCGATTTGGCTCTCAGCCGCGAAGCTGTTCCTGCATCCCCTTGCCGTCGCCATTGCGGCGCTGCTGATCTTCCCGGTCGAACCCTTTTCCGCGGGGGTGATGATTGCCGCCGCTGCCCTCCCGGTGGCGGGCAATGTCTATATTCTGGCCGCACATTTCAGCGTTGCCCCGCAGCGCGTGTCTTCGGCGATCCTCTTTTCTACTGCCGTGAGCATTCTCACCATTCCCGCCGTCATCGCATGGGTGCACCAATGACCAAAGCTGTTGTGTTCGACATCGGCAAAGTGCTGATCGAATGGAACCCGGAACCGTTTTATGAAGCCCACCTCGGGGCCGAGCGCGCGGCGGCTTTTTTTGCCAATAGCGGCATCCATGAGCATAACGAGCAAATCGACCTTGGCGCACCGTTCCGGGAAACGGTGGAGGCGCTCGCCAAAGCCCGCCCAGATTGGGCCGAGGCGATCATGCTGTGGCATGATGAATGGCTGACGATGGCAAGCCCCGGCATCCCGCATTCGGCCCGGCTTTTGGCGGCGCTGAAGACCAAGGGCGTGCCGGTTTTCGCGCTTTCAAACTTTGGGCGCGAGACCTTTGAAATCGCCTGCGATGCCTATCCCTATCTGCGCAGCTTTGATCGGCTCTTTGTCTCAGCCCACCACCGGCTGATCAAACCCGACCCACGGTTTTACGCGCTCTTGGAGCAAGAAACAGGTCTTGCAGGGCCGAATCTGCTTTTTGCCGATGACAGGCCCGAAAATATTGACGCCGCCGCCGCGCGCGGTTGGAAAACCCATCTTTTTGAACATCCCCAAGGCTGGGCCGACCGGCTCGTGGCCGAGGGGTTATTGAGCGCAGAGGAAGCCGCATGACGCCCGCAATGATCGGCCCCGAGGCCGAAGCAAAACTGGACTGGATCGCGCTCACCGATGCTTTAGCGGCGGGCCACGCCCTGCCCCGCGCAGAGGTGGCCGATAGCTTCCTTTATCGTGGCAAAGACACGCTCTTGACCCGCTCTGCCCTGATCGACGGGCTGGGCATGTTGGTGAAGGCCGCGACCATCGTGCCGGGCAATGCGCCAGACCTTGCCACGGTGAACGGCGGCGTGATGCTGATGAACAATCAAACCGGGCTGCTGGATGCAGTGCTGGATTTTGGTCTTGTCACCAAATGGAAAACGGCGGGCGACAGCCTGTTGGCCGCGCGTCGCCTTGCCCGGCCCGAGGCGCGCAACATCCTGATTTGCGGCGCGGGCAATGTCGCAGCCTCAATGATTTCGGCCTATCGTACAGCCTTCCCGGAAGCGCGTTTCACGATCTGGAACCGCTCACCAGCCGGTGCCGAGGCTTTGGCCGACCGCATGGGCGCAGCGGTGGAGATGGATTTGGAAACCGCGCTTGGGCAGGCCGAGATTGTGGCGGGCACGACAATGGCGAAAGAACCATGGCTGCGCGGTGACTGGCTGCAACCCGGCACCCATGTTGACCTGATCGGTGCCTTCCGCCCCGATATGCGCGAGGCAGATGATGTGGCGCTAAAACGCGCGCGGATTTTTTGCGATGCCCGCGCGACAACGGTGCATCACATCGGCGAATTCCGCGACCCCATCGCACGCGGCGTGATCGCCGAGGCGGACATCGTCGCCGATTACTATGACCTTGGGTCCGGCACCTTCGCGCGCCAAAGCACCGAGGAAATCACGCTGTGCAAAAATGGTGGCGGGGCGCATCTGGACCTGATGACCGCGCGCTACATTTTGGACGCGGTGCAGGGTTAAGCGCCAGCCAAACAGAGCAATCGCCCGGGCGACCAGCCCGGGCCGCGCCCGACCCTTCCCCCGGGAGGGCGCATTGGGATGTCGCGCATCGCGAAAACGATGGAGGACTTACCCGATAAAGCGCTCATGCCCGGCGGAGCGACGCGCCCACCCAAGGTTCGGGCGCGTCCCTTTGTGTGCAGATCAGGCGCGTTTCGCAACCGCGACGCCCAAGACCTCAAGCACCTTTGCCTCGATATCCTCGGCGTTCATCTTGGCCGAGGCATACATATCCGCCGGATTGGCATGGTCGATGAACGTATCGGGCAGCACCATCGAGCGGAACTTGTAGCCCTGATCAAAGACGCCTTGCTCGCTCAGAAACTGTGCGACATGGCTGCCAAAGCCGCCCACGGCGCCTTCTTCGATGCAAATCAACGCCTCATGCTCGGCCACCAATTGCAAGATTAGATCGGTATCAAGCGGCTTGGCAAAGCGCGCATCAGCCACGGTCGGCGCCATGCCGCGTGCGGCCAAAGCCTCGCGCGCTTTCAGCACTTCGGCCAAACGCGTGCCAAAAGACAAAATCGCCACCCGCGCACCTTCGGCCACGATCCGGCCTTTGCCAATTTCAAGCGGCACGCCTTGGGCGGGCATATCAACGCCCATCCCCTCGCCGCGCGGATACCGGAAGGCAATCGGCCCTTCGTCATGCGCCGCGGCCGTGGCGACCATATGCACAAGCTCAGCCTCATCAGCGGCGGCCATCACCACCATGCCGGGCAGGTTCGCCATAAAGGCAATGTCATAACTGCCCGCATGGGTCGCGCCATCCGCGCCCACAAGCCCCGCCCGGTCGATGGCAAAGCGCACCGGCAGGCGTTGGATCGCCACATCATGCACGATCTGGTCATAGCCGCGCTGCAAGAAGGTCGAATAGATCGCGCAAAACGGCTTCATACCGCCCGCCGCCAAACCGGCCGAGAAGGTCACACCATGCTGTTCAGCAATCCCCACATCAAAACAGCGGCGCGGGAACCGCTCCGCAAAGAGGTTGAGCCCCGTGCCTTCGGGCATGGCCGCCGTCACGGCGACGATCTTTTCATCGCGCGACGCCTCGTCGATCAGGCTCTCGGCAAAGACCTTGGTGTAGTTTGGCGCATTGGAGGGCGATTTGTGCTGCGTGCCGGTTTGCACGTCAAAGCGTGCGGTGGCATGGCCCCGGTCAGGGCGGTTTTCGGCGGGCGCATAGCCCTTGCCCTTTTTCGTCACCGCATGGATCAGCACCGGCCCGGTGGCGCGGGTCTTGAGGCTGCGGAACAGATGCAAGAGCGTATCAAGGTCGTGCCCATCAACCGGCCCAACATAAGAGAAGTTCAGCTCTTCAAAGAGCGTGCCCCCCACCGTCATGCCCTTGAGCATTTCCTTGGCCCGGCGTGCGCCCTCTTGGAAGGGTTCAGGCAGCAGGCTGACGGCCCCTTTCGCGACGGCCTTCAGGTCTTGCATCGGCGCTTCGGAATAAAGCCGGGTCAGGTAAGACGAAAGCGCCCCCACCGGCGGTGCGATCGACATTTCATTGTCGTTAAGCACCACGAACATCCGCTTGCCCAAATGGCCCGCGTGGTTGAGCGCCTCAAACGCCATCCCCCCCGTCAGCGCGCCATCGCCAATGATGGCAATCGCATCGCCGCATTCCGAACCCAGTTCGCGCGCCATGGTGAAGCCCGTCGCCGCCGAGATGGAGGTGGAGCTATGCCCTGCCCCAAAGGCGTCATAGGGGCTCTCAGACCGCTTGGTGAAACCCGACAGCCCGCCCTTGGTGCGCAGGGTGCGAATACGGTCGCGCCGCCCGGTCAGGATCTTATGCGGGTAGCATTGGTGCCCCACATCCCAAATGATCTTGTCGCGCGGGCAATCAAAAACGGCATGCAGGGCAACCGTCAGTTCCACCACGCCCAGCCCGGCCCCAAGGTGGCCCCCGGTCTCCGAGACCGCCGAAATGGTCTCGGCCCGCAGCTCATCGGCCAAGCGTTGCAGATCACGATCAGAAAGGGATTTGAGATCCGACGGCAAGCGGACCTTATCAAGAACGGGGGTGATTGGCGGTTGGCTCATCGGTCTTTACTTATCACGGGCGATCACGAAACGCGCGGCATCGCGCAGGGGTTCAGCGGCGGGGCCGTAGGGCTCCAGCGCCGCAACGGCTTCGGCAACCAATTCAGCCGCGCGCGCTTTTGCGCCCGCCAAGCCAAGGTGGGAAACGAAGGTCGCCTTGCCCGCATCGGCATCTTTGCCAAGGCGTTTTCCTGCCGCTTCCTCGCTGCCTTCCACGTCCAAGATGTCGTCCGCGATCTGAAAGGCAAGGCCGAGCGCTTTCGCATAGGCCGCAAGCGGCGCCCGGTCGGCCCCCGCCAAAATAGCCCCCGCCTGCGCGGCAAAGGAAATCAACGCCCCGGTTTTGCCCGCTTGCAGTTTGATAATGTCGTCGAGCGAAAGCGGCGCTGCAGCCGTTTCCGCGGCAATGTCGAGCGCTTGGCCGTAGACCATGCCTGCCGCGCCCGAACCCTCGGCCAAAGCTTTCACCAGCGCAATGCGATGTTCCGCATCGCCCAGCACCGGTTCGGCACAAAGTTCAAACGCCATCGTTTGCAGCGCATCGCCGACCAAAACGGCGGTCGCCTCATCCCATTTGCGGTGCACCGTGGGCTGGCCGCGACGCAGGTCATCATCATCCATGCAGGGCATGTCATCATGGACGAGCGAATAGGCATGCAATGCCTCAATCGCGAGCGCGGCGGGCATGGCTTGGTCATCGCTCAGCCCATGAATGCGGGCCGATTCCAGCACCAAAAATGCACGCAGCCGCTTGCCGCCTTGCGCAGCATAGGCCATGGCATCGCGCAGATCGCTTTGCGGAAACGCGGCAATGGTCGCTTGCATCGCGGTTTCCACCGCGTCTTGCACTTCCTTCAGACGTTGATCGAACATTACAGACCTTCCACCGGTTGCGTGCCTTTGGGCACCCCGCCTTCGCCAAGGGTGATCTTTTCGACCCGCTCCTCGGCTTCCTTAAGCAGCTTCGCGCAGCGCTCCTTGAGCAATGCCCCACGTTCCGAGAGCCGGATCGACTGATCCAGCGCCACTTCGCCGCGTTCTAGCTGATTGACCACCTGTTCAAGCGCGGCCATCGCCTGCTCAAACGTCATGTCTGCAATTTCGATTTCCGCCATCGGCCCCTCCAAGACCCTCTCGGAGTGCCACGGCGCGGCGCCCGAATCCAGCCCCAGACAGCAAAAAGGGGGCCTGAAAAGCCCCCTCGGTCGATAAGTCGCAAAGAGAAAGGGTCGCGGGATTTCCCTGCGACCCCCGAGATCTACGGAGATGGTCCGGTTAGGGTCTGGATCAGATCCTCCGTCCCAGCTATGGATGAAACCTTTGGGTCTGCCCTCAGGCCTCGGCCCCCATAACTGTCCCGACACCTCTCTCCAATATCACTCTAGACACTGGACCACCTCCTTTCAATGCGTTGCCGATAAGGAAAGGGTGGCACAGATTTGGTGTATGACAAGTAAAATTACGCTAACCGTGGCGTGACACGCCAAATAAATGCCCGGAAAGGCACCAGCGCGACGACCGCAAGCGCAATTTTTACGCACCAATCGGCCAGCGCGAGCGACACCCAGAGCGGCAGCGCGGGTCCAAGCCCCAAAAGCGGCAGGATTTCATTAGCCCAAGCCACATCATTGGCCGGCTCAAGGAAGGTCAATTGCGCGGCGAAGGCAATGGTGAAGAAGATCACCGTGTCGAGGCTCGAGCCAACCAAAGTCGAGGCGAGCGGCGCTTTCCACCAGCCGCCGCGCGCGCGCAGGCGGTTAAAGATCGACACATCAGTGAGTTGCGCCGTGAGGAAGGCCAGACCAGAGGCCAAAGCGACGCGGAAGCTCACCAGCGGACCGAACTCGCCCATGATTTGCGAGCCAATCAGCGAACAAATCACACCGACGACAAAGCCCGAGACCACAACCAGCCGCGCGGCGCGCGCGCCTTGCAGACGGTTCGTCAGGTCGGTGACCAGAAAGGCGAAGGGATAGGTGAAAGCCCCGAGCGTCAGCCATTGGCCGTAAAGATGCTGCACGAGGATGTTAGAGGCCACCACAATGGCGGCCATGGCAAGAATGCCGGGCAGGTAGCGCATATTGGATCACCGTTTTTACATGGTAGCGGGGACATGGTCCGCACCATGCGGACGGGGCGCGGATACGCCCGCGCCCGGCATCGGTCAAGCAAAACATCAGCGATTAACGCTGTATTCGACAATTTCGGTGCGCTGGATCGGCAAGAAATTGTCATCCGAGATCATCGTGAGCCGGATCGCCCCCTTGGCATCACGCCAGACCGCCAGCCCCTCGAGATTGTCAAACTGGCCCGCCGCGCTTTGCAACAGAACCTCACCAGCGGAGATTTTGTCGCCCGTAATGTCAAACACCCGCACCCGCGAGGCAAACCCAAAAAGGCCGCGAAAATCACGCTCCAACAGATAGAAACGACCATCGGGGCCGAAATCGGCGCCCACCGGCTTCCAATCTCCATCACGCGAAATGGCAAAGGGCTGGCTCCAAAGCCCGCTTCGATACCGCCAGATCGGGGTTACGCCCACGCTCCCCGGCACCTCTTCCGGCAGGGTATAAAGCGTGCCATCCGCTGCGACAGCTAGGGCCTCTAGCGCGCCGTTCCTTGGGAAGAACCGAAACGCCTCAGGCCGGGGTAAAAGCCCCGCAGGCCCAGCATCCGTTGGGAACACGCTAACCCGGGCCAAACCCTCAAACGAGATATAAAGCACGCCACCTTTGGTAACCGCCAAACCTTCGGAGTCGCCCGTATGATCACGCAACGCCCGACCAAGACTGTCATGCAAAACGACGGGGCCAGCGGTCTGCACACCGACGATTTGCCCTGACGCATCGCGCGCAAGCTGCCCGCGCCACAGCGTGGCACGGTCGGAAAGGGCAATGAAGCCGCGCCCATCCTCTGCCAATTCGAGCGCCGAAAAGCCCCCAAAGGCCTTTTCAGGTCGGGTCCATTCATAGCTTTGCAGAAAGCTCGCTTTATCTTGCGCGGTTGCCGCGCAAGCGCCCAAGGCAAGGGCGAAGGCCGCGATCAGGGCGCGGCAAGAACGGTGCGGCATTGGGCAGGCAAATCCGACATCACATAGGTTTTCGCGCTTTTCTTCACCGGCTGAGGCTTGGCCGGTTTCGCGGGCTTGCCCGTGGGTTTAGGCGGGTTGAGCATATCCGTCACCCACCAATTCAGTGTTTCGTCACAGCCATCACCGCCATTTGAAAGCTGCCGAACGGTGGGCTTTTGCGTTTCGCACAAACGCGAACCCGGAGGGCATTTGAGCCGAACATGGAAATGAACGTTATGACCGTAAAACGGCCGGATCTTCTGCAACCAAGCTTTATCAGCCCGAGTAGCTTGATTGCACATCGCAATCTTGGCAGCCGCCGCAACGAAGATGCGATCCACCCGCGGGTCCGAAGCCGCCGCCCTCAAAAGCGCCATATGCGCCGGGGTCCAATTGCCGTTCACGCGGGTTTGGTCTTCGGTGCGGATCGAGATGGACGAGATATTTTCGCGCTGCCCGCGGCTCAACCGCAGCGATTTGGGCGGCAACATCCAGATATCAACATCCAACCCGATCTGGTGGCTCGCATGCCCGCCGGTCATTGGCCCACCACGCGGCTGGCTGATGTCGCCGACGTAAAGCCCCTGCCAACCGGGCAAAGTGGCGGCATAGGCGGACAGGTCTTGAATGAAGGCAATCGTCTCTGGCTGGCCCCAGTTTCGATTACGGCTCAACCGCATCGCTTGCCACGTCGGCCCGGTTTCGGGCAATTGCAGCAGCCCCGACGCGCAGCCCCGTGCATAAGTGCCAATCGGCTCAGAAGCCCCCTGCGCGGGCATGGATTTAGAGCCAAAAAGTGTACGTGCCAAAGGCTCGGCTTGCAGCGGGGTGATGGTCAGCGCCAATAGGGTCAGGGCGGCAAACAGGCGTAGGGGTCTCATCTGGGCTCCTCTCAACTGTTGCGGGTATCGTCCCCCGCGCTTTTTACGAAGTCTAGCAGGATCAGCCCCAAAACGAAAAGCACGATGATCGGCGTGATCCCGGCGGATTGGCTGCCAGTCATTCCCGTCACCACCCCAATTGAGATCGGCGCAATGAACGCCGTGGCCTTGCCGGTCAGCGCATAAAGGCCGAAGCATTCGGTCATCTTCTCTGGGTCGGACTGGCGCACCATCATCGTGCGGGAGGCCGATTGCAAAGCCCCTCCGCCTGCGCCAATCAACCCACCCAAGATGAAAAAGGCGATATCGGGCAAGCTGCTTTCAGCAGGCACCGCAATACCAAAGACGCTGTCGCGCGAGATCATCACCACGCCAATCACCACCGCCGTGAGCATCAAAAGGTTGAAGACGATCACCGTTTTCGGGCCGAAGCGATCATCCGCCCGCCCGCCAAGCCAAGCGAACAAAGACCCGGTGATCAGCGTCAAAATGCCAAAAATGCCGATCTGCGTGATCGACCAATTGAGCACCCCCGCCGCATAGATGCCGCCAAAAGTGTAGATGCCATTGAGCCCATCGCGATAGAACATTGATGCCGCGAGATACGCAAAGAGGCTCGGCTTTTTCGGCAGATGCGAAAGCGTCTCACGCAGCTCTGGCCAGGCTTCGCGGGTGGCTTGCGCCACCGGCACCGCGCCCGCATGGCGCGGCTCGCGCACCCATAGGAAAAACGGGATCATGAAAACCGCATACCAAAGCGCGGTCAGCGGGCCGACAACGCGGGTATCTTCACGCGTGGCGACATCCAGGCCTAGGATAGGTTTAAGCCCGATCAGGGTCTTGCCCGTCTCTGGATTGGCTTGCAGCAAGGTAAGCATAATGATCAGGCACAAAAGCCCGCCCACATAGCCAAAGGCCCAGCCCGACCCCGAAACCTTGCCGATATTTTCGCGCCCCGCGAGGTCTGGCAGCATCGCATTGGTGAAGGCGGTGGCAAATTCCATCCCGATCATGCCAATCGCGAAAGACAGCATGATCAAGATAAGGCTGAAATCACCGGGAATGGCAAACCACAACCCCGCCGCGCCCAGCACATACATGAGCGAAAAAAGCCACACGAAGGGGAGCCGTCGCCCGGTTCGGTCAGCAATCGCGCCAAGGAAGGGCGAGGCCAGCGCGATGATCAACCCAGCCGCCCCAACGCCATAGCCCCACACCGTTTGCGCGGTGGTGCCATCGCCCAAAAGCACCTTCATGAAAGGGGCAAAAATGAAGGTGATCAGCAGTGTGTTGTAGGGCTGGCTCGCCCAGTCAAAGAACCACCATCCCCAGATGCGCTTGCGGTCCGTGATCATCATGCCCCCCTGTCCCGGATGGCAAGATCAAAGCCCTAAAGCGGCCAGTGGCGCAAGATTTACCTTATCCGTGGAATTTAGCGCGGCATTTCGGGCGGCCATGGGCGCTGTTGATCGGCGGCAGCCCAAGCCTGCACCCAAGCGGGCAGTTCGGGGCTCATACCCTTGTGCCCCATGTCTTCTACGACCTGTTGCGGCGGCACGATCCCGGCTTTGGAGGTGATCGCGCCGCGGATCAAAATGTGGTTGCAGCATTCCTCGCCGCGCCACATCGCCTGTTCCATGTAGAAAAAGCGCGCGTCCCAACCCAAGCAACGGGTGCGCATTTCAAACCGCTGCAGCATCGTGATGCGCTTGCGGTAGCGCGTGGTATTGCCCGCCACCACAATCCCCCACCGGTTGCGCAGCATCGCCTTTGTCAGCCCGGTTTGTTCCGAAAGTGCGATCCGGCCCAAATCAAACAGCGTGATGATCCGGCCGTTGTTGAGGTCTTTCCACGGGTCAATATCCCACGGCCAAGCCCGATGCGTGGTGGTGATCTGGTCCAAAATATCCATGCGCTTTCCGCGCGAACCGATGATCGCCTTCATCATACGAATGATCGGATACATGAACCCCTCCGTTCAGCTATATCCCCCTTGCCGCAGCGCAGCAGCCCGGTCAACCATGCCCTTGCGGAAAATGCCCCACGTCCAACAGTTGCAAGACGGGCGCGGCTCGCTTACCTGTCAGCTAACTTTGCGGAGGTTTCCGATGCTTTCTTCCTTCCTGCCCTATAGCGTGCTCGTGGCGCTGTCGCTGGTGTTCCAGATCCTGTGGTTCGTCATTTTGGCCCATGTGATCATGAGCTGGCTGATTGGCTTCAACGTGCTGAACATGCGCCAGCCGCTCGTTTACAAGCTGTGGGATCTGCTGACCCGCGCGCTTGAGCCGTTTTACGGCCCGATCCGGCGCATCTTGCCGCCGATGCAGGGCATTGATCTGACGCCTATGATCGTGATCATCGCCCTGATCTTCATCCAGCGGCTTTTGGGCATCTAAATGCCCGACCAGCCGGAGCGTGCGCCCGAGGCATTGCTTGCCTCGGTGTTCGGATTCCATGCCTTTCGACCGGGGCAGGAAGAGATCGTGCGCGCGGTTCTGGCAGGGCGCAACACTTTGGCGATCATGCCGACGGGCGGCGGGAAATCTTTGTGTTTCCAACTGCCTGCGCTGTGCCTAGACGGGCTGACGGTCGTTATCTCGCCGCTCATTGCGTTGATGCGCGATCAGGTGCGCTCACTGCGTGAGGCGGGCGTTGCGGCGGGCGCGCTCACCTCTGGCAATACCGAAGAAGAGACCGAAGAGGTCTTTGCTGCAATTGATGAAGGGCGCCTCAAGCTCCTTTACATCGCGCCCGAGCGACTCGCTGGCATTGGCACGCAAAACCTTTTGCGCCGCGCCAAGACCCGGCTGATTGCGGTGGACGAGGCGCATTGCGTGAGCCAATGGGGCCATGATTTCCGCCCCGATTATCTGCGCATTGGCGATTTGCGCCGCGCGCTGAATGTACCCTTGGCGGCGTTTACGGCCACGGCAGACGAGGAAACCCGCGCCGAGATTGTGACTCGGCTGTTTGATGGGCAGGCCCCGGCCACGTTCCTGCGGGGGTTTGACCGGCCCAATATCTCGCTCGCTTTTGAGCCCAAAGACCAACCACGCAAGCAAATCCTCGACTTTGCCGCCGCAAGGCGTGGGCAATCGGGCATTGTTTATTGTGCCTCGCGCGCGAAGACCGAACAATTGGCGAAGGCGCTGCAAGAGGCGGGGCACCCCGCCTGCCATTATCATGGTGGCATGGAGGCAGAAGACCGCCGCGCAGTCGAGGCCCGCTTTCAGCGCGAAGACGGGTTGATTGTGGTCGCCACCGTTGCCTTTGGCATGGGAGTCGATAAGCCAGATATCCGCTGGGTCGCCCATGCCGATCTGCCCAAGTCGATCGAAGGCTATTACCAAGAAATTGGCCGCGCGGGCCGCGATGGCGCGCCAGCCGAAACGCTTACGCTCTATGGCGCCGATGACATCCGCTTTCGGCGCCAGCAAATTGACGAAGGCATGGCCCCGCCGGAGCGCAAAGCAGCAGATCACGGGCGGCTGAATGCGCTTTTGGGGCTGGCAGAGGCCACGGGCTGCCGTCGCCAAAGGCTGCTCTCCTATTTCGGCGAAAGCTCCGAGCCGTGCGGGAATTGTGATCTGTGCGACACGCCGCCAGACCTGTTTGACGGCACCGAACCCGTTCGCAAAGCGCTGTCTGCCGCGCTGCGCACGGAGGAAAGCTACGGCGCGGGCCATCTGATCGAGATTTTGCTGGGCCAAACCAATGACCGGATCACCGCGCGCGGGCACGACAAGCTGCCGACTTTTGGCGTGGGCAAAGACCTGAGCCGCACGCAATGGCAGGCGGTGTTTCGGCAAATGCAGGGGCATGACCTCATTCGCCCCGATACCGCACGGCATGGCGCATTGGTGATGACCGAGCGCGCGCGGCCGATCTTGCGCGGTGAAGAAAGCATCACGTTGCGGCGCGATCTGGTGCGCAAGGCGCGCGCAAAACATGTGCCCAAGGCGCTGGTGTCAGATGAAGATGCGCCGCTGCTTTCGGCACTTAAGGCCAAGCGGCGCGCCTTGGCCGAGGCCGCTGGCCTGCCCGCCTATATGGTCTTTCCCGACCGCACCTTGATTGAAATGGCCGAAACCCGGCCACAAACGCTCGACCAATTCGCACGGATCAGCGGCGTGGGCGCGAAAAAGCTTGAAAGCTATGGCGCTGCGTTTTTGGAGGTGATTGCCGGGGCCGAGGCCGCAGCGCCCGTGCATCCGGCCCGACGCAAATTGGCAGGGCGCGAGGCGGGCACGCTTTATGATGCGCTAGAGGCCGCCCAGCGCGACCTCGCCCGCGGGTCTGATGGCTATGATCGGTTCCTGACCTGCCCGGCCAATGTGTTGCGCCGAATTGCCGAAAAGAAACCCCGCACCCGCGCGGAACTGGAAAAGGTCGGCGCATTGGGCGAAGCGAAATTGGACCGCTTCGCCGAGGCGTTTTTGGCGATTATCGCGGAAGAGCGCTGATTACTCTTCCGGTTCCGGCAGCACCGGGCGCGCTTCCTCGGGTTGATGCGCCTTGATCCTGTCCGTGATCGCGGCCTTCTTGAGCGGCTTCGTCAGATAATGGTCGAGCCCCGCTTCAAAGATCGAGTCGCTATCGCCCTCCATCGCATGGGCGGTGAGCGCACAAATCGGCACATGCGCCCCGGTGCCAAATTCCTCAGACCGGATCGCGCGGGTCGCCTCGCGCCCATCCATTTCGGGCATCGAGATATCCATGAAGATCAGGTCTGGCTTATATTTGCGCCATTCTTCCACCGCCTCGCGGCCATTGCCCGCAAAGCGCAGCTCGATATCGAGATCCTTGACCATCTTGCCGAACACCAATTGGTTGGTGCGGTTATCCTCGGCGGCCAAGATCCGCATCTGCCGCTTCACCGGCGCAGGCGGCGGGGGCGGCGGCGGTTCAGGTTCGGGCAGCGGCTCCGGTTCGGGCCGGACAGAAATTTTTTGCAGCATCCGGAACAGATCGGAGCGCAGCACGGGCTTTTCGAGGCAGCCAAAAAGGTTGCAATCCGCCTCTGCCTGCTCCAGCGCGGCATTGTCAGAGGTGAGCAACAAAATCGGCGTTTCATGCCCCATCGCGCGCAGGCGTTTGGAAAGCTCGATCCCGTCAAGATCGGGCATGTGATGATCGGTCAGCACCACGTCGAACTGCCCGCCATCATCAATGACATTGAGCGCCTCTGCCCCGGTGCGGCACAGCGTGACTTCGAGCCCATAGGTCTCAAGCTGGCGTTCCAAAATGACCCGGTTCACCAGAAGGTCATCCACCACCAGCGCCGCGCGCAGCGTGACGGGCGGGGTCGGTCGGTCAACGGGTTCAGCGGGTTCGGCACGCGGCAAGGTGACGATAAAGCCAAAGCAAGACCCTTCGCCCAGATTGCTATCCACCCAGACCGAGCCGCCCATCAGCAGCACCAACTGTCGGGTGATCGCAAGGCCAAGCCCGGTGCCCTCAAACCGGCGGTTCGAGGTGCTTTCGACCTGATTGAACTCACCAAAGACATGGTCGATGTTGTCGGCGGAAATGCCGATCCCGGTGTCTTCCACGGTGACGTGAAGTTCATAGGCATCGTCTTCACGCTCAAAGCCCACGACACGTGCCAGCACATGACCGGAGGCGGTGAACTTCACCGCATTGCCAATCAGGTTGGTCAAAATCTGCCGCATCCGCCCCGGGTCCGCCATGAAGCGGGTGGGCAAGAACAGGTCGTAATCGACCAGAAGCTTGATCCCCTTATCCTTGGCAGAGGGTTGAAGCAGCACCATGATCTCGTGCAGGCAGCGTTCCAGATCGAACTGTTCGGGGTATAGCCGCAGCCGTTCCGCCTCGATCTTCGAATAATCCAGAACGTCGTTGATGATCGTCAGCAGTGCTTCGCCCGAAGAGCGGATCGTTTCCGCGTAAAGCTGCTGTTCTTCGTTCAGATCGGTTTCGTAAAGCAATTCGGCCATGCCCACGACGCCATTCATCGGCGTGCGGATTTCATGGCTCATATTCGCCAAGAAGGCGGATTTCGCGCGGTTCGCGGCCTCGGCCTTATTGCGCGCCTCCTCCAATTCGCGCTCACGCTCAATGATCGGGGTGATGTTTTGCGACAGGCACACAAGGTCACCGTCGTCGCTCCACCGATCAATCATCTTGATATGCTGCCCCTCGCGGGTCTTGAGCACCATCGGCTCGATATGCTCGCGTTTGATTCGGGCAATCATGTCATGATGCCAATCAAGCGGGTCACGGCCCGCCATATCAATCATCTGATGATTGGCAACGATCTTGAGCACGGAATCATAGGTGACACCTGCCGTCACCGCGATCTCGCCATGAAAGAAAGACAGATAGGCTTTGTTCGCCACAACAAGCCGCAACTCACTGTCATAAACGGCAAAACCATCCTGAATCGTTTCAAGCGCGTCCCAAAGACGGCGCTGCGCGATCATCGCAACCGATTCTGCGCGCTCGAGATCACCGCGCACACGGTGGTTTTCCCCCTTGAGAGAGGCGGCCTCCGTAAGGGCCACTTGCAACCCGTGGCGTTGCTTCACGATCTGATCTGAAAGCGCCCGCGCATGCAGCGCAAGCTTTTGATTAGCGGCAAAAAGTTCGCGTTTCTTTTGCTCCAGCAGACGTTCTGCAGCCAACCGCGCGCGACGTTCTTGCGCCAATTTTTCCGACAACGCGGCTTCCATGCCCGGCACCCATTCAAAGTCTTTCCGGCAAAACTCGGCCATTTGGGTGAATTTGCAGTTAACGTTGTTGGGGTGTGAGCTTCACCGTTGAACGAAATTCCTTTGCGTGAGACGCTCTTGGCATCCAGTCCGGAGGATCAAATGCATTTGCCCAAAGCCTTGCTCGCCCTCTCCCTTTCTCTCATGGCCGCGCTGCCTGTAGCCGCCCAAGATAGACCGCTGACCCCTGCAAAACGTCTCTCCATCGCAGAAGGGATGGACCTGAGCGGGCGCGATTTGGCGCAATTGTTCGACACCACGCTGGAAGCCTGTCAGGCGGCGTGTCTACAAATCCCGGCCTGTGAAGCGATCACCTTTAACGCGCGCAACAACTCGTGCTTCCCCAAAACAGAGATCACCGGAATGACGCCCTATCAGGGTGCCTATTCCGGGGTTGTGGTGAAAGCGGCCAAAGAGACGGAAGCCCGCGCCCGGATTCGTGCTGCCGATCTTGGCTTTCTGCGCGAGGGCACAATCGCTGCTGCGACCGAGATGGCCAATGCCATGGGGCGGCGCCATATGACGAATTTCTCTTCGCCGAACGAGTTGCAGCAGGCGTTGCAAGCCGCCCGCGAACGCGGCGACCGAGAGCGGATGCAAGCCCTTACCGGCGCGCTTTTGGTGCTGAATGACTCCGCCGATTTGTGGGTGGATTACGCCACAATCGGGCTGGCGCTCAGCGACACCCGCGCGACCGCGTCGCAGCAAGTGACCGCCGCGGTGAACGGCTATTTGCGGGCGCCCAACAGTGCGGGCCAAGCGCAAGCGCTTTTGGTGATGTCAGACGCGTTGGAAAAGGCGCGCCGCACCAAGGAAATGCTGGAAGCTTTGAGGCTCGCAGTCACGCTTTCCAACCGACAAGACATTGCGACCGCATTGGAAAAGGCTGAGGGCAAATACGGGTTCCGGATCTCGGAGCATCAGGTGGAGGCCGACAAAGCCAGCCCGCGCATCTGCGCCACTTTCTCAGAAAACCTTGCGAAAAGCGGGGTAGATTACGCAAGCTTTGTGCAACTGCCCAAAGCGGGGCTCAGCGTTGAAGCCGAGGCGAACCAAATCTGCATCAGCGGAATTGAGCATGGTGAGCGTATCTCGCTGACCTTCCGCAAGGGCCTGCCCGATGCGCGCGGCGATACGCTGGGCAAAGATGTCGAGATCACGGCCTATGTGCGCGACCGCTCGCCCGCCGTAAGCTTTGCTGGGCGTTCTTATATCCTGCCGCGCGGAGCCGATACCGGCGTGCCGGTGCAAACGGTCAACCTTGAGCATCTGGACCTAAAAATCTTGCGCGTTTCCGACCGCAACCTGATCGCGGCGATGCGCGATGGCTATTTTGCACAGTCGCTCGACAGTTGGGGGCTCGACTATTTCGCGGGCGAGATGGCCGAAGAGGTCTGGCGCGGCACCGCAGATGTGAAGCTGCAAGTGAACCGCGACATGACCACCCGCCTGCCGGTGCAAGAGGTGACCGGGGCCTTGGGCGCGGGGGTTTATGTATTGGTGGCGGCGGTACCCGGTGCCGACGAATATGAAAGCCCGCCCGCCGCGCAATGGTTTGCGATTTCCGATCTGGGGATGACGACGTTTTCCGGTGCGGATGGCCTTACCGTCGCGGTGCGTGGCCTTTCTGATGCCGCCGCTGTGGATGGTGCCAAGGTGGAACTGGTTTCCAAAGGCAACAGCGTGATTGCCACCGCCATGACCGATGCTGCCGGGCTTGCCCATTTCGGCCCGGAGCTGGCGGCAGGCCACGGCAATGCTGCGCCGGGTCTGCTTTCGGTGACACGCGGCGAGGATCTGGCCTTCCTATCGCTTTCGGATGCCGAGTTTGACCTTTCGGATCGCGGGGTGGAAGGCATGCCGCCTGCCCCGGCTATTGATGTGTTCATGGCCACAGACCGGGGTGCCTACCGGGTGGGCGAAACCATCCACGCCACGCTTTTGGCGCGCGATTCCACTGCCACCGCGCTTGCGGGCCTGCCGCTTACCGCCGTGCTGATGCGCCCCGATGGCGTGGAATATGCTCGCGGCCTTGCCGAAGATGTGGGCGATGGCGGGCATCTTGTCGCGATGGATTTGGGGGCCGAGGTGCCGCGCGGCACCTGGCGGTTGGATATCTTCGCCGACCCGAAAGCCGCGCCGCTCACCTCTAAAAAACTGCTGGTAGAAGACTTCCTGCCCGAGCGGATCGACTTCACTCTTGACCTGCCCGAGGGGGTACTCTCGGGCGGTGATCTGCCCAAAATCGCGCTTGATGCGCGCTATCTGTTCGGCGCACCCGGTGCCGCGCTTGAAACCGAGGGCGATTTGACGATGCGCGCGGCGGCAACCGTGCCGGGCTATGATGGCTATCGTTTTGGCCGCCATGATGAGCCGACCGAAACCTCTTGGGGCGGTCTCGATAGCGGGGAAACCGATGCCCAAGGCCATGCCGATATCTGGGCGGAAATCCCCGAATATGGCTTTGATCAAGGCCGCCCGCTGCAAGCCACCTTCACGCTGCGCGTGAAAGAGGGCTCGGGCCGCCCGGTGGAGCGCAGCATTTCGCGGCTCGTGATGCCGCCCAAACCCGTGGTCGGGATCAAGCCGATGTTTGGCGAGAATACCGTGGCCGAGGGCACCGAGGCGGGCTTTGAGATTGTCGCGCTCAATGACAAGGTGCAGCCCGTGGCGCTTCCGGTGCGCTGGGTCGTGAACCGGGTCGAGACACAGTATCAGTGGTATGCGATGGATGGCTACTGGAACTGGGAGCCGATCACGCATCGCACCCGTGTTGCCGAAGGCAGTGCCACCACCGGCACGCTCAACCCGCTTAGAGTTTCGGCCAAGGTCGATTGGGGCCAATATGAGCTGGTGATTGAAACCGGCGATGATGAGGTTGTGGCGAGCTACGCTTTCGATGCGGGCTGGTATGCGCCTGCCGATGTGCTGACCAGCCCCGATCGGCTGCAACTCTCGTTGGATCAACCCGCTTATAAGGCGGGCGACACCGCGCAATTGCGGGTGGTTGCCCCTGCCAAAGGGGTGGCGCTGGTGTCGGTGCTCTCAAACCGGGTGATTTCGCTTGAGGCGGTTGAAGTGGCCGAGGGCGAGAACAAAATCGCGCTCCCCGTCACCGCAGAATGGGGCGCAGGCGCCTATGTCACGGCCTCCGTCTTGCGGCCCTTGGCCGAAGAGGCCCCCACCCGCGCCCCGAACCGCGCGATGGGGCTGGCCTATGCCAAGGTTGATCCGGGGCTGCGGGCACTGAAGGCCAGCTTTGATATGGCCGATGCCTCTGACCCGCGCGCCCCCATGCCGGTGGCGCTCAAGGTCGAAGGGATCGCGCCGGGTGAAACCGTGCATGCCACAATTGCCGCCGTGGATCTGGGGATTTTGAACCTGACGGGCTTCAAAGTTCCCGATCCGCAGGCGCATTACTTTGGCCAACGGCGGCTGGGCGTCGGCCTGCGCGATATTTACGGGCGGCTGATTGATGGCCGCGCGGGCGAGGCAGGCGTGATCCGTTCTGGTGGCGATGCCGCGCGCGAAATGTCGATGCAGGCGCCGCCCCCGACAGAGGAATTAGTGGCCTATTTCTCGGGCGCTTTGACGGCCGATGAAAACGGGGTGATTCACACCAGTTTTGACATGCCCGCCTTCAACGGCACGGTGCGACTTTCGGCCTTGGTTTGGTCCAAAACCGGGGTGGGGCAAGCCAGCAAAGATGTGCTGGTGCGCGATCCGGTGGTCGTCACCGCCTCGCTGCCGCGCTTCTTGGCACCGGGGGACCGCTCGCGCCTGTTGCTTGAGATTGTCCATGCCACCGGGCCTTCGGGCCGGATGGGGCTTGATGTCAGTTCGATGGGGCTTGGCCTTGGCGCTGCGCCTTCGGGCGTTGATTTGGCCGACCTTGGCAAAGCCGAAATCGAGGTGCCGCTGACCGCGCCGATGATTGAAGGCGTGCAAGAGGTGCGCGTGGCGCTCACCACCCCCGATGGCAAGCTTTTGGAAAAAGTGCTGAAGGTGGAGGTGAAAAACCTCAGCCCCGAGGTCGCGCGGCAATCGCGGTTTGACCTTGCAGCGGGGGATACCTTCACCTTTGACGCCAATGTCTTTGCCGGGTTCTTGCCCGGTTCGGCGCGCGCCACGCTCGCCTCTGGCCCGCTCGCGCAATTCAACACACCCGCGCTACTGTCGGCGCTGGATCGTTACCCTTATGGCTGCACCGAGCAGGTGACCTCCAAGGCGATGCCGCTGCTTTATCTCAGCTCGGTCGCTGAGGCGATGGAACTGGCCTCGCCCGCAGATTTACAAGACCGGATTGATACCGCCATTCGCAAGGTGCTGACCAATCAAGATGCCTCTGGCGCGTTTGGCCTGTGGCGCGCCGATGCGGGCGATGGCTGGCTTGATGCCTATGTGACCGACTTCCTGAGCCGGGCCCGTAAAGCGGGCCATGCGGTGCCCGACACTGCCTTCCGCAACGCGCTCGACAATCTGCGCAACCAAATCAACTACGCGCCAGATTTTGACGCAAACTCCAATGGTGGCGGGCAGGAACTGGCCTATCAACTGATGGTGCTGGCGCGGGAAGGGGCGGCAGCCGTTGGTGATTTGCGCTATTATGCCGATGTGAAAGGCGATGATTTCGGCACGCCCTTGGCTGCGGCCCAATTGGGCGCGGCGCTTGCCTCTTATGGGGATCAAACGCGGGCCGATGCAATGTTTGCTCGCGCCGCGCGGATGATCCGCGACTATGGCAAAGAAAAACCCGGTTGGCGCAACGACTATGGCACCCAATTGCGCGACAGTGCGGCGGTGCTGGCGCTAGCCTCGGAATCAGGGTCCAATGCCGTTAGCCTAGACACGGTTGGCACCTCGCTGATGGGGCGGCTCAACACCGGCACGCTGTCAACGCAGGAAGCCACTTGGACGCTGCTGGCCGCCCATGCGTTGATTGATCGCCCCGGCGCAGATGGGCTGACGATTGACGGTCTGCCCGCCGAGGGGCCGCTCGTGAAGGTGATTGACGCGGAGACCGCAGGCCGGTCGATTGCCATTGCCAATACCGGGGCGCGCCCGGCCACGCTGACGCTGACATCGGTGGGTGTGCCCGAAGTGGCGGAACCCGCAGGGGGCAATGGCTGGGCGATCAGCCGTAGCTATTACACGCTGCAAGGGGAGCGCGCCGACCCCGCGCTTGTGGCGCAAGGCACGCGGCTGGTGACGGTTCTGGAAGTGGCGCCGCAGGGCTATCAAGAAGCGCGGCTGATGGTTTCTGACCCGCTGCCCGCAGGTTTTGAGATCGACAACCCGAACCTGATCAGTGGCGGCGATCTGGCGGCACTTGATTGGCTGGAAGCCACCTCCAACACGCGGATGACCGAGTTCCGGCAAGACCAGTTCTTGGCGGCGGTGGATTGGCAGTCGAAACAACCGTTCCGGCTTGTCTATATCGTCCGCGCTGTGTCGCCCGGCACCTTCTTGCATCCCGCGCCATCGGTCGAAGATATGTATCGCCCCGAGATGCGCGCGCATGGGGACACCGGGGTGGTGCGGATCGAGTGAGACCACGGCTTTTCTTTGCGGCCGCCCTTGGCCTTGCGCTGACTGCGGGCGGCCGTGATGCGTTTGACGACTGGATCGCGGCGACCGACTTGCCGCCTCTGACCGTCGCTGTCGGCACTGAAGTTCTGGCCCGTGATGGCAGCCTGTTGCGTGCCTTTCCGGTGGCCGATGGGCGCTGGAGGCTGGCCCCCGGCCCAGTGGACAGCGCCTATCTGCAAGAGCTTGTCGCCTATGAAGATGGGCGGTTTTGGCAGCATGCGGGCGTGGACCCTTGGGCGGTTTTGCGCGCCGGGGCGCAGGTGCTTTGGCATCAAAAGGTCGTTTCGGGGGCCTCAACGTTAACGATGCAAGTGGCGCGGCTTTTGGAAGATGGCCCCACCGGCACGCTGGCGGGCAAAGCACGGCAGGCGCGGGTGGCACTGGCGCTCGAACGGCGGCTGAGCAAAGAGCAAGTTCTTGATCTTTACCTGAGGCTCGCCCCCTATGGGGGCAATCTTGAGGGCGTGCGGGCGGCCTCCTTGTCTTGGTTTGGCAAAGAGCCGCGGCGGCTTACCCCCGCACAAGCGGCGCTTTTGATCGCCCTGCCGCAATCGCCCGAAAGCCGCCGCCCGGACCGCCATCCGCAAGCCGCCAAAGCCGCGCGCGACCGGGTGCTGGATCGGCTCGCTGCCGCAGGTGTTTTGGCCAAAGACAGCGCCGCAGCAGCCAAAGCCGAACCCATCCCAAACGCGCGACGCGCTTTCCCCGCCCTTGCCCCACATCTCACCGCACGGCTGTTTGCCGGTGCGCCCCAAGGCGCGCGGATAGAAACAACGATTGATCCGCAACTGCAGCGCGCGGCGGAAAAACTCGCCCGCCGTGCTGTGCGCGGGCAGGTCGGGCAAGTGTCCGTGGCGATGCTTATGGCCGATCATCAGAGCGGGGAGATTTTGGCCGAAGTTGGCGGCGCAGAATGGACAGACAGCGCGCGCGCCGGGTTTGTCGACCTGACCCAAGCGCCGCGCTCGCCCGGGTCTACGCTCAAGCCGTTTATCTATGCGCTGGCTTTTGATGACGGCCTCGCCCATCCCGAAACGCTGATTGAAGACCGCCCCGTTGCCTTTGGCCCGTGGCGACCACAGAACTTTGACCGCGAATTTCGCGGCACCGTCACGATACGCCAAGCGCTGACGCTGTCGCTCAACATCCCCGTCGTCAGTCTGACAGAGGCTTTGGGGCCCGAACGGCTTTTGGCCACTTTGCGCCGTGCAGGCGCGACCCCCACCCTGCCCACGAGCGCACCACCCGGATTGGCGATCAGTTTGGGCGGGCTGGGGATCAGTCTTGAAGACCTTGTGCAAGCCTATGCCGCGCTCGCCCGTCTGGGCCAACCGGTGCAGCTTTCTGCCGAAGCGGGTGGGGCACATCCGCTGGATGGGCAGTTGTTCGGAGCCGTGGCCGCGTGGCAAGTGAGCGAGATTTTGTCGCGTATCGCGCCGCCGCCGGGCGGCACGCCAAATCGCATCGCCTATAAGACCGGCACTTCGTATGGGCACCGTGATGCGCTGGCTTTGGGTTTTGATGGTCGCCATGTGGCGGGCGTTTGGATGGGGCGGGCCGATGGCACGCCGGTGCCGGGCGCCTTTGGCGGCGAGCTTGCCGCGCCGATCCTGTTTGAGATGTTCGACTGGGTTGGGCCCGAACGCGCGCCTTTACCACCGCCGCCGCCCGCTACGCTATTGCTGCCCAATGCGCGACTGCCGCAACCGTTACAACGCTTCCGCCCGCGTGATGCCGCTTTTGCCGAGGTGGTGGCGGGTGCGCCGGAAGTCACCTTCCCGCCCGATGGGGCCGAGGTGGAAACAGCGGGCCAAGGGCTGGTGGTCAAGCTGCGTGGCGGTCAACCGCCCTTCACATGGCTCGTGAACGGCGCGCCGCTGATTGTGGGCTCACGCACGCGCGAAACGGTGCTGAACCTGACAAACCCCGGTTACGTGAGCCTAACGGTTCTCGACGCGCAAGGCCGCGCCGCGCATCGGCAGGTTATCCTGCGCCGTTAGACGAGCGTCTTAGCCCGCGAACCGCCAAATGAAACACAGGCGCGCCCGACCCGTGTTGCTGCCCTTCGGCTCGACCATTTCCCACTGCCCGACCAGCTTGTGCTTGCTACCATGTTTCATTGTTACGCCCTTTGATCGTCGATGCCGCAGCATCGTCGAAAAGGGTTAACGAACCATGGGCTCCAGCAGCACGGGTTCCAGCGGCTGGCGGCCTTCGGGGGTCAAGAGCCACGCTTTACGCCCCTCGATCACTGCGGTGGACAGCGGCCCACCATAGCCAGCAGAACTATCTAGGTTGAGCCGGTTGCCATAATGGGTGGATTCATCAAGCGCGGTATGACCATGCACAATAAGCGCACCATGGTCGCGCGTATCGGTCAGGAACTCGCCCCGGATCCACACCAGATCATCTTCTTGTTGCGCCTCCAGCGGGATGCCGGGGCGAATGCCCGCATGCACAAAAACAGCGTCATCGCGGGTGTAGCTGGTGGGCAATTCTCGCGCCCAGATGCGATGCTCGGGCGGCACGGCGCAAAGTGCCTCGGTATGCACTTGCTCGACGGGGCGATTGCCCGGTTCGCGGATGCCATAGCTTGCCAACGTCTGCGGCCCACCGAGGCGCGGGTGCAGCCAAGTATATCCGGGCCTCAGGCGCGGATCGCGTTTCCACGGATCATCTAGAAAGGTCGAAAACATCCGGTCATGGTTGCCCTTGATCACAACAATGTTTTCGCCCCGGCTTTGGGCCTCGTACAAATGCGCGATCACCTGCGCCGATTTTGGGCCGCGATCACACAAATCGCCCAGCACCACCACTGGGCTATCGGCCGCGCCATCGCGGGCGCGGTCTTTTTCAATCATCTCGAAGGCGCGCAGCATCAGGTCATATTGGCCGTGAATGTCGCCAATGGCGTAAGTCTGCATAGTCTCTCCAATGGATAAGGCCCCCCGCGGTCGCGGAGGGCCCCGATTACCTAAGGTTAGCTAGCTCAGCGGATATTAAATTCCAACGGCTTCACTTGCTGGAAGAGACCGGTGGCTTCCAAATCGGCCACAGCCTCGGCCCCGAGCACCTCATCAAGATAGGCAATGGCAATCGCTTCGCCACCCGCCGCTGCGCGGCCAAGGGTAAAGTTCGCGACGTTGGCCTTGTGCTTGCCAAGCATCGTGCCGAGCGTACCGATGATGCCGGGCACGTCTTTGTTGGTGGTGTAGAGCATGTGCTGCCCCACCTCGGCGTCGATGGTGATGCCTTTGATCTGGATGAAGCGCGGTTTGCCATCCGAGAAGCAAGTGCCCGCAATCGACCGCTCGCGCTCATCGGTGACCACGGTCACTTTGATGTAGCCATCGAACACGCCCGATTTGTCTTGCGTCGTGGTCGAGATTTGGATGCCGCGTTCCTTCGCGATCACCGGGGCCGAGACCATGTTCACATCGGGGTTGGCGCGGCTCATGATGCCCGCGATCACCGCGCAATCAAGTGCCTTGAGGTTCATGCCCGAAGCGGTGCCGTCATAGGTGATGTTGATCGCTTTGATCGGTTCATCGGTCATTTGGCCGATGAAGGCACCGAGGTATTCGGCCAGTTTCACCCAGGGGCCCATGACCTTCGCTTCTTCAGCGGTCATCGAAGGCATGTTGAGCGCGTTTTCAACCGCCCCGTCGAGCAGGTAGTTCGACATTTGCTCGGCGACTTGCAGCGCCACGTTTTCTTGGGCTTCCGAGGTGGAGGCACCAAGGTGCGGGGTGCAAACGACGTTGGGCAGGTTGAAAAGCGGGTTTTCGGTGGCCGGTTCAACCGAGAACACGTCAAAGGCAGCGCCCGCGACATGGCCCGATTTCAGCATTTCGGCCAGCGCCTCTTCATCGACCAGACCGCCACGGGCGCAGTTGATGATGCGCACGCCGGGTTTGGTTTTGGCGAGGTTTTCGCGGCTCAGGATGTTGCGGGTGCTGTCGGTCAGCGGCACGTGCAGCGTGATGAAATCGGCGCGCTTGAGCAGGTCTTCCAGTTCGACCTTTTCGACGCCCATTTTTTGCGCCTTTTCTTCGCCCAAGAAGGGGTCATAGGCCACGACCTTCATTTTCAGGCCTTTGGCGCGGTCGCACACGATCCCGCCAATGTTGCCCGCGCCGATCACGCCGAGCGTTTTACCGGTCAGTTCGACACCCATGAATTTCGACTTTTCCCATTTGCCCGCATGGGTCGAAGCCGAAGCCTCGGGGATTTGGCGCGCCACGGCGAACATCATCGCAATTGCATGTTCGGCAGTGGTGATCATGTTGCCGAAGGGCGTGTTCATCACGATGATGCCCTTTTTCGACGCGGCTTCTTTATCGACGTTGTCGACACCGATACCCGCACGGCCGATCACTTTGAGGTTGGTGGCTTTTTCAAGCAACGCAGCCGTGGCCTTGGTGGCCGAACGGATCGCCAGACCATCATAGTTGCCGATGATCTCGGCCAGTTTTTCTTTGTCTTTGCCGAGTTTCGGCTGGAAATCGACCTCGATGCCGCGATCTTTGAAGATCTGAACGGCGGCGTCAGAGAGGGCGTCGGAGATGAGAACCTTGGGGGCCATTTCTAGGGCTCCTGAATATTCAGAAAATTTGGGAAGGATGGGCGCCGCATGCGCCCATCACGTTCACAGATCAGATGTGAAATCAGGCTTGCGCCGCGATTTCCGCTTCAAAAGCGTAGGCAACCCACGGCATCAGCGCTTCAACGTCCGATTTCTCGACCGTCGAGCCGCACCAGATACGCAGACCAGCCGGGGCATCGCGATAGGCGCCCATGTCCAGCGCAACGCCTTCTTTTTCCAGCCGTTTGGCAACGGCTTTGGCAAAGGCAGCACCGTCTTTGATGCGGTCGTCGGTGAATTTCACGCAAACGCTGGTGGTCGAAGCCGTCGCTGGATCATTGGCAAGGTTCGCGATCCAGTCATTGGCGTCGCAGAAATCCCAGACAACTTTGGCATTGGCGGCGGCACGGTCGACAAGGCCTTTCAGCCCGCCCACGGTTTGCGCCCATTTCAGCGAGACAAGGTAATCTTCGACGCAAAGCATCGAGGGCGTGTTGATCGTTTCACCTTTGAAGATGCCTTCGATCAGCTTGCCGCCTTTGGTCATGCGGAAGATTTTCGGCAGCGGCCATGCGGGGGCGTAGCTTTCAAGGCGCTCCACAGCGCGCGGGCTGAGGATCAGCACACCGTGACCACCTTCACCGCCCAGCACCTTCTGCCAAGAGAAGGTGGTGACATCGAGTTTGTCCCACGGCAAGTCCATCGCGAAAGCGGCCGAGGTGGCGTCGCAAATGGTCAGGCCTTCGCGGTCCGCCGGGATCGCGTCGCCATTCGGCACGCGCACACCCGAGGTGGTGCCGTTCCACGTGAACACAACATCGGTGTTAAAATCGACGGTGGCAAAATCGACGATATCGCCGTAGCCAGCTTCTTTCACTTCGGCGTCAATCTTGAGCTGTTTCACCACATCGGTGACCCAGCCGGAGCCAAAGCTTTCCCAAGCGCACATGGTCGCTTTGCGGGCGCCAAGGAGCGACCAAAGCGCCATCTCAACAGCGCCGGTGTCCGAGGCAGGAACGATGCCGATGCGGTAATCCGCAGGCACGCCCAGAATTTCACGGGTGAGGTCAATCGCCTCTTTCAGCTTGGCTTTGCCAATCGCGGCGCGGTGCGACCGACCAAGCGGCGCATCAGCAAGCATGTCGAGGGAGTAACCGGGGATCTTCGTGCAGGGGCCCGAAGAAAAACGCGGGTTAGCCGGCCGCGTGGCCGGAGCAGTCTGTGCCATCTGTGCTATCCTTCCAGATAAACGCCCCTCGTTGGGGAGGGGTGTCCCGCCGTCGCTGGTATAGGTTTCGCTGCACTGGCACAATATAGAAAATACCGCTAAAGCGTCGCATCAGGCGCAAAAAGCGACACAGAATTCCACTATCGGAAACAGACCGGATAAAGCCCATGTTTATTGCCACTTTGCTTGCCAACCCCACCGCTGCCGATCTGACCGCCATTGCGGTTGAGTCGCTGCGCAATGCTTGGGGGGGCGGCGAGTTGCGCTGGCTCGCCCCCGGTATTGCGGCGGAATTCGCGCTGGAAAGCGTGCCCGAGAATCGCTGGCAAGTGTGGGAAGATCTTCAAGGCATGGGTGTCGACCTTGTCGTGCAACCGCAGGCCGGGCGTCGCAAACAGATGCTGCTGGCCGATATGGACAGCACGATGATCCAGCAAGAGTGCATTGATGAGCTGGCCGATGTGGCGGGCGTCGGCGCGCAGGTAAGCGAAATCACCGCGCGGGCGATGAATGGAGAGCTCGACTTTGAAGGCGCGCTGACCGAGCGGCTGGGGCTTTTGACCGGGCTACCGGAAAGCGTGATCGCGCGGGTGATTGCCGAGCGCATCACCTTCATGCCGGGCGGGCACGATCTGCTGCGCACGATGAAGGCCAATGGCGCCTATTGCGCGCTGGTCTCGGGCGGGTTCACCGCCTTTACGGCCTATGTCGCCGAAACGCTCGGGTTTGAGGAGCATCGCGCCAATGTGCTTGGCATTGAAAACGGTGCGCTGACGGGCATTCCGGTCAAGCCGATCTTGGGGCGCGAGGCGAAGGTGCAGGCCTTCCATGACATCACCACCCGGCTTGGCCTCGCCCCCGAACAAGTGATGGCCGTGGGCGATGGCGCGAACGATCTAGGCATGTTGAAACTGGCGGGAGCAGGCGTGGCGCTGCACGCCAAACCCTCTGTCGCGGCGCAGTGCGATATTCGCATCAACCACGGTGACCTGTCGGCGCTGCTTTACATTCAGGGCTATGCGGTCGGCGATTTCGCCTGAAGCTCGGCCCCGCCCTGCCAGATGCGGGCAAGCTGCCAATCTTCGGTGAAATGCACCAGATCGGCGGGATAGCCGGGGGCGATGCGCCCGGCCCTTGCCCCAATCACATCCGCGGGGCGAGCGGTCATCATCGCCAGCGCCTGCGCAGGCGGCAGACCCAAACTGCCTAGGCAAAACCGCAAAGCTTGCGGCAGGCTGAGGTCTGCGCCAGCAAGCGTGCCATTTTCGGTGCGCAAGGCGCCATCGGCGCGCAAAATGCGCTGCCCGGCCAAGTCAAACGCCGCCAAATCAGTGCCCGCGGCGGCCATCGCATCGGTGACAAGAATGATCCGATCCCCGGCCAGTTGCAGCGCCAGCTTTGCAGTCTCCGGCGCGACGTGAATGCCGTCGGCAATCAACCCCACAGCGAAGGGCAGGCTCAGCGCCGCGCCCACAAGACCGGGCTCGCGGGAACCAAGCTGGCTCATCGCGTTAAAAAGATGCGTCACCCCGCGCGCACCTGCCTGGCTTGCAGCCTGCGCTTCCGCAAAGCTGCAGTCGGCATGGCCCAAAAACACAACCACCCCCGCTTCGGTCAGCCGGGCGATTTGCTCGGGCGTCACCGCAGCCGGAGCCACAGTAATTTTCAGCACGGGCAAACCGGCGCGCGCTTCGCAGAGTGTTTCGAGGTCGTCTTGATCCATCGGGCGGATGTGCTGGGCAGGATGGCAACCGGGGCGCTTGGGGTCCAAATGCGGGCCTTCAAGATGCAACCCCAAGAACCCCGGCACACGGCCCACAGCCGCCACGCCCGCCGCCAAGACCTTGCGCGTTTCAGCAGCAGAGTTGGTGATGAGCGTTGGCAAAACAGAGGTCGTCCCCAAGGCGGCATGGGCGGCGCAAATCGTGGCGATCTCTTGCACTGGGTCATCGCCCGCGCCCAGCATCACCCCGCCGCCGCCGTTCACTTGTAGGTCCACAAGACCCGGCGCCAGAACCCCGCCTTTGAGCGCGATCTGCTCTCCCTCAGGGCATTGCGCCAAGGGTGTGATCGCTTCAATCTGGCCATCGCAAACCACCAGCGCCTGGCCCTCATGAAAGGCCGCACCGTCAAAGAACCGCGCGCCAGTAAAGATCACTCTGCCCATATCGTTTCATCCATCGCCATGGCCAGCGCGCCATCGACAGCCGTCCCCAAAGGCTCGGCCCGAGGCCAATCGGGCAGCGCAAGCGTGGGGCCGAGCCCGCCTTGCCACACAACCGGCAAGGGCGGATCGCATTGCAACAAGCCAATTGCACGGCGCAGTTCCGCCTGCGTTTCAGCCATGACCTCTTGTGTCAGCGGGTCATCCAGCGCAGCCGCCATTTTATAAACGAGCCGCGCATGATCCCCCGGCGTTTTGGAGAGCGTAAAGGCCACAAGTCCCGGCCCGCCGCCCAAATCCGCCAGCACCGTTTCAGCCAAAGGGGTGAGCGGGGTATAGCCATCCAACATCCGGGTGATGCGGTTGAGCATTAGCCGCCCCATCCATGCGCCCGACGCTTCATCGCCCAACCGAAAGCCCCAGCCGCCGATCGCTTTCACCTCGCCATGCAATTGCCGCGCAAAAACAGAGCCCGTGCCAATCGCCGCCACGATCCCAGCGCCTTGGCCCAGCGCCCCGCGCAGCGACGTGGCAATGTCTTGCACCACCTTGGCGCGAAACGGCAGTTCTGCCGCCAAGCGCCCCCCGGCGCCCGAAAGGTTTGCCCCGGCCACCCCCAAAACCGCGCGCACATCAGCCACCGGATGATCCCCGATTACCTCAAGCGCCAAAGCCTTTAAGCGCGCTGCAGCGGTTGTGTAATCGGAGGCGATATTGGCCGAGCCACCCTCGCCGCGCGCCAAAATTTGACCCGACGCATCGGCCAAAACCGCGCGGCACCCGCTGCCACCGCCATCAATGCCCAGATAGATCATCGTCCCTCCGTTTGCCGCAAGATGCCGCGCGGCTTAGGGCCGGGCAAGGCGAAACACGGCGAATATACGCGTGCCGCCCGATCCGGGCTTGCGATCTTGGTAACGAGATTGTTAGGAGATTGCCCGAACACTGGGGGGCAGATGTTACGCAAATCGGCTTGGGCATTGGCGCTGGGAACAATGGCGCTTTCGGGTTGTGTGGCCGTGGTGCCGCTACCGATCATCAAACCCACCGAGGTCAGCAGCCGCGCCAATGTATTGGATGGCAGCCTGACACTTGCCGCGCCTGAAGGCTATTGCGTTGATCCGAAATCGCGGCAAGACGGAGCCGAGGCTGCCTTTGTTCTTTGGGGCAATTGCGCCGCGATTGCGCGGGATGGGAGCGCACCGCAACCCAAGCACCGCGCCCTCCTAAGCGCGACCGTCGGCCCCATGCCCGACGTTCCGCTTGAGACTGCCCTGAAGAATTATGAGACCTTCTTCCAGTCCGAAGCCGGGCGGGCGGCGATGGCGCGATCTGGGCAGGCCGAAGACGTCGAAATTCTGACGGTGCAAGAACAAGAGCGGCGTTTGCTGTTCAAAATATCGGACCGCTCCGCCGTAACGAAGGGGCCGCTTGATGCCGTCTACTGGCGCGCGATCACCGGGCTGGATCATCATATCGCCGCGCTGTCGGTGATGCCGATGCGCGGCAGCGCCCTAAGCGACAAAGCGCAACTCTCCCTTTTGCAATCGCTAGAGGCGAGTATCCGCGCCGCGAACTGAATCTGGCTCACGCATAAGTTGTGACGTGCGGGAAAACCCCCATATCGAATGATTTGCGGCTTCATTTCCACGGCTCGACATGCCAAATGGGACATGTGGGGTAGATTGTTTCGCAATTCGCAACGCCGCAGCGGCACTGTAGCACTATTGGGGCACAATGGTGAAAATGACGGGCAAGTCTAACACCTTCCTTGATCGGCTTGTGCAAGGCCGGATGCTCGCCCGCTGGGCCCGCGCCGCACGCCTTGCCCCCGCGCTTGAGGGGCAAGAATTGCGGCAGCTGCGCTCTGATGCCCGCGCTCTCAAACGTGAAATTGACCGGGTTTTGTTCGCCGCTGAGGGCAAGCTTTCGATGCCGCTGGGCGGTGGGGATGGGATTGAGCGCCCCTTGGGCTGCGATTGGGCTTGGCGCCCCGAGGTTTGGCGTGGGCCAGTCTTTCCGCAAGGAGTCGCGGCCGCGCAATCGCGCGCGATGATGGGCCGCGAGGTTACGCTGTTTCATGATTGCAAAGTCTCGGAACTGACCCTGCGCCAAATCCGTAATACTGGCGTGCAAGACTTAGCTCCCTTTGGGCTGCGCATGGATGTGTTCCGCTTTGACGGGTCTTTCCTGTCGCTGGTACTGGACCTCCCCGAGGCAGGCGTGACAGGGCTGCGGCGCAACCATCTCATCCGGCTCGGGCTTGAGGTGGAGCTGGAAAAACCGCTTGAGATTTTCTGCCGGCTGAATGTGAAGCACGGCCCGAACACCGACCAATTGGTGCGCGAACTGCCCGTCCAGACGGGGCAGAATTTCGTCGAATTCGACCTCGCCTATACAAAGATGAATGAAAAGCGGGTCGAGAAGGCTTGGGTGGATATCATCTTCGAAGGGCCGCAGATGAACCAGATCGTGCTGCGCGACCTGACCTTCGCGCGCCATCCGCGCGCTGAAATTTAAGGGGGCGACATGCTGGAACAATCGCGCGTCCGCGCTGGCCATTGGGAAGGCATCTGGGCGGGAGCCGAGGCGCCCGATCTTCAGGTCTCGCATCTCGAAAAAGACCTGCCCGATCTGAGCGCCGAGAAGATGGAAAACGGCAAGTGGAAGCTGCGCCTGCCGATCCCGCCGGAGTTGTTGTCAGACGGCGTGCAGACCTTCTTGATCCGCATGGATGAGGAAACGTTGACCCATTTCACCATCGTCACCGGGGTGCCGCTGGAAGATGATCTTCGCGCAGAGATTGACCTGTTGCGCGCCGAGCTTGATATGCTCAAACGCGCCTTCCGCCGCCATTGCGTGGAAACCGGGGCTTAAGCGATTAGCCTTTCGCCGTTTTGCCCGGTGATGCGCAGGCGCATCAGCGTGCCTTCGGGCATGTCGCGATCAAAGCTGACCTCGGTGAAAAACTCCGTCCGGCCCAAACGCGGCCCTTCGGTGAGAATTTCGCGTTCTTGCCCAACTTCCGCTTCTAGGTGACGCAAAAGCGCCGCCTGCCCCGCCGCGCGCAGCCGCGCCGCGCGGTCTTTGATATCCGGCCCCGCCACACGCGGCATGCGCGCGGCCGGCGTGCCTTTGCGGGCGGAATACGGGAAGACATGCAAGAAGGTCAGCCCACAATCCTCGACCAGGCGCAGCGAGTTTTGGAACATCTCTTCCGTCTCGGTCGGGAAGCCTGCAATGATATCGGCCCCAAAGACGATGCCGGGGCGCAGCTTGCGCGCCTCTTCACAAAAGGCAATCGCATCATCGCGCAGATGGCGGCGTTTCATCCGCTTCAGAATCATATCATCGCCATGCTGCAAGCTCAGATGCAGATGCGGCATCAAGCGCGGCTCGGTGGCGATGGCGAGCATCAGGTTTTCATCCGCCTCGATACTGTCGATCGAGGAAATCCGCAGCCGGGCAAGATCGGGCACCAGTTTGAGGATGCGCATCACCAAATCGCCCAAACGCGGCGCGCCGGGCAGGTCTGCCCCCCAAGAGGTGAGATCCACCCCCGTCAGCACAACTTCATGGAAGCCCTTGTCCACAAGCCGCTTGATTTGCTCGACCACCACGCCCGCAGGGACCGAGCGCGAATTGCCCCGGCCATAGGGAATGATGCAGAAGGTGCAGCGGTGGTCGCAGCCATTTTGCACCTGCACATAGGCGCGGTGGCGGCCAAAGCCATCAATCAGATGCCCCGCCGTTTCCTTGACCGACAGAATATCATCGACCATCACCCGCTCGGTCTCGCCAATGAAATCGGCGCCTTTGGGGGCAAGTGCGGCCCAAGTCTCGGCCTGCATCTTCTCATGGTTGCCGATCACACGCGTCACCTCGGCCATTGCGGCAAAGGTCTCTGGTTCGGTCTGCGCAGCGCAGCCCGTAACAATGATCGGCACATCGGGATTTTCGCGCGCGAGCTTGCGAATCTCTTGCTTGGCTTTGCGCACCGCCTCGGCGGTGACGGCACAGGTGTTGACCACAACCGCCCCTTCGAGCCCCGCACCTGCGGCGAGTTCTTTCATCGCCTCCGTCTCATAGGCATTGAGACGGCAGCCAAGCGTGGCAAAAACGGGCGGCTTCATAGGCTGGCCAGAAATGCGGGCGCCAAAACGCCCTCAAACACCGTCGCGGTGGGGCCGGTCATCCAAACGCCATCGTCGCGCCAGTCAATTTCCAACTGCCCCCCATCAACATCAACGATCACTTTGCGGCCCGTGAGCCCCTTGAGATGCGCGGCAACGGCGGTGGCACAGGTGCCGGAGCCGCAAGCAAGCGTGATACCCGCGCCACGCTCCCAGACCCGCATCCGTAGGTGGTCCGGCCCGGTGAGCGAGGCAAATTCGACATTGGTGCGTTCGGGGAACAGCGGATGGTGCTCAACCTTCTGGCCCAGCGCCACCACATCCACAGCCTCGGCATCGGGCACAAAGAAAATGCAATGCGGGTTCCCCATCCCCACAGCGACAGGCTCGCCGGGCAGCGGCAAGGCCATCGGGTCGGCGGTGACGGGAATCGCCGCCGCGTCCAGAATCGGGTCGCCCATATTGACCGAAACGAGCCCGTCTTCCCGCCGACAGGCCGCCAACTGGCCGCGTTCGGTGAAGAGCGTGACCGAAGCTTTGCCCAGATCGCGCATCACAAGGTCTGACACACAGCGCGTGGCATTGCCGCAGGCGCCCGCCTTTGAACCATCGGAATTCCAAAATTCCAGCGTGAAATCTGCCCCTTCAGCGGGCAAGATCACCGCAAGCTGATCAAAGCCCACACCGCGGTGACGGTCCCCCAGCGCCCGCGCAAGCGCAGGCACAACAGGGTTTTCGCCCGTCCGGGCGTCGATGATCACAAAATCGTTGCCAAGGCCGTGCATCTTGAGAAAGCGAAGACCGGCGGGGGAGAGGGGCGCGTGTTCCATGCGCGCCCTCTACACCCGCGCCCGAGTTTTTTCCAGTGTTGCAATTTTTTCGCGCTTTGGGCCTTGACCCCCCCGGCACACCCCTTTAGAGACCCGCTCCAGTGATGGGCCGTTAGCTCAGTTGGTAGAGCAGCTGACTTTTAATCAGCGGGTCACAGGTTCGAATCCTGTACGGCTCACCATCACTCTCCTGACATCGAAAAAAGCACATCCCCCTTGGGGGCTGGACTTTTTTCTGTGCTACCCCATCTGAACGGTTCCCGAGGATGGAGGCCCTATGACACGCCGGTATGAAAAAACCGAAGAGGCGCTGGCGCGCCTGACGCCAGAGCAATTCTATGTCACGCAAGAAAGCGGCACCGAGCGCCCCTTTACGGGCGAATATTGGAATCGCACAGAACCGGGGCTTTATGTGGATATTGTCTCGGGTGAGCCGCTCTTTTCCTCGCGCGATAAGTTTGAAAGCGGTTGCGGCTGGCCCTCATTCACGCAGCCTGTCGAATCGGCCCATGTGACCGAGCATCAAGACCTGAGCCACGGGATGCGCCGGGTTGAGGTCCGCTCGACCCATGGCGACAGCCATCTGGGCCATGTCTTCCCCGATGGGCCGCGCGACCGGGGCGGGCTGCGCTACTGCATCAACTCCGCGAGCCTGCGCTTCATCCCCAAAGACCGGATGGAGGAAGAGGGCTACGGCGATTATCTGGCACTGCTGGAGGACTAAGATGGAAAAAGCGATTCTGGCCGGGGGCTGCTTTTGGGGCATGCAGGATTTGATCCGCAAACTGCCCGGCGTGAGCGCCACGCGCGTGGGCTATTCGGGGGGTGATGTCGCCAACGCCACCTATCGCAACCACGGCACCCATGCCGAAGCGATTGAGATTGCCTTTGACCCGGCGGAGATCAGCTATCGGCGGCTGTTGGAGTTCTTCTTCCAGATCCATGACCCGACCACGCTGAACCGGCAGGGCAATGATCACGGGCTGTCTTACCGCTCGGCGATCTATTTTCTGGATGAAGCGCAACAGCAAACCGCGCTAGACACGATTGCCGATGTGGATGCCTCTGGCCTTTGGCCCGGCAAGCTGGTGACCGAAGTTGCCCCGGCAGGCCCGTTTTGGGAGGCCGAGCCGGAGCATCAAGATTATCTTGAGCGGTTCCCACATGGCTACACCTGCCACCGCATCCGCCCCGATTGGGTCTTGCCCAAGCGTCAGGAATAAGACCGCACCAGCGCGCCCGACAAAAGCACCCAGCCGTTCGCCACGACAAAGAAGGCCAGCTTGAAGGGCAGCGCCACAACCGCGGGCGGCACCATCATCATGCCCATCGACATCAAGATCGCCGACACAACAAGGTCGATGATCAAGAAGGGCAGAAAGACAAGGAAGCCAATCTCAAAGGCACGGGTGATCTCTGACAGCATGAAAGAGGGCACCAGCATCGAAAGCGGCGCGGTGCGAATCTCGCCCTCAAAGGCCACGCCATCACGCAGGGCAGAAAGTTGGCTGAACGTGTCAGGGTCCACACGGCCCGCCATGAAGATGCGGAAGGGTTCCACCCCACGCTCAAAGGCGGTGATCATGTCGATGCTGCCCGCAATCAGCGGCTCGATCCCGGCTTGGTAGCTGGCCATGAAGGTCGGCTCCATGATGTACCAGGTCAGGAACAACGCGAGACTGACGATAAGCATATTGGGCGGCGATTGCTGCAACCCCATCGCTTGGCGCAAGATCGACAGCACCGTGACGATGAAGGGAAAGCACGTGACCATGATCGCAATGCCCGGCGCGAGGCTGAGCAGCGTGATCCCGGCGATGAGCAGCAGCGAAGAATTGGTCAACGACCCCTCGCCGCCGAGGTCAATATTGATCGCCTGCGCGCCCGCAGGGAGCGTGCCGAGCAGAAAGACACCAACGATTAACGTTAATAGTCTGTAGTGACGGGCCATTTTCACAGCCCGTTTTGCAGATCAACGACTTCGGTGAGCCGCACAGCCAATTGGCCGTTCGAATCGCCTTCCATCTCGGTCAACTCGCCACGCGCGATCAGCTTGTCGCCCACATAAAGCTCGACCGGGTCTTCCACCCGACGATCCAACGGCAAGATCGAATCGCGTTTCATGCGCAGCAGGTCGCGCACAAGCGGACGCGCCTTGCCGACAGAAATGGTGATTTCGATCGGCACTTGCGAAAACGGGTTCGCGGTTTGGGGCATATCATCCATGAGCGGCCTCCTGCGGGTCTTGGTTGGCGCTGAAATAGGTTTCGATTGCGGCACCGATTGCGCCGATCACCCCGTCGAGGTCGATCCGCGTCTCTGTTTCGGCGAATTTCAGATACACCTGCCCCTCCCCCAAGGTGGGTTCGGCCTGAAAGATCAGGGGCAGGCTGGCACGATCGGCCATGACTTCTTCGATCATCGGCAGGCTGGCCGGGTTCGCCACAACGGCGATTGGCACGGTGGTCGCCTGCTCGGACAGGGGCTCAAGCTGCTCCACCACCATATGCGCGAGCGTTTGGCGCGCCATTTCGGGCAGCATCTTGGTCGCGATGCCCATCAACAGCGGGCGTAATGCAGCCAGAATTTGCTGGCGGGCCTCGTGATAGGTGAAGGACAGTTCCTGCAAGTTCTGGCCGAGTTCCGCGCGCAGCTTTGCCCCTTCGGCCGCTTGCGCGGCCACGGCATCATCCCAACCCGCCGTGTAGCCTTTTTCGAAAGCGGCAAGCCGTTCTTCCTCAAAGGCACGCGGGTCGATCTCGATCTGCGGCTCTTGCGGCGCGGTCTCGACCTCGAAGGATTCAAGTTGGATACCGCGACGCGTCATGCGCGTTCCTCCGCCTCGTTCATCCAAGCCCGCAGAATCTCAACCGATTCGGCCTGACGCTCCTCGATCAGTTTCTTGAGCCGTGCGACCGGATCGGCGTTGTCACTATCGCCACCGAAGCCGCCGCCGAAGTCGCCCATCGCCATACTCATCGGCATGTCGCCAAGATCGAAGTCGGACACCACGGCCATGTTACCAATCGGCATATCATCCTCCGCAATCTCACCCGTCAGAGCAGGCGTTCCATCAGAGCTCGGGATGCCTTCGGCGCCGATCATACCACCGGGCAGTTCGCCCAGTTCAGCCTCAGCCGCTGCGGCAGCCCGCTGCGCCAAGATCGGACGCATCACAAAGAGACCCAGCACCAGCGCCACAATCGCGGCCACAGCAATCTTGATCAGCTGCATCACATCCAAAGGAGAGGAGGCAAACATGCTGGCACTGGCTTCGGTGCCCAGATCGGTGATCGGCTCAAAGGCCATCGACCGAATGGTGATCACGTCGCCGCGCGTTTCATCAAAGCCAACGGCCGAGGCCACCAGTTCTTTCAACGCCGAGAGTTCTTCATCCGAGCGCGGCACGACCGCCGCAACACCATTGGCATCGGTGCCTTCGACCCCATCCACCAGAACGGCAACGGTCAGCCGCTTGATGTCGCCCGGGGTACGCAGCACCTCGCGGGTGGTTTCAGAAACTTCGTAATTGGTGCGCTCACGCGATTCGCTCGATTGGCTTTGCGATTTTCCACCATTGCCCGCATCCCCCGCCGGGAGGTTGGACGCCACGGTCACCGCCCCCGGTTTGGTATCGTCGGATTTATCCGAGCGCGCCTCCACATCGGTCGAAATCGGAACCCGGCTCCCCGGATCAATCAGTCGTTCGGTGATCGCTTCGCGTTCGGTCACGGTCTGGACGGAAACTTCGACCACCGCATTGCCATATCCCACGCGCGCCTCAAGCAGCCGTTCAACATTCTTGCGCAGCTCTTCCGCACGATCGCCCGCCACTTGCCCGGTGACTTCATCGCCGGTCGCAATCAGCCCCGAGACACTGTCGATGATCGAGACATCATCAGGCGACATGCCCTGAACCGCAGAAGACACAAGGAATTTCAACGCTTTCGCATGGGTGGGCGAAAGCCCGCCCGAGGCCGTTACCACGGTAACGGAAGCGCTGGCATGGGTATCGCGGCGGAAAGATTGCGCGGCAGGCGCCGCAATATGCACGCGCGCTTGGCGAATCATTGGGTTCGAAACGATGGTCCGGGCCAATTCGCCCTCTTTCGCGCGCCAATAGGCAGCGTCGAACATTTGCGAGGTTGTGCCGAAGCCCGAAAGCGAATCGAGCAATTCGTAGCCCGCGCCCCCGGTTGCCGGAAGACCTTCGCCCGCAAGCGACATCCGCAGCTCATCACGCCGCGTCGATTCTACGTAAATCGAATCGCCACGCACTTGGTAAAGCACGCCGCGCGCTTCCAGCGCGGTCACGACCTCACCTGCGCGCGGCCCCTCGAGCCCCGCATACAAAAGCGCCATGTCAGGCTTCGAGGCAAAGCTCGAAAGCGCCAATACAGCTGCAAACATGAGAACTGTCGCACCAATTACGACCGCACGCTTTAGCGTGTCTAATCCCTGCCAAAGGGCCAAGAGTTGTTGCAAGACGCACCTCCTTCGAGCGGGCTTCTGCCCCGTCGTCGAAAGCATCTTTCTCCGATCGCCCTTAACAATCGGTTAGTGGGTGCCGGTCTATATCGGGGAAGAACGAAGAAATCGGGATACCGCCATGGCCGAGCCAGAAGCTGAAGGCGAAGAAGCGCCAAAGAAGAAATCTAAGCTGCCGCTGATCATTGGATTGGTGCTGATGCTCGTCTTGGGCGGCGGCGCATTCTTTGCCATTTACTCCGGGATGATTCTTGCCGCGCCCCCTGCAGAGGGCGCGGCGGCGCATGAACCCGAACCTGAACCCGAGCCGCTGCCGGAGATCGCCTTTGTGGCGCTGGATCCGATGGTGATCTCGCTGCCGGGTGGTGGCAGCCGCCACCTCCGCTTTACCGCGCAACTTGAAGTGCCGCTCAACTACCAAAAGGAAGTCGAGCTGGTGAAACCGCGGGTGCTTGATGTGCTCAACGGCTTCTTGCGTGCGGTTGAGGTGAAGGATCTCGAAGACCCTTCTTCGCTAATGCGTCTGCGCGCGCAAATGCTGCGCCGGGTGCTTGTTGTTGTGGGCGAGGGCAAGGTCAACGACCTGCTCGTGATCGAATTCGTGCTGAACTAGGAGAGGCAGATGTTGCAGTATACCGCCGATATTCTCATGGGTCTGGGCGCGCTGGGTGCGACCATCTACTGCATGGTTCTGGCCCGCCGTCTGAAACGCTTCAACCAGCTGGAAAACGGCATGGGCGGCGCAATCGCCGTGCTGTCGGCGCAGGTTGATGACATGACCAAGGCGCTGAACCGGGCGCAAGCCACTTCGGCCAGCTCGGCCGAGCAGCTTCGCACGGTGACCGAACGCGCCGAACAAGCGACGCAACGGCTTGAACTGTTGCTTGCCACAATGAACCAAACCCCGGCCCCCGCCGCGGCAGCCCCCGCGCCGCCGCCCGCACCGGAACCCGCCGCGGATGCGCGCCGTCACCAACGCGTGTTGCGCCGCCGGCTGCGTCCGTCGGATCTGGAGGCCGCGGAATGAAACCCGCCAAAGCAGCCAAACAACCGACCAAAGCACCGGCGAAGAAAAAGTCGCGCAAACGGTTCGGACGCGGCAGCTTGATGCTAATCGCGAGCTTGTTTGCCGTCTCGGGGGCGATTCGTTTTGGCACCGGGATCGCAGAAGCTTTCGCGACCGGCACCGGGGCGCATGACGCACCGCAAGAAACTGCGGGCGATTGCGTTTCCGAGCCCGGCGTCATGCTGATGCTCAAGGAAGTGCAAGCGCGCGAGAAAAAACTAGGCGAGCGCGAACAACTTCTGACGGATCGGTCGCAAGCCATCACTTTGGCCGAGCGGCGAATCGAAGAACGGCTGGCCTCGCTGGTTGAGGCGGAGCGCAACCTTGCGCAAACCGTGACCATGGCCGACGAAGCCGCCGATGAAGACGTGGCGCGGCTTGTCACCGTCTATGAGAGCATGAAACCGAAAGAAGCGGCCCCGCTCTTTGCGGCGATGGCCCCGGACTTCGCCGCTGGCTTCCTTGCGCGGATGCGCCCGGATGCTTCCGCGGCAGTGATGGCGGCGCTCGAACCTCAGGTTGCCTATTCGATCTCGGTGATCATGGCCGGGCGTAATGCGGGCGCACCGCAGGAATAACCTTGCAGAGCATTTGTTAAGCCAAATCTGGCACAGTCGCTCCGTATGAATGGAGAACGGACATGATCGGCATTATCGGGATCGTCGTCATCTTTGGCATGGTCTTCGGCGGCTACGTGGCTGCCGGGGGCAAGATGGGGATCATTCTGAAATCACTGCCCTTTGAGATGATTATGATCGGTGGCGCTGCGGTGGGGGCCTTCTTGCTCTCGAATGACGGGGCCTCGGTCAAACATACGCTCAAGGATGTGGGAAAGGTGTTCAAGGGCCCGAAATGGAAGCCCGGGGACTACCGCGACCTTCTGTGCCTGCTGTTTGAACTGATCCGACTCGCCCGGCAAAACCCGGTCGCGATCGAAGAACATATCGAGGATGCAGAAAATTCCTCGATTTTCGGGAAATACCCGAAAATTGTACATGACCACGAAGCGGTGGAATTGATCTGCGATACGATGCGCTCGGCCTCGATGAACTATGACGACCCCCACCAGGTCGAAGAGGTGCTCGAAAAGCAGCTCGAGGCAAACTATCACCACGCCATGCACTCAAGCCACGCGATGCAATCGGTGGCGGATGCTATGCCCGCGCTTGGGATCGTGGCCGCCGTGCTCGGCGTGATTAAAACCATGGGCTCGATCGACCAGCCGCCCGAAATTCTGGGCAAAATGATCGGCGGCGCGCTTGTGGGGACGTTCTTGGGCGTGTTCCTCGCCTATGGGTTCATCGGCCCCTTCGCGGTACGCATCAAAGCCGTGGTCGATGAAGACGCCAATTTCTACAAGCTGATCCGTGAAGTGCTGGTGGCCAACCTGCACAACCACGCCACCAACATCTGCATCGAAGTCGGCCGTCAGAACACGCCGCATCACATCCGGCCCAGTTTCTCGGAACTCGAAGAGGCGCTCAAGGCGGTGAAATCGGAGGCGGCATGAGGTTCTTCGCCCTCGTCCTCACCGGGCTGCTGGTTTTGGCCAGCCCGGTTGCGGCGCAACAGATTGACGTGCGCTCTGGCGAACACGCCGATTTCTCCCGGCTGGTCTTCATGTTCCCGCCCGGCACCGACTGGAGCACGGAGCGTGTGGAGGGGGGCTATAAGCTCACCGCGCCGCCGCGCACCCGCTTCAACCTTGCCAATGTGTTTCGGCTGATCCCGAAAACCCGGATTCAGGCAATTTCCGCCGATATTGATGCGCGCTCGGTCTTTATTGAAACCGCGCCGGATGTGCATCTTGAAGTCTTCCAATTGCCGATTGGCGCGGTGGTGGTCGACATCGCCGATGGGGCCGAGCCTGAACCGTTCGAGCCCGGCACCCCCAAGCCGCAGATAACAGCACCGGATCATTCCTACCGCCCGGCTCCAAAGCTTGGCTATCTGGATCTTTATTGGTCCGATAAACCGACTCAAATGCGGCCCGAAGCGCAACCTGCCCCGCCGCCCGCCCCAAAGCCCGCACCGCAACCCGGTGAAGCAACGGAAAACGTTGCCTTCCCCGATGGGCGGATCAGCGCGGCTGAGATTGCTTTGATTGACGAATTGGGGCGCGCTGCATCGCAGGGTCTGATCACCATGCAGATGCCCAAGCATCCAGTGGCAGACCCGCATCAGACAGATGGGCATGAAGCGGGAGGGCATGACATGCCCACAACTGAACCCGCGCATGATACCCCGACAGAGGGCCATGATACCGAAGGCCATCCCGGCAGGGATGAATCACATCTTGCCTTGCAAGCAGAAACCGTGATCGACCGGGATTCCTCGGCGCATTTCGCACCGGGGCGGCTGGCAGATTCGGGTCACAGCTGCCCGCGCGATGCCGACTTTGATCTGCAATCTTGGCTGACCGAGGAAGCCCCTTCGGTACAGATCGCACATGCCCGACGCGATCTTTTGGCAGAATTCGACAAGCCGCGGCTACGCGCGGTCGAACATCTGGCAAAGGTCTATATCGCGCTCGGCCTCGGCACCGAAGCAAAGGCCCTGTTCAAATCCTTCGGGCTGGAAGAAGAGGCCAATCCCGCGCTGACCATTTTGGCAGATGTGGTCGATGGCAACACCCCCGACCCCTATCCCGCATTCAAAGCTTTCACCGCCTGTGACAGCCGCGTTGCGCTTTGGGCGCTCGTTGCGCAACCCGAACCGCCGCAGCGGGAAACCGTGAATTTTGGTGCCGTTCTGCGCGCCTATTCGGCCCTGCCCCCGCCGATTCGGAACCTCATTGGCCCAAAACTCAGTGACCGTTTGATCGAAGTTGGCGCGGCAGATGTTGCGCAAACCGTGCGTTCGATGCTGGCGCGCGCGCCAGCGGAACATCGCAGTTCGCTCGAATATATGGATGCGCGAATTGATCTGTCTGAAGGGCGGGTCGAAGACGCCACCGAACGGCTTGATAAAGTCGCCGAATCGCATTCCGAGATCGCCGCTGAAGCGCTGATTTTGTCGGTTGAGACCAAACTCTCGGAAGGGATCGCCATCCCCACGAATGAGGTCGAGAACGCGAGCGCCCTAGCCAAGCAGCTCGGCGGCAGCGACATGGGCGACAAGCTTACCCGGGTCGAGATTCTGGGCAACGCCTCAACCGCAAAATTCGACCCCGCTTTTGAGGCGCTCGAACGCTGGGAAGAGCCCCTCGATGAAACGCTGCGGCGCGATACCCAAAACGATTTGCTCGCCATGCTGGCGAAATTGCCCGACGAGCAGATGTTCATCGAAACCTTCTTCCGTTTCCGCCCGCAATGGAGCCCGGAAGAATTGGAACCCGGAGTGCAGATCGCGCTTTCGGAGCGGCTGTCGAAAAGCGGGTTCGATATTTCCTCACGGGCAGTTCTGTCACCGGCAACCCGGCGCAGTGAACCGGGTCGGTTGGCCATGGCACGTGCCGCCCTTGCGGGGCGCGATGCGGCGGCAGCCTATTCGCATCTGGTCGGGCTTCAAGGCGAAGAGGCAGCCCTTCTGCGCGGCGAGGCGCTTAGCCTTTTAGGCCAGCATCAAAACGCCGAGGCAGCCTTTGCCGAAGCGGGCGCGACCGAAGCGCGGCTGGAAGCCGCCTGGCGCGCAGGCAATTGGGACCAAGTGACCGATGGCGGTTCAGAGGCACAACGGCAGTTTCTTGAACTTTTCAGCGACACCGCCCCCCCGGCGCAAGACCGGGATGCAGCACCTTTGGGCCCGCTGGCCGCTGCACAAAAGCTGATCGCCCAAAGCGAGGCCGAACGCGCAGCCTTTGAAAAGCTGATGCAAGATATGAAGTAAGCCGCGCCTCCGCGCGCATAAAAAAGGGCCCGCTTGCGGGCCCTTTTTTCGTGTCTGTTGCGCTTTTCAGCCTGCGGCTTGAAGCGCCTGCGCCAAGCGGGTGAAGCTGCCCTGCACCGCATCGAGCGCGTCTTGGGCAATGAACCCATCCAGCGCGGGCCAAACCCGGATCGCAGAATCAATCAGCGGGTCGCTACCAGAGGTATAAAGCCCCGCCTGAATCATCATCTCGGCCCGGTCATAAGCCCCCAAGAGCTTGCGCGCCTTGGCGATCAACGCGTTTTCGGGCGGGGTCGCCGCATCGGGCAAAGACCGCGAAACCGAACGCAACAGGTCAATCGCCGGGAAGCGCCCCCGCTCGGCAATCGCCCGATCTAGCACCACGTGCCCATCAAGCGTCCCGCGCAAAATATCGGCCACAGGTTCCTCCATATCCGAGCCCGCGACCAGCACCGAAAAGACCGCCGTAATATCGCCCGTGCCCTCTAGGCCCGGGCCGGAGCGTTCCGCCAAAGACATGATCTGATGCGAGGTCGAGGGCGGATAGCCACGCAGGCTGGCGGGTTCGCCGCCCGCCAGTGCCACTTCGCGATGCGCCTCAGCAAAACGGGTGACGCTATCGGCCAGAAACAGCACATGCTTGCCTTGGTCACGGAAATGTTCGGCCACCGACATCGCCGCCCAACCACAGCGGCGGCGCACCAGCGGAGATTGGTCAGAGGTGGCAGCCACAATCACCGCGCGCGCCATGCCCTCGGGCCCCAGCGTCTTTTCAACGAATTCGCGCAGCTCGCGCCCGCGTTCGCCAATCAGCGCGATCACAACAACATCGGCTTCCACACCCTTGGCAAATTTCGCCAGCAGTGAGGATTTGCCAACGCCGGACCCGGCAAACAGGCCAATCCGTTGCCCACGCACCAGCGGCAAAAGCGTGTTGAAAACATCAAGCCCGGTTTCAACCCGACCGCCCAAGCGCCCACGCGCGGCAGCGGCAGGCGGCGTGGCGCGGACATTGCGGTCAACAGGGCCGCGCAAGAGCGGGCGGCCATCGAGCGGGCGGCCAAACGGGTCCACGATCCGACCCACCCAAGAATTATCAGGCGCAATACCGGCCTGACCGAGTAGTTCAACCCGGTCGCCAATCGCTACACCTTCCACGGCACCATCGGCCAAAAGCGTCACAGAGGTGCGCCGCAGCGAGATAACCTCGGCATCGAATCGCGCACCACCACGGGAATGGATCTGTGCGCGATCCCCTAGGGTCGCGCGCATCGTCAGGCCGCTGACTTCAATCGTGCCCTTGCCCACTTCGAAAACCCGGCCGACCGGATGCACCGCACCGACCTCGGCGATCTCCGCCTGCAACATCTCCAAGCCACCCAACGCCATTCTGGCCTCCATGGTTACCGAGCCGTATCGAGCTCGTCTTCTCGAAACTGTTTTTAAACGATTCTCCCTTAATCGTTGGTTGATAGCTCGGAGGAGAAACCCCGATGTTCGGTAAACTAGAAATGTTTCAGATGGCGCAAGGCATGGCCCGGCAGGCCGCGCTGCGCGAAAGTGCCATCGCCACAAATATCGCCAATGCCGATACGCCCGGCTACCAGGCGCGCGATGTTTCTGACTTTTCAGAAACCTATCGCAGTGAGCATGGCGAAGGGATGCGGGCCACACGATCCGGGCATCTTGGCGCGGATGGCGCGCATCGAGTCGAAGTCGCGCAGGTGCGTAACCCCGGCGCCAGTTCGCCCGATGGCAATGACGTCTCGCTTGAAGATGAGATGGTGAAAGCTGTCGAGGTTAAGCGCCAGCACGACCTTGCACTGGCGATCTACAAGTCTTCCCTCAACGTGCTGCGCGCCAGCCTTGGCCGGAGCTGACGATCATGGGCGACTTTTCCAATACCCTTTCCGTTTCCGCCTCGGGGCTCAAAGCGCAATCCATGCGCTTGCGCCACGTTTCGGAAAACATCGCGAACGTCGACACCCCCGGCTACCACCGCAAGGTGACCAGCTTCGAGGAAGTGGTGTCGCAAGACAACGGTGCCGCCGAGGTTCAACTCGGTCCCGTGCAACTCGACCCGAAGGAACTGGCCCGCATCTATGATCCGGGCAACCCGATGGCCGATGAGAACGGCTACTACGACGGCTCGAATGTCGATCTGGTGGTCGAAATCGCAGACGCGCGCGAAGCGCAACGCAGCTATGAGGCGAACCTCCGAATGTTCGATCAGACCCGGCAAATGTCGTCGGCTCTGCTTGATCTGCTGCGTCGTTGAAACCTGAAGGAGGTCCAGAATGGACATCAAATCTTCTGTTGCGACTCAGGGCTATGCACTGGCCCGATCCGCCGCGGCGCCGCAAGCCGGCAGCGGCAACTCCCAGAAAAGCACGCTTGGCAGCCTTGCCACGAGCTTCATGGAAACCATGCAAGAAAGCGAGCAAACGGCCAAAGCCGCAATGCTCGGCAGCGCCGATCCGCATGCCCTTGTGCAGGCGCTCGCACAAACCGAACTGGCGGTGGAAACCGCAGTGACGGTGCGCAACAAGGTCGTCGAGGCCTATCAGGAAATCCTGCGGATGCCGGTGTAACATGGAAGACCTCGTCTTCTTTGACACCATGCGCGAGGGACTGTGGGTCGCCGTGATGATCTCGGCGCCCATGCTGATCGTCGCGCTTGTGGCCGGGGTTTCCATCGGCCTGTTTCAAGCGCTGACCTCGGTGCAGGAAATGACGCTGACCTTCGTGCCGAAGGTCGGCGCCATGCTTGTGGTGTTCTGGGTCTCGATGTCCTTCATGTCGAAATCCTTGGTCGAGTTTTACACCGCCCGGATCATCCCCCTCATCATCGGAAGCTGAGCCATGGACAATTCGATCTACGCGGCCCTGTCGCGCCAATCGGGCCTGATGCGGGAAATGCAGGTGGTGGCCAACAACATGGCCAACATTACGACCACCGGCTTTCGGCGCGAAGGCGTGGTCTTTGCCGAATATGTCGATTCGCTTGATGGGCAAGAGCCGTCGCTCTCGATGGCCTATGCCCACGGCAAGCTGGTCGATTTCGAGCAGGGCCCCTTGGCAAATACCGGCAGCTCGCTCGATTTCGCGATCGAGGGTGAAGGCTTCTTCATGATCGAAACGCCCGAGGGCAACCAACTGACCCGTGCAGGCAGCTTTATGCGCTCACCGGCGGGCGAACTGGTCACCCCCGAAGGCTTCCGCGTGCTCGACAATGGCGGCTCGGCCATCTTCATCCCGGCCGATCAGGGCGAAATCGCAATGGCCGAAGATGGCACCATGTCCGTCAATGGCGCGCCGCTCGCCCAAATCGGGCTCTACCTGCCCGAAAACTCCACCACCATCAGCCTGCAAGCCGGCACCCGCTTTGCCGTGCCCGATGGCACCCTTGAGGCCGAGAATGCCCGCGTTTTGCAGGGCTTTGTCGAACAATCGAACGTCGATCCGGTGAAAGAAATCGCGCGGATGATCGAAGTGCAGCGGGCCTATGAGATGGGCCAGAACTTCCTCGACCGCGAGGACGAACGGATCCGTAGCGTCATCTCGACGCTCAAGTAAAGAATTAGGAGAGAGCCATGCGCGCCTTGCAGATCGCCGCCACCGGGATGAGCGCCCAGCAAATGCGGGTCGAGGTCATCTCGAACAACCTCGCCAACATGTCGACCACGGGCTACAACGCCCGGCGCGCCGAATTTGCCGATCTCATGTATCAGCAAGCCACCCGGCCCGGCACGGTCACGGCCAATGATGGCACCATTGTTCCCGCAGGCGTGCAGCTTGGTCTGGGCGTGCGCCCGACCGCGGTCAGCGTGAACCTTGCGCAAGGCTCACTTACCTCAACCGGCGGTGAGCTTGATCTGGCGATTGATGGCTATGGCTACCTTGAAGTGACCCTGCCCTCGGGCGTGTCGGGCTACACCCGCGATGGCGGGCTGAAACGCTCGGCCGATGGGCAAGTCGTCACCTCCGATGGCTATCCGCTGGTGCCCGGCATCACCATTCCCGATGATGCGCGCACCATCGCGATCAACGCCGATGGCGAGGTCTATGCCTATTTCACCAATCAGGTGCAGCCGCAGCTTCTGGGCCAAATCACGCTGGCCAGCTTTACCAACGAAAAGGGCCTCGAGGCGATTGGCTCGAACCTGTTTTTGGAAACCGAAGCCTCAGGCCCGCCCACCGTCTCTACCCCCGGCCTAGATGGGCTGGGCACGGTGCGCCAAGGCTATCTGGAAGAAAGCTCGGTCGATGCGGTGCGCGAAATCACCGAACTGATCAAAGCTCAGCGCGGCTATGAGATGAACGCCAAAGTCATCACCGCCGCCGATGAAATGCTGCAAGCCACCACGCAGGTGCGCTGATGAAACGAATCGCGCTTGCTCTTCTGGCCAGCTTCACCCTTGGCACAGTGGCCGAGGCGGGATCGGTCGTCGCTTTGCGCACCCTGCGCGCGCAAAGCGTCATTTCTCCCGAAGATGTCACCTTGGCGGAAGAGACTATTCCCGGCGCCATCGGCGATCTGGATCAGGTCATTGGCCTTGAAACCCGCGTGGCCATCTATCCCGGGCGCCCGATTCAAGCCGGGGATCTGACCCCGCCCGCGGTGGTCGAACGCAATCAGATGATCTCGCTCGCCTATCAACGCCGTGGGCTCAGTATCATGACCGAGGGGCGCACATTGGATCGCGGCGCCATCGGCGATTCGATCCGGGTGATGAACGTCACCTCCAAATCCACCGTTTTTGCCACGATCGGCGCCGATGGCGTCGCTTATGTCCAATCCCAATGAGAGCCTCGTTCATGCGCCCCCTGATGATTGCCCTCCTCGCCCTCTCGCTTGCCAACTGCGGGCGTATTGAGCAGGTCGGCAAAGCCCCAGAGTTCAACCCGGTGGAAGGCGGCAACGAATTTTTCGCCATGACCTCCACTCCCATGCCCGACAGCATCGAGGGCCAACCAGCGGCGAGTGAAGCCTCGCTCTGGTCGGGCAACCGTGGCTCGCTTTTGGGAGATCGGCGCGCCGCCAGCCGCGGCGACATTCTGACCGTGGTGATCGAAATTGACGACAGCGCCCAGATTTCAAACTCCACCGGGCGCAACCGCTCTAGCTCGGATACGATGGGCGTGCCGTCGATGATGGGCATTCCGCAGCGGCTTGATGCGCGCTTGCCCGAAGGGGCCACCACCGCCAACGCCTATGAAACCGGCTCTTCGTCCTCCTATTCGGGCGATGGCACGGTTGCGCGCAATGAAAAGCTGACGTTGCGCGTCGCCGCTACGGTGCTCGACCGCCTGCCCAATGGCGTGCTGCGCATTCAAGGCGTGCAAGAGGTGCGGGTGAACTTTGAGGTCCGCGAACTTGTCGTGACCGGCTTTGTCCGTCCCGAGGATGTCAGCCGCCAAAACGAAATCACTTATGACAAGATCGCCGGGGCACGCATTTCTTATGGCGGGCGCGGTCAGATCACCGATGTGCAGCAACCCCGCTATGGCCAACAAATCGCCGATATTCTGCTGCCGTTCTAAGGAGTCCGCCCGATGCTGATGAAAATCCTCCCCATCATCCTAGCCTTGATTGGCCTTCTGGGGGGCGGTGCGGCAGGCTATTTCCTGCGGCCGCCGCCACCCCCACCGGAAGAAGTCGCCACCGAAGGCGGAGGCGAGCATGGGGCAGGCGCCGATGCCGGACATGCGGCCCCGAAAGCCGACGCCCATGCCGCCGATACGCATGGCGAGGAAGGCGATGGGCACGAAGCCGAACCCACGACCGAATTCGTCAAGCTGAACAACCAATTCGTGGTGCCAGTGATCAACGGCGGCCAAGTCGCCTCGCTGGTGGTGCTGTCGCTGAGCTTGGAAGTGACACTGGGCAGTACCGAAAAGGTCTATGCCGCAGAACCGAAGATCCGCGATTCGCTTCTGCAAGTGCTGTTTGACCACGCCAATGCCGGCGGCTTCAACGGCGCTTTCACCGATACCGCCACAATGGCCGACTTGCGCCGCACCATGCTTGAAGCAGTCCGCATGGTGATCGGCGATGCCGCGCTGGGCGTGCTCGTCTCAGACATCGTGCGGCAAGATACGAAGTAAGATCCCGCGCCACGCAAAAGGAAAAGGCTGGAACCGTAACAGGTTCCAGCCTTTCCTGATTTCTGGTGCCGGTGAAGGGACTCGAACCCCCGACCCCATCATTACGAATTATCGACACTTAGATTTGCGCCGCTTTGTCAGACCGTGCTCAAGCTTGCGTGAAATGGTCAACATATTGATCTTCATAGCGTATTGTTCAGTGTGCGGAGTGGATCGAGTTTGCGAAGATATGCGTCGGCTTGTTCCGGCCTGGTTCCGCCGTGGTTCCGTGGATCGCAAGAACAGGATAACAGTTATGCCCAAGATCACCAAAACCGCCATCGATGCAATGTCTCCCGACGCCTCTCGCGAGACCTACCTTTGGGACAGTGCGCTCGCCGGATTCGGGGTCCGGATAATGCCCACTGGCAGGGCAAGTTTCATTCTCAAATATCGCACCCGCAGCGGAGCAGCCCGCAAAATGGTCATCGCCCGCGTCGGTACGGTCACTCCCGACGAAGCTCGTAAAGAAGCCATCAAGGCGCTGGCAGAAGTTGCCAAGGGTGGAGATCCGTCAAGCGATCGTAAGGCTGCGCGCAAGAACATGAAGCTGGCGGAACTGTCAGACCTATATGTCGCCGACATGAAAAACGGCTGGAAAGAGAACACTTATCTCGCCAACACTAGCCAGATTGAGACCCATATCAAGCCGCTCCTTGGGCAGCGTGACGCAGTCTCGATCAGCTATTCCGATGTGACTAAGATGCAGGCTGACATCGCTGCTGGGAAGACCGCCAAGAAACGCAAGGGACGCGGCGGCGTGACTACGGGAGGCAAGGGTGTGGCTAAGCGCCCGAAACAGCGCGATCTGCGGAAGCACTGCTCACGGCGTAAAGTCGCAGGTCAAGGCCACCGATATTGCGGCCCGGCATGAAAAGGGGCGTTAAGACGCCCCTTTTCTCAAACTTCAGTGCCGTTTGGCATGGCTCAGAGCCGCGGGCCGGTCCAGCCTTCGGCGAGTTTGCCCGCATAATCGAGCGCGGCAATCATATTGACGTGGTTCGCTTTGCCCGTGCCCGCAATGTCAAAAGCGGTGCCATGATCCACCGAGCAGCGGTCGATCGGAAGGCCAAGCGACACGTTCACCGCCGTATCAAAGGCGATCAGTTTGATCGGGATATGCCCTTGGTCGTGGTATTGCGCGATCACCAGATCGAAGGCCCCGTTATGGGCACGCACATAGCAAGTATCGGGCGGGATCGGGCCAACGACATTGATCCCCTCGGCTTGCGCCTGTTCCACGGCGGGCTGCAGGTAATCATCATCCTCGGTGCCAAAGAGGCCCCCTTCGCCGCAATGCGGGTTCACCCCGGCCACAGCGATGCGCCCATTATCTTGGCCCATCCGTTTGAAATGGGCGTGCCCCATGCGGATCGTTGCCAAAACACGTTCGGGCTTGGCGCGTTCAATCGCAGTGCGCAGCGAAACGTGGGTGGAGACATGCAGCACATTGAGCGTGGGCGAGGCGAGCAGCATGAACGAGGATTTCGCCTGCGTCAGATGCGCCAACATGCCGGTGTGGCCATCATAATGGTGGCCCGCCGCATTGAGCGCCGCTTTGTTGATCGGCGCGGTCACGATGCCCTTCGCCTCAGAGGCCATGCACAGTTTCACCGCATGGTCGATGTAGCGAAAGCTCGCTTCGCCACAAGCTTCTGACAGCACGCCAAATTCGCCCGGAAGACCCTCTACCGGGATATCAATCACCCGCAACGCGCCTGCCTTGTCGGTGTCTGACAGCGGAAGGTCCACGTCACAGACCTTGATCGCACGCGCGAGCGTATCGCTATCGCCAATCACCGCGTAACGGGCGCGGTCTTCAGGCGACAGCGCCGCCATAGCCCGGACTGTCACTTCGGCCCCGACGCCCGAGGGATCACCCATGGTGATGACTACCGGTGTCTCATTCATCGTCTCATTCCTTGTCATGTGACCGGGGCGCAGTGGCCGCGCCCCGAAGAAAGCTCAGGCCGCTTCGGCTTCCAAAAGACCGCGCGCGCGCAAAATCTCGCGGATCGCTTGGTCTTGGGCGGCATCGGGCAAAAGTGCGGGTTGGCGCGATTGCCCCACCGAGGCGTCGTTGATGTAAAGCGCGCGCTTCACCAGCGCGGGCGGGAAGCCAAGTGCGTAAAGGTCTTTGCGCAGACCGGCGAAGTTTTCCTGCGCCGCTTGCGCGGCCACCAGATCGCCCGCGTTAAAGCCGCGAATGATCGCCGCAAGCAGTTCAGGTGCCACATTGCCGAGCCCAGACACAACGCCAGTGCATCCCTCTTGCAGACCCCACAAAACAAGGTGATCGGGGGCGCAATAGACCTCAAACCCCTCCACTTCTTTTGCGACATCAAGATACTGCTTGATCGTTTCAGTCGAACCGCCGGAGTCTTTCACACCTTTGATATTGCCGTGACGGGCAAGCTTCAGGCAGGTTTCAGGCTCGATGTGGTTTTGCGTGCGCGCCGGGATATCATAAAGATACACAGGGGTGCTCAGGGCATCAGCGATGGTCGCGTAATGGCGCTCCAGCCCGTCTTGGGTGCAGGCGATGAAGTAAGGCGTGATCACCGCCGTGCCATGCAAGCCAAGCCCATCGACGGCGCGCGCAAGTTGCAGCGTTTCAAAAGTGGCGGGGCAGCCGACATTGGCAATCACCTTCACACGGCCCGCAACTTCGTCCACCACCTCTTCGATCAGGCGGATTTTCTCCCCCTGCGTCAGGGCAGAAAAATCGCCATTCGTGCCGCACACCATCAGGTCATTGCCTGCGGCCACTTGGCGGCGCACCTGCGCGCGCGTGGCCTGATAGTTGACCGTTTCATCGGCGTTGAAGCAGGTGACAACGGCGACATGGGCGTTCCGGGGCATTATTTCTCTCCGATCCGGGTTGCGGTCACGGCATCTGCCGGACCGAGGTAGAGGGTGGGTCGGAGCGCAAGGCTCCGACCCGGGGGACGTGCGAGAGGTGGCCGCAGGGAGGGCAAGCGGCTCACAGGGAGGCTCCCGCACAAATCATGATCTGCTGGCCGGTGAGGCTTTTCATCCCCGGCGAAAGCAGAAAACCAATGGTCGCCGCCACTTCACTGGGATCGACAAAGTTCCCCATCGGCGGCAGGTTCGGCGCAAGGCCCGCGCGCTCGGGCGCGTTGAGCATCGGCGTATCGGTGGCACCCGGTGCCACCACATTGACGCAAATCTGCGCGCCAATCAGTTCCTTGGCCCAAGAGCGCGCCATTGCCAAAAGAGCGGCTTTGCTAGCGGCATATTGGCTGCGTCCGGGCGAGCCTGCGGCGGTACGGCTGCCGATCAGCACGATCCGCCCGCCTTGCGGCAGTTGCGGGGCCATCCGCGCGACAATTTGCGTGGCCACATCAACATGCAGCCGCCACATCGCCCAACCATCTGCGCGCTCTAGCGTTTCAAGCGTGCCGGGCCGCAAGATGCCCGCCGCATGAACGATCGCATCCACTGGTCCCACCTGATCAAGCGCGGCATCTACGGCGTCTTCGGACACCAGATCCACCTCGACCCAGTGCAGGGCCGGGTCGCTGATGGCGGGGGCGCGGCGGCTTAGCCCGACCACCTCCCAGCCTTGAGAAAGCAGATATTTTGCCGCCGCTTCACCGATGCCGGAACTGACACCGGTTAGCAAAACGCGCCCCGGAAGGCGTGCGGGGGAACGTGAGGGATGGCTCATTTAGGCGGTCTCCTCTTGCAATTGGGCGACGGGGGTCAGCGCCCAGTGAAGTGCGCCAAGCCCGGCGATCTCGGCACTCAGGCTTTGGCCCGCATGGGCCAGATGCGCGCCCCCAAACGAGCCGGTGATGACGCGGTCGCCCTTGCGCAACCCGCGCCCCGCCTTGGCCAGCGCGTTGGCAAGCCAGATCATTGGATGCAGCGCCCCGCGCCCGCTCGGGTGCGGTAAAAAACCGTTCACAAGCGCGGTGCCGTCAATGCAAAGTCGCGCCTCGACCGGGGCCTCGTCTAAGAAAGGCGTCGGGTCCATGATGCGCGGGTCGGCCAACATCGCATGGTTGGTGAGGCTGTCTGCCCGCGCCAAAAGCGGATGGGCGGTGGTCAACTCCGGCACGCAGCGCGCGCCAAGCACCTCAACCCCAAGGAACGCCCCTTCAAGCGCATCAATCACTTCCGCGCGCGAAAAACCCTCTGGGCTTGGGACCTTGGTCAGGTCTTTTGCCAGCACAAAGCCGACCTCGACCTCAAACTTCAGACCGCGCGCAGGCACGGCAAGATTTTCGGGGGCGAGCAGAATATCACGGGCATGGATCGCCCCCCAAGCGCCCGGCCCATCGCCCACCCGTGCCACTTTGTAGCCGGTGACCGGGCCACGCGCCTGCGCGACCAGCCATTGAACCGCATCCGCCTCATTCTCAGAGGCCGGATAAAGCGCGTTTTCCAGATCGGTCAACTGGGTGCCATTGGCGCGCGCATTGCACAAAAGCGTTGCAAGGCGCGTCATATCCAAGGTGAGCATGGGAGGTCTTTCAGTCTTGTCGAAAAGGGCCGCGCCGTAGGTGGCACCGCCCGGTGTTTTGGGGCGGCTCAGGCCGGAAACGGCACCCGCACATGCTTGATCGCGCGGCGGAACCATGTGTAGGCGATGTGCAGATTTCCATCCGCGCCCTCGATGATCGACGGATAGGAAAGTTCGCGGTTCAACGCCTCTTTCGAATTGTTCGACAGGCAATAGCCATCGCCCAGTTCCACATCGACGCGCTGGGGCCAACTTGCCCCTTCATCGGCGGAAATCGACAGCGTCATCGGCGCGCGGGGGGCACCCCAAAACGCAGTCGGACGGTCGGTGATGGTGGTCGGATCGACCGAGACACCGGCCTCGTCATCCTCGATCTCGTCATAAAGCGACAGACGGCGTTCTTGTGCATCGTCGCGGCTAGAGAAGTTATGCACCATCGCCAAGCGGCCATCATGCAGCCGCGTCACTTGGATTGAGGAGTTGTTGTTGGGCAGGTCCAGATCCTGCACCGGCGACCATGTCTCGCCATGATCTTCCGAGCGTGACATCCGCACATGATCGGCCCAACGCGACCGGAAGAAGGCGGCGTAGCGCGCCCCCCCCAACGGCACGATATTCATATGCACCGCGCCAAGGCTGTCGGGAACGGCCACTTCGCGCCATGTTTTGCCTTGATCTTCGCTGATCCGCACGGCGGCCAAATCGTCATTGCCAACCCAGGCAATGCCCGGCTCGGTGCGGCACAAAAAGACAGGCAGCATCCACGCGCCATCTTCACGCACGATCACCGGCTGGCGCACAAAGGTGCCGGGGGTGTCGATCAGCACCTCAATCGGGCCCCAAGTCGCACCGTTATCCTCCGAAATGCGAAACCGCACAAACGAGGTGTCTTGGCGACCCGAGAATTGCGCGGTCCAGATCAGCCACAGCTTGCCATCGGGCGCGGTGAACAAAATCGGGTTTTGTTCAGACCGGGTCGGGTCATCAGACAGTTTGACAGGGTTGGTCCAGCACGTGGCACCGGGGGCGAGCCGCGAGAACCAAATCGAGATATCCGCGATCCCTTCTTGCGTGCCGCCAAACCAAACGCAGCCAATCGCGCCATCGGCCAACTGATGCAGGTTGGCGGCGTGGTTTTGAATGCACTCCGACGGGATCAGCGCCACGGTGGCACCGGGCAGATCCGGATGCGCGCGCAAAACGCCATCCAATGCGGGAGCGGGGTCAAGGGGCTGTTGGTCGGTCATAACATCACGTTCCGTCTGGTGTGCGGGGGGCGCAGGCCGCCCCCCGGAAGGGTGGGTCACTCGGCGTGCAGCGCGCTGGCTTTCGCCCTTTGCGCCATCAGCTCCTCGACATCCATCTTGGCGGTGACCCGCTCGGCTTTGGTGTCGGTGATGAAGCGCGGCCGGATCAGGAAACACCAAGCCATCATGGCCCAGAAGGCGATGAGCAGAATGCTCCAGACCGGGGTCAGGCTCTTGAAGAGCACGATGCCGACGCAGATCACCAAGAAGGCGAGCCGTTCAATCATCGACAGGTTCATGTGCATGTAGCCCTGAATGAAAGCGGCCCAAGCGGCGGTGGCGCACATCATGCCGAAGAAGGCGATCAAGATCCCCGAGATCGGGCCGCTCCACAAAATCACCGGGTCGGTGACAAAGCCAAACGGGATCAGGAAGCTGACCGCGCCCATTGCCGTGGCCAAAAGCGCCGTTTTCATCGTGTTCGATTGGGCAACCCCTGCGGCGGCGAAACTGGCCAAGGCCACGGGCGGTGTCACCATTGAGAGCACGCAGAAGAACATCACAAAGAAGTTCGCCGCCAGACGGTCAATGCCCATATCCACGAGCGCAGGCACAAACATCACCGAGCCGATGATATAGGCCGCAACCGTCGGCAGCCCCATGCCCATGATCAGACAGCCAATGACGATCAAGATCAGCGACAGATAGAGGTTGCCCCCACCCAAAGCTGTGAGGCCGGTGACGAATTTCAGCGCAAGGTTCGATTGCGTTGCCACCGCCATAATGATGCCAATGGCGCACAGCGGGATCGACAGCACCGCCATTTGGCGCGGCACATCAAGGGCGATCTCATAGAGCTTACGGAAGTTGTAGCGGGTTTTGGCGCGCAGCATCGGGGCGGCGAGCGCCACGATCGACGAGTAGAAAGCCGCAAACGGAGCCGAGAAGCCAGAGAACAGCATGATCAAAAGCAGCACCGGACCTGCAAGCAAGTGCAAACGCGGGCGCAGCGGCTCCATCATTTTGCGGGTGTCAATATCGACGGTGCCTGCACCGGTTTTGCGCGCCCGCAAATCCACGATCAAGAACAGCGCGCCATAGAAGGCCAGCGCCGGAATGATGCCCGCAAGCGCGATCCGGGTATAGGGAATGCCCATGAGATCGGCCATCACGAAGGCCGCAATCCCCATCACGGGCGGCATCAACTGCCCGCCGGTCGAGCCGATCGCTTCGGTCGCGGCGGCTTCTTCGCCGGTATAGCCCGAGCGGCGCATCAGCGGGATCGTTAGCACGCCGACAGCGGCCACGTTCGACACAGCGGACCCCGAGATCGTGCCAAAGAGCGCCGAGCCGATCAGCGCCGATTTTGCCGCGCCACCGGTCAAACGGCCAGCGGCAAGCATGGCGATGTCAATAAAGAGCTGCCCGCCCCCCGTGGCCGCAAAGATCGCGCCAAACATGATGAAGTAGAACACAAAGTTGACCGCTGTGGCCGAGGTCACCCCGAACAAGCCATCGGTGTTCATCGTCATGATATCGGTCAGTTCAATGAGCGAGAAGCCCGAGAAGCCGAGCGGTGAGGGCACCAAAAAGCCGAAGGCGGCGTAGGCCATGAACACCATGATCATGATCAGAAGGCTCCAGCCAACCGAGCGGCGGACCCCTTCAAACAAGATGACGGTGCCGACCACAAACACCACTTGGTCGATCCAGAACACCTCGTCGATATAGGGCAGACGGGTCTGCATCCGATCGAGGTTGAGCACAAAATGCCCGGCAAACCATAGGCACACGGCCACCATCGCCATTTCGGCAATGCGGCCCGCCCAGATCGCAGCGGGAGAGGTAAACTTGAACGGCATGATCAGCATGATCAGCGCCAAGGCGGTGAAGACATGCACCGGGATCGCCAACATCGGCGGATCGGGCCAGAAGAACTGCTTCACCAAGAAGACAAGGTAAAACAGCGAAAGGACCACCAAAACGGCACGGTGGAATTTCTCATAGGTGATCATGGTCGCGCTCTTGCAACTAAAGGACGTTTCGGGCGGTTAGGTCCCGAGGCGGCCCCAGTAACGCGCTGCGCTATGGGGCCGCCAGTGAGGGGAAGACGGCACGGCCTTAGGCCGTGCCAAAGGGGATCACTGGATCGCGCCGATTTCTTTGCAAAGACGCTCGGCACCCGGGTGCAGCGCCGGCGCACCGGCATCGACGTGGCAACCGGCGACCGGATCCCACGATTTCAGCGGCGCGTGGGTCGTGGCGATGTAGTCGCGTTGATCGACCAGCGTTTTCAGGAAGCCGTAAACAGCCTCTTCCGGCACGCTCTCGCCCGCAATCAGCATCGTGTAGCTCACCGGGGTGACATAATCGACCGTCGCATCGCTAAAGCTGCCAGCCGGCATGGTGCCAGTGGGCAGGCCCGCTGCGTTCAGCGCGGCGATATCATTGTCGGTCATCGGCACAAAGACCATATCATTGGTCAGCGTCATTTCGGTCACGGTCGCCTGACCCGCCGGGGCGCTTTCAATATACACGTCCAAACGGCCATCGGTGATCATCGAGGTGATCTGACCCGAGGAGGCTTGGGTGATCTGGCCTTCGTCGCGCAACTCATTGAGGCTGGTGCCTTCGGCCTTGAACAGGAAGTCCGCGATGATCGGCACTTGGCTGCCCGTCGGCTTCAGGCCGATGCGCGGTTTTGCGGCCAAAAGCTCTGCCACGTTGGTGATGTTATGGGCATCCACAAAGTCCTGACGCGCGATGACCATCGTGTAAGCGGTCTGCATCCCGTTCGTCACTTGGCGGATGTGCTCGGCTTTTTTGCCTTTATAGACCTCTTCAAGGCCCTGCATCGCCCAGACCGAGGTGTTCGACGTGGTGAAGCCAAAGTCGGCCAAGCCACGATCAACGGCGGTCGGGTTGCCGAAGGCACCGCCGCGCGGAATGATCTCGGCGGTCAGGTCCACCGCTTTGTTGTCTTCGAGCAGCTTCGCGAAGGTCGCAGCATAGGTGTAGAAGCTGCCACCGGGCTCTTGCGCACCGATTTTCACGGTCAGCGCCTGTGCGCCCACCGTGCCGAGCATGACACCAATAGCCGCAGCAATCGCGGTTTTATGGATCTGAATGGTCATCAATCTTCCTCCTCAGGGCGGGTGATGTCCCGCAAGTCATACAGGCGGCACACACGCGGATTGCGGCAGCCCCATCCCAAAAGAGATCTTACGTTCGCGCGGGCGTTTCCTCCGGTCCCGAGGTGACGTTTGGGCGCCACCCTTCGCGCGAGCTGTCAATTATTGATCGGATAGCGAACGTTTGATCTCATGCCGATGACGAAATCACGCATTCGCGATTCCGTCAAGAGAGCCCCAAACGCCCTTCAAGAGCGAATTGGCCATCGTGCTGCGCCGCAAAATGGCAACGCCCAAGACTCCAAATCGCATGGAAAATTTCACTATACGATTATTTTTTATGCCAAAAATTATGTTAACGGCGCCCCGTCAGGCGCGATGAGGACAAACCCTTGGAGGGGCTTGATCATCGCGACACCGAAAAAATGCTTGAAATATCGCGTTTAATGCGATCATTTGATCGCATAGCGAGCACCAAAAGGTCGTTTCTGCGATGCAGCCAGAAAAATCGAACGCCGCCAAAAACTCTGTGCAGTCCGTGGTGAAGGCCTTTCAGGTCATGCGTGCCTTTACCCCCGATCAAGCCGAGATGTCGATCTCGGAAGTCGCGCAAAAAGCGGGGCTTGATCGCGGCACGACCTATCGGCTGCTGCATACGCTGCGCGAAGAGGGCTATATCGCCCCAGTGCCCAAGACACGCCGGTTTCGTCTGACGCTGAAATGTCTCGAATTGGGCTTCACCACGCTGACCCACTACTCTTTGCGCGAGCTTGCGCGCCCAATGCTGACGCTGCTTTTGGAAGACGTCGCTGATGCCGCCTCCCTTGGCATGCTTGATGGCCCCGATGTGGTCTATGTGGAGCGCATGCAAGGAGATATGGGAGGCCGTTTGTTAGAACGCCGCATCGGCGCACGCACCCGGATTTATGCCGCAGCGCTTGGGCAAGCGATTTTGGCCTTTGAGCCGCTTGCCGTGCAACGCGCCACCCTTGAGATGAGCGACCGGATCAAGCTTTCCGAACGCACCGTGACGGACATTGACGAACTTTTGCGCCGCATGGCGCAAATCCGCGAACGCGGCTGGGCCTTTTCGGATGGCGAAAATGCCTATGGGCTGCGCACCGTTGCGGCACCAATTTTTGACGCCGAGGGGCGCGCGGTGGCAGCCATTTCCGCCACGGTCGCGGCGGAGCGTTGGGCGGTGGAAGAGTTCTTGCACAAAGCACCGCCACGCGTTCTCGCGATCACGCATGAATTGTCGGAGGGGCTGCGCATGTCGCGCGGCGCGATCCAGACGCAACGGCAAGACTAAGCGGCCAAGGGCCAGCGAAACAGCTTTCGGAGGGGAAGCGGCAATGAAAGCGGTGGTGATTGCAGATGATCTGACCGGGGCGCTTGATTCCTCGGTCGCTTTTGCCGAACGCGGTTTTCGCACGATCTGTGCGCTTTCGCTGTCGCATTTTGCGCAAGCACTAGAACGCGATGTCGATGTGGTGGCGCTCTCCACCGGCTCGCGCGAACTTCCCCCGCAACGGGCGGCGGCGCGGCTCGCCAAGGTCGCGGATCTGCTCAACGCACATCCCCTTGCGAAAGACGCCGTGCGGTTGAAAAAAATCGACAGCCGGCTGAAAGGCCATGTCGCGCTTGAAAGCCTTGCGCTGCGCCGTGGGGACGAACCGATTGTGCTGTGCCCCGCGATCCCGGTTTTAGGGCGCATCGTTTGCGATGGCGTGTTGCAAGGCGCGGGCGTCGCCACGCCGCTTGCGGTGCGCGATTGCGCCGGTTTGCCCCATGCTGTGGTGCTTGAGGCCCCAACCCAAGACAGCCTTGAACACGCACTGGCGGATCACCAAGGCCCCGCGCTTTACGTTGGGGCTGCGGGTCTCGCAACGGCGCTGGCACGGCGCCTTGCGCCAAGCCCCGGCCCCGCGCCCAGCATTCCCCTGCCGCGCCCGGCGCTTTATGCGATTGGTTCGCGCGACCCGGTGACCTTGGCGCAAATTGCTGATTTTGCGGAGATTGCAGCCCCAAACGGTGAACTTGCAGCCGCCCTGCCCGAAACGCCCAGCCAAGACCCCGAAGTGATCCGCATCGTGCCGGGGCCAACAACCATCAGCGGCACGCAAGCCAAAGCCACCTTTGCCCAGACGATTGCCGCGCGCATCAGCGCAACGCACCCCGCTACGCTGCTGGCCTGCGGTGGCGAAACCGGGGGGGCGATTCTTGGTCTTTTGGGCTGCGGCCTTGTCGAGGTCTTGGGCGAGGCGCTGCCGGGCCTGCCCGTCTCTCGCGCGCTTGATGGGCCAGAAGGGCTGGTGCTTGTGACCAAATCCGGCGGTTTTGGCACGCCCGACACCCTCAGCCGACTTGCCAACGACCGTCTCTGCCCCTGCTGAGCCATGCAATTTCTGCCCTGAACCACAGGGCCGCCCCTCCAGACCAACCGAAAGTGAAGACCCTCATGCTTGACCTGACCTCTCCTCTTGAGATGCAACGCCCTCCGGTTTTGCGTTTTGGCACCGGAACGATTGCCTCGCTCAAATCTTGGGTCGATGCGAAAGGCTTTCAAAAGCCCTTCGTGATCGCCGATGCGGTCAATGCCGGCCGGCTTGAGGTGCTGGGCCTTGGCGCGGTGGGGTGCTTTGGCGATGTGGTGCCCGAACCCGATCTGACCAATCTGATGGCCGCGGTTGAGGCCGCCGCAGATGCCGATCTGATCATTGGCTTTGGCGGTGGCTCTGCGATGGATCTTGCCAAATTGGTCGCCGTGATGGCGGGCACCGATCTGGCGCTGTCAGACATTTCTGGGCCGAACCGGGCCCCCGCCCGCAAGGTGGGTTTGGTGCAAATTCCGACCACGGCAGGCACCGGCTCGGAAGTGGGCACCCGTGCGCTGGTCACAGACCCCGAAACGCTCAACAAGGTCGCCACTGAGTCGATCAATATGCTTGCGGATATAGCGATTATCGACCCCGATCTGACGATGTCGGTGCCGAAATTCGTCACCGCCGCGACGGGCGTGGATGCGATGGCGCATTGCGTGGAGGCTTATACCTCCAAACGTGCGCATCCGATCATCGACGCTTACGCGCTGCAAGGGATTGAGCTTGTTGGCCGCTACCTCAAACGCGCGGTGGAAGATGGCACCGATGCCGAGGCCCGCGCCGGGTTGGCGCTGGCGGCCTTTTACGGCGGGGTCTGCCTTGGCCCGGTCAACACCACGGCGGGCCATGCGCTGGCTTATCCGCTGGGCACCCGTCACAAGCTTGCCCACGGCATTGCCAATGCGCTGATCTTCCCGCATGTTTTGGCGGCCAACCAACCCGCCGTGCCCGAGAAAACCGCGCGCATCTGTGCTGCGCTTGGCTTTGAGGGGGGCTCGGTCGAGGCGGTGCTCGCCGGCGCAACGGCCTTTTGTGCGGCGCTGGGGCTCGATATGCGCTTGCGCGCGCATGGGGTGCCTGAAGAAGATCTGCCGACCATGGCCAGCGATGCCCATGCGATCCGTCGTCTCCTTGACTGGAACCCGGTCGATCTGTCGGTCAGCGATATCGAGGCGCTCTACACGCGCGCTTGGTAATCCCACAGACGCAAGCCACACCAAGACCCGGCCTCGTCGGGTCTTGGTCCATCTTTGCGGTGCTTTGCCGATCTCTATTTGCTGAACGCGCCTCGCACCTGTTGCCTTGCGCGCGGTCGGCAAAAACGAACCAACCAAGACACCCACCGCCCGGATCAAGGGCATTTTACAGAAAAAATACCATATCTGAATCATATATTTGCTTATTTCGATGGCCTGAACGCGTTGCGTTCTTGCCAACATTTGCAAAGCTTTAGGAAAGCCGCCGCATTTTTTCTACGTGTTCTATTGCGGCTGGTAATGATGACCCGTGTTGATCTTCCCCTCACCTCCTTGCGTCGCGTCATGGCGGTATCGCTGGCCTTGCCAGCACTTCTGGCCTTGGTGTTCGGGTCTTTTCTGATCGTCGAACGGTGGACCATTTTGAACGATGCCCGCAAGGTGCAACAGTTGATGACCTTGGCCCAAGCCGCCGGTGCAGTCGCGCATGCGCAACAGCTTGAACGTGGTATGACAAGTCTGTTCCTGAATGGTCAGGAAGCCAGCCCGCCCGAGCGACTGGTCGCGCAGCGTGCGTCGAGCGATGCAGCGCGAGAAGCGCTTTTGGTGCAAGCCGATGTGATCGGCCTCGAAAGGCTTCCGAGCCAAATTTCTGCGCTCGTAAGCGAATTGGCCGGAGATTTTGATCGCTCGGCAGAAATACGCGGGGGGATTGATGCGCGCAGCCTGCCGCTGCCCGAGGCGCTCGGATACTTCACTGAGATGAACGCCGATGTGCTTCAACTCGTCAATGAATTGGCCGAGGCCAGTTCCGATGCGCAGATCAGTAATAGGATTGTCGCCTTCGCAGCATTCATGACAGCCAAAGAACGTGCCGGGCTAGAACGCGCTTTGGGGTCTGGCGCCTATCGCAAGGGCGTTTTCGACACGCCAATCCTTTTGGCCATGCGCACGATGGTGGCCCAACAGGATCAGGCCATGTTGTTCTTTGACGCGCTTGCCGCGCCGGAGGACCTAGCTGCAGCAGCGCCGGTTGAAACCTTGCCTGCCACAGCAGAGCTCTCGAAATTACGCAAAATCGCTTTCGCCTCGCCAGACACGCATGACCTAGCGGGCGTTACTGGGGAGACGTTTTTCGCAACGACGACGGCACGCATTGAAGCCATGAAAGAGGCCGAGCTGGCCATCGGTAACGGCATCAAGACGGCAGCGGCGCAAAAGGCCCAAGCGGCGCTGATCGGCTTCCTCGCCATGGGGGCTCTCATTGCTGGCGCGCTTTTGGTGTCACTTTTTATCGGTTTGCGCACGGTGCGCCGCACCGAAACCGATGTTCGGCAACTTGTGCAGGTCGCTAATAAGATGGCGCAAGGTAATCTCGATGTAGTGCTCCCAGTTTCCCAACTGCACGAGACGGCGCAGATTGGTACGGCGCTCGACAGCTTCCGGGACAGCATTATTGAGGGCCAGAAGATCGCGCGTGAGGCCGAAGCCGAAGCAGAGGCGCATCGCCAAGCGGAAGCGGAGCGCGAGGCAGCGCAACGCGCCGGCAGGGAAGCGCGATTGGCGCGTGAGGCAGAGGCCGCGCGTTTGGAGGCCGAGCGAGATCGTCAAATCGCCACCGAGATATCTTCCGTGGTAAGCGCTTGCGCGCGCGGGGATTTTTCGCAACGGATGGATTTGTCTGACAAAGAGGGAATTTTTGCCGAGATCTGCCGTGGGCTAAACCAGATTGGTGAAGCTACAGATGCCAGCATCTCCGAGATGAATGCTGCGCTGCGCCATCTCGCTAAGGGGGATCTAACCTATGTGATGCGTGACGGCTTCGTGGGCGTTTTCGCCGAAATGGCGCACTCGCTTCAGGCTGCGAACGATGCAATCACCGGAACTGTGCTCGCAATTGAGGCCACATCGCAGATTATCGACGGATCCAGCGCCGAGATCGGCTCTGCCACGAACGATCTGGCGCGCCGCAGCGAACACAATGCAGCGATGCTTGAAGAAACCGCTTCGGCGCTTGAGCAAATGTCCGGGACAATCGGCAGCATGACCGGCCTCGCCAATGAGGCCAAGGACCAGATGCGGGACATTTCTAGCCACGCAGAAAGTGGCAATTCCATCGCCCAGGAAGCACTTGCCGCAATGGAAAGCATCCGGCAATCCTCCGAGCGGATCGAGGGCGTGTTGCAGGTGATTGACGACATTGCGTTCCAGACCAATTTGCTCGCCCTGAACGCAGGCGTCGAGGCCGCACGAGCGGGCGAGAGCGGGCGCGGTTTCGCAGTGGTTGCTTCAGAAGTGCGCGCGCTTGCACAAAGGTCGTCAGAAGCCTCCCAAGAGATCGCGCAAATCATCGGGACCGCAACGCGCGACGTTGGGCGCGGCGTCGAAATGGTGGATAATACGGCTGGTGCGCTTGGCCAGATCGTTGGATCACTCCGTAGGGTGCAAGAACGCATTGAGCATATTGCGGGGGCCGTTGGCGAAAGCCAGGTCGGCATCGCCGAGATTTCCAAGGCGACGACAGAACTTGACCGCACTTCGCAGCAAAATGCCGCGATGATTGAGGAGACGAATGCGGCGCTCACCACACTGCGTGGCGAAGCAGATCAGCTTGTCTCCAATGTCGCACAATTCAACACAGGAGCACTTTCGCGGCGCGACACAGCCGCTTGATGCACCGCCAACGCCAGAAGCTAGTGATCTGTGAAGCTTGCGAGGTTGGCTGAAGGCTTTGGGGGATGAGCGCGCGCCATCGACTTAGATTGGTTCGGCACGATCCGAAAAATTTGTTGTTGCGGCGAGGACGCCTTATGACCGAGAGCGCTTAAAAATATCGCCCGGATAGAGGGGCTTCATTTTAATGCTTTTTTCGTGATTAAATTTCACGCATAAGATGCATTGAATAAGTACGAGTCATCCCTTGCGGGAATCCTGTAGCCATGCTCGATGACGCCCTGCACAACTTCCATGAGACCGGCACGGGCAATGTGCCGCTGATGCTGGCGCATGGTTATGGTTGTGACCAGACAGTTTGGCGTGCGGTGGTCCCGCAACTCGCACCGCATTATCGTGTGGTGCTTTTCGATCATGCTGGCTGCGGACAGGCCGCCGCTGATTTGTATGACCGTCAGCGCCACGCGAGCCTGCGCGGTTATGTCGATGACCTTGTGGCGCTGCTTGATCGGCTTGCGCTTGGCCCGGTGCGCTTCGTCGGCCATTCGGTTTCTTCGATGATCGGTGCGCTTGCGGCGATTGAGCGCCCCGATTTATTCGCGGAACTGGTGATGATCGGTCCCTCTGCGTGCTATATCGACAAAGAGAATTACACCGGCGGTTTCAGTCGAGAGACTGTCGAGGATCTGCTCGAAATGCTTGATCGTAATTTCGCAGACTGGGCCACAGGTTTCGCGCCAATCGCCACCGGCAACCCCGACCGCCCCGAGTTGGCGAGTGATTTTGCGCAACGGTTGCATCGAAACGACCCCGAGATCGCCTCTGCATTCGCCCGCGCCACTTTTTTCGTCGACGTTCGTGCCGCATTACCGCAATTGCGGGTGCCGACGCTGATTTTGCAATCGCAAGACGATCCAATCGCCCCCGATGCCGCGGTCGAATTCGTGCATCGCACCATTGCAGGCAGTCGTCTGATGCAGCTGCAAAGCCACGGCCATTGCCCGCATCTGAGCCATCCCGAGGTCGTTGCAAATGCGATCCTCGCTGGCCTAACGACCGGGGTCGAGGGGGCTGACCCATCGGACGAGAGCCAGTGAGCCTGCCTCCGAAGGAAGCGCGGCGTGGCTATGGCGCTGCCGCCGACAGCGCGCCATGTGGCCTTGTCGAGATCAACGACGCGGGACAGGTGCGCTCGGCCAATAAGGAATTCCTGCACTGGGTTGGACGCCCCCCTGAGGCGGTGCTGGGACGCGACCTAACGGACCTGCTTTCCTCAGCAGGGCGCGTGTTCTGGCTCACGCATTTGGCGCCGCAACTGCGATTGACGGGGCGGCTCGACGAAATCTCGCTGCCGCTGCCCGATGCCATGGGGGGTGTGCGCCGCTGCCTGCTAAGCGCAAGACGACTGTTGGACACAGAGGGAGCCACGCTGGTGCTGCTTGATGCTGGGCGGCGGCACCGCTCTGAAGATGGGGTAGCCCGCCTTGAGGCAGTGGCGGGAATGCGGGCGCACTGGCTGGGACAGGTCGAACGTATGGCCGAGGTCGGTGCTTGGTCTTGGGACCCGGTGCTGCGGGTGTTCGACGTGTCCGATCAAGTGCTGCGCCTGCTTGGCCTGCGCCCCAAGGCCCCGCTCGGCCTTGACGATGTGCTCGGCAGGCTGACCTCTGCGCCGCTGCGGGCACGTCTTGGGCGGCTTCTGACTACACCTGAGGTCTTGTGCGCCCCTCTCGATCTTGAGGCAGAAATCGTGATTGCGGACGAACAAACCCGCCAGATTCGCATTTACTGTGAGGCCCTTTGGGAGAAGGGCAAGGTGGCGCGCGTCCAAGGGGTTCTGGCGGATATCAGCCGAGCTCATCGCGACCGGCAGCGGCTTTGGCAATTGGCGCATTTGGACGAAGTGACCGGTTTGGCAAACCGGCAATGGTTTCGTTCGCAGCTTGCCAATGTCTGCGACGAGGAGAGGGAGTTGGCACTGTTGCTGATCGACCTTCCCGATTTTGCTGGGCTTATTGACGACTATGGCGAAGACCGAACCGACGCGATGCTGCGCGAGGTCGGGGAGCGACTAGCCGCGTTGCTCCCCGCCGAAGGCCTCGCCGCGCGGGTTGCCGGTGAGGAGTTCGCACTGCTCGCCCCATTAGAGCACGCTGTTGGAAATGCTTGCGGCGCAGATGCACTGGCACAGCGGCTTGCAGCAGATGTTCAGGCCACGCTCCGGGCACCACTCGCGCGGTCTGACGCAGCGGTGCAATTGCGCGCATCGATCGGCATGGCCGTGCGCCCGGTTGATGCGCGCGAACCTGAGGAACTTTGGGGGCGGGCGAAAGCAGCGCTGAGCGAGGTAAAGCGTGCAGGGCGTGGCGGCGCGGCCTTTCTGCGAGGGCCCACACTTTGCGCCGTCGAGGCACGGCGCGCCACTCTGGCAATGGTGCGCGAGGCCGAGCGTGAGGACCGGATCGAGGCGTGGTATCAGCCCAAGATCCGGCTTTCAGATGGCCGCGTCACGGGCCACGAGGCGCTTGCGCGGATACGCTGTCCCGATGGTGAAATTAGCACACCGGGCGATTGGTGGGATGCGTTCGATGATCCGGATTGCGCCGCATTGATTGATGCTGCGGTGTTGCGCCGCGTACTCTCTGACTTGGCGGAGGCGGGCGCGCACCTGGGCCGCGTGGCTGTGAATTTCTCCGATCATAGCTTGCACCGATCCAGTTTCGCGCCTGATCTTCTCGCGAAGATCGCAGCGGCAGGCCTAACACCAGAGCAGATCGAATTGGAGGTTGTCGAGACGGCGCTCTTGGGCCAGAACACCGAGAATCTGATTGCCGGATTTGCGCTCCTACGCGCAGCGGGGGTGACGATCGCGCTCGATGATTTCGGGACCGGCTTTGCCTCTCTTACGCATCTTCGCGATCTGCCCGTGGACCGAATAAAAATCGACAAGTCTTTCGTATTGGGGGCGGAGGCGAAAGGACGCAACGGGCCTATCTTGCGCGCGATCATGGATCTGGCCCAGGGGTTGGCTTTAGCGACAGTGGCCGAAGGAGTAGAAAGCGAACAGACGACGGACCTGCTTCGGGCCCTCGGTTGCAATGAAGTTCAGGGCTTCCATTTTTGCCGACCGCAGCCACTTGTTCATATCGATGGAGCGCGCAAGTACAATGTCGAAACTTCGCAGACAGCCTCCTATACCGCGTGCAGCCTCCAAGCTTGAGATCCAGCAATTTGCACAGCCATCCGCTCAGGGCCGCTTATCTCGTCGCTGCGGCGCGCTCGAACGGCTGGTTCGGAGCGAAGAACTCAATGATGCGACCGACGGCAAAGGGGCCGAGCACGTTGGTCAGTCCGTCGCCTTCGCAACGGGCGGGAAGCTGACATTCGCTGCTTCCTGAACGAACGGCAGCGATGCGCAGAGGAATATACGCTCGAAATGATGACGAGAACCGTCTTCCCGTTGCTGCATTGATTTTTAGATTTGCGGGCCCCATAGACTATAATCAGTACGGCGCAGGTGGCGTACGGTCACCTCGCCGCTTCGCACTCTTCCACTGATCGGCGATAATGCGAGGCATCAAATGGGGCGCTTCACCCCTCTATAGCTCGAAAATACGGAGAATTCTCGATGACCATCGAGTTGAACAACCCGCTTGCGGGAACGCAGGAGGCTTATCTGCCGCCCGCACTCAGGAGGCCGCGGCTGCGCCGTGATGCTGCGAGCCAATATTTGGAACTGGCGCACGGTATCACTATGGCTCCTTCGACGCTCGCAAGCCTCGCAACCCGCGGCGGCGGACCGCCCTTTCAGAAAGTCAACCGCACTCCGCTTTATCCTCGCGCATCGCTTGACGCTTGGGCGACCGAGAAGCTCGGGCCGCTGCGCGACTCGACCTCGGAGTGAATGAAAACCCATTCTGAACCACGCGTCGGCTTCGCAGGCGGCTTTGGCCTGAGGGACACTCATGTAGCTAACCTCGCTGAGGTATGGCAAGCAGACCCTCAGGATGGTCAAGGCTCCGCCAGCGACGGCAAAACTTGCTCCCGGCGTTCGCAAGTAAGAAGAAAACGACAAGTGTTTGTCGGTAGCTCAAATGTGACCAATTCTCGCCGCAGACATGCGCCCAACTCTGCCTTTAGTGACATCCAACAGACATCTCACAAGTCGCCGTGCGAATCGGGAGGATTTAGAACCTCCAATGCGAATCAGGTCATGCTGATAGGTCGCGCCCTAGAGCCCGACCCCATAGCTTCCCTATGGAAGCTCGGTTTCGATCACGGCGAGATATCACGCTTCCGTGACTGACGCCTGCCTCTTTCGCCTCTTTGACCTGGTTCCGCCATGGTTCCAAGCTATTAGCAAAGCAGAAGGCCGCCCCGAGGGGCGGCCTTCTTGTACTGGTTTTCCAGAGATTTAGTGGTGCCGGTGAAGGGACTCGAACCCCCGACCCCATCATTACGAATGACGTGCTCTACCAGCTGAGCTACACCGGCGTGATGGCGCGCAACTAGCACGCCATCGCAGGGATGTGTAGCCCTATTTTTCACCTTCCGCTGTGGCATCTGGCGTAATGTCAAAGGCTTCTTCCGCTTTCGGCTTGCCGGCGCCCACGATCAGCGGCAGCATTTCAGCCCCATTGGGCAGCGGAATGCCGCCCGAGGTCGGCTCACGCCAGCTCAGCGTATCGAAGCCGCCGCAATTGTCGCAGACCGGGCCCCATTCCGCTTGGATGTTTTGGCACTTGTCGCAGCACCATTGCTTGCCACGCGGCGCAGTGACGGCACGGGCCAGCCAGCCACGCACGACATCTTCGCTTTCGCCCTCGCCACGTTCGATCGCCGCCATCAAGGTCAGCGTGCGCGCGGTCGGGTTGGTTTCGGCCAAATTGCCCAGCGCACGGCGTGCCCCCGGGAAATCTTCTGCCGCGATGCACAGCTCAGCCCGCAGCAGCTTGGTTTCTTCGTGGTCGGGGCGCAGCGACAGCAGTTTTTCGAACCGCGCAAGCCGTTCAACCGCCGATTCCGAGGGCACGAGCGACGCAAAGACCCCCGCCAGATCGGGGTGCGGTTGCGCTTCCCACGCTTTAAGCAGCACACGCGTTGCCGATTTGACATTGCCTTGATCGGCATAGGCTTTCGCCGCCATCGCCGCCGCCGGAATCAGGTCAGGCGAAGATTTGTTGGCCGCAATCGCCGCCTCGCGCGCCTCGATCGACGCGTTTTGATCCAGCACCACTTTGGCTTCTTGCAGCGCCAGCACCGCGTCGCGGCGCTTGTGCACGTCTTTCGGGATCTCGCCCTGACGCATCTTGGCCAACAGCACGTCGCGCGCGCCTTTCCAGTCGCCCGATTCGGTTTGCAGTTTGAAAAGCGTGTTTTGCACTTCCGGGTGTTTCGGGTTCAGCGCAAACGCCTTTTGCGCCAGTTTCAGCGCGGTATCGGTATCCCCATCGCCCAGCTTTTGCGACAGAAGGCCGCGAATCCCCACAAAGCGGGTGCGCTGATCGTTCAGCATCCGACGGTAAACCTGTTCGGCCCGGCGCGTGTCGCCATTCATTTCCGCCGCCTGCGCGGTGAGCAGGTTGGTCAGATCGGGACGGCGCAGATAGCGTTCCGCCTTAGCGGCACGCGACATCGCAAGACGCGATTCCCCCGAAGCAATCGCCAACATCCCCTCGGCCAAGGCTTGGTAGCCTTTGCGCTCACGGCTGCGGTCGAAATAACGGCTGATCGCCGTTTCATCGCCGGTCACGAAGCGCAAGAACGCCACCACGAAGCCAACGATTTTGAACACAACCCACAGCACCACCACGATGATGGTGATCAAGATGGCGGCTTGCAGCGCACCAAGGTTGAACTCCTGCCCCAGCGCGACGATACGAATCGCCTCGCCCGAGTCAGACAGCATCGCCGCGCCAAAGGTGAGCCCGGCCACAGCGGCTAGGAACAGCGCGACTTTCAACAAAGACCAGAGCATCGCATTACCTCACTGAACGGATTGGGCCAGGTCAGAAAGCGCGGCCTGCGCCGCAACGCGACGCGCGACCATGTCTTTCCAAGATTGCATTTGGGCCTGCGCTGCCTCGGGCAGAGCCGCCAGTTCGGCCACGGCCGTCTCAAATTGCGCCGCATCCACGGCGGCTTGGGCGCGCGAAAGCACCGCATCAGGCGAATTGCCCTCGCGGGCGGTCAGCGACCGCGCTCCGGTTTGCGCAAGCAAGAAGGTGCCAAGCTTTTCGCCAAGGCTGTCCCCCGCATCGGTGGTGCGCGCCACGGCAAGCGCTTTGCGCGCCGCCTCCGGGAAAGCCTCTTGCAAGGCGCCCACGGTGGGCACTTCGGCCTTCAACGCGGCTGGGGCGGTCATGCCCGCCGCCTCAACTTCGGCCACCGGGCCAATAAGCGTGGCACCGGCATCAAAAGCCGCCGCCACACGGGCCACCGCCGCTTGCCGCACAGCGCGCTGCGCCGCCGCTTCGGTTTCAGCGCGCATCTTCGCCGCTTCGGCCTCAGCTTCGGCAATCCGTGCCTTCGCCTCTGCGGTCGCGGCATCAAGCTGCTGCTGCGTCGCATACATCGGCGATTTCTTCATTTCTTCTTTCATTGCGGCGATTTCGGCTTCAAGCGCCGCAACCTGATCGGCGGCTGCCGCCGCCGCACCACTTTCGAGCGAGGCCAATTTGGCGCTCATCTCTTCAAGCGACGCTTTCAACGCCTCCACTTCCGACGCCCCCGCCGCAGGTTGGGCGGTCGCCGCTTCAAGTGCAGCAATTTTCTTGGCCTGCGCATCCAGCGCGGCGTGCAATTCGGCAGCGCCACCACCTGCGGGCAGAATTTTCTCGCGCAAATCGGCGGGCATGTTCGGCAAAGCGGCGACGGTCGCCCCCGCGCCAATCGCCGCAGCGATCACACCGCCCAAGATCACCGAAAGACCTTTGCGTGGCGGCGGCGGCGGGGCTGCCGGTTTCGCCGCAACGGGGGCGGGCGTCTCTTCGACCTTTTCCGCTTCTTCCTGATCCGGCGCCGCTTCCATGGCTTCCGCAATCGCCTCGGCTTCGGTCTGTGATTCGGTCACAGTCTCGGTCTCGGCGACAACCTCCGCCTCTTCGATGCCGCCTTGCTCCGCCGCATCAAGCGCCTCGGCTGCCGGATCGGTTTCTTTCTCTGGCATTTCAAGGCCTTGAGCAGAGGTGGCTGCGTTGGGTTCAGTCTCGTCAGATTCCGGTTTCGCCATGGCCAATCCTCCAGTCCGCGCCGGTGCGCGCTTATTCTTCGATTGCGGGCAGTCTAGGGTCGGGCGTCGCGGGGCTCAACCGGAACTGTCTCGCATCAGTGCGACAAGTGCGTCTATTAGCCCCTCTGCCGAAGGCTTAGCCGCCACCCGCAACTCGGTATGCGCCAAACCGCTGCAAGCCTGCGCTGCCGCTTCGGAAATCGCCGCCACCCGCAGCCGCGCATGGGCGCCTTCGGCGGCGGCCGCAAAAAGCCGTCCGCTGTTGGGAGAAAAGACCGGGACCAGCAGGGGTTGCGCCCGATCCAGAAGCTCTTGCAGCTCCTTGCTCGGTGACTGCGGCACCTGTGCATAGACCACGGCTTCTTGCACGTTTCGCCCAGCAGCGTTGAGTTTTTGCGCCAAGGGAAAGGCGCTTTCATTGCCACGGGCATGCAGCATCGGCCCCGGATCGGGTTCCGCCGAAATCAGCGCAAAAAGCTGCTGCGCATTGGGCGCGGTGCCCAACACCTCAAACCCATTGCGACGCAAAACTTCCGAAGTGCGCGGCCCCACGCAATAGACTGGTTTGCCCGCCCAGCCGGGGGCGTTCACCACCGGCGCAATCGCCTGTTCCGAGGTAATGATGAGTACATTTGCCGCAGGCAATTCGACCTCAGTCGGCTCGATCTCGATCAAGGGCGCGATGGTGATCGGCCAATCCGCCCCAAATCGGGCCTGAAACTGGCGCGCAAATCGCTCTGATCCGGCGCGCGGGCGCGTCAGCAAAAGCCGGGGACGAAAGGCATTTCTATCGGTCATAAGGGCCTCGGGTTGTGCGATGCCTTCCCCGGTGTTACCTGCGAAGAAAGGCCTGTGCAACAAAACCCCATGACCAAAGTGCTTACCTTTCTCGGCATCGAATCGAGTTGCGACGATACCGCCGCCGCGGTTGTGCGCCATGGCCCTGCGGGGGCCGAAGTGCTGGCCTCGGTCGTGGCGGGGCAAGTGGCGCTGCATGCGCCTTTTGGCGGTGTGGTGCCCGAAATTGCCGCCCGCGCCCATGCCGAAAAGCTCGATGGCTGCGTGGAAGAGGCGCTGGCGCAATCCGGCCTTGGGCTCAGTGATCTGGATGGGATCGCCGTCACCGCCGGACCGGGGCTGATTGGTGGGGTGATGTCGGGCGTGATGTGCGCGCGGGGCATTGCGGCTGGCTCTGGCCTGCCGCTTGTCGGCGTGAACCATTTGGCGGGCCATGCGCTGACGCCGCGCCTCACCGATGGGCTGGCGTTTCCTTATTTGATGCTGCTGGTCTCCGGCGGGCATTGCCAATTCCTGATCGCGCGCGGGCCGGAAAGCTTCCAACGCCTTGGCGGTACGATTGATGATGCCCCGGGCGAGGCTTTCGATAAAACGGCGAAGCTTTTGGGCCTGCCGCAACCCGGTGGCCCGGTGGTCGAGGCGGAGGCAAAAAACGGCAACCCGAAGGCTTTCCCCTTCCCGCGCCCGCTCTTGGATCGACCCGGCTGCGATATGTCATTCTCGGGCCTGAAAACCGCGCTGCTGCGTGCCCGCGATGCAGAGGTGGCCGCGCATGGCGGGCTTTATCGGCAAACCCGCGCCGATATGTGTGCGAGCTTCCAGCAGGCCGTAGCCGACGTGCTGGCCGAAAAGACCCGCCGCGCGTTGAAAACCTATCTTGAAGACGTCCCCCCAGAGCCTGCGCTTGCCGTGGCGGGGGGCGTCGCGGCGAACCAAACCATCCGCGCGAAGCTGGAAAGCTTATGTGCCGAGATGGCTGTGCGCTTCACTGCGCCGCCTTTGAAACTTTGCACCGATAATGCTGCGATGATCGCCTATGCTGGGATCGAACGGTTCCGCGCAGGCACGGCGACCGCCGCCGATTTGGTGCCGCGGCCCCGCTGGCCGCTTGACGCAACCGCGCCCACAATGCTCGGATCGGGCAAAAAGGGGGCAAAGGCATGAGCATTGCGGTTTTAGGCGCGGGGGCCTTTGGCACGGCGCTGGCAATCACCCTCGCACAGATTGGCGAGGTGGTGCTTTGGGCGCGCGATACCGCGCATGCCGAAGACATGCAGCAAAGCCGCTGCAACGCCCGCCGCTTGCCCGATGCGCATTTTCCGCAGCGGCTTTCGGTCACCTCTGACATTGCCTGCGTGGACGGGGTGGATATCGTGCTGCTCGCCATGCCGATGCAGCAAATGGGCGGCTTTTTGGCCAGCCATGCCGCGCGGCTCGATGGCAAAACACTGATCTCTTGTTCGAAAGGCATCGACTTGGCCACCGGCAACGGCCCGATTGAGGTGATTGAGGCCGCCTGCCCCAAAGCCACCGCCGCCGTTCTGACGGGGCCGAGTTTCGCCGCCGATATTGCGCGCGGCCTGCCCACCGCACTAACGCTTGCCACGCGCGAAGATGCCAGCGCGCTGCAAGCACAGCTTTCCACCCCAACGCTGCGCATCTATCGCACCACCGATACGATTGGCGCCGAACTGGGCGGCGCGCTGAAAAACGTGATCGCCATTGCCGCAGGCGTGGTAATTGGCGCGCAACTGGGCGACTCGGCCCGCGCGGCGCTGATGACGCGCGGCTTTGCCGAAATGGGGCGGCTCGCGCTCAAGCTTGGCGCGCGCCCCGAAACGCTGGATGGTCTTTCGGGCTTTGGCGATCTGGTGCTCACTTGCACCTCGGCGCAATCACGCAATTTCCGTTTTGGTCTCGCGCTCGGCAAAGGCGAAGATTTTGACCCCGCCACCACGGTTGAAGGCGCGGCCACCGCGCGCGCTGCTGTGCAACTGGGCCAACGCCACGGAGTGGATTTGCCCATCACCGCCATGGTCGCCGCGCTGGTGGCCAAAGACCTTTCTGTTTCCGACGCCGCTGCGGCGTTGCTCTCGCGTCCGCTCAAGGAGGAATGACATGCTTTACGCCGTAATCTGCCGCGACAAAGCCGGTGCGCTGCAAACCCGGCTCGACACCCGCGCCGCGCATCTGGCCTATATCGAGGAAACCGGGATCGTGACGATGGCCGGGCCGTTCCTCGAAGGCGGGCAAATGTGCGGTTCGCTGGTGATTTTGGACTGCGAAAGCCTTGAAGCCGCGCAAAACTGGGCAGCGGGCGACCCCTATGCCGCCGCTGGCCTGTTTGACAGCGTCACCGTGCAAGAATGGAAAAAGGTGATCGGCTGATGGCGAAATGGCTCTTTAAATCCGAGCCCAACGTCTGGTCGTGGGACATGCAGGTCGCCAAGGGAGACGTGGGCGAAGAATGGAACGGCGTGCGCAACTACCTTGCTCGCAACAACATGCGCGCAATGCAGATCGGCGATCAGGGATTCTTCTACCATTCCAACATCGGCAAAGAGATCGTCGGCATTGTCGAGGTTTGCGCGCTGAGCCACCAAGATTCCACCACCGATGACCCGCGTTGGGATTGTGTGGATATTCGCGCGGTGCGCCCGCTCAAACGCCCGGTGACCTTGGCAGAGGTCAAGGGCGATCCGCGCCTGTCAGAAATGGCGCTGGTCACCTCGATGCGGCTGTCAGTGCAGCCGGTCACGGAAGAAGAGTGGAAGATCGTCTGCGAACTTGGGGAAATCGACCCCTAAATAAATAGGAGGGTCCCGGCACCCCTACCAGGACCCTCCTCACCCCACGTGCTCCCCTACGCACCACACGTGAAACTGTCTATTGGGTTCTGGCCGTCCTGGCCGGTAAGTCGTTTCTAGGGGAAAGCATGATTCTCCGCAACCAAACAGTGCAAACAATATGACGTAATTCCAATAGCTTGGCGTCATATTTCATTAACCAATTCGCCCAGCCCTTGCCGCACAGCCCCGCCGCGCTAGGCTTGCGCGCATGAGAAATGTGCTGATCGTCGCCCACGGCTTCCCCTCTGATCCTGAACCCGCGCAAGCCGCGCTGGAGACTTTGGCAACAAAGGTCGAAGCGCTTTTGCCTGATGCAAAGGTAGGCGCGGCCACTTTGGCCTGTACGGGTGCGCTGCGCGAAGCGGTGGCCGCCCAACCCGACGCGCTGATCTATCCGTTTTTCATGGCAGAGGGCTGGTTCACCAAGGTGCAATTGCCACGCCGCTTGGCCGAACTCGACCATAGCGCAGAGATTCTACCGCCTTTCGGGCGCGAACCCGCCTTGCCCGATTTGATTGGGCAAACGCTCAAAGACGCGGGGCCAGAGGTGATCTTGGTGGCGCATGGCTCGCAGGTTTCGCGCAGCTCGCATGATATGACCGTCGAACTGGCCCGCACACTTGCCCCCCGCCTGCCAAAGCAACATTTGCGACTCGCGTTCTTGGAAGAGATGCCCCACCTGCGTGAGGTCGCCGCACATTATCGCGCCGCCACCTGCCTGCCTTTGTTCGTGCTACGCGGCGGGCATGTTGCACAAGATGTTCCGCAAGCCCTTGAAGAAGCTGGCTTTAGCGGCACGCTTCTACCCGCATTAGGCGAGTTGGAGGATGTGCCTGCACTTATAGCGGAAAGCCTGCGGGCAAAGTGACACGCCCTGCCGTCAGGCTGTCATGTAACTGTCATACAACTTTTGCATAAGCGTCACGACCCGAGCCTAGGACGGGCGCCGAGGGCAAAAACGCCCGCAACGATTTTCAGGAGAGATCCATGAACACCGCGAAATTTGGCGTTTCGGCGCTGGCCATTCTGGCGGCTTCGACCTCGGGCGCTCTGGCCCGCGACCAGATCCAATCGGCCGGTTCTTCGACCGTTCTGCCCTACGCGACCATCGTCGCCGAAGCTTTCGGCGAAAACTTCGACTTCCCGACCCCGGTCGTGGAAGGCGGCGGCTCGGGCGCTGGCCGTAAGAAGCTTTGCGAAGGCGTGGGCGAAAACACCATCGACATCGCGAACTCCTCCTCGCGCATCAAGCAATCGGACATCGACACCTGCGCCGCCAACGGCGTGGAAGAAATCATGGAAGTCCGCATCGGCTACGACGGGATCGTTTTCGCCTCGAAAATCGACGGCCCGGAATTCGCCTTCACCCCCTCCGACTGGTACAATGCTCTGGCCGCCGAAGTGATGGTGGACGGTGCGCTCGTCGCCAACCCGAACAAAACCTGGCACGACGTGAACGCCGAACTGCCGGAACAAGACATCCTCGCCTTCATCCCGGGCACCAAACACGGCACCCGCGAAGTGTTCGACATCAAAGTGCTGGAAGCTGGCTGTGAAGCCACCGGCGCGATGGAAGCCTTCGTCGCCGCCAAAGGCGAAAAAGACGGTGAGAAAGCCTGCCTCGCGCTGCGCACCGACGGCGTTTCGGTCGACATCGACGGCGACTACACCGAGACCCTCTCGCGTCTCGACGCCAACCCGAACGCGATCGGCGTATTCGGCCTGTCGTTCTACCAAAACAACACCGACAAGCTGCGCGTCGCGACCATGTCGGGCGTGGTTCCCTCGACCGAATCGATCGCCACCGGCGAATATCCGGTCTCGCGTCCGCTGTTCTTCTACGTGAAGAAAGCGCACCTCGGCGTGATCCCGGGCCTGCAAGAATACATCGACTTCTTCGTCTCCGACGAAATGGCTGGCCCGGAAGGCCCGCTGGCCGCCTATGGCCTCGTGTCGGACCCGGAACTGGCCGCGACCCAAGAAATGGTCGCTGCTGGCACCCCGATGGGCCCGCTGAACTAAGCTAAAATCCTCCCGGGTGGTGCCTCAGGGCGCCACCCTTCCCATTTTGGATCGTCCCATGACTCTCGGCCTTCTTGCGGCGCTTGTGCTTGTTCTCGCCATCGGCGGCTTCATTCTCGGACGCCAGCGCGCGCTGAGCTCGGCCAAGGGCGATCTGCGCAAGCTTCATTCTCTTCCCGGCTACTACGGCCAGACGGTGGCGCTGTTCACCGCCGTGCCCGCCTTTGTGCTGATGGCGGTTTGGCTCTTTGCCCAGCCCGCGCTGATCGAAACCCGCGTGGCGAAACTGCTGCCCGGCGAAGAACACCTCGACCTTGTTATGACCGATGTGCGCAAGATCGCCGAAGGGCTCGATCTGATCGTCGCGCAAGGTTATCTGAGCAACAAAGCCATTTCCGACATGCGTGCTGATCTGAGCGATATCCGCTCGCGCATGGGCGATGTTGGCATCGCGCTCGGCTCCAACGTGAAGCCCACCGTTTTTGAAGCCGCAAAAAGCTATCGCAGCCTCAACCACATGGGCCGCATTGGCATGACGGTGGCGGTTTTGGCGGTGGCGCTCGCCGGTTTTGCGTCGGCGTTCTTACGCATCCAACCGGAATTCCGTGCCCGCAACGTCTCGGAATCCTTTGTCAAAGTGCTGCTGATCGCCGCCTCGCTCGTCGCTATCGCGACCACGGTGGGGATCGTTCTTTCGCTCGTCTTTGAGACGGTGCATTTCTTCAAAATCTACCCGGCGGCTGATTTCTTCCTGTCGCTGACATGGAACCCGCAATTTGGTGGTGGGTCTGATCTGGGCATCTGGCCGCTGATCTGGGGCACGCTTTATGTCTCGCTGATCGCGCTCGCCGTTGCGGTGCCGGTGGGCCTCTTTGCCGCGATCTATCTGGCAGAATATGCCTCCAAAAAGCTGCGTGCCATCGCCAAGCCGCTTTTGGAGATCCTCGCCGGGATCCCGACCATCGTTTACGGTCTTTTCGCGCTGATCACCGTCGGCCCGATGCTGCGCGACTACTTCGCGCAACCGCTTGGCCTTGGCACCTCTTCCTCCTCGGTGATGACGGCGGGTCTGGTGATGGGGATCATGATTATCCCCTTCGTCTCCTCGCTGTCGGATGACATCATCAACGCGGTGCCGCAGTCCTTGCGCGATGGCTCCTACGGCCTTGGGGCAACGCAATCGGAAACCGTCAAACAGGTGATCTTGCCCGCCGCCCTGCCCGGCATTGTCGGCGCGATCCTGCTCGCCGCTTCGCGCGCCATCGGGGAAACGATGATCGTGGTGCTGGGCGCGGGCGCTGCCGCCAAACTCTCGATGAACCCGTTTGAAGCGATGACCACGGTGACGGTGAAAATCGTCTCCCAGCTCACCGGCGATACAGAATTTGCCTCGCCCGAGACGCTGGTGGCCTTTGCCCTTGGCCTGACGCTCTTTGTCTTCACGCTGATCTTGAACATCGTCGCACTGGTGATCGTGCGCAAATATCGCGAGCAATACGAATGACGCTGGCCGACATGTCTCACCACCGCCCCTCGCTTTACACGCAAGACGCCCGCACCAAGGCGCGCAATGCCGCTGAAAAGCGCTTCCGTATCTATGGCATCACCGCTGTGACCCTTGGGGTTCTGGCGCTTATTGTGCTGCTCACCTCGGTTCTGGGCTCGGGTCTTGGGTCGTTCCGTCAAACGATGATGACGCTGCCCGTTACGCTTGATGCGGCGGTGCTCGATAAAAAGGGCAACCGCAATCCCGATGAAATGGCGAAAGCCACCACCATCACCTATGGCAAAGTTCTGGCCCAAGCGCTGGAAGCCGTGGTGGCCGAAAAAGGTCTGGCGCCGGAAGGCATGAAAGCCAAGGAAATCGGCGCGCTGATCTCCAAAGAGGCCCCCGCCGCGCTGCGTGACATGGTTCTGGCGAACCCCGATCTTGTTGGCACGACGATCGAGTTTAACGTGCTCGCCAATGGCCGGATCGACGGGTTTTTCAAAGGCCGCGTAACGATGGAAAGCGCCGCGCTTGATAGCAACGTCAGCCCCGCGCAACTTGAACTTGCCCAAGCGCTGCGCGATGCCGGGATGCTGCGGCTCGCCTTCAACTGGGCCTTCATCACCAACCCCGATGCCTCGGAACTGCGGCCCGAATCGGCGGGTCTTGGCGTGGCGATCTTGGGCTCGGCCTATATGATGCTGATCGTGCTGGCCTTGGCGCTGCCGATTGGCGTGGCCGCCTCGATCTATCTGGAAGAATTCGCGCCGCAAAACCGCTTCACCGACCTGATCGAGGTGAATATCGCGAACCTTGCCGCTGTGCCTTCGATCGTCTTCGGTATTCTGGGTCTTGCAGTCTTCATCAACTACGCGGGTCTGCCGCAATCCTCGCCGCTGGTCGGGGGCCTCGTGCTCACGCTGATGACCCTGCCGACGATCATCATTGCGACCCGTGCCGCGCTCAAAGCCGTACCGCCCTCGATCAAAGATGCCGCGCTTGGCGTGGGGGCCTCGAAGATGCAAACCATCTTCCACCATGTGCTGCCGCTTGCCCTCCCCGGCATTCTGACCGGCACGATCATCGGCTTGGCCCAAGCCTTGGGCGAAACTGCGCCGCTGTTGCTCATTGGCATGGTGGCCTTTGTGAAAGAATATCCGGCTGCGCCGCCCGAAGGGTTCCTTGACCCTGCCGCCGCGCTTCCGGTGCAGGTCTATAACTTCACGCAACGCTCCGACCCCGCATTTATCGAACGCGCGTCGGGAGCTATCATCGTGCTGCTGGTCTTCCTGCTGGCGATGAACATCCTCGCGGTGCTTCTACGTCGCCGCTTCGAACGGCGCTGGTAAGGATATGACGATGAACGACATGAGATTGACGGAGAGAACCGTGAACGCCAACGATATCAAGATTGCCGCCCGCAAGGTGCAGGTGTTCTACGGCACGACCCACGCGATCAAGGATGTCGATGTGGACATTCTCGACAAAACGGTCACCGCCTTCATCGGCCCCTCGGGCTGCGGGAAATCCACCTTCCTGCGCTGCATCAACCGGATGAACGACACGATCGACATCTGCCGGGTTGAGGGCGATATCCTTCTGGATGGCGAAGACATCTACAATAAAAAGGTCGACCCGGTGCAATTGCGCGCCCGCGTTGGCATGGTGTTCCAAAAGCCGAACCCGTTCCCGAAATCGATCTATGACAACGTGGCTTACGGCCCGAAAATCCACGGCCAAGTGAAAAACAAAGCCGAGCTGGATGAAGTCGTCGAAGCCTCGCTGCGCAAAGCGGCGCTTTGGAACGAGGTCAAAGACCGGCTCGATGCGCCGGGCACCGGCCTTTCGGGCGGCCAGCAACAGCGCCTTTGCATTGCGCGCGCCGTGGCCACCTCGCCCGAAGTTCTGCTCATGGACGAGCCCTGCTCGGCACTTGACCCGATTGCGACCGCTCAGGTCGAAGAACTGATCGACGAATTGCGCGAAAACTTCTCGGTCGTCATCGTGACCCACTCGATGCAGCAAGCCGCCCGCGTTTCGCAACGCACGGCGTTCTTCCACCTCGGAAACCTTGTCGAATTCGGCGAGACCGGGCAAATCTTCACCAATCCGCGCGATCCCCGCACGGAAAGCTATATTACCGGCCGCATCGGTTAAGGACTTCACAATGAGCCAGCATATCGTTTCATCCTTCGACCGCGACCTTGAGGCCGCGCAGGCGATGGTCGTCAAGATGGGGGGCCTTGTCGAAAGTCAGGTGCTCGACGCCGCGCAAGCGCTGGAAGACCGCGACGAGGAACTGGCCGAGCAGGTCCGGCAACGCGACAAGCAGGTCGATCAGCTTGAAGAGATGATCAACACCGAAGCCGCGCGGCTGATTGCTTTGCGCGCGCCCCATGCCACCGACCTGCGCGTGGCGCTGAGCGTGATCAAAATCGCCGGCAGCCTTGAGCGCGTGGGCGATTATGCCAAGAACATGGGCAAGCGCACCAAAGTCATTGCCGAAATGCCCACGATCAACGCCTCTTCCGGGGCGATCAAGCGGATGGCAGTGGAAGTGGAAGGCATGCTCAAAGATGCCATCGACAGCTTCATCCAGCGCGATGCCAATTTGGCCGCCGATGTGCGCGCCCGCGATGTGCAGATCGACCAAATGTATAACGCGCTCTTCCGCGAGTTTCTGACCTATATGATGGAAGATCCGCGCAACATCACGCCCTGCATGCATTTGCATTTCATCGCCAAAAACATCGAGCGGATGGGCGATCTGTGCACCTCGATTGCCGAGCAAGTGACCTATCTTGTGACCGGCGAAATGCCCGATGACGCGCGGCCCAAGGCCGATAGCGTGACTGATTTCGTTCCCGGGGAGAGTTAATTTATGAGTCCGGCGCAACAGCCCTGTGTTTTGGTGGTGGAAGATGAATCGGCCCAACGGGAGGTTTTGCAATATAACCTCGAAGCCGAAGGGTTCCGGGTGGCAATGGCCGTCAATGGCGATGAGGCGCTTTTGCTCGTGCGCGAGGAAAAGCCCGACCTGATCGTTCTCGATTGGATGTTGCCCAATGTCTCGGGCATCGAAATCTGCCGTCGCGTGAAGGCGAACCCCGATACTCGTGCGATCCCGATCATCATGCTGTCGGCGCGTTCGGAAGAAAGCGACCGGGTGCGGGGGCTGGAAACCGGGGCCGATGACTACGTCGTCAAACCCTATTCGGTCGTCGAGCTGATGGCGCGGCTGCGCACGCAATTGCGCCGCACCCGCCCTGCCACGATGGGCGAACGGCTTACCTATGATGACATCATCCTAGATGCCGCCGAGCACCGCGTGTTCCGAGATGGCGCCCCGCTCAAACTCGGCCCGACCGAGTTCCGGCTGCTGTCCACGCTGATGGAAAAACCCGGACGTGTCTGGACCCGCGACCAGCTTTTGGACCGGGTCTGGGGGCGCGACATCTATGTCGACACCCGCACGATTGACGTGCATGTGGGCCGGTTGCGCAAAGCGCTTATGGTCAACGGCGGCACAGATCCGGTGCGCACCGTGCGCGGCACTGGTTACTCCTTGGGCTGACTCTCAGCCCAAGGCATAGCCATAGCGCAGATTTTGCATCAGCCCTGCGCGGTCAAGAAAGCATCCACCTCACCGCGCTTCGGGATCGCGGCTGCCGTGCCCGCGCGCGTGACCTTCACCGCCGAGGCCGCCGCCGCAAGCCGCATCGCCTGCGCGGGCTTCAACCCATCGGCCAGCCCGGCCACAAGATAGCCCGCAAAAGTATCCCCCGCCGCCGTGGTATCGACCGGCTCCACCTTGAAGGCGGGCTGGTCATGCTTGGTGCCATCAATCAAATCGTGCCAAACCGCGCCTTTGGCGCCGTGGGTCACGCAAACGGCCTTCACCGGCAGCGCCTCAAGCCGCGTGTCCAATGCCTCGCACAACTGCGCCGCTTCGACTGCGTTTAGCAGCAGAAGGTCGAGTTTATCTAACACAGCGCTCACCGCTTTTGCCTCAAAGGGCGCGGCGGAATAGGCGACAAACACCCCCTTGTGGCGTGCCAGTTCCACGGCTTCCACCTGCAAGCAGGTCTCGTTTTGCATCAAGATATAATCGCCCGGCGCCGCATCCGAGAGCGCGGCCTCCAAAGCAGTAACCGGAATCGCCCGGTTCGCGCCCGCAAAGATTACGATGGTGTTTTCACCCGCCGCATCGACATTGATGATCGCATGGCCCGAGGCGGTTTCCACCTCGGCGACATGGGTGCAATCGACCCCATCAAGGCGCAATTCCTCGCGCATCCAGCGGCCATCGGCCCCAATCGCGCCGATATGGCGCACATCGGCCCCGGCGCGGGCAGCGGCCACCGATTGGTTGGCCCCCTTGCCGCCCAAGCCCCGGTCATAAGCGCTGGCAGCCAAGGTTTCCCCCGGGCTCAGCAAATGCGACAAACGATAGAAATGATCGGCGTTGATGGAGCCGAGGTTGAAGATGGTCATGGCACCCCCTCACGGAAATTCCGGGCCAAGGGGCGCCCTGACCCGGTAGCAATCTTAGCGCGTCTGGCCCAGACGGCTGGCCGACAGCGCGGCCATATGCAGAATATCGTTGACCGTCGCCCGGTTCGAGCAGATTTGCACCGAATGCGGGATGCCGGTCAAAATTGGGCCGATCACGGTCGCGCCCGCCATTTCCTGCATCAGCTTGACCGAGATCGAAGCAGAGTGCCGCGCGGGCACCACCAGCACGTTGGCCGGCCCGGTCAGGCGGCAGAACGGATAGTGCTTCATCATCTCGGGGTTCAGGGCGACATCGACAGCCATCTCGCCATCATATTCGAAATCGACCCCACGCTCATCGAGCACCTGCGGCGCAACGTGCATTTTCATCGCGCGCTCAGACACGGGGTAGCCAAAGGTCGAGAACGAGGCAAAGGCCACCCGCGGCTCAATCCCAAGGCCCCGCGCAACCCGCGCGCCCGCCGTGGCGATATCGGCCAGATCATGCTCATCGGGCCATTCATGCACCAGCGTATCGCCGATCAGCACGACCTTGCCCTTGTGCAACAGCGCCGTGATCCCCACCGCCCCATCGGAAGGTTTGGCGTCGATCACCTTGTTGATCAGCTCAAGCACATGCGCCGATTTGCGCGTGGCCCCGGTGATCATCCCATCCCCATGGCCATGCACCAGCATCAGCGCGGCAAAGACATGGCGATCACGCGTGGCCAGCTTATGCGCGTCTTCCCGGTCCATCCCTTGGCGTTGCAGGCGGCGGTAGAGGAAGTCTTTATAGGTCTCGATATGCTTGCAATTGGCCGAGTTGACGATTTGCAATTCGCGGTAGGCATCGCCGATACCGGCCGCTTCAAGCTGCTCTTTCACATGCGCCTCGCGGCCCACAACAAGCGCCGTGCCCATGCCACCGCGCTGGTAAGCCACCGCCGCACGCAGCACGCGCGGGTCATCGCCCTCGGCAAAGATCATCCGCGCCTGCGCCTGACGGGCGCGCGCGTTGATCCCTTGCAAGATGGCCGCCGTCGGGTCCATCCGTGCTTTCAGGCTTTCGGCATAGCCGTCCATATCAATGATCGGGCGGCGCGCCACGCCGGTATCCATCCCGGCTTTCGCCACAGCCGGCGGGATCACATGGATCAAACGCGGGTCAAACGGCGTCGGGATGATGTAATCGCGGCCAAAGGTCAGCTTGCGGCCATAAGCCATCGCCACCTCATCGGGCACGTCTTCGCGCGCCAGATTGGCCAACGCCTTGGCGCAGGCGATTTTCATATCGTCATTGATCGCGCGGGCATGAATATCCAGCGCACCCCGGAACAAGTAGGGGAAGCCCAAAACGTTGTTCACCTGGTTCGGGTAGTCCGAGCGGCCCGTGGCCACAATCGCATCGGGGCGCACCGCATGGGCATCTTCGGGGGTGATCTCCGGGTCCGGGTTCGCCATGGCGAAAATCACCGGATTGTCGGCCATGGTCGAAACCATATCGGGCGTCAGCGCGCCTTTGGCCGAAACGCCCAAGAACACGTCACAGCCCTTCATCGCATCTTCAAGCGTGCGCGCCTCGGTCTTGGCGGCATGGGCCGATTTCCATTGGTTCATGCCCTCGGTGCGGCCTTGGTAGATCACGCCCTTGGTGTCGCACATGATGCAGTTGTCATGCCGCGCGCCCATCGCCTTCACAAGCTCAAGGCAAGCAATCCCCGCCGCGCCCGCGCCGTTGAGCACGATTTTACAATCTTCGATCTTCTTGCCAGACAGTTCGAGCGCGTTGATCAGACCCGCCGCACAAATCACCGCCGTGCCGTGCTGGTCATCATGGAAGACCGGAATATCCATGATCTCTTTGAGCCGCTGCTCAATGATAAAACATTCAGGCGCCTTGATATCTTCAAGGTTGATCCCGCCAAAGGTCGGCCCCATCAGGCTCACCGCCTTGATGATTTCATCCGGGTCGGTGGTATCAAGTTCAATATCTATGGCGTTCACATCGGCAAAGCGCTTGAACAGCACCGCCTTGCCTTCCATCACCGGCTTGGAGGCCAGCGCGCCCAAATTGCCCAAGCCCAAAATGGCTGTGCCGTTTGAGATCACCGCCACCATGTTGCCTTTGACCGTGTAGTCATAGGCGGTTTCGGGCCGCTCTGCGATCGCTTCCACTGGTACCGCAACCCCGGGCGAATAAGCCAAGCTCAGATCCCGTTGGGTGGTCATCGGCTTAGAGGCGACGATCTCATATTTCCCCGGGGTCGGATCGAGGTGATAGGCCAGCGCCTCTTCAGGCGTGACGCGGTTCTTGGTGGACATGGGCCAAACTCCTCCAGTGGGCGCCCTTTCCTTAAACCCCTTGGCCCAGTGCCTCAATCGGTTTGCACGGGGGTGCGGCCTTTTATAATGTGCGCCGCGCAGGGGGATTTCATGGCCAAAGACACCGTCACGCCCATGATGGCGCAATATCTGTCCATCAAGGAAGAAAACGCTGGGGCGCTTTTGTTCTACCGGATGGGCGACTTCTACGAGATGTTCTTTGACGATGCGGTGGCCGCTGCGGCCGCGCTCGACATTGCGCTGACCAAACGCGGGCTGCATTTGGGCGAAGAGATTCCGATGTGCGGCGTGCCAGTTCACGCCGCCGAGGGTTATCTGCTCACGCTCATCCGCAAGGGCTTCCGCGTCGCCATTGCTGAACAACTCGAAGACCCGGCCGAAGCCAAGAAACGCGGCGCCAAATCGGTGGTGAAACGCGGCGTGGTGCGCCTTGTCACGCCGGGCACGCTCACCGAAGAAAGCCTGCTTGAGGCGCGCCGCCACAATTTCTTGGCCGCTTGGGCCGAGTTGCGCGACGAAGGCGCGCTGGCTTGGGTCGATATTTCGACCGGCGAGTTTCGGGTGATGCCCTGCCCGCTGCCGCGCCTTGGCCCGGAACTCGCCCGCCTTGCACCGCGCGAGGTGTTGGTGAGCGAGACAAAAGAGCAAGATTGCGCCGAAATAGTCTCTGATTTGCGCGCCGCACTCACCCCCTTGGCGCGGTCGAGCTTTGACAGCCAAGGGGCGGAAAAGCGGCTTTGTGATCTTTTTGCCGTCGGTTCACTTGATGCGTTTGGTGCATTTTCGCGGGCCGAGATTTCGGCGATGGGCGCTTTGGTCGATTATCTCGACCTCACCCAACGCGGCAAGCTCCCCCTTCTGCGCCGTCCGCTGCGCGAAGAGGCTGGCAGCCTTGTGCAGATTGATGCCGCGACCCGGCGCAACCTTGAACTGACGCAGGCGCTGTCGGGCGGGCGCGAGGGCTCGCTTTTGGCCACGATTGACCGCACCGTCACAGCGGGCGGCGCGCGGCTTTTGGAGCGGCGCCTTTCCGCCCCCTCGCGTGATCTGTCTCAGATCCATGCCCGCCACGATGCGGTGCGTTTTCTGCTGGAACAGGGTCGATTTGCAGAAGATTTGCGCGCCGATCTCAAGCGCTGCCCCGATATGGACCGCGCGCTGAGCCGCCTTGCGCTTGACCGCGGTGGCCCGCGCGATATGGCCGCCATTCGCAATGGGCTGGAACAAGCGGGCCGCATTGCCGAACGGTTGGGCGAGACCGAGGCCCCCCCGATTTTGGCCGAAGCGGCGCAGCGCCTTGTTGGTCATGATGATCTGGTCGCGCTTTTGGATGCTGCGCTGGTGGCCGAACCACCGCTTTTGGCGCGCGATGGCGGCTTTATTGCCTCCGGCTATGAGCCGGAACTCGACCAGACCCGGCAATTGCGCGACGAGGGGCGCGGCGTGATTGCCCGGATGCAGGCCGAATTTATCGAAGAAACCGGGATCGCCTCGCTCAAGATCAAGCACAACAACGTGCTGGGCTATTTCATCGAGACGACGGCGACACATGCCGAAAAGATGCTGGCCCCGCCGCTTTCGGCCCGCTTCATCCACCGCCAAACGACCGCCAACCAAGTCCGCTTTACCACGGTGGAACTGAGCGAATTGGAAACCCGGATTTTGAACGCGGGCAACCACGCGCTGGAGATTGAAAAGCGGCTCTATGACAGCCTAAAAGGCGCTATTCTCGCCGCCGCCGGGCCGATTTCGGAAGCCTCTCGCGCCTTGGCCGAGGTGGACCTTGCCGCGGCCTTTGCCGACCTTGCCGCCGCCGAAGATTGGGTCGAACCCACCGTCGATGACAGCCACGCCTTTGAGATTGAGGGCGGGCGGCACCCGGTGGTGGAAGCCGCGCTGAAACGCCAAGGCGAGCCCTTTGTGGCGAATGATTGCGCGCTGACCGCAGGCACCACGCCCGCGATTTGGCTGCTCACCGGGCCAAACATGGCCGGTAAATCGACCTTCCTGCGCCAAAACGCGCTGATCGCGCTTCTGGCCCAAACCGGCAGCTTTGTGCCCGCACGCCGCGCCCATGTGGGGCTGGTGAGCCAAATCTTTAGCCGCGTCGGCGCGGCGGATGATTTGGCCCGTGGCCGCTCCACCTTCATGGTGGAGATGGTCGAAACCGCAGCGATCTTGAACCAAGCCGATGCCTGCGCGCTGGTGATTTTGGATGAGATCGGGCGCGGCACCGCCACCTATGACGGCCTGTCCATCGCTTGGGCGGTGATGGAGCATTTGCACGGCGTGAACCGTTGCCGCGCGCTCTTTGCCACCCATTACCACGAAATGACCGCGCTTTCCGCCAAACTTGAGGGCGTCGAAAACGCGACCGTCTCGGTCAAGGAATGGCACGGCGAGGTGATCTTCCTGCACGAGGTCAAGAAAGGCGCGGCAGATCGGTCTTACGGGGTGCAAGTCGCCCGGCTTGCGGGCCTGCCTGAAAGCGTGGTGAGCCGCGCCCGTGTGGTGCTGGATGCGCTTGAAAAAGGTGAGCGAGAGGGCGGCAAGAAACAGGCGGTGATTGATGATCTGCCACTTTTCTCGGTCGCTGCAGCGCCGCCTGCACCCGCGCCGCAAGCGGCCGCCAAATCGGATGTGGAAGACCGTCTGCGCGATCTTCACCCCGATGAAATGACCCCCAAACAAGCGATGGACGCGCTTTACGAATTACGCGCCCTGCTCAAATAAGAAAGCGCGGCCCGATCAGGCCGCGCCTCAAAGCGCTCAGGCCTCGGGAACCTTACGCCTTCGGCATCGAGCTGACGCCCACTTTCGCCGGGCGCAGCAGGCGGTCATGAAGCATGAAGCCCGGCTCCATCACCTGAATGATGTCGCCCGCAACGGTGTTCGGCACCGGGGCCTCAAACATCGCCTCATGCTCTTGCGGGTCGAATTTGTCGCCCACCTGCGGGGCCACCGCTTTCACGCCGTGGCGCGCGAAGACATTGAGCAACTCGCGCTGGGTCAGCTCCACGCCTTCGATCAGCGCGGGCGCGGCCGCACGGACCTCTTCGCCCGCCGCATCCAGCGCACGTTTGAGCGCATCGAACACCGGCAGCATATCGCGCGCTAATTTCGAGCCGCCATAGTTCTCGGCCTCACGACGATCACGATCGGCCCGCTTGCGGGCGTTTTCGGCATCGGCCAGCGCGCGCATGAAACGGTCTTTCAACTCGTCGCGCTCGGCGCGCAGCATCTCGAGTTCGTCGAAATCTTCTTCCAGCGCTGCGGCCAGCGCCTCGTCGAGTTGCGCCTGGTCTTCTGCCATCTCGTCTTTCTTCTCGGTCATTCGTCTCACCCTTTGCCCCGGCCCGACAGCATCCGCCCGACCAGTTGCGCCGTATAATCCACGATCGGCACGATACGCCCGTAATTGAGCCGTGTGGGGCCAATAACACCGACCGCACCGATGATCTTCCGATCCGCGTTCATATAGGGAGAGACCACCAAAGAGGAACCCGAAAGTGAAAAGAGTTTGTTCTCTGAGCCGATAAAAATGCGCACACCTTCGCCAGTTTCGGCCAGATCAAGGAATTGGGCGATGTCGCGCTTGCGCTCTAGGTCATCAAAAAGGCTCCGAACCCGGTCCAGATCGTCTTCGCCATCGAGCAGATTGGAACTGCCACGCACAATCAGCCGCTCCCACGGCTCGCCGTGATCATCCCATTGGGCGAGCCCGCTTTCGACCATATCGGCGGCCAGCGCATCCAATTCTTGGCGACGCGCGGCAATATCGGCGGCGACAACGCGGCTGAGTTCGCTCAGCGTATGCCCCTCGGCCAAAGCATTGAGGAAATTCGCGGCCTCGCGCATCGACGAGGGCGTTTGCCCCGCAGGGGGCGTGAAGACGCGGTTTTCCACCTGACCATCAGCGGTGACCAGCACCACCAAGGCCCGGTCCGGGGCGAGCGAAACAAATTCAATATGCCGGATCGGCGCTTCGGCTTTGGGGGCCAGCACAAGGCTCGCCCCATGCGTGAGCCCCGAAAGGGCAGAGCCAACGCGGTCGAGCGCCGCGCCCATATCCGCCTCGCCGCCCAAGGTGGCCTCCAAAGCGGCGCGGTCGGTGGCCTGCACTTCGCTCACTTCCATGAAGCCATCGACAAACATCCGCAGGCCCAATTGCGTCGGCACCCGGCCTGCCGAAACATGCGGGCTTCCCAGCAGACCAAGGTATTCGAGATCTTGCATCACGTTGCGGATCGTCGCGGCAGAGAGCTTTTCACTCATCATCCGGGTGAGCGTGCGCGAACCCACCGGATCACCGGTTTCCAAATAGCCCTCGACCACCCGCCGAAACACCTCGCGCGAGCGGTCATTCAGTTCGGAGAAGAGTTCGTTTTGGTTCGTCATGGCTCTTATGCGGCATTAAAACGGGGTTTCGCGTCTCGTCAATCTTGCCTTCGGGGTTGCATCACTTCGCGCGGGGCCTCAAATGGGGCCCAAACGCACGGGAAAGGATCAATCATGCGCCCCTCTGGACGTAATCTTGGTGATATTCGCTCGATTTCAATTGAAACCGCTGTGACCAAACATGCCGAGGGCTCTTGCCTGATCAAAATGGGCGACACCCATGTGCTGTGCACCGCCACGATCGAAGATCGCGCGCCCTCGTTCCTCAAGGGCACGGGCCTTGGCTGGGTGACCGCCGAATACGGGATGCTGCCGCGCGCTACCAATTCGCGCAACCGTCGCGAGGCGGCGGCGGGCAAGCAATCGGGCCGCACGCAAGAAATTCAACGTCTGATTGGCCGGAGCTTGCGCGCGGGCGTGGACCGCTCGGCTTTGGGCGAGCGGCAGATTGTGGTCGATTGTGACGTGCTGCAAGCCGATGGCGGCACCCGCTGCGCCTCGATCACGGGCGGTTGGGTCGCGCTGCGTCTCGCCGTGAACAAGCTGCTGAAATCCGGCCTGATCGTCTCGGACCCGATTCTGGACCATGTCGCCGCGATTTCTTGCGGCATTTACGCTGGCCAGCCGGTGGCGGATCTTGATTACGCCGAAGACAGCGAAGCGGGTGTGGATGGCAACTTCATCATGACCGGCGCAGGCCGCTTGGTTGAGGTGCAAATGTCCGCTGAAGGCGCCACCTTCTCGCGCGAACAAATGAACCAACTCCTTGATCTGGCAGAAGCCGGCGTGGCGCAGCTTGTGGCGGCGCAAAAGGCTGCGGTGGCATGAGACGGTTCACCGAAAAGCGGCTTTTGGTCGCCACCCATAACAAGGGCAAGCTCGCCGAGATGCGCGATCTGATGGCCCCCTATGGGGTGGAGGTCGTGGGCGCGGCGGAAATGAACCTGCCCGAACCGGAAGAGACCGAAACCACCTTTGTCGGCAATGCGCGGATCAAAGCCCATGCCGCCGCCAAAGCGACCGGGCTGCCCGCGCTTTCCGATGATAGCGGGATCGAGGTCGATGCTTTGGATGGTGCGCCGGGGGTTTATACCGCCGATTGGGCCGAAACCCCGAATGGCCGCGATTTCGGGATGGCAATGGAGCGCACTTGGGCAGAATGCGAAAAGCTGGGCGCTCCCTTCCCGCGCACGGCCCGCTTCCGCTCCACCCTCGTGCTGGCCTGGCCTGACGGGCATGACGAAGTGTTTGAGGGCAAGGCCGAAGGTCAGCTAGTTTGGCCGATGCGCGGCGCCCAAGGCCACGGCTATGACCCGATGTTCCAGCCTGAAGGCTATGAGGTCACCTTTGCCGAGATGGACCCGGCGAAGAAAAACGAAATCTCGCATCGCGCCGATGCGTTCCGCAAGTTCGTCAAGGTCATGGAGGCCGAATGATGCGCCGTAACATTTCGGGCGGCTCGCCCTATGAACCCAAACTTGGCTATTCGCGCGCCGTGGTGCAGGGCGATTGGTGCTTTGTTGCGGGCACCACGGGCGTCGACCCGGAAACCAAAACCTTCCCCGATGCGGCGCTGGATCAGGCGCGCAATGCGCTCGCCACGATCAAGGCCGTTCTTGAGGAAGCGGGTTTTGGCTTGAGCGATGTGGTGCGGGCCAATTACATCATCACCGATGCGGCCTTCATGGAAGAGATCATCCCGGCACTGTCCGAGACCTTTGGCGAGATTCGTCCCGCCGCCACGATGATTGTGGCTGGCCTCGTGAACCCCGCGATGAAGGTCGAGATCGAAGTGACGGCCTATAAGGGATGAGCGATTGGCGGCAGGGGGGCTTTGGCCTTTACGTCCACTGGCCCTTTTGCGCCGCCAAATGCCCCTATTGTGACTTCAACAGCCATGTCGCCAGCACGATTGACCACGCGCGCTGGCGCCACGCCTATTTGGCCGAAATCGACCGGATCGGGGCGGAAACCCAAGGAAGGGTGCTCAACACCGTCTTCTTTGGCGGCGGCACGCCCTCGCTGATGGACCCAGAGACCGTGGCTAAGGTGATTGAGCGCATCCGCGCCACTTGGCCCACAGCGAATGATCTGGAAATCACGCTTGAGGCCAACCCCACAAGTGTCGAATCTGGCCGGTTTAGAGCCTTTTCAGAAGCCGGTGTGACCCGGCTTTCGATGGGCATGCAGGCGATGGAGGACGAAAGCCTGAAGCGCCTTGGCCGGATGCACAATGCTGCCGAGGGGCGCGCGGCGTTTGACATTGCGCGCGCGCATTTTGACCGCGTGAGCTTTGATCTCATCTATGCCCGCCAAGGTCAAAGCCTTGAGGCTTGGGCGCGGGAGTTGAACGAAGCGCTTTCGATGGCGGTGGATCACTTCTCGCTTTACCAACTCACCATCGAAGACGGCACCGCCTTTGGCCGCTTGTTCGCTGCCGGCAAGCTGCGCGAATTGCCCGAAGATGAGCTGGCCGCAGACATGTACTTACGCACGCAGGAAATCTGCGAGGCGGCAGGGCTTCCGGCCTATGAGGTCTCGAACCACGCCCGCCCCGGCGCGGAATGCCGCCACAACCTCGTTTACTGGCGCTATGGCGATTATGCGGGCATCGGCCCCGGCGCGCATGGGCGGCTCAGCTTCAACGGCACCCGCTACGCGACCGAGGCCCCCAAAGCCCCCGGCGAGTGGCTGGCCCGCGTCGAACGCGAGGGGAACGGCGAGACCCCGCGCGAAGCGTTGAGCCGTGATGAAGAGGCGACCGAGTTTTTGCTGTTTGGACTGCGGTTGACCGAAGGGATCGACCCCGCCCGTTATGAACAGCTTTCGGGGCGAAGCCTGCCAGAACAGGCTCTAAATAACCTCGAAAGCTGGGGCATGATCGCGCGCGACGCGCACCGCATCCGCGCCACCGGGGAAGGTCGCGCGGTGCTCAATGCCGTGATCCGGGAGTTGATGCCTTAAGCCGTCGGCAGATCGTCAAGCATCGCGCGCCACGTTTCGGCGGCGTCTTCGTCGCCCGCGCCCATCTGCACAATCAACCGCCCCTCGGCGTCAAACGCCTCAACGGTTTCGCGGTCGCGCCAAACAGCAGCCATGTGATCCATGCGCAGATGCAATTCGAGCCCCGGATCAAGCACATTGATCCACGGCCCGGCGGGCAACACGCGATGGATCGAGCCGCGATGGGTTTCCATGCATCCGTTGCTTTCCACCGTAAAGCGCACCGATAGGCCAAGCTCTCCGGCGCGATACATCAGCTTTTCAACCGCACCGCCCGCAAGCTGCACACCATGCGGCTCTGCGGCACGTGCGGCCGCTTTGGGCGCAAGGTTCAGCGCATCACTCTGATCGGGCAGCGCCAGATCGGCGACCAGCTTCGCCCAAGCCTCAGCATCGGAAGCCTCGCGCAAATGCACCTTATGCACCGCCTCGCCGCTGGCGTCATAAATCTGGATCGAGCGTTTCGGCCCTTTGTTCGTGGGCTCATCCCAAGCAAAGGCATGAATCCAACGCGCCGGGTCCAGCTGCAATTCAATGGTGCCATTCACCACCTGCGCACCTTCGGGCGTATAGGCGAAATTGTCATATTGGCCGACCTTTTCTAGCACGCAGCTGTCGTTGCGGGTCAGGGCCATCACCTCGCCCAGCGCCGTCACACGCGGCAACACGACCGACGGGTCGGCGATGATCCGCGTGGCATGGCTGCCCAAAAACGCCGCACAAAGCTCAGCCTCGGTGATGCCAAGGCCTTCGGCAAAATCACGGGCAAAGACGCGCGGTTTCTTGGCGCGCGCGGTGCGAATCTGGTCAGCGGTCAGTGCAGGCATTGGGTCTTCCGTTCATGCAAAACGCCCGGTCAAACCGGGCGCCCTTGTTTAGCATGCCTGAACCTAGGGTAAACCGCGCACCCCGCCGCAGGGGGCGTATGCCTCGTTTAGAGCAGAATCGAGAAGCTGGAGCCGCTGCCTTGCAACAATTGCAGTGCCACGCTTTGCGACGACATGGTGCTGCCGGCAGAAATTTGCGAGCGCACAAGATAATTGCGCACCAGCTTATCCATCGTTTCAGTCTCGTTGAAGGTCGAGAAATCCGACGTGCCAAAGACGTATTCAGCCTTGTCTTTATACATGCTCAGCTGCTGGTCGACGTCCAAAGAGCCAACACTTGTGGGCAGGCCCAGCGCAGTGCGCATTACCTCGCTCAAAGAGGTGGAGCCGATCACCGTATACCATTTCGCATCATTACTGCTGGTCTTCGCGGCAAGTTCGGGCAACTCGCGCTGCGCGGCCATTGCCAAACGCAGGCTATTGTCGGAATCGCCCACCGCGACTTCGAACTGACGAGTCTCGTATTTGGTCAGGATTTCGTCGGCAAAGCTGCTGAGGCTGGTGCGGGGCACCTCGTAATCGCCAAAGCCAAAGGCTTCCGACATCTTGAGATAAGTCTTGTCTGCCATTTTATTGGCGAGAGAAGAGGAATCAAGCGTTCCTTCTTCCAGCACTTTGCGGATGAAATACTTGTTGTCGATATCGTTCGACAGCCCGAAGGCGCCGAGCGCCACCTTCAGAAGGCGGCGATCAGCGACAAGGTCTTCAGCCGTGGTGATACTGCCAATCTTCTCCCGAAAATACTCTTCGTCCCGCTGAACTTCGGCAGAATTGACGAAAGCCGCCTTCTGCACATCCATCGTTCTGTTGAGCATTTTCCAGCCAGCGTAGCCGCTGGCGGGGATGATTGGCGTGTAACTCATGCGCTTTTGGCGGCGAGCAGCCGCTCCTCCCGTGGCAAAAGGGCACGCAAGCATTTAAGCGCTTGATAGTGCTGGTCTTCCAACACCGCAGCCGTCGCCTGATTGAGATAGGCGCGGCTGTCCGGGTCGGTCAGCACTTGGCTCAATTGCTCGATCCCGCGCAGAAGCTGCATCCGCGCTTCGGTCGGTTCGGCATCACCCGAAAGCACCAGCTGCGCAATGTAGCACACGCGGCGCACCGGGGTGTTGACCTCCTCGGGATGGATCGCATCGCGCAGCCGCAGGATATGCGCATTGGGCGTCATGATCGCGAGCCGCGAGCGACGGTCGCCGTTTTCAATGACCGCGCCATTGATCAGCACCCGTTCTTTGGGCGCCAGTTTGAGCACAAGACCGGTCATTCGGCACCGCCTTCGCGGCGCAGGCCCCGCATGATGGCGGTGTTGATATCAATCAGCACATCCACCGCACCGTCACCCTTGAGCACTTTGGCGCTGTGCTGTTGTGTGAATTCGTTGAGATAGAAGATCCGCGCCCGCAGCATTTCCGGCAGCTCGTTGTTAGGCTGCGCCACATCGACAGCCAAGGTCGTCCAAAGCTTGCGGTTGTCGTAGAGCGCCGAAACCAGCGCGGGGAAATTCGACTTCGCCATACCAGCCGTAACTTTGAGGCGATGCGTCACGCGCGCGAAGATTTCGTATTCGGTGCCGCGCAGGGTGCGGGTGGGCTGACCGGGGTTTGAATAGGCCGTTTTGGCCAAAATTGTAGCGTTCACGGGAATACCTTCCAGTGGCGATTGGGGTCAGACCGCGGCTTTGCCGCGGTGGGGGATTGGGGGCGCCTAAGCGGCGCCCCCGAAGGTCATTAGCGGAACAGCGACAGGATCGATTGCGGCTGTTGGTTGGCAATCGACAGCGCTTGGATGCCAAGCTGCTGCTGCGTTTGCAGCGCTTGCAAACGAGCCGAAGCTTCTTCCATGTCGGCATCGACCAGCGAGCCGATACCGGATTTCAGCGCGTCGCTCAGATCGCTCACGAAGGACGATTGGCTTTCGAGACGCGATTCAACAGCACCGAAAGCCGCCGCAGCGTCGATCGCCGAGTTGATCATCGTTTCGATATCCGCGAGCGCGGTGCCGCCGGTCACGCTAAAGCTGTTGAGAGCCGCAAGTTTGCCCGCGCCAGCCCCAGTGATCTCAACCGTCGCACTAAGGTTGGCACCCGTGCCGTTGTTGATGGTCAACTCACCCGCTTGGGTTTGGTCATACGACGCCGTCAGACCAGTGATACCAGCGTTGTTGATCTGATCGCGCAGGTTGTTCACCGCGATATCGTTCGGCGAGTTACCTGCGGCCGCATCAGCAGCGGTCACAGTGTAGCTGAAGGTCTGGTCACCCAAGGTCACCGAAATAACATCATTGGCGACGGCGCCGCCAAGGGTGAAATCAACGGTGCTACCCGTCGCAACAGCACCACCCGCCGATTGGTTGTCGGTCGAACGCGTCAGCCCGGTTGCGGCGGTCATGGTCGCGGTCGCAGTACCGCTCGAAGTGCTCATGTTTTGCGCTGACACAGCGATCGGGTTGGCCGACACGGTCGAGCCCGAACGGTCGAGAGAGCCAAGAATGCTCGTCCCGGTCGCACTGTTGATCAGGTTGACACCGTTGAACTGAGCACCGCTCACTTTCGCGTCGATCATCGAGATGATCTCGGCAACTTCGGCGTCCAGCTTACCAGTGTCTGCCGAAGCCTCTTGCGCGGCAACGACTTTTTCTTTGATCGACTTGAGGTCGTCAGTGATCGATTCCACGGCAGTACGCGCCACCGAGACCATCGATTGACCCGAGGCAAGGCTGGTTTGAACGGTTTCGAAGCCGCTCACATCCGATTCCATCACTTTCGAGATAGCCCAGATCGCCGAGTTGTCTTTGGCCGAACCGACGGTTTTACCGGTCGAGATTTCGGACTGGGTTTTCGCCAGGTTCGAGTTGATGCCTTTGAGGGTCTGAAGCGCGACCATCGCGCTGGAGTTCGTGAGAATGCTGGACATGGTTGGTCCCTTTAGTTTGGCGCTTTGCGCCGGGTTTCACATGCCGTCCATTAAACGGCGCCAATGGCTTTCTGACCCATGCGGCGGCTTCTGAGCCGGACCGCGCCACCCCTCGGGATGCAGGGGAACACTGGCACGTGAAGGGCTAACGAAATGCTAAGGCCGCCCTTTCGGACGGCCCTGAATGCATCAGAATTTAGAAGAATGGTTTACGCACGCCGTTCGATCGTGCCTTTGGCTGCGCCGATTGAGCGGCCTTTTCCGTTCTGATCGTAGCTCTTATAGCTGCGCGCCGCTTCGCGGATTTCGGCAAGCCGTTTGCGCACGGCTTGCACGCCTTTTAGCGCCGCATCCAGAAGCCGCTGATTTTCAAGCGCCATCGCCTGCGCTTGGGCCAGAAGCGGCGCGGGCGTGCCTTCCAGATCGGCCAGCACCGCTTCTTTGCGCGCGACCAAATCCGGCAGCACGCCGAATTCGGCATTTTTGATCACGTCTTTCTCAAGGCGAAGGATGTCGATCAGCTGTGCGATCCTGTCCTCGGTCTCATTAGGCATTCTGCGCTCCTTTCTGCAGCGACTGAAAGATCGATTCGGCCAGTCCGATGCCGCCTTTTTCGACCATGATTCGGGCATATTCGTCGGTCAGGAAGGAAGAGAACTGCTCTTCCCCCACGCCGCCGTTGAAGCTTTCTTGCGATTTGCCCACGCCCGAAAGCTTGAGCATCTCGGCCAGAAAGCTGGCTTCGAGTTCTTTTGCCTTCGCGCGCATCTGCTCTTCGCTCGCCGCCGCCTTGGTGGGCGGTTTGGGAAGGTCGCTTGCGGCGACAGGGGCCGTGATGGTGGCCGTGGCGGGGCGCATCTGCATGGGAATCGCTCCAATTGCATCGATTTCCCCTAGTCTGCGCAGAACGAGGTAAAGAAGCGGTAACCTCCTGCTGCCATGGTGGCCAAAGTCACAGGCAGAAGTCGTGAGGCCATGAAAACAACTGCTCCAGAACAGATCCAGCTCTTCGCCACCTTGCCCGCCGAGCGCGGGACACGGGGGCAAGCCTCCGATTCTGCGCAAAGCAAAGGTGATTCTGATGCCTTTGATGCGCTGGTCGCGGATACGCCCAAAACACCGGTGCCCGTGAAAGCTGCGGCCCAGACGGGCACGCCCGAGACTGCTTCCGCGCCCGTGCCGGAGCCGGTGCCCGAAGCGCAGGCCGAACCGGGAGCCGCGCGCCTGACCGGGCAAACCAGCCCCGCAGCGCTGGAAGTGTTCTGGCAAGACGCCTCTGCCACGCAAGATTGGGCTGCATCGGCGCCGAAAGCCGGCAAATCGGTTGTGGCGGAGAAAGCTGCAGATGCTGCACCGGATGCGGCTGGCCTTGTGCTGCCGGTTGCGCCCCAGATGCCGATGCCGCAAACCACGCCCGCCGATGCGCAAGAGGGGACGTTTGTCGCCCCGGAAATAGCCGAAAACGCTGAGACCAAACAGGTCTTCGCGCAAGGCAACGCTCCGCAGGGCGACATCAAGAAACACGCCGCGCAAGCGACTGACGCGATGCAAATGAGCCCTAAAGGGGCCCTTGCGGAACCCGCTGACGCGCCGACCGCAAAAGACGCGAGCAATGCGACGCGCGCGGTCGAAGAGACGCGTTTGGGCGAAAAACGCACTGAGAAGACAGAGCAACCGAAAGCGGATTTGACCTCGTCCGCGCAGGCCGCGCAAACCACCTCGGTTGCCACGCAGCCCCTTCGTGCGGCGATGGAGGTTCCCGCCACCGGGCCGCAAGAAGTGGCTTCCTCGGTTCAACGCGCGAGCACAGACGCAAGCCCCAAAGCCACCGCCGCCATGGCGGAGGCCGCCCCGCGCGACGTGGCTCCGCAAAAACCGGACCCAACCGCCGAGAAAACCGCCAAGCCCGAGGCCCCCTCTGCAGCGGCGCAAATCTTTACCGCAGCGCAGGCACAAGGCGCAAACGAATCGCAAGTCCCCACAACGCCATCGCCCACGATGCAAACGGCAGCTGCACAAGCTGCTGCGCCCATTACCAATGCCGAAGCGCGCACCGCCAAGACGACGCAAAACACTCTGCCCGCAACCGGGTCAGATGTTTCGGTGCGAACCGTCACGGCGCAACCCGCTCCGACCGCAGCGGCCTCCCCGCAACCCCAGCATCGCCCCTCGATGGCGGAAAGCCGGTTCGAGGCAGCTTTGGCCGAATCGACTCCCACGGCGGAGGCGTCCACAGAAACACCGCGCACAACGGCGGCAGCAGCCAACCCATCCGCAGCGCAGCAAACCGTGGCCAGCGCCAGCACAAATAGCGCGCAACAGGGCGTGCCCGCGCAAGCCGCCGGTGCCGCCTCGCCGCAAAGCGAAACACGGACGCAAAACCGGCTTCGCGGCGATGAAGGAGAGACTAAGGCCACTCCCGATGCGGCTGAGGCTCGAGCCGAGATCAACCGTAAAAAAGATGTGGGCGAGGCGCTGCAAACAACGCGCAGCACCGCCACGACCGCAACACCGGAGCAGACCACCGCGCAAACCACAACGGATTCGGTTGAGCCGTTTTCGCCGCTGGTGCAGGGGGAACGGAGCGATGCAACCACCCATAGCGGTGGTGTGCAAACCGCGAACCGAACCGTATCCGCCTCGCCGCAGCACATTGCACAGCAGCTTGCACAGGCAATGCCCAGCAGCCCAGATCAGCCGGTGGAAGTCTCCCTTTCGCCCGAGGAACTCGGCAAAGTGCGTATGACACTGCACAGCCATGACGGGTCGATCACCGTGAGCGTGCAGGCGGAACGGCCCGAAACGCTCGACCTGATGCGGCGCAATATTGATAGCCTCGCGCGCGACTTCCGCGAGATGGGCTATTCCAACATCAGCTTCGATTTTGGCCAACAGGCCGATCAACGCCAATCGGCGCAAGACCGTGCCGAAGCCGCACGGATGTTCGCACCGGAAACCAGCTCGGAAACCGAGCGCCCGATCCGCTTCGACAATGCCACGCTCGCCATGCAACGCAGCACCAATACCGCCGCCATCGGCGGGCTTGACCTGCGCATCTGAGGACTTGCCATGACCACCGTCACCTCCGCCACCGCTGCGACGACCACCTCCACGACCAGCAGCAGTTCCACCGCCTCAAGCGGGCTGAACACCGATTACGAGATGTTTCTGAAACTGCTCACCACGCAGATGACGAACCAAGACCCGACCGACCCAATGGACAGCGCCGATTATGCGGTGCAGTTGGCGACCTTCTCGCAGGTGGAACAACAAACCAAGACGAACGAGCTTTTGGAAAGCCTCACCGCGCAACTGGGCCTGATGGGGATGAGCGAATATGCGGGTTGGGTGGGCATGGATGCGCGCAGCGAATCGCCCGCCTATTTCAATGGCACCGATGCGGTGACAATCTCGCCGAACCCGGCGATTGGCGCGACGAATACCGTTCTGGTCGTCAGCGACGCCGCAGGCAACGAGGTCGCCCGCGAAACAATTCCGGTTTCGGCCGATGCGATGCAATGGGATGGGGTGGATTCCACGGGCAACCTGCTGCCCGCAGGTAATTACACCTTCAACCTTGAAAGCTATAACAACGGCACCTTGCTTTCGACCGACCCTGTCGAGACCTACAACCGCATTTTGGAAGCCCAAGGCACCGCAGAGGGTGCGGTGCTTGTGCTTGCAGGCGGTGCAACGGTCGGAACCGGGTCTATCTCGGCTTTGCGCGACGCGAATTAAAGCAACAGCCCCAACACGACGCCCACGGCCAAAAGCCCCACAGCCCCCGCCACATGCGTGCCCCGAACCACTTGCGGTTCGGGTGCCGGCTCGGCGGGTTTTGTGGCGTTTTCCAGCGCAGCGGTCAGCATATCGGGCAGTTGCGGCCCAAACCGTCCCAGCACCCGCGCCGTGCGCCCAAGGTTGCGCAACGCGGCCTTCGGCCCGACGTTTTCGCGGATGTAGCTTTCCACCACGGGTTTTGCCGTTTCCCACATGTTGATCGCCGGGTTGAGCGAACGCGCCACCCCCTCGACCACCACCATCGTGCGTTGCAGCAAAATCAGTTCCGTGCGCGTGGCCATGCCAAACCGCTCGGTCACCTCAAAGAGATAGGCCAGAAGCCGCGCCATCGAGATTTGCTTGGCATTCATGCCAAAGATCGGCTCGCCCACGGCGCGCAAGGCCAAAGCAAATTGCGTCACATCTTGATCTTTGGGCACATAGCCCGCCTCAAAGTGCACTTCGGCCACGCGGCGATAATCGCGCTGGATGAAGCCCATCAAGATCTCGGCGTAAACGTGGCGGGTGTATTCGTCGATCTGGCCCATGATGCCGAAATCAAACGCAATCACATCGCCGTTCGGCGCCACCTTCAGGTTGCCCTGATGCATGTCACCATGGAAGTAACCGTCGCGCAACGCATGGCTGAGGAACAGCTGCAAAACACGCGTGCCGATTTCGGTCACGTCATAGCCTGCGGCTTTCAGCCCCTCGGCATCGCCCATCGGCAGACCTTCGGCCCAATCCATCACCAACACCCGGCGGCTGGACAGCGACCAAACCGGCAGCGGCACACGGAACTTCTCGTCCCGCTCGGTATTGGCACCGAATTGCGAGGCAGAGGCGGCTTCAAGCCGCAAATCCAATTCGCCAACCACGATGCCTTCGAAGTGCTTGATCACATCAGTGGGGCGCAGACGCCGCGAGGCGGGCGAGAGCCGCTCGATCATCTCGGCCGCGAAATGGAACGCGTCGATATCGCGTTGGAAGGCTTTCTCGATGCCCGGCCGCAGGATTTTTACTGCGACCTTCTCGCCGGTTTCGGCAAGCCGCGCGGCATGGACCTGCGCGATGGAAGCCGCCGCGACGGGTTCGGAAAACTCTGAGAAAATCTCATCGACCGAATGGCCCAGTTCTTCGGCCAAAACCGCCTTGGCCACCGCTTGGTCAAAGGGCGGCAGACGGTCTTGCAGCATCCGCAACTGGTTCGCCAGTTCCTCGCCCACCACATCCGGGCGGGTCGACATGATCTGCCCAAATTTGATGTAAGACGGGCCCAGCGCGGTGATCGCACGGGTCACCGGCGGCAGATTCGGATCGCCCTTGTAGCCCAGCCATTTGAACGGCCAGCCCATGATCCGGGCGACGAGGCGCAGCCGGGGCGGCGCCTCCATTGCTTCCAGCGCCACCCGCATGGCCCCGGTCCGTTCGAAAGTCGCCCCGGTGCGGATCAGGCGCCAGATATTATGCGGGCCGCGCATTTTAGACCTTCCAGCCGGAGTGCAGTGCTGCAATGCCCATGGAAAGGTTGCGGTATTTCACCTGCTCAAACCCAGCTTCACGGATCATCGAGGCGAAGAGTTCTTGGTTCGGGAATTTGCGGATCGATTCCACCAAATACTGGTAGCTGGCGCGGTCATTCGCCACGATCTGCCCCATCACCGGGATCACATTGAACGAATAGGCGTCATAGACGGCCTGCATCAGATCGTTCGGGATCTGGTTGAATTCGAGCACCATCAACCGCCCACCGGGGCGCAGCACACGGTAAGCCTCGTTCAGCGCATCTTGGATGCGGGTCACGTTCCGAATGCCAAAGGAAATGGTGTAAACGTCAAAGGTATTGCTCTCAAAGGGCAGGTTCATCGCATCGCCCACCACCCAATTCAGGCGGTCGGCCATGTTGGAGGCCTCGGCGCGTTTTTGCCCCTCGATCAGCATCGATTCCGTCATATCGCAAACGGTGGCGGTCGCCCCCGGCGCGCGCTTGAGGAAGCGGAAGGCAATATCCCCAGTGCCACCGGCCACATCGAGCAGCTTTTGCTCGGGGCGCGGCGCGAGCCAATCCATCATCGCATCTTTCCAAATGCGGTGGATGCCCATGCTCATGAGGTCGTTCATGATGTCGTATTTCGAGGCCACCCGCGAAAACACGCCATGCACCATCCCGGCCTTCGCGTCTTCATCCACAGTCTGGTAGCCGAAATGCGTCGTTCTGGTCTGATCCGTGCTCATCTGCCCTTGCCGATCCTTGAAACGTTCCCCCTCTTATAGGGGCGGCAGCGGCCGTGACAATGCGACAGGAGCGAAAATGCCTGAACTGCCCGAGGTAGAAACGGTGCGCCGCGGCCTTGCCCCGGCGATGGAGGGGCGTGTGATCGAACGGGCCGAGGTGAACCGCCCCGATCTGCGCTGGCCCCTGCCCGAGGGCATGGCAGATCGGCTGACCGGCGCGCGGGTCGGGCTGTTGCGGCGACGCTCCAAATACATCCTGGCGGATCTTGATACCGGGGAAAGCCTGCTTATTCATTTGGGCATGTCGGGGCGGATGCTGGTCTCGGGCGTGATGCTGGGAGATTTCCACCTCGACCACCCCGCGCCGCAAAAGCACGACCATGTGGTGTTGCATATGGAAGGCGGGGCACGCGTCACCTTTAATGATGCGCGCCGCTTTGGGGCGATGGATCTGGTGCGCACCGACCGAGAGGCCGCGCATTGGCTGCTTGCGGGGCTGGGACCAGAGCCGTTCGGCAATGACTTTCACGAAAGCTATCTTGTGACGGCGCTCAAATCTCGCAAAAGCCCGATCAAGACCGCGCTTTTGGATCAGCGGTTGATTGCCGGGCTTGGCAATATCTATGTCTGCGAGGTGCTGCATCGTGCGGGCATCGACCCGCGCCGCGCCGCCAATAGAATCGCGGGCGCACGGATCGCGGCGCTGGTGCCGATCATCCGCGAGGTGCTGGCCGAGGCGATTGAAGCAGGCGGATCAAGCCTGCGCGACCACCGCCAAGCCGATGGCGAGCTTGGCTATTTCCAACATGCTTTTCGCGTTTATGACCGCGAAGACGCGCCCTGCACCACCTGCGCCACCCCAATCCGGCGCATCGTGCAAGGGGGGCGCTCAAGCTATTTCTGCCCAAGCTGTCAGCGCTAATGGCCGGGTTTTTTAGCACTTCGCCCTGCCCTTAGGTAACGCTGCGCTACAGTGCCGCAACAAGTCTTGAGTTTCGCGCCCCACCTGCTAGGACTTGCCCCGATAACAAGGAAAGGCACCCGCAATGGCCTACCAGACCCTGATCGTCGAAATCGAAGACAGCGTCGCTCTGATCCGCCTTAACCGTCCAGAAGCCCTCAATGCGCTCAATTCCGAGCTGTTGGGCGAGTTGGCCGATGCGCTCAAGCAACTTGATGACAATGACAAGGTGCGCTGCATCGTTCTGACGGGTTCGGAAAAAGCTTTCGCGGCTGGCGCTGACATCAAAGAGATGTCGGAGAAAAGCTTCGTTGAGATGTACACGAGCGATTTCTTCGGCTCTGAGGCCGACAGCCTTCTGCGCACCCGCAAACCGATCATCGCTGCCGTTGCTGGCTACGCTTTGGGCGGCGGTTGTGAACTCGCCATGATGTGCGATTTCATCATCTGCGCCGAAAACGCCAAATTCGGCCAACCCGAGATCAACCTCGGCGTGGTCGCGGGCATTGGCGGCACGCAGCGCCTGACCCGCTTTGTGGGCAAATCCAAATCGATGGACATGCACCTGACGGGCCGCTTCATGGATGCGACCGAGGCGGAACGTTCGGGGCTGGTGAGCCGCGTCGTTCCCGTGGCGCAACTGGTGCCCGAGGCGCTGGCGGCGGCGCGCAAAGTCGCCTCTAAATCTGCCGTGGCAACGATGGTGGTCAAGGAATGCGTCAACCGCGCCTATGAGACCACGTTGCGCGAAGGCGTTTTGTTTGAACGCCGGGTGTTCCATGCGCTCTTTGCGACGGAAGACCAAAAAGAAGGTATGTCGGCCTTCTTGGAAAAACGCGAACCGCAATTCCGCGACAAATAAGGGCGAAAAGGCAGGCCGGGGCCCGAAAGGGGCTTTTCTTTCCGGCCTGTTTCCCCTATTGGCACCCCTCACATGCGCGTGGAGCCCGCTCAGGCTAGAATCATCCGGTTCGCTGGGACGACCGGGCTTTGCGCTATATATTCGCTTTAGTTCGGGAACACGGTACAATGGCCAACACGCCCCAGTCCAAAAAACGCGCTCGTCAGGCCGAGCGTCGCAACGACATCAACAAAGCCCGTCGTTCGCGTATCCGCACCTTCATCCGCAAAGTCGAAGAAGCGATCGCCTCGGGCGACGCCGGCGCTGCGAAAGCCGCTCTGCAAGCCGCCCAGCCGGAAATGGCGCGTGGCGTGACCAAGGGCGTGATGCACAAAAACACGGTTTCGCGGAAAATCTCGCGCCTTTCGGCGCGCGTGAAAGCCCTCGCGAACTGATCTTTCGATCAGGCCAACTACGCCTTTAGGATAGGCGCTCCGATTCCGGGGCGCCTTTTCGTTTTTTATGCTTTTTCAAGTACTTAATCATGGGTGTGGCGCATTTGCGTGGGTGTCACAGATTCGTTTCATCAAAGTCGCCGTCAAGCATGAAGTTCGGTTGCACCTTCCCGTGAGGGCTTGCTAGCTTGGTTGAGCGATTCACGTCGCCTTGGGGGACATGACGCATTGCTGGTGTCGAGGCAGGGTAAGAATGCTGCCGTGACAAGAAGCCCACCGCTTCGACATCAAGATGCGATCCGACGAAAGAGGGGCGCAAGCCCTACTCGGCAGGTGATGCCGTGTCCGGTTTTTCCGGTCCATTCGTCGTGTCTGAAAACCTTTTCGCCAGCTGCGGCGAAAGGGCCATCGGAGACGTGGTTCATGATGTTGAGCTGAACAGCTGCGATGGAAGAAAAACATGACGAAAGAGCTCTGGGGGCAAGTGAGCAATGATCTGCGGAAAACGGTCGGCAAGACCAACCATGAAACTTGGATCGCGCCCCTTGAAATCATCGCGCTGAAAGACGGCATCGTTTCCTTTGAAGCGCCCACCAAATTCATGTGCGATTGGGTGTCGCGCAATTATGGCGAACCGATTCTGAGCGCGCTGCGCAAGACCGGTGCGCCCGTCGAACGCATCACCATTGGTCTGGGCGCGGCGCGTCCGGTTGCCCCGGCCAACACCCCTGCCCCGGCGCCCGCTGCGCGCAAATCCGCGCGCGCGACTGAGGACAGCGAATTGCCCGGCGCACCGCTGGATGCGCGGTTCACCTTTGACAGCTTCGTGGTCGGCAAACCGAACGAATTGGCCCATGCCGCCGCGCGGCGCGTGGCAGAGGGTGGCCCGGTGACCTTTAACCCGCTGTTCCTTTACGGCGGCGTTGGGCTTGGGAAAACGCACTTGATGCATGCGATCGCGCATGAGCTGCAAACCGGGCGCCCCGATCTGCGTGTGCTTTACCTTTCTGCCGAGCAATTCATGTATCGCTTCGTGCAAGCCCTGCGCGACCGCCAGATCATGGATTTCAAAGAGCTGTTCCGCTCCGTCGATGTGCTGATGGTGGATGATGTGCAATTCATCGCCGGCAAAGACAGCACGCAAGAAGAATTCTTCCACACCTTCAACGCGCTGGTGGATCAGGGCAAGCAGATCGTAATTTCTGCGGACCGCGCGCCCGGCGAGATCAAAGATCTGGAAGAGCGCATCCGTTCCCGCCTGCAATGCGGCCTTGTGGTGGACCTGCACCCGACCGATTACGAACTGCGCCTGGGTATTCTGCAATCCAAAGCCGATGCCTATTGTGCCCGCTATCCGGGCCTGAAAATGGCCGATGGCGTGCTGGAATTCCTCGCCCATCGTATCACCACCAACGTGCGTGTGCTGGAAGGCGCGCTGACCCGGCTCTTTGCCTTTGGTTCGCTTGTGGGGCGTGAGATCACGCTTGATCTGGCGCAGGAATGCTTGGCCGATATTCTGCGTGCCTCGGATCGTCGTGTCACGATCGAGGAGATTCAGCGCAAGGTGGCCGAGCATTACAACGTGCGCCTGTCGGATATGATCGGCCCGAAGCGGCTGCGCACCATTGCGCGCCCGCGTCAGGTGGCGATGTATCTGGCCAAACACCTCACCACGCGGAGCCTGCCCGAGATTGGGCGGCGCTTTGGCGGCCGCGATCACACCACCATTATGCACGGAATCCGCAAGATCGACGAGTTGATGGCGACCGATCAGCAACTTGCGGAAGATATTGGCCTTCTGAAACGGCTGATGGAATCCTGAACCCTTGACGCCCCGCACAAAGCAACGGAATGTCCGGAAAAATCTTGTTCCGGCGCGCTGGCATGTTACCTTGCCGCCCCCGGGAACCGGTGAGGTATGGATATGAAAATCAGCATCGAACGCGCCGCGCTTCTGAAGGCGGTGGCACAGGCTCAATCGGTTGTCGAACGTCGCAACACGATTCCGATCTTGGCAAACGTGCTGATCGAGGCGGAGGGTGACACGGTTTCCTTCCGCGCCACCGACCTTGATATTGAGGTGGTCGATAAAGCCCCCGCGCAGGTAGAACGCGCTGGCGCCACCACCGTTTCGGCGGTGATGCTGCATGAGATCGTGCGCAAGCTGCCCGATGGCGCGCTGGTGCAATTGGCCGATGACCCCTCCGCCGGGCGGCTTTCGGTGATGGCGGGGCGGTCGAACTTCAACTTGGCCACGCTACCGCGTGAAGATTTCCCGGTGATGGCCTCGTCCGAATATACCGCGAATTTCGCCGCCCAAGCGGGCGTGCTGAAACGGTTGTTTGATAAGTCGAAATTCGCAATCTCGACCGAAGAGACCCGCTATTATCTCAACGGCGTCTATATGCATGTCGCGACCGGCGAAGATGGCCAAGCGCTGCGCTGTGTGGCGACCGATGGCCACCGTCTGGCGCGCATTGATGCGACTTTGCCCGAGGGCGCGGCGGGCATGCCCGGTGTGATCGTGCCGCGCAAAACCGTGAACGAACTGCGCAAGCTTTTGGATGATGACGAGGCGCAAATCGCCGTTTCGGTCAGCGAAACCAAGGTGCGCTTCGCCACGCCTGCCATCACGCTGACCTCTAAGGTGATCGACGGCACCTTCCCCGATTACACCCGCGTTATTCCGATGGGGAATACGCGGCGGCTGGAAGTGGACGCGCAAGAATTCGCCAAAGCCGTGGACCGTGTGGCGACCGTGTCATCTGAACGCTCGCGCGCCGTGAAGCTGAGCCTTGATGAAGATCGGCTCGTTCTGTCGGTCAATGCCCCCGATGCAGGCGCTGCCGAAGAAGAACTGGCCGTGGCTTACGGCGATGAGCGGCTCGAAATTGGCTTTAACGCCAAGTACCTGCTGGAAATCGCCAGCCAAGTGGACCGGGAAAACGCCGTTTTCCTGTTCAACTCCTCGGGCGATCCGACGCTGATGCGCGAAGGCAATGACACTTCGGCGGTCTATGTCGTGATGCCGATGCGCGTGTGAGCCTGCGCAGCCTTACGCTTTTGCAATTCCGCTCGCATCGCCGGGCGGAATTTGCCTTTGATACCCGGCCTGTCGCGCTTTACGGGCCGAATGGCGCGGGCAAAACCTCTGTTTTGGAAGCGGTATCGCTGTTTTCACCGGGCCGTGGGCTGCGGCGCGCGACGGCCGAAGAACTGATCCGGCGGCAGGAATCTGTCGGCTGGAAGCTGCGCGCCAACCTCCCTGAGTATGAACTCGAGACCTCCGCCCGCCCCGGCCAAAGCCGCGATGTGCTGATTGATGGCAAATCCGCCTCGCAACTCGCCTTGGGGCGGCTGATGCGGGTGCTCTGGCTGGTGCCGGCGATGGACCGGCTCTGGATCGAGGGGGCCGAGGGGCGGCGGCGGTTTTTGGACCGGATGACGCTCAGCTTCTTCCCCACCCATGCCGATGCCACGCTCGCCTATGAAAAGGCGATGCGCGAACGCAACCGCTTGCTGAAAGACGAAGTCCGCGATCCGGCGTGGTATCACGCGCTCGAAAGCCAGATGGCAGAGGCAGGCGCGCAGATCGTGACGCAACGGCTGCAAGCTTTGGAAAAGCTCGCCGCTGCACAGGCAGGCGCGGCCACCGCTTTTCCAGCAGCAACATTGGCCGTGGTGAACCAAGGCCCCGATGATTTGGCCGCCGCGCTGGATGCCAACCGTCGCCGCGATATGGCGGCAGGTCGCACATTGGAGGGCCCGCACCGCGCTGACCTTACGGCCCTTTACGCGGAAAAAGACACGCCCGCCGATCAATGCTCCACCGGCGAGCAAAAAGCGCTTCTGATCTCGCTCCTCCTTGCCAATGCCCGCGCGCTGGCGGGGGAAAGCACGGTGCTTTTGCTTGATGAAGTCGCCGCGCATCTTGATGCCGGGCGCCGCGCCGCGCTTTATGACGAGATTTGCGCGCTTCCCGCGCAGGTGATGATGACCGGCACCGGGCTTGAGCTTTTTGACGCTTTGGGAAGCCGCGGCCAATATTGGCATGTGACCGAGGCACAAGGCACCTCGCAAGTGGCGGAAACCCCGTTTCAAAACCGCTAAATATTGTGGCGAAGGCGTGACAAGGCAGGCGCAAAACACTATAAATCCGCATCGAATTGCAGGATAGGCGCGGATGACCGACACCCCCAAGAAAAAGACCGAATACGGCGCGGATTCCATCAAGGTTCTCAAGGGCCTAGAGGCGGTGCGCAAGCGCCCCGGCATGTATATCGGCGACACGGATGACGGGTCTGGCCTGCATCACATGGTCTATGAGGTGGTCGATAACGGCATCGACGAGGCGCTGGCGGGCCATGCCAACTATGTGGCCGTGAAAATCCACGCCGATAATTCGGTTTCGGTGCGCGACAATGGTCGGGGCATTCCGGTCGATATGCACGCCGAAGAGGGGGTTTCGGCGGCCGAGGTCATCATGACCCAGCTGCATGCGGGCGGCAAATTCAACAACACCGATGACGATGGCAACGCCTATAAGGTTTCGGGCGGGTTGCACGGCGTGGGTGTGTCGGTGGTGAACGCGCTGTCAGACTGGCTGGAACTGCGCGTCTGGCGCAATGACAAGGTCTATTACGCCAAGTTCGAAAAGGGCGAATGCACCGTCCATGTGCATGAGGTCGGCGACGCACCGGGCGAAAAAGGCACCGAAGTGCGGTTTCTGGCCTCGTCCAAAGTGGTGGACCCGGACGGCACCTTTTCCAACCTCGAATACAATTTCAAAACGCTGGAAACGCGTCTGCGGGAACTGGCCTTCCTCAATTCCGGCGTGCGGATCATCTTGGAAGATGAACGCCCCGCCGAGCCGCTGAAGGTCGAACTGCACTACGAAGGCGGCGTGCGCGAGTTTGTAAAATACCTCGACCGGTCGAAAACAGCGGTGATGCCCGATCCGATCTATATGACCGGCGAAGTGCGCGGCATCGGCGTTGAGGTGGCGATGTGGTGGAACGACAGCTACCACGAAACCGTGCTGCCCTTTACCAACAACATTCCCCAGCGCGATGGCGGCACCCATTTGGCGGGCCTGCGTGGCGCGCTGACCCGCACGATCACGAAATACGCCCAAGACAGCGGCATCGCCAAGAAAGAGAAGGTCGATTTCACCGGCGATGATGCGCGCGAAGGGCTGACCTGCGTGCTTTCGGTGAAAGTGCCGGACCCGAAATTCTCCAGCCAAACGAAAGACAAGCTGGTCTCCTCTGAGGTGCGGCCTGCGGTCGAAAACCTTGTGAACGAGAAGTTGGGCGAGTGGTTTGAAGAACATCCCGCCGAGGCGAAAGGGATTGTTGGCAAGATCATCGAAGCGGCTTTGGCGCGCGAAGCGGCGCGCAAAGCGCGCGAACTCACCCGTCGCAAAACCGCGATGGATGTTGCTTCGCTGCCGGGCAAGCTCGCCGATTGCCAAGAAAAAGATCCGGCGCTCAGCGAATTGTTCCTCGTCGAAGGGGACTCGGCGGGTGGCTCCGCCAAGCAAGGGCGCGAACGGAAGAACCAAGCAGTTCTGCCGTTGCGCGGTAAAATCCTCAACGTGGAGCGCGCGCGCTTTGACCGGATGCTGTCGTCGGATCAAATCGGCACGCTGATCACGGCGCTCGGCACCGGCATTGGCCGCGATGAGTTTAACATCGCCAAGCTGCGCTACCACAAGATCGTCATCATGACCGATGCCGACGTGGACGGCGCGCACATCCGCACCCTTCTGCTGACCTTCTTCTTCCGGCAAATGCCGGAGCTGATCGAGCATGGCTATCTCTACATTGCCCAGCCGCCGCTTTACAAAGTGGCCCGCGGCAAGTCTGAGGTCTATCTGAAAGACCAACTCGCGCTGGAAGATTACTTGGTCGCCCAAGGGGTGGAAGGCGCGATCCTGCGGCTTGGTGATGGCACCGATATTGTCGGCGCGGACCTAGCGCGTTTGGTCGAGGAAGCCCGGCAAATCCGCCGCATTCTGCAAGCCTTCCCAACGCATTACCCGCAGCGCATTCTGGAGCAAACCGCCATCGCGGGCGCACTGGTTCCCGGCTATGTCGATGCCGATGCGCAGGGCGCGGCGAACCAAGTCGCGGCGCGGCTCGATCTTGTCGCGTTGGAATACGAGCGCGGCTGGAGCGGGCGGCCCACGCAAGACAAGGGTCTGCGGCTTGCGCGTGTGCTGCGCGGGGTGGAAGAGGTCCGCACGCTGGATGGCGCGGTGCTGCGCTCGGGCGAGGCGCGGCGGCTTGCCCAGTTCACCGCCAGCCTGCAAGAAACCTATGGCGCGCCCGCACGGTTGATGCGCAAGGATCGCGAGCAGTTGATCTATGGTCCGCTCGACCTTTTGGCAGCAATTCTGCAAGAAGGCGAAAAGGGTCTGACCCTGCAACGTTACAAAGGTTTGGGCGAAATGAACCCCGAACAGCTTTGGGAAACCACGCTTGACCCGGTTGCCCGCACGCTGTTGCAAGTGCGCGTGGATGATTTGGCCGAGGCGGAAGATATCTTCTCCAAGCTGATGGGCGATGTGGTGGAACCGCGCCGCGAATTCATTCAGCAAAACGCGCTGAGCGTAGAAAACCTCGATTTCTGATCCGGGACCATCCCGGCAGGAGGATAGATGAGCGAAAGCGACGATATCGACGCGAGCCTGAGCGCGGCCGAGGCGGCAAGCCTTGGCCATGTGCCCTCCCCCGATGACCCGCGCCTGTTGCGCGATGCTTTGGGGCGCTTTGCGACCGGGGTGACCGTGGTCACCGCGCGCGAAGAAGGTGGTGGCGAACCGATTGGAATCACGGTGAATTCTTTCGCCTCGGTCTCGCTCGACCCGGCCTTGGTCTTGTGGTCGGCGGCACGGTCATCGCTGCGGCATCGCCATTTTACCGCCGCGCCCGCCTTTGCCATTCACGTGCTGAGCGCCGATCAAGCGGAGATCGCGAAACGGTTTTCGTCTTCCTCGGGGCCGGGGTTTGAAGGGCTGGCTTACAAACTCAACGATCAAGCCGTGCCACTGCTCGACAAGTGCTTGGCGCGGTTTGAATGCACCACGGAAGCAATGCACGAAGGCGGTGATCACACGATCATCATCGGCCAAGTGGACCGCTTCACGCTGTGCACCGAAGGCGCACCGCTGTGCTTTTTTGGCGGCAAGTTCGGCGGCTTCACCCCCACGACTTAAGCCCATAACTGCGTTGAATTTTATCCGTTAAGCGTGGCTTAAGCCCGACCTGCTACCTCTTGTCTCGGGTGAAAATGAGGTGGTGGACATGGCGGCGCGTGACAACGCGGCTCCGGTTATCATCAAACGTAAGAAGGTCGTCGGCGGCGACGGGCACCACGGTGGGGCGTGGAAAGTGGCCTATGCTGACTTCGTGACCGCCATGATGGCCTTCTTTCTCTTGATGTGGCTGTTGAACGCAACAACAGAAAAGCAACGCAAAGGCATCGCGGATTACTTCAATCCGACGATTCCGATCAACCGGATTTCCGGCGGCGGCGAAGGTGCCTTTGGCGGCGATTCCGTCTTCTCAGAAGACCAGATCGCGCAAACCGGCACCGGCGCGGCGGGGCAACGCCCCACCGAAGAACGGCAGGCCCGCGGCGACAGTGGCCTTTCTGAAGACAAGGCCGCCGAAGACGAAAAGGCCGCCTTCGAGGAAATGGCGCGCAAGATCGAACAAGCGCTGCAAGGCGTGGGTGGCGAATCGATGGTGAGCGAGCAGATGGCGCGCCACATCTTGACCAAAGTCACCGATGAAGGGCTGATCGTCGAATTCTTCGATCTGGAAGAAGAGCCGCTCTTCGTGCCCGATACCGCACAGCCTGAACTGATTCTCGAAGAGATCGCGCAAATGCTGACCCGTGTGTTCAGCTATGCGACCAATGGTGTGGCGATCAACGGGCATACAAGGGCCTATCCGTCTATGCTGCGGCAAAACCCGGTGTGGGACCTGTCGACCGAGCGTGCGCAGACCATGCGGGGCTTGATGGAAGGTGATGGGTTTGAAGCGGCGCGCATTCACCGGGTCTCGGGTTTCGCGGACCGCAAACCGGCCATCGAATCCGCAATGTCGGTGCGCAACAACCGGCTCGAGGTGATTTTGCTGCGAAACGGGCGTTAATCCGCCCGTTTCACGTGCCGTGGGGGCAAAGAAATCCAACGCATTTTAGGTGTTAGGTCCATCTTAACGACGCCTGCGGCAGTCTGGCGGTCGATCAAGGGACCAGCAGCAGAAAGGCGCCCCCATGTCTATTTCTTCCTCGCTCAACGCCGGTGTGGCCGGTCTTGCCGCCAACGCCACGCGTCTTGCGACGATTTCTGACAACATCGCTAACTCCGCCACCTATGGCTATAAACGGGCCACGGCGGATTTCGAAAGCATGGTGCTGACGCAGACGCGCAACTCCGGCACCTATTCGGCAGGCGGCGTGCGCGCCACCACGGGCCGTCTGATTGACGAGCGTGGCTCGCTTGTCGGCACCTCGAACGCGATGGACATCGCCATTTCGGGCCGTGGCTTCCTGCCGGTCTCGACCACGGCGGGGCTGATCAACGGGCTGGGCTCGCAGCCGCTGATGATGACCACCACGGGCTCGTTCCACACCGATAAAGACGGCGTGCTGCGCACCGATTCGGGGCTTGTGCTTTTGGGCTGGGCCGCGAACGCCGATGGCTCGATCCCGCTGCAACCGCGCGACACCACCGCGGGTCTGGAGCCGGTCGTGATCAACGCCAACCAAACCGCGGGCGACCCGACGACGGTGATGAACCTCGGTATCAACCTGCCCGCCACCGAAACCATGGCCGGCGCCAGCGACCAAAACCTGACCTCGTCGATTGAATATTTCGGCAACCTTGGCACGTCGAACACGCTGCAAGTGACCTTTGACCCGACCGTTCCGGCCACCGGCGCTTCGAACAGCTGGACGATGACCATCACCGATTCGGCCACCACCACCGACCCGTTGGGTCTTGGTGTCGGCGTTTTGGGGCAGTATACGATCAACTTCGACAACACGAGCGCGAACGGCGGCACCCTTTCGGGCGTGACCCCGCTTTCGGGCAGCCCGGCTTGGTCGGCCACCACGGGTGCAATCGACCTTTCCGTTGGCGATGGTTTGCAAAACATCACCGCCACCATTGGCCGGATCGGCGACACCAACGGCCTGACCCAGCTTGCGACCGATTTCGCGCCGACCTCAATCACCAAAGACGGTTCGCCCGTTGGCAACCTGACCGCGGTAGAGATTGACGAAAACGGCTTCATCAAAGCGACCTATGACACCGGCTTCATTCGCACCGTTTATCAGGTGCCGCTGGCCGATGTGTCGAACGCGAACGGGCTGACCGCGCTGGACAACCAGACCTTCCAAGTCTCGTCGGGTTCGGGCTCGTTCTACCTGTGGGATGCCGGTGACGGCCCGACCGGTGCCGTCGAAGGCTATGCCCGTGAAGGGTCTGCCGTCGATGTGGCGCAGGAACTGACCAACCTGATCCAAACCCAACGCGCCTATTCGTCGAATGCGAAAGTCATCCAGACGGTGGACGAGATGCTGCAAGAGACGACGAATATCAAACGCTAAGGCAAAACGCCTGAGTGAGAGGAGCTGACAAATGGTAGGCATCACAGGTGCACTGAACAATGCCGTGACCGGGCTGACCGCAGCCTCCCGGGCCGCCGAGGTTGTCTCCTCGAACGTCGCAAATGCGATGACCGAAGGCTATGCACGCCGCGAAATCTCGCTCTCCTCCGACACGCTCGGGGGAGATGGCGGCGGCGTGCGGATCAACGGCATCAACCGCATGGTCAACGAAACACTGCTACAAGACAAACGGCTTGCCGATGCGGCGGCAGCCGATGCCACGGCCCGCACCACATTTTATGCGGACCTTGAAAACCAAATCGGCGATCCGACCACCGAAGGCTCGCTCAGCTGGACGATCAGCAAATTTGAGGATTCGCTTCTGACAGCCGCAAGCATGCCTGACAGCAGCGCGCGGCTTTCAAGCGCGGTGGATGCCGCGCGTCTGGTGACTGACAAACTCAATAGTGTTTCCGCAGACCTGCAGCAGACCCGGCTTGAGGCCGATCAATCGATCGCCAAACAGGTCAATACACTGAACGAAACGCTTGGCGAGATTGAACTGCTAAACCGCACCATCACCACGCAAATCGCCGTTGGGCGCGATGCCAATGGACTGATGGATCAACGCCAAATGCTGGTCGACAGCATTTCTGAAATCGTGCCGATCAAGGTCGTGCAGCGCGACAACAACCAGATCGCGCTGTTCACAAAAGGCGGCGGCATTTTGCTTGATGGCCACGCCTATGAGATCGGCTTTACCGGCGCTGGCGTGATGGCCGCAGATATGACGCTTGCGGGCGGTCAGCTTTCCGGCATCACCGTCAATGGCCAAGCGATGACCGTGGGCGAGGGCAGCCAGTTTGGCGGTGGGACACTTGGTGCAGCTTTTGCCGTGCGCGATACTCTGGGAACCGAGGCGCAGGCCAAACTTGATGCGGTGGCCCGCGATCTGATCTCCCGGTTTGAAAGCACCAGTGTCGATCCGACCCTGAACCCCGGCGATGCGGGGCTTTTCACCGATGGTGGTGGCCCGCTTGTGGTGGCGAATGAAGCCGGTCTTGCCGGACGCATCTCGATCAACGCGATTGTCGACCCGCTGCAGGGCGGTGCGGCTTGGCATATGCGCGATGGTCTGAACGCGGCAACGCCCGGCGTGGTAAGCGACGCAACGCTGCTCAATGCGATGTCGTCGGCCATGACCACCCAAAGCGTTCCGGCCTCGGGCAATTTTGGCGCGCTGCAACGCTCCATGGCGGGGCTGTCGGCGGATCTTTTGTCCTTTGCCTCGTCCTCGCGGCAATCCTCGGAACTGACCCAAGGCTACACAAATGCGCGCCAAGAAGCGTTGCATGAAATGGCGCTCGCTGATGGGGTCGACACCGATTACGAGATGCAAAACCTGCTTGTCGTCGAAAAGGCTTATGCGGCCAATGCCCGGGTGATCCAGACGATCGACGCCCTCATCCAGCAACTCCTGGAGCTCTGACATGAAGTATATGTCCGTCGGCGACATGGCCCAGACCTACATGATGCGCAATCATAATGTGCAACTCAAAAACACCATGACCAAGCTCTCGAATGAGCTGGTTACGGGTGTCACCAGCGATGTCGGCGCCGCTGTCGGGGGTGATTTCACCGCTCTGGCCGCAATCGAACGCTCCATTTCGCGCAGCGCAATCTTCGACCAAGTCGCCGTGGAAGCCAATCTTGTCGCCAGTACGCAGCAATCGGCCCTTGAAGTAATTCAGGGCCATGCTGAAGAGATCGGCAACACGCTTGCAGCGGCCACAACCGCAACAAGCCCGGCAATCGTGACCTCTGGCACCAAAGATGCCGAAATTCGCTTTGAATCGACGCTCGATGCGCTCAACTCCAACGTTGCCGGGCGTTATGTGATGTCGGGCAATACAACGGACACACGTCCGGTGGCCGACAGCACAACGATCATCACGGCGCTGAAAGCGGAAATCAGTGGTCTGACCGTACCCACCGATATCGCCAATGCGGTGGATGCTTGGTTTGATCAACCTGCGGGTGGCGGAGGTTTTCTTGATGTTGCCTATTTGGGCAGCGCAACCTCGCTTTCGCCGGTGCAAATCTCCGATACTGACCAAGCACAACTCAGCATGACCGCTGCGGATAACCGTATTCGCGATGTGCTGAAAGGCTTCGCTCTGGCCACCTTGGTCGCGCAAGATGCCGTTCCTAACGATGATTACACGCGCGCGACGATCGCTGGCCTTGCCGGAACACGAATCTTGACGGGCAGTTCAGAACTGACCACCGCCCGCGCAGAGATTGGCACGGTCGAAGGGATCATCGAAACCGCGAAAACCCGCAACGCCGCACAGCTTTCCGCGCTGGAAATCTCCAAAAAAGAGATGATCGGTGTCGATCCCTATGACGGGGCCACCGCGCTTGAGGCGGTGCAGTCCCAGCTTGAAACCCTCTACACGCTGACCACGCGCGTGGCACAACTGTCGCTGACGGATTACATGTGATGAAATCACTGATGAAGCTTCTTGTCCTCATATTGGCCCTTATCGTGCCGATGCTGACCGCCCCTGTTGCCGAGGCGGCGCCGATCCGGATCAAAGATCTGGTCGAATTCGATGGCGTCCGCGGCAACGATCTGGTGGGCTACGGCCTCGTGGTCGGCCTCAACGGCACCGGCGACGGGATGCGCAACGCACCCTTCACCGAAGACATTATGTCCAACATCCTCGAACGGCTCGGCGTTAACGTTACCGGCGAACAATTCCGCCCCAAAAACGTTGCCGCCGTCATGGTCACCGCCTCGCTGCCGCCGTTTGCGCGCGCGGGCGGCAAGATCGACGTCACCGTTTCGGCAATTGGTGATGCGAAAAGTCTCCTGGGCGGGACGCTGATCATGACGCCGCTCAATGCCGCCGATGGTGAGATTTACGCCGTCGCCCAAGGCGCGGTGATTGCGGGCGGTGTGACCGCGCAAGGCCAAGGCGCGGCAGTCACCCAAGGTGTGCCGACCTCGGGCCTGATCCCCTCGGGCGCGCATATCGAACGTGAAATTGGCTTTGAGTTGAACAGCCTGTCCTCAATCCGGCTGGCGCTGCGCACGCCCGATTTCACCACCGCGCTGCGGATCGAAAAGGTGATCAACGGCGAATTCGGCAAGCGCATCGCAACGATGGAAGATTCCGGCACCGTGACAGTGAACGTGCAAAATGCCGGCATGCGCTCGGCCGCGCATGTGCTGGGGCGGCTTGAGAACCTTGATGTCGAACCCGAACAACGCGCCCGCGTGGTGGTGGACCAACGCTCCGGCACCATCGTCATGGGCGAAGATGTCCGCATATCACGTGTTGCGGTGAGCCAAGGCAACCTGACCCTCCGCGTGCAAGAAACCCCGATTGTGGTGCAACCGAACCCGTTTGCCCGTGGCGAAACCGTGGTGGTGCCGCGCACTCAGGCAACGATCGAACAGGGGCCCGGCATCCAGATGGCTGAAGTGGCCGAGACCAGTTCGCTCTCTGATGTCGTGGCGGGGCTCAACGCCCTTGGCGTCAGCCCGCGCGACATGATCGACATTCTCAAAAGCATCAATGCCGCTGGGGCGCTGCATGCCGAATTTGTCGTGAACTAAGATTTAGGCCGGAATAGCATCTATTTTGATCCGATCCGGGGCAGCCCCGGATCGGGTTTTCTTTGCGTCATTGACTAATCAATCGTTTGATTGAATTCTATTCGCATGATTGAGCGAGTCGACACAAAATCCGTTTCCCTCTCTGATCCCGGAACAGCCGGGGCTTTGGTGCGCGCCGCCATCGCCATTTTCGGTCAAAAGGGGTTTGATGCCACCTCAACCCGAGAGATCGCCGCCGCAGCGCAAACCAATGTCGCCTCGATCGCATATCACTTCGGCGGCAAGGACGGGTTGCGCCGCGCCTGCGCTGCCGCCTTTGCCAGCCATATTGGTGGCCTTTTGAACCTCGACACCCTGCCCGAGCCCGAAACGCCACAGGCCGCCGAAGCCCTGATTTTGACGATTGTGGAGCGCTTTGCGGCGCATATGATCGCCGATCATGACATGCAGTCCCGCGTGGCCTTTATGCTGCGCGAGGTGGCAAGCGGGGGCAGCGGGCTCGATAGTTTCTATGAACAACTGGTGGTTCCCTCCCACACGCGGTTTTGCCGGCTGTGGGAAACCGCAACGGGCGAACCCGCCAATGCGGAAACAACAAAACTGCTGATCTTCACCGCGCTGGGCCAGATCCTTTACTTCCGCATTGGCGCGCCCGTGGTCACCCGCCGCATGGGGTGGACAGAGATCGGCCCCGAAGAAACCGCAAGCATCGTCGCGATTTTGAAATCAAACATCACCGCGCTGATCGCACAGCACCGAAGGAGCAGTCTATGAGCCTGTGTTCTTTGCCGATCATTGCCTCCTTTTTGGCCGCCTGCGCGGCACCAAGCGTTTTGGCGACGGGCTATGTCGAGGGGGAACATGTCGCTTTGGCGCCGGTCGCCTTGGCCGAATTGCGCCTGTTGGAGGTGGCGCGAGGCGATCAGGTCGTGGCGGGCCAAACCCTTGCGATGCAAGAGGACCGCGACGCCATGATCGCGCTTGAACAGGCCAAGGCAGCCCTTGCCCAAGCGCAAAGCCAGCTTGAAAACCTGCAACAGGGAAAACGGCCCGAGGAAATCCGGGTGATTGAAGCGTCGCTTACCTCTGCCCGCGCGCAATTGGTGGAAACGCGGCGCACCGCCGCGCGTTATGAAACGCTGGCCACCCGTGGTGCCGCCACAGAAGCCCAGCGCGAGGATGCGCAAACCGCGCTGAGCGTGGCAGAGGCAAAAGTGGCCGAAATAGAGGCTGATTTGGTCGTTGCCAAGCTGCCCGCCCGCGCCGCCGAGATCGCCGCCGCAGAGGCCGCGGTGCGCGCAGGCCAAGCCAGCGTCGATCAGGCGCAATGGCTTTTGGACAAGCGCAAAGTGCAAGCGCCCGCCGATGGGGTGATTTCCGATGTGCTGCGCCATCCCGGCGAAATGGTCGGCCCAACGGCACCCGTCTTGACGATGCTGCCCGAGGGCGCGGTGAAACTGCGCCTTTATGTGCCCGAAGGCGAGATTGCCGCGATCCATCCCGAAACGCGCCTGCGCATCAGTTGCGATGGCTGCGCGCCGGGGCTCACCGCGCGGGTGAGCTACATCGCGGACGGGCCAGAATTCACCCCCCCGGTGATCTACTCGCTGCAAAACCGCCAAAAGCTGGTCTATCTGGTGGAGGCGCGGCCCGAAGGGACGACCAGCCTCAAACCCGGCCAGATTGTCGATGCCACCTTGGCCGAGGGTGCGCATGAGTGACGCCCCCGCCATCACCGTCACCGATTTGGTCAAGACCTTTGGCACCCGGACCGTGGTGGACCATGTCTCGATGCAGGTGAACCGGGGCGAGATCGTCGGCTTTTTGGGGCCAAACGGCTCGGGCAAAACCACCACTATTCGGATGATGTGCGGCTTGCTCACGCCTGATGGCGGCACTGGCTCGGTGTTGGGCCATGACATCTTGCGCGACCAGCGCGCGATCAAGCGCGAGGTCGGCTACATGACCCAGCGCTTCAGCTTTTACGAAGACCTGACGATCGCGGAAAACCTTTCTTTCGTGGCCGGGGTTTACGGCCTGCCCAAAGGCGCTGTGGACGATACGCTCGAAGATTTGGGGCTGAGCAGCCGCAAGCGGCAATTGGCGGGCTCGCTTTCGGGTGGCTGGAAGCAACGCCTCGCGCTCGCCGCTTGCCTGATGCATAGGCCCCAGCTTTTGATGCTGGATGAGCCCACGGCGGGCGTAGACCCAAAGGCACGGCGCGAGTTTTGGGATGAAATCCACACCCGGGCGAGCGCCGGGCTCACCGTCCTCGTCTCCACCCATTACATGGATGAGGCAGAGCGCTGCCAGCGGATCAATTACATCTCTTATGGCAAGCTGATCTCTCAAGGCACAGTCGCAGAGGTGGTGCGCGATGCGGGGCTCACCACGGTAATTTTGCGCGGCGGCGATTTGAGCGCAGCGCAAACCCAGCTTTTGGGCCGAAATGGGGTCGATCAGGTGGCCCCCTACGGCACCGATTTGCATGTGATCGGGCGTGATGGCGCAGCGCTGCGCCAAGCCGCGCAAGCGGTGGCACAGGAAACCGGGGCCAGTGTGCATGAGGCCGACACCAGCCTTGAAGATGTGTTCATCCAGCTCATGGGCGCTTCAACGGACAATATGCAATGAAACGGCTTCTGTCCTTTCGCCGCTTGATCACCATCATCCGCAAAGAAGCGGTGCAGATGCGCCGTGACCGGATCACCTTTGCGATGATGCTGGGCGTGCCGCTGATGCAGCTTTTGCTCTTTGGCTTTGCGATCAACAATGACCCAAAGGGCCTGCCCGCCGCACTCGTGGCCACGGCGCAAGATCGGTTTAGCCGCTCAATGGTCAGCGCGCTCGAACTGACGGGCTATTACCGCTTCACCCACCCCTATGTCTCCGCCGCCGAGGCGGAGGAATTGATGGCCACGGGCAAGGTGAGCTTTGTTGTGACCGTGCCTTCAGATTTTGGCACCAAGGTTTTGCGCGGCGATCATCCGCAGATCTTGATCGAGGCCGATGCCACAGACCCTTCCGTCGCCTCGGGCGCAATCTCCACTTTGGGCACCGTGGCCGCGCAGGCGCTTTTGCGCGAAAGCGGCTCTAACACGGTCCAAAATACCACTTCTGCCAGCCAAGTCGATGTGGTGGTACACCGCCGCTACAACCCCGAGGGCGTCACCCAATACAACATCGTGCCCGGCCTTTTGGGCGTGATCTTGCAAATGACGATGGTGATGATGACAGCGATGGCGCTCACCCGCGAGGTGGAGCGCGGCACGATGGAAAACCTGCTGTCCATGCCCGTCACGCCGATTGAGGTGATGCTGGGCAAGGTGCTGCCTTATTTTATTGTCGGCGCGGTGCAGGTCTCGGTGGTGCTGATCGCGGCGCGGCTTTTGTTTGGCGTGCCGTTCTTTGGCAGCTTGTGGCTGCTCCTGCTGGGCGTCTTCATCTTTGTGATGGCGCTAGTGGTGCTCGGCTATGTCTTTTCCACGCTGGCGCGCACGCAAATGCAGGCGATGCAGCTCACCTTCTTTTACTTCCTGCCCTCGATCTTGCTGTCGGGGTTCATGTTCCCGTTTCGCGGCATGCCGATTTGGGCCCAATGGATTGGGGAAACACTGCCGCTCACCCATTTCCTCCGGCTGATCCGGGCAGTGATGCTGAAAGGGGCGAGCCTTGGCGAGGTGGCGCAGCCACTCCTAACGCTGACGGGCTTTGCCTTTGTGTTTTCGCTTTTGGCGCTCAGCCGGTTTCGCCAAACGCTGGATTGAAAAGGGCCGCCTTTGGGGCGGCCCTTTCGTGGCTCAAACGAACCGATTCCAAAGATTTTCGAGCCGTTCTTGGCGGCCCGAACGCGGTTCGGGGTTGATGCCCTTTTCGCGCACCAAAGCCTCGATACTGGCCAAATCCGTGTCCAGCATTGCTTTTGCTTCCGGCGTATCCCAGCCCGCGTAACGCGCAGCGCGGTTCGCCTCAAGACTGCCATCCTCCAAAAGCGCAGCAGCGGCCTTGAGCGCACGGGCACAAACATCCATCGCCCCGACATGGCCCAAGATGAGATCTTCCGCATCCAGCGATTGACGGCGGAGTTTGGCATCGAAGTTGGTCCCGCCGGTGACAAAGCCACCCGCCTTCAGCACCTCATAATAGGCGCGCGCCATTTCCGGCACCGAATCCGGGAACTGGTCGGTGTCCCAACCGGATTGATAGTCATTCCGGTTCATGTCGATCGAACCCAGAATGCCGAGCGAAGCCGCCAGTGCCAACTCATGCTCAAAGCTATGCCCTGCCAAAATCGCATGGCCCTGCTCGATGTTCACCTTCACCTCATTCTCAAGGCCGAAGCGCTTGAGGAAGCCGTAAACCGTGGCGACATCGTAATCATATTGATGCTTGGAGGGTTCTTGCGGCTTCGGCTCGATCAAGATCGTGCCTTTGAAGCCGATCTTGTGCTTATACTCGACCACCATCTGCAAGAACCGCCCGGCATGTTCGGCCTCGCGCGTGAGATCGGTGTTGAGCAGCGTTTCATAGCCTTCGCGCCCGCCCCAAAGCACATAGTTCTGCCCACCGAGCTTCAGGGTGGCATCCATGCAGGTTTTCACCGTCGCCGCCGACCAGGCAAACACATCCGGGTCCGGGTTGGTCGCCGCGCCTGCCATGAAGCGGCGGTGGCTAAACAGGTTCGCCGTGCCCCAAAGCAGCTTGGTCTTGGAGCTTTCCATCTTCTCGCCGATGTAATCGACGATGGTTTGCAGATTACGAGTGTTTTCAGCGAAATCCGCGCCCTCAGGGCGGATATCGGCATCGTGGAAGCAAAAGAACGGCGCTTGCAAGATGTCGAACATCTCAAAGGCCACATCGGCCTTCATCTTGGCTAGGTCCAGCGTGTCGCCAAACCACGGGCGTTGGAAGGTTTGCCCGCCAAACGGATCACCGCCCGGCCAAGCAAAGCTGTGCCACCACGCCACGGCAAAGCGCAGATGCTCTGCCATGGTTTTGCCCGCCACGACTTCCTCGGGGTTGTAGTGGCGGAAGGCGAATTCATTCGTCGACTCCGGCCCCTCGTAGCGAATTTGCGGGATACCCTTGAAGAAATCGGTCATGTCAGTCCTCGGATTGCGGCCTGCGCCGCACGGTAGCGGGCATGGCCTTCGTCAAATGCCGCACTCAAGTCTGAGACAGGCTCTATTACGGCAGAAATCGTGGGTTGGCGCGCCACTTCGGCACCTGCGCCCGTGGCCGCCATCAGCGCCAAACGGGCCGCGCCAAAGGCTCCGCCAAAATCCCCCGCCACAGGCAGGGAAACCGGCGTGCCCAAAGCGGTGGCAATCGCCTCGCACCAATAGCGTGATTTAGAACCACCACCGACGGCCAGCAGGCTTTCAATCTGCGTGCCCGTCGCCGCCAAGGCATCGCGGCAATCGCGGATCGCATAGGTCACACCTTCCAGAACCGCGCGGGTTGCGGCGGCGCGGTCGGTCGCATGTTCGAGCCCGATAAACGCACCACGAATGGCGGCATCATTCAGCGGTGTGCGCTCGCCCCCCAAATAGGGCAAGAACAGGGTCTTTCCGGGCGCTTCCAAAGCGTTCAGCCCCGCGGTCAGCGCCTGCGGTTCGGCCCCTACCAAACGCGCATACCAATTCAGCGCATCGGTCGCCGACAAGATCACCCCCATCTGGTGCCATGTGCCCGGAAGCGCGTGGCAAAAGGTATGCACGGCGGTCGCCGCATCGGGCTGATAGCCGTCATTTGCCGCAAACAGAACACCCGAGGTGCCAAGGCTGACAAAGGCTTGCCCCGCCTTCACAACCCCCACACCAATGCCAGAGGCGGCATTGTCGCCGCCACCACCAGCCACCACAACGCCAGCCGGAATCCCAAACCGTTGTGCCAATTCCGGGCGGAGTAGACCCGAAACTTCGGACCCTTCCACCAGTCGCGGCATCTGATCGCGGCGCATCCCGGAGGCGCTCAGCAACTCCTCCGACCAATCGCGCTTGCCAACATCCAGCCAAGCCGTGCCCGCCGCATCGGACATTTCCGCCACATGCTCGCCCGTCAGCCAAAGCCGGAGATAGTCTTTCGGCAAAAGCACCTTGGCGACGCGGGCGAAAATATCCGGCTCGTGTTTGGCAACCCAAACGAGCTTCGGCGCGGTGAAGCCCGGAAAGACGATATTGCCGGAAAGCGCGCGGAAGATCGGCTGCGCATCCAACGCGGCCGCCTCCACATGCGAGCGGGTATCGTTCCACAAGATGCAGGGCCGCAGCACGTCATCCGAGGCATCAAGCAGCGTTGCCCCGTGCATTTGCCCCGAAAGGCCAATGCCGCGCAAACTGCCCAAGCCAAACCCAGCCAGTTCTGCCAGCACCTTTTCTGCGGCCCCGATCCAATCTGCCGGGGCCTGTTCGGACCAGCCCTCATGCGGGCGCGAAACGCTCAGGGGCGCGGTTGCCTCGGCCAGAACCTTTTGATCCTCGTCGATCAAAATGCCCTTCAGGCCAGAGGTGCCCAGATCGAGACCCAGATACATCAGAGCACACTCCCGTCTGGTTTTTTGCCCAGAATGATCATGCCCAAAATGTCTTCATCGGTGACTTCGTTCACATTCACCGTGCCGACAAGTTGGCCGTTCTTCATGACCGAAGCGCGGTCGCACAGCTTCATGACGTTGTGGATGTCATGCTCAATCAAGAAGATGCCCAAGCCTTGTGCCTTTAGCTCCTGAATAAGCTCTGCCACCATCTGCGTTTCGTGGGGCCCAAGCGCCGCAGTCGGCTCATCCATGATCAGGATTTTGGCGTTGAAATAGACCGCGCGCGCAATCGCCACCGATTGCCGCTGCCCGCCCGAAAGCGCCTTCACCGGCTCTTTGAACTTGCGGAAATTGGGGTTGAGGCGACCCATGATCTTGCGCGTCTCAGCCTCCATCTGCGCATCGTCAACAAAGCCCAATGGCGTGACCAACTCGCGCCCCAAAAACAGGTTCGAGGCGGCATCGAGGTTATCGGCCAGCGCCAGCGTCTGGTAGATCGTCTCGATGTTATAGCGGCGCGCATCGCGCGGATTGCGGATCTCGGCCTTGTTACCGTTGATGTAGATCGCGCCGCTGTCCATTTGATAGGCGCCCGACAGACACTTGATCAGGGTCGATTTGCCCGCACCATTGTGCCCCAAAAGGCCCACCACCTCGCCCGGATAAAGGTCGATGGTCACATGATCGACCGCCTTGATCCCGCCAAAGGCAATAGAGATGTCGCGCAATTCGACAAGCGGGGTTTCTTGAGTGCTCATACCTTTTCCCCCGTGCGCTTGCGGTATTGAATGTCGATCCAGACGGCGAGAACCAGCACGCCGCCAACAACGATGTTTTGGAACGGCGCATCCACGCCCACCATCGCCATGCCCGATTGCAGCGATTGCATGATGATCGCGCCCAGAACCGCGCCATAGATCGTGCCGATGCCACCCGCCAAAGCGGTGCCGCCAATCACGGCTGCGGCAATCACGCGCAGCTCATCGAGCGTGCCGATATCATTGGTGTGGTTGGCCAAACGCGCCTGCGCCACCATCGCCGAGATCGCACAAAGAATGCCCATCAAGGTGAAGATCTTCACCGTCAGCATCCGCGTGTTGATGCCCGAAAGCTCTGCCGCATCAGGGTTGCCGCCCGCCGCGAAGATGTAGCGGCCAAGGCGCGTGCGTTGCGCCAAAAGCGTCATCGCCACCGCAATCACGATCAACAGCAGCACCGAAATCGGCAGGCCGTAGTAATCGACATAGCCCTCGGGCATCACTTCGCCCGCTTGCTGGAACTGCCGTTTGAGCCGCCCAACCGGAATTTCATAGCTGTTGAGGATCGCGATAAAGCCCATGATCGCAACGACAGCCGTGCCCATCAGCACGGCTTCGGCCCACATCGGTTTCACCGGGAACTCATGCTGGATTTTCGCTTGGCGCGCGCGCCACAGCACGAAAACCGCCGCAATCGAGAAGATCACGCCCAACACCCATGACACCATGGCGCCCACCGTGCCATCGACACCGCCAACAAGGCGGAAGGTCGGGTCAAGCGGGCCAAGCGTCTGACCATCGGTCAGATACCAGCCAACGTTGCGCCAAATGAGCAAGCCGCCCAGCGTGACGATAAAGGCCGGAATGCGCTGATAGCCGATCAGCCAGCCGTTGAAAGCGCCGATCAGACCGCCGGTCAGTAAGCCGCCGATCACGGTGATCGGCATGATCAACGGATGCCCGAGCCCAAAAACCTGCGGCAGCAATTGCACCTGCATCACGCCCATCACAGCGGAGCACATGGCCAAAACCGCGCCGACCGACAGGTCGATGTGGCGCGTAACGATAACGAAAACCATCCCCGTCGCCATGATCGCCACCGAGACGGTTTGGATCGACAGGTTGAAGATGTTGCGGGCGGTGAGAAAGCGCCCGTCGGTGAACACGTTGAAGACAAGGCAGATCACGACGAAAGCGCCGATCATGCCCAAAAGCCGTGTGTCCACTTCAAGCGATTGCAACAGCGACCGCTTCGGGGCCGCCTCTTGCGGAGCCGATTTGTTCATGGGGGTATCCGATTGCTGACGGGGCGCGCAGCGACGCCTGCGCGGCGTCGAAGGGGGCGGCCCAATCCGGGCCGCCCGCGGTTCAGATCAGTTGCAGGGCGCCGGGCCGTTGGTCACGCCTTGGCACAGGGTCTCTTGCGAGATCCAACCCGCATCCACGACAACGCTCAGATTGTCTTGCGTGATCGGGACAGGCGCCAAGAACTTCGCCGTCATCGTGGTGCCGGAGGGGGAGGTCCATTCCACCGCGCCATCAACATCGCTCATCGCGGCGCCGCCAGCCATCGCCACGGCAATTTCTGCCGCCGCTTTGCCCAATTCGCGCGAGTCTTTCCAAACCGAAACGGTTTGCGAACCCAGCGCGATGCGGTTCAGCGCAGCGTGGTCACCATCTTGGCCGGAAACCGGAACCACCATGCCCTGCGCCGAAAGCGCCGCCACAGCACCGCCGGCCGTGCCATCGTTCGAGGCCACAACCGCATCGACATTGTTGTCATTCGCGGTCAGGATTTGTTCCATGTTGCGCTGCGCGTTCGCGGGCAGCCAGCCGTCGGTATAGGCTTCGCCGACAATGGTGATATCACCCGCATCAATCGCGGCTTGCAGCACCTCTTGCTGACCGCCACGCAGGAAATCTGCGTTCGGGTCGGTGGGCGAGCCTTTGATCATCACGTAATTGCCGGTCGGCGCTTTTTCGAACACGGCACGCGCCTGCATCCGGCCCACTTCGACGTTGTCGAAGGTCAGATAGAACGCCCGCGGGTCTTCGATCAGACGGTCATAGGCAATGACCGGAATGCCTTCGTCGGCAGCCGCTTGCACCGCCGGGCCAATGGCCGCGGTATCTTGGGCGAGCACGATCAGCGCATCCACCCCTTGCGCCATCAGTGATTCAATATCGGAAAGTTGCTTGGCCGAAGACGATTGCGCATCGGCGGAAACGTAAGTCGCACCAGCGGCCTCAAGCGCAGCTTTGATCGCGCCCTCATCGGTCTTCCAACGCTCCTCTTGGAAGTTCGACCAGGACACGCCGACGGTCATCTCTGCATAGGCTGTGGTGGCAAGGCCTGCCGTCAGCGCGACGGCGGCCAAAAGGGGTTTATACATGTCTTCCTCCCGTTTGTGGCCCTTGCGGGCCGACCGACGGATTCGTCGGCATGAAGAAAGGATGGCGCTCATAATTTTAGTTGTCAAAATAAAAATGCGGCGCAAAGATGGATTTGGATGCAAAAAGCGCCCAATCCTGCCGCATCGCAGCATAAATTTGCGTGATTTTAGCGCTAAACCTGCTGAAGCTGCGTTGTTTAGTTTATCGAGCGAATGAAAGCTGCGCCATGAAACGAGTCTCCCCCATCGGAAAGGCCTCGATCGGATGTGGCCCGTTGATTCAACCGCTTAGCGAGACGAGCCGCCCGCTGCGGCAACAGATTTTTGAGCGCGTCCGCGCGGCTGGCCAGATGGCGCGGGTGCAATTGGCGCGCGAGCTGCAAATCTCCCCCGCCTCGGTGACCACGATCACCTCAGAACTGATCGAGGCCGGCTTGATCGAAGAGGTGCAAACGTTGCGGGAGGGTGAAACCGCGCGCGGCCGCCCCGCCGTGGCGCTGCGCGTGCCGCCAAACCGCCGCCTTGTCGTGGGCATCAAACTCTCGGACCGCGAACATACCGCCGTGCTGGTGGATTTCGCGGGCAATCTGATCGCGGGCGAAGCGATCCCCCGCAGCCCCGGCGCCATGGCGTTGGAGGGGATTCTGGATGCCGCCGAACGGCTGCTCGACCGCGTCTGCGCGAAGGGCGGCGTAAGCCGGGATAGGGTCGAAGCGCTGGGCCTTGGTGTGCCCGGCTTTGTCGATTGTGACAGCGGCGTGGTGCATTGGTCGCCGATCCTTTCCAGCCGCCATGTCCCCTTGCAAGATGCGTTGCGCGCCCGCCTCGGCCGCACCGTCTTTGTCGATAACGATGCCAATCTGGTGACTTTGGCCGAGCTATGGTTTGGCGCCGGGCGGCGGCTGTCTGACTTTGCCGTGGTCACAATTGAACACGGTTTGGGCATGGGTTTCGTGATCAACCATCGCATCTATCGCGGCGCGCGTGGCATGGGGATGGAGCTGGGCCACACCAAGGTGCAGCTTGATGGCGCTTTGTGCCGCTGCGGGCAACGCGGCTGCCTTGAGGCTTATGTGGCCGACTATGCGCTGGTGCGCGAGGCGCAGACCGCGCTGAACCTGCCTTTGGGCGAAATGCAATCGGTCGGCGTGATGCTGGAAAGCCTGTTTGACCATGCCAAGGCGGGCAACGCGGCGGCGCGGTCGATCTTTCGCCGCGCGGGGCGTTATTTGGCGGTGGGGCTGTCGAATATCGTCAACCTGTTTGACCCGGCGCTGATCATCTTGTCGGGCGAGCGGATGCGGTATGACTATCTCTATGCCTCCGAAACGCTCTCTGAAATGCATGCGATGATGCTCGATACCGGGCGCGACGCGCCGCAGATTGAAACCCATGCTTGGGGCGATTTGCTTTGGGCGCATGGCGCGGCGGCGCTGGCACTGCATGAATTGACCGAACAATTGCTGGGCCCCAGCCGGGAGATGGCCGCGCAATGAAACGCTTTGCCCTTTGCCTGATCGCCTTTCCGGCCTGTGCCGAGCCGATTTTTGTGGATGAGGCCGCGAGCCTACCGCATCCGCAAATCTACGCGGGCGGGTGGGAGCATTTTGTCGGCGGCGGGGTGGCGGTGCTCGATTGCAACGGTGATGCAAAGCCCGATCTTTTTGCGGCAGGCGGGGAAAATCCGGCTGCTTTATTTGTGAACCGCTCTGAAGTGGACGGGGCGTTTCATTTCACTTCAGGCGAGGTAGAGCCTTTTTTGGGTGTGACCGGGGCCTATCCGCTCGACATTGATTCCGATGGGGTGATGGATTTGGCGGTGCTGCGCGCGGGGCCAAACCAGCTTTGGCGCGGCTTGGGTGATTGCCGCTTTGAGGAGGCCACCGAGGCTTGGGGCCTGCCCACGCGTGACGATTGGACCACCTCTTTCACCGCCACATGGGAGAAGGGGCAAAGCTTGCCCACGCTTTTCTTTGGCAATTATGTGGACCGCACCAATCCCGACGGCCCGTTTGAAGCCTGTGACAGCAATGCGCTGCTACGCCCAAATGGGATGAGTTATGCTGAAATAGAGCCCATTTCACCGGGCTACTGCGCGCTCTCAGCCCTGATCACAGATTGGCAGCGCGTGGGCGAACCGGAACTGCGCATCTCCAACGATCGCCATTACTATGTGCGCGGCGGCTATGAGCAGATGTTCCGCCTGAACCCACTGCAAGAGCGCCAAGATTGGCCGCATGTCTCGCTGTGGGGCATGGGGATTGCGAGCCGGGACCTGACCGGCGATGGCCTGCCCGAGGTGATGATGACCTCGATGGGCGATCAGCTTTTGCAGATCAACCGCGGCGATCATTTTGAAAACGCACCCTACGCGCGCGGCACCTATGCGCAGCGGCCTTTTGTGGGCGATGACGGCCGCCCCTCCACCGGTTGGCACCCCGCCTTTGGCGATGTGGACAATGATGGCTTGGTTGATCTGTTCATCTCCAAGGGCAATGTGGACCAAATGCCCTCCAACGCGACGCATGACCCCAACAACCTGCTGATGCAGGCGCCAGATGGCACGTTTCACGAGGTTGCCGATCTCGCGGGCATCGCCACCACACACCGTTCGCGCGGCGCGGCTTTGGTGGATTTGAACGCCGATGGGCTGTTGGATTTGGTGGTGATGAACCGCCGCGCGCCGATGGAGCTTTGGCGAAATGCAACACAAAATACCGGCCATTGGGCCGAAATAGAGCCTATTCAGGCCGGCACCAACCCCCAAGCCGTGGGCGCTTGGGTCGAGTTGCGCGTGGGGGATAAGGTCGAGGCGCAAGAGGTCACGGTGGGGGGCGGCCATGCGGGTGGTATGGCCGGGCCGCTCCATTTTGGGCTTGGCAGCGCCACGCAAGCCAAGGTGCGCGTGATCTGGCCCGATGGTGCGGTGGGCGCATGGCAGCCAGTTACGCTGGATGCCCGGCAACAACTGACCCGCTAGCTACCGCTCCACCGGCAATCCGCTTGGCACGGCTTCGGGAATCCCAAGCCGCCCAGACAATGCGACCGGGTCCGAAAGTGTCTCTAAAAAGGCCAAAATCGCTTCAACCTCATCAGGCGACAGCACCACACCCGGCGCGGCAGCGGCAGCAATTTGCGCGACCTCGGCAGGTTGATCCATCTCCGCCCAATCGGGTTTGGTATCGGGCAAGGCGGGCAACACCGCCTGCGCGCGATCATACTGCCCGAGCGCTGCGCCACGTTGCGCATGATCGGCAATGAACGCGCCCAAATCACGATGGCTGCCCGCATGACCCCAAGGCCCGGTTTGCAGCACATTGCGCAGGCTTGGCGTGCGGAAGGCAAATAAATCCTCCGCCGCGCCGGTCACCCGAAAGCGGCCCTCGTCGCGCGAATGGCTTTCAAACCGCTCTGCCTTGCCGGGGCCAAGCTGCGGCGCGCCCATCGCATGAAAGCCTTGATCGGTCAGAAACGGGCCGGAATGGCAGCTGGCACAGCCCGCCGAACCGTAAAAAAGGTCTGCCCCCTTTGCCGCCTGAGGCGAAAATTCCGCCTCCCCGCGCAAGACCGCATCAAAGGGGCTGGAGTCAGAGCGCCACTCGAAGGCGATGAACTGCGCAATCGCGTTGGAAATATCGGTGAAATTGAGCGCGCGGCCCGCCGCGATTTCCGGATAAGCCGCCTCAAACGCGGTTTGATATTCGGGGATCGCGGCCACCCGCGCCGAAATCCGGCTCCAGGCGCCATTATCGCCCGTAATGAAGCCAGAGCGAACGGCCTTCGCCACCTCGTTTTCATTGTAATGCCCGGCCATTTCATCGGGCGACAGGACCGGGAACATGGTCTGCGCAGAAAGAACCGAGGCGAACCCCGCCACCATTTCCTCATCCATCGGCGTACGAATGCCCGAGGGGCGGGTTGGGTCCACCCCAATTCGGCCATCATGGAAAAGATGCGTGAAATCCTTGGCCCCAAGGTTGAACATCGCGGGGGAATTGCGCGGAATGCGTTGTTCGGGCGTGTTTTCGGCACTCACATGCCGGTCGGCCCCCAAACCCGTCGCCCCCTCGCCCAGCCCAAGGCTGAGCCCATCAGAAGTGCCAAAACGCGGATGGTGGCAGGACACACAGGCAATATTGCGGTTGCCCGACAAGATCGGATCATAAAACAACAACTGACCAAGCCGCACCTCTGCCATATTGACCGGGTCATAATCGGCATCGGTGAGCGGTGGCGGTAAAGCCTCTGCCTGCGCGGCAGAGGCCAAAATGACCCAGAATAGAGACTGTTTTAACGGTCTTCCGACGATCTTGCCCATAGGTTAATGGCCTCGTCCTGTGCGTGAAGATCAATCTCGGCCAGTTCTTCGGCAGTGAAGCCCAGGTTTTCCAACGCGCCGACGCAATCTGTCACTTGCTCGGGCTTAGAGGCCCCGATCAACGCCGTGGTGATGCCGCCGCGCAAAACCCAAGCAATTGCCATTTGCGCCAAGGTCTGGCCGCGCCGCTCGGCAATTGCGTTCAAGGCGCGGATCTTTTCCAACGCCTGATCGGTCAGCGTATCCGGGTTGAGCGATTTGCCCTGCGCCGCCCGCGTGCCTTGCGGGATGCCTTTGAGGTATTTGTTCGTCAACAGCCCCTGCGCCAGCGGGGTGAAAGCAATCGAACCCACGCCAAACTCGGCCAAAGTCTCCACCAGCCCGTCACGCTCCAGCCAACGGTTGAGCATATTGTAGCTGGGCTGATGAATGAGCAAAGGCACGCCAAGACCGCGCAAAATCTCTACGGCTTCACGGGTCCGCGCGGAATTGTAAGACGAAATGCCCACATAAAGCGCCTTGCCCGAGCGCCAGATTTGTTCCAGCGCGCCCATCGTTTCATCGAGCGGCGTCTCTGGGTCAAAGCGGTGCGAATAGAAGATATCGACGTAATCGAGCCCCATCCGCTTGAGCGATTGATCGCAAGAGGAAATCAGATACTTCCGGCTGCCCCATTCGCCATAGGGCCCCGGCCACATGTTGTAGCCCGCCTTGGACGAGATGATCAGCTCATCACGATAGCCGGCAAAATCAGTCTTCAAAATCTCGCCAAAGGCCTCTTCGGCAGACCCGGGCGGGGGGCCATAGTTGTTGGCCAGATCGAAATGGGTGATGCCAAGGTCAAAAGCCGTGCGGCAGATGGCGCGCTTGGTGGCATGGGGCGTATCATGCCCGAAGTTGTGCCAAAGCCCGAGCGAGATCGCCGGCAGCTTCAGCCCAGAGCGGCCGCATTTGCGATAGGTCATGCGGTCATAGCGGGTGGCGGCGGGGGTATAGGTCATGTCTTTCTCCAACTGCGCCAAGCAGAGCACAGCCCCCGATGTTGCGCAAGCGGCCCAGCGCGCTAGGTTAAACGCAGGCGCAACGAAAGGAGGGTCTATGCGGTTCCTCATCGGATTGATGCAAAGGCTTTCGCAAACCAACATTTTCCTGATCTCTGCCGGGGTCGCCTTTTATGCGATGCTGGCGGTCTTTCCGGGGCTAACGGCAACGATCTCAATTTGGAGCACCGTGGCCGACCCGATCGTGATCCGCGATTATTTGGGGGTCGCCGATAACTTCATCCCACCCGAAGCCTATGCGATTTTGGATGCGCAGGTGAGCGGGCTGGTGAACGGCCCCCGCGATGCGGTGGGGTGGGGCACGGTGATCTCGATCTTGTTTGCGCTTTGGTCCGCGCGCGCGGGCGTGGATGCGCTGATCAAAGGGTTGAACCTGATCCATGGCAGCGAAACCCGCACCACCTTCTTTGGCCTCGTCTTTGGCTACTTTATGACCGTGGCGCTGGTGGGGGTGATGCTGGCGGCGATGGCCACGATTGTCGCGGTGCCAGTGATTGTGAACTACCTGCCCTTCCACGCCACGATGAACTGGCTGCTGACATGGTTCCCGTGGCTGGCGATGGTGGGGCTGATGCTTTCGGTCCTTGGCGTGCTTTACCGCTTTGCCCCCTATAAGCCTGTGCGGCGCGATCCGTTCTTTTCCTGGGGGGCGGTGGTCGCCACGTTCCTTTGGGGCGCGGCCTCGCTGGGACTAACCTATTACCTTGCGAACTTTGGCAGCTACAACAAGGTCTATGGCTCGCTTGGCGCGGTGATCGCGCTTTTGATGTGGCTCTATCTTGGCGCATTTTCGGTATTGTTCGGCGCTGCGCTGAACGCCGAACAAGCTGAGCGGGTCAAGTCCGAGGCTTAGAAAAACGCCTGAAGCCCGGTGATGGCGCGGCCCAAAATCAGCGCATGCACATCATGCGTGCCCTCATAGGTGTTCACGGTTTCTAGGTTCACCATATGGCGGATCACCTGAAACTCTTGGCTGATGCCGTTGCCGCCATGCATGTCGCGCGCCATCCGCGCGACATCGAGCGCCTTGCCGCAATTGTTGCGTTTAATGACCGATATCATCTCGGGCGCGGCATTGGCTTCATCCATCAGCCGCCCCACCTGCAAGCAACCTTGCAGGCCAAGGCTGATCTCGGTCAGCATATTGGCGAGTTTGAGTTGGTAAAGCTGGGTCTGCGCCAGCGGTTTGTTAAATTGCTTGCGGTCGAGCCCGTAAGTCCGCGCGGCATTCATGCAAAACTCTGCCGCACCAAGCACGCCCCAAGCAATGCCATAGCGCGCGCGGTTGAGGCAGCCAAACGGCCCTTTCAGCCCCTCGACATTGGGCAAAAGCGCATCTTCGCCAACCTCAACGCCCTCCATCACAATCTCGCCGGTGATCGAAGCGCGGAGCGAAAGCTTGCCCGCGATCTTCGGCGCCGACAGCCCTTTTAGACCCTTTTCCAGCACAAAACCGCGGATTTTACCGCCATGAGCCTCGGACTTCGCCCAGACCACAAAGACATCGGCAATTGGCGCGTTGGAGATCCACATCTTCGTGCCGGACAGCACATAGCCAGTCGCCGTTTTCTTCGCCACGGTCTTCAGGCTGGCCGGGTCCGACCCCGCATCGGGTTCGGTCAGCCCAAAGCAGCCGATCCATTCGCCACTCGCAAGCTTGGGCAGATATTTCTGCCGCTGTTCTTCAGACCCATAGGCATAGATCGGATACATCACGAGGCTGGATTGCACCGACATCATCGAGCGATAGCCGCTGTCCACCCGCTCGATCTCGCGCGCAACCAGCCCATAGGCCACGTAAGAGGCACCAAGCCCGCCATATTCCTCTGGGATCGTGACCCCCAAAAGACCCATCGCACCCATTTCTCGAAAGATCGCCGGATCGGTCTCTTCCTCGGCAAAGGCTTTGATCACCCGTGGTTGCAGCTTTTCTTGCGCATAGGCGCGGGCCGCATCGCGCAGCATCCGCTCTTCTTCGGTGAGCTGGGTCTCAAGCCGAAACGGGTCTTCCCAATCGAACCGGGCGAGGTCGGGGGCATCTTTGGGTTTCAGCGCCATGGGCTCCTCCTTGCGTTTCATGCTTTATGCGCGATGATACGGCGCAAAACTACCGCCAATCTGGCCGTAAATCATGCATGGAACACATAGATGAGCCTGCCGCGCCGCTATATCCCCTCGGTCTCGCTGCTGTCCGCCTTTGAGGCGGTGGTGCGCACGGGCTCCACCGCTGCTGCCGCGCGGGAGCTATCGCTGACCCAAGGGGCGGTAAGCCGCTTGGTGCAAAACCTTGAGGGCCAATTGGGCGTGCAACTGTTCCGGCGCGAGGGGCGACGGCTGGTGCCAACCGAGGCCGCGCAATCTTACGCACGCGATGTGCGCAAGGCGCTCGAACTGATCGCGCGCGCCTCTTTGGGCTTGCGGGCGAACCCCGGCGGCGGGGTGTTGAACTTGGCGATTTTGCCAACCTTTGGTACCCGATGGCTTGCGCCGCGCTTGGCCGATTTTCTGGCAGAACATCCCGGCGTCACGCTCAACCTTGGCACGCGGATGCGGCCCTTTGATTTTGCGAGCGAAAGCTTCGATGCCGCCATTCACTTTGGCACGCGGCCTTGGCCCGATGCCGAACATCTGTTGCTGTTTGAAGAGCGGCTGATCGCCACCTGTTCGGCGGATTACGCACGCGAAAACGATCTGGAGCGGCCCGAAGATCTGCTCAATCAGTCTCTATTGCAGCTCGAATCGCGCCCAAATGCTTGGAATGCGTGGTGTGCGCATCATGGGCTTTCCGCCCCCATGCAGAGGGGGATCTTGTTTGATCAATTCGCGCCAATGATGCAGGCCGCCGCGCATGGGGTGGGGCTCGCGCTTTTGCCCGAATTCCTTGCCAAGCCCGAAATTGCCGAAGGCCGGTTGGTGGCGGCCCCCGGCGAAATTGTCTCGGGCGTGGGGGCCTATCACCTTGTTTGGCCGGTGGGCCTTACCCCCTCCCCGGCGCTGGTGGCGTTTCGCGACTGGATTACCCGCGCGGCGGCTCAGTAGTCTTTCTCAAAAAACAGCCCCAAGGCGCTCGCCCCATCCGAACCGACCGAGCCGCGCGCGGTTAGTTGCTTGGTGATATCAAGGTTCAGCGTCACCTCGGCCTGCCCGTTGCTATCAACAGACACGTCCGAATAGACGTTTTCGGAGATATATTTGCCCGCGCGCACCGTGGCATTGCCACTTGCATCGGTGCCAACATCAAGATCATCGAGCCCAAAGCCTTTACGCAGCTTAGACACGATCCCCTCCCCACCTTTGCCAGCCAGCGTCGCCACCGCCGTGGCAAGCTGTGCGGCTTGCAGCGCGGACAGGTTTGTCAGCCCCTTGTCAAACAAAAGCCGTGCCAGAACCTCTTCCTCCGGCAGTTCGGGCGAAGACGCGATGGAAAGACCGGGTTCAGAGGCTGCGCCTTCCAGCGTCAGCGTGATCGCCGTGTCATCTTGATCGGTGGTGGCGGCAAACTTCACCCAAGGGGTGAGCGCGCCTTGCAACGCCACCTGCCCCTCGGCCAAGGTGAAGCGCTTGCCCAGCACATCCAGCCGCCCGCGGATCAGGTTGAACTCGCCCACCGGCAAAATATTCGCCGTGGTCCCCGTGACGCGCAATTGCCCGCCCAGTTCGGCATCAAGGCCACGACCGCGGACAAAAATCTGATTTGGCGCCGAAACAGAGACATCCAGCGCGATGATCCGCCCCGGCCCGCTGCTTTCACCGCCGCCCGTATCAATCAAGCCAGCGCGGGTGCGGGTTTGGCGCACATCCGCAGGTTCATGCAGATGCGTGACCTCCGGGATCGCCGCCGCCCCACCAAGGCCCGAGGACGGGATGCGCAATTCGGTTTCCGCCAAGCTCAGCGCGCCAGAAATGCGCAAATTGCCTGTCAGCCCGCCATTGACGTTGAGGTTGCCCGAAAGCCGCGTGTCATAAAGCTGCGGGTCGCGCAGATGCGCCCGGTCAAGCACCAAAGACAGATCCGACGGGAAGGGGCTGGCCAGTTGCACCGGGCCAGAAACGCGCAAGGTGCCGCCGCCCTCAAACTCCGCCTGCCCGGAAAGGCTGGCACTTCCGCCCGCAAGCTGGGCCTGCAAAGTGACGTTTTGCAGCGCTTGGCCCAGCGTCGGCAGCGAAAGCCGCAGTCCTTGGCCGCGCAATTGCCCTGAAAGCGCCGAAAGCCCCGGCGCGCCTTGCAAGGCGAGGTCAAACGTCAGCGGCCCCTGCACAGAGCGCGGCTCGATCAGCCCATTCAAAAGCGCCGATTCCGTGCGCCCGGTAATCGACAGATCGGTGGTGGAGAAATCGCTGGCCACCGAGCCCTTCACCGTGGCCTCGGTCCCGCCCGGCCCGGTGCCGCGCAGATCAAGACCGTAACTGTCTTCGCGCTGATCCAAACTGCCCGAAAGCGTGACCGGACCGGGGAAACCCGGCGCTAAAAGCGCGGCATTCGAAAGCTTCAGCGCGATATCGAGCAGGCTTTCATTCCCTGCGCGCGCTGTGGCGCTGGCCGTCAGTTGCGATGTGTTGATGTCAAGATTAGCCAGCCGAAAGCCGCGCTCGCCCTCATCCACCGCCACAGAAAAGCGGCTCTGTCCTGCCAAAATTCGGTTCAACTGCGCTTGCGCGAGCGAAAGGTTCACCCCCTGCCCCGACAGCGTGATCTTGCGTGCCCCAAGCGGACCTTGCAGCACCAGTTTGGCATTGGCCGCCCCATTATAGCCGCCGCCAAGCTTGCCCAAATCGCGCAAATCAAGCGTCGCGGTCAGGTCATTGGCCGCGCTTGTCAGGCGGCCCTCGGCATTGAGCGAAAGCGCGTCAGATTTTGCCACAAGGCTGCGCAGGCTCAGCCCCGTTTCATCGCGCCGGGCAGAGGCGGTGATCGTGGCCCCGCCCGCCAAAAGCGCATCGGCCTGCGGTTGCGACAGCCGCAGATCAGGCGCGGTGATCGCGGCATCGGCATCAAAAGCGCCGCTCAGAACCGTGTAATCCCCACTGATTTGCGCCGAAATAGAGCCTGAAAGCGCGCGCCCCGCGAGTTGCGAGAGGCTTTGCAGATGCTTGTGATCGGCGCGGATCACAGCCGAGACCACCCCCTCGTTCAACGAAAGTCGTCCGGTCGCTTCAAAGTCGCGCGTGGTCAACCTGATTTGCGGCAGGTTGAGCGGCTTGCCCTCTTGCCAGAAAAACCGCAACGCGCCGGTGGCAAAGGCGCCCAAAGCCTCGGCCAGCGCGGGGTCGGAAAGTGCGATGCCCGTTGCGCCAAAATTCAAGGTGCCGCCCGCCGTTGCGCTGCCTTCGACCGGCTGACCAATGCGGCCAGACCCGGAAAGGTTGATCCGATCGATGACATCTTCCGCTTCGGCAGTGCCGCGCGTGAAACCCGTGATATCGCCTTGCAGCTTCCAACCATCGCCTTGCGCGCGGTTATAGCCCAGCGCCAAAGTGGCCGTGCGCAGACGCGTTTCGGGGCCAGAGAGGGGGAGCAAAACCGCCTCTCCCTCCAGCCCAACCTTGGCTTGCAGATCGAACCGATCCGGCAGGCCCGTGGGCAAAAGATCGACCGAACCCGTCACCTGCACCGCAGCGCCGTTCAGGGTCAGCTTCCGCAATTGCATCATGCCAGTTGCGGTGCGGCTGCCGGCGGCTTCAAGCTTCGCATCCTTGCCGAAGAAGTCTTGATATTCCGGCGGCAGAAGCGGCGAGACATCGCCCGCAAGCGCCACGTCAAACCCGCGTTCCGTTTCCCCCGCAACTTCGGTGCTGGTAAGCGCGATTTTACCCGAAAGGCGCTTTTGGCCCGCGGTGCTGAGCGCCACATCGGCGGCGAAGGTCTCAATCGGCCCCAACCCGCTCAGCGAAAGCGAGAGCGCCGGTTTGCCGGGCAGGTTCATCAGGGTCGCGGCAATACCATCGGCCCCCTCGCTTACAAGCAGATCAACCAGCGTTGCATGCGTGTCATTGGCGTAGCTGGCAGCAAGCGAAAGCTGGCCCTTTGGCCCATCAATCCGCGCCACCTCCAGCTTGGTTTCCCCCGCGCCCCCCGCAAGCCGCATTGAGCCGCTTAGCTTCAGCGCCACCGCTTGGCCCAAAACCGGGGCGCCCAGCGTCACCTTTTGCGCGTTGATTTTGCCGATTTGCACGGTAACCGGCAGATCGGGCAGAGCAAAGGGCGTAGCCTCGGGCGCGGTTGGGTCCGGCTCACTTTGCGGCAGGCGTGGCAGATCAATGCTCTCGGCAGACAGCTCATCAATCAAAATCTCGCCGCGCAAAATCGCGGCCCGGTCCCATTGCAGCGCACCGTTTTTGACCGTGATCCAGACACCCGTGTCATCGGCAATGGTCAGGCTGTCGAAGGTCGCGCGCGACGACAGCGCCCCGGCAAAGCCCTCCAGCCGGATCGACCGACCTGCACCGGAAAGATTATCTTCGATCAACCCGGTCAGATAGGATCGGTCGCGTTCGGTCTGATCGTCCTGTGCGAGCGCCTGAAACGGAAGGAAAAGAACAATAAGAAGCGCGAGAAACCGCATCAGAACGTCTGCCCTATGCCAAGGTAGATTTGCGGGCCATCGCCCGTGTCACCGCTGACCGGGGCGGCCACATCAAGCCGGATCGGGCCAATCGGCGTTTTATAGCGCAGGCCAAGACCGGCGCCCGATTGCCAATCCCCTTCGGTATCGGAAAAGCCGCCCGCGCCGACAAAGCCCGCATCATAAAAGGCCACAACGCCGATGGATTTGGTGACACCCACGCGGACCTCGCCAGAAAAGCCCAGGAAACGGTCCCCCCCGGTTTTGAGCGTTCCGCCATCCAAAACCGAAACGCCCAAAGATTGGTAAGGCTGGCCGCGCACGGTGCCGCCCCCGCCGGAATAAAACAGGTAATCGCGCGGCGTTTCCGCCAGATCAGAGCCGAAAACTCCGCCCAGCTGCGCGCGCCCAGCAAGCACCACACGTTCGCCAAAGGCACGATAGGCACGGAAATCGCCCGCCAGCCGTGCGCCTGACCCGGTGTTGGAAAGGCCATAAAACGGCATCAAATCAAGCCGCCCGTAATAGCCCTTTGTCGCATCAGAACTGTTGTCGCGGTTGTCCCATGTCAGCGCGAGTGGGAGCGTAACAGCGCGGTAGATCGTGCGCCCAGTGGCATCGGTGATTTGGGACCATTCATAGCCAATCCCCGCCTCGCCAGTGAGGCGCGGGTTAAAGATATGGCTCAACCCAAAGCCCAGCCCAAAGCCGCGCTGGGTATAATCTTCTTCATCCGACTTGCTCAGTTCCGTGGTCAGATAGGCGGCGGTATCGGGGGTGAAGGTCGCAGGCCGATCAATCCGCGCGGCCAAGCTGTAATCCGCCCCGCCGGTCGATCCGCCGATGCCCGAGACCTCGGCATCAAAGCGCAGCCGTTCGCCGCCACCAAACAGGTTACGATGAAGCCAATAGCCCGAAAGCGTCGCGCCATCTGTGCTGGAAAGCTCCGCCCCCACACCGATGCGGCGCGGTTTTGCCTCCACCACCGTCAGATCGGCATCCAGCAGATTGCCGTCGCGCAGTGTATCGGCCTCGGTCAGGGTGACCGAGGAAAAGATGCCAGTACGGCGCAGCCGATTGCGCACCGTTTCCAATTCCTCGGGCGAAAACCGCTTGCCGGAGGGAAAGCCCGCAATCGCGTAAAGCCGTTTCGCGCGCAGCCGCTTTTGCCCCTGCGCCTGCATTTGGCCAAACGTGGTCAGGGGCCCCGGCGCAAGGGTGATATCGGCGGCAATCGTGTTTGCGCGGTGATCGGCCACAATCGACTGATCTGACACGCGCGCTTTGGCGTGGCCAAAATCGCGCCAGCCGCTGACACCTGCCTGCGCCGCATCGACAATCACACTGGAGCTTGCCACTTCGGGCACCCGGTATCCCTCTGGCAGTTCGGTCTTTTCCGTCACCGGCGCAATGGCCGCTTTGGAAAACCGAAACACCGGGCCGGGCTCGACATGGATCGTGACGGCAGAGATTTGCGCGGGCGCATCCATTGGCGCGATCTGCGCCGCCTCGCGCCCATCAATACGAATGGAGACGCGGCCGCCATAATAGCCCGCATCATAGAGCGCGCCGACAAGGCGGGCATAATCGGCACGCGCCGAAGCAAAGATATCTTGGGCATTGCTCTCGGAACTGGTGGCGGCGCTGCGCGTGAGCGAAGCGGCCTCTAGGGCAGAGGTGAGCGCCTTATCGGCGCCGGACGCTTCAAGCTGAAACGCGGTTTCTGCGGCAACTGGGGCGGCCAAGCTCATCCCAAATGCCAAGGCGGCAGCAAAACGATAGCGCGTCACTCTTCCCTCTTCCGCAGCAGCTTCCCCTTGATAGATGCAGCTTTGAACCGGGAATACCAGTGCCACGGGCGGAAATCCGCCCGTGAGATGCCAACCGGCACCGATTTCCGTGCCGGTCCGCTTAGCTGCGCAGGATCGAGCCGAAGATCCGGTCGAGATGGCTCGACATATAAAGGATCATCCATTTCGAAAACCGCTCGGGGTGACGATTCACCTCTGCTGCCAGATCATAAAGCCCAACCCAGCGGAGGTCCGACACCTCTTCTGGATCCGGCGCAATCGGCATTTGCGGCTTGGCGTAAGCTAAGTAAATATCGACCACTTCGTGTTCGATCATACCGCCCCCAACATCGGCGCGGTATTCCAGCTTGTCGGCATGCGCGGGGTAGAGCCCCGTGATGCCCAGCTCTTCCCGCAGCCTGCGCACAGCGCAAACCTCGGGACGCTCATCCCAATTGGGATGCGTGCAGCAAGTGTTCGCCCACAGGCCGGCGGAGTGGTACTTCAGATCAGCCCGACGCTGAATAAGTACCTGCTCCCCGTCCATGACGAAGATCGACACCGCTTTGTGGCGGAGTCCCTTGCGATGCACTTCTGTTTTATCCACCGGAGTCAGCGTGTCGCCGACCCAGGCAGGAATATGCTCGCTCATTTTTTCGATTCCGACCCAATGGAAACGTCCCCAAAGCATGCGCTCGGGGACGTTCTTTGTCAGCATGTCACCTTGTCCCTGAGACAGGTTGACGCGCCGGGCCGGTTAACGTGTTAACCCTTTGTTAACGGATCGCGTTAGCGATCACGAAACCGGGGCGTCGGCAGGCTTTTCAGTTTCCGCGCGCCGCGCGAGTTCGGCACGGTAAAGCTGCACGAAATCAACCGGGTCAAGGTTGAAGGGCGGGAAGCCGCCGTCACGGGTCACATCCGACACGATGCGGCGCACAAACGGGAACAATTGGCGCGGGCATTCGATCAACAGGAACGGGTGCATCTGGTCTTCCGGCACGCCTTCGACGTGGAAGATCCCGCCGTAATCGACCTCAAGCAGGTAGAGCGGCGTTTCGGTCGCTTTGTTGGTGGCGGTGATCTTGAACTTGGTGATCACTTCATACTGGTTTTCGGCCGGGCGCTTGCGGGCATCGAGGCTCACTTGCACCTGCATCTCGGGCTGCACTTCGGCGCTTTGCAGGCCTTTGAGCGCAACAGCGTTTTCAAAAGACATGTCACGCACGAATTGCGCAAGGATGCTCATTTTGAGCTGTTGTTGCGGGGCGCCGTTCGGGGCATCGGTCATGGGTATCTCCCTATCGTTTGCGCTTGTTTAGCACCGGGGCAGGGTTGCCTCAATGGCGAGTCCAACCCGAATCCCCGCGCGACGACGGGTTTTTCGGATCAACTTCGAGGAATTCCCCCTCAATCACCGTGCCCGGCCCATCTTCATCGGCGCGACGCGGTTGGCGCATATTGTAGCCCTGCACCACCACTTTGTTTTTCAACCGTGCGATCGCCAGCGCCCGCACCGGCGGCAGCAACAGCAAAAGCCCCAGCGCATCGGTAAAGAAACCGGGCAGGATCAGCAAAAGCCCCGCGAACAAGATCAGCGCCTCATGCGCCAAAGGCACCGCCGGATCGCCAATGCCTTGCATCGCAGCGCGCAAATTTTGCGCGCGCTCCCCTTGCGAGCGCAGCACCGTGAGGCCGAGCGCAAAGGTCAGCAGCACCGCACCAATCGTGCCCCAAAGCCCCAAACGGCTGCCAATTTCAACAAACAGCCCAATCTCCAGGAGCGGCCAGGCCACGAATGCCAATATCACCCACATTGTTCTCTCCTATCGACGGTCTCGGGCATCGGTGGACTTGAATGCCCCGGTCCCTTACATAAGTGCGTAAGGTCGCCATACCACCACCCACGCGGAAAACCCATGAGCTCTGCCCTTCTTGAACTTGTCATCCTTGCGGCTATCGCGCTGTTTTTGATTTTCCGGCTCAAGAACGTGCTCGGCACGCGCGAGGGTTTTGAGAATGAAATCGAGCCCTTAGAGCGCCCAAGCCGCCGCGAAACCACGTCTTTCGAGGTGATCGAAGGCGGTCCGGACCGCGACATTGTGGATCATGTTCCCGAAGGCTCGGATGCCGCTGTGGCGCTGGCACAAATGAAGCGGGTGGAGCCTTCGTTTGAGGTTGCCACCTTCTTGCAAGGCTCCCGCGCGGCTTACGAAATGATCTTGATGGCCTTTGAAAAGGGCGATCTGGAGCCCGTGCGGCCATTTCTCGCACCAGAGGTGTTCGACGCGTTTGAAGCCGCCGTGCAAGACCGCGAAGACCGCGGCCTGACGGTCCAGGCCGAGTTCTTGGGCCTGCGCGAACTCACCCTGACTGACGCGAGCTTTGACACCAACACCCGCGAGGCCGAGGTAACGGTGCGCTTTGGCGGCGAGTTGATCTCGGTCGCGCGCGATGCCGCCGGTACAGTGGTCGAGGGCGACCCGAAAGTGCCGCGCAAGCAACGCGATAGCTGGACCTTTGCCCGCACCATGGGCAGCGCCGATCCGAACTGGCAGCTTGTCGCCACGGGCGGTTAAGCGATGCGCCGCCGCCAAGGTGGCCCAGCGCGCGGGAGGCGGCAATGAAACGACGGCGTCTGCTTTCGGCAGAAGAGCGCGAGGTTTGGGAAAAGGTCGCCGCGACCACCCATTCGATGCATAAGCGCGCGCCAATTTCCGCTGAAACAGAGCCTGAACCGGCTGAAAAGCACGGCCACCACCCGCCCAAGAAACCCCGGTTTGAGATGAAAGATTTTCAGATCGGCCCCTCTGCCCCAGACCTGGGGTGGCGGGTGGATATGGCGCCCTCGCTTTCCGAACAGCTGCACCGCCAGCCGGTGGTGATGGACCGCAAGACGCATCGCAACATGACGCGCGGCAAGCTGGAGCCGGAAGCCAAGATCGACCTACACGGTATGACGATGGCGCAAGCGCATCCCGCGCTGATCCGCTTTGTGATGCAATCGCGCGACCGCGATTGTCGGCTTATTTTGGTGATTACCGGCAAGGGCAAGCGCGGCTTGGATGATGGGCCGATTCCGCAGCGCCAAGGCGTGTTGCGCCATCAGGTGCCGCAATGGCTGCGCCTGCCGCCTTTGGGCACGGTGGTGATGCAGGTGACCGAGGCGCATCTGAAACACGGCGGCTCGGGCGCTTATTACGTATATTTGCGCCGCACGCGTTAACCGCCGCCCAGCGCGGTGATCGGCGACAGAATGATCTCGGTCGCATTTTCCACCGTCATCACCACTCCGCTCGCCAAATTGGTGCGCGTTGCCTGTTCGCCTTCCAAAATCTTTGCCACCTGACCGGTGTTTTGCAGCAGCTTGATCAGCGCCGGATTGTTGGCCACGTTGAAATGACCATCGCGGGTGTTGAAAGCACCGACATCAATCAACGTCACCTTTAAATCGGCCACCCGCGCCACGTCTTTCAGGTTGCCCAACCGCGCCGCTTCCCCCGCGATCTGCGAAGAGAGTTTGAGCGCCTTATCCCGTTTTGAGGTGAAAATCACGAAAGGCTGCGGCAGCTTGCCAACGCTGCGCGCCTGTTCGCGAAACACATCCACGTCAATATCGGGCGAAATCAGCACCACGCTCGAAATGGCTGCGAGCGTCTCACTATCATGCGAAAGGGCCATCTGGCGCAGCGTTTCCATGCTCAGCGCCGACCCCATCGAATGCGCGACCAGCAAGATTTTCCGCGCCCCGGACCGGCGCATTTGCTGCAGCAATTCCTGTAACCCATCACGGGCAAAAAGCGCAGAATCGCGGTCATAGGCATAACCCAGCATATGCCCGCGCGAAGGCCACGCATAATGCACCAAGGTCTCGGGCAGTTCAAAATCCTCGCCCATCTGCGCCAGCCTATAGATACCCTCGGCAAAATTGGTGTTGAACCCATGCACAAAGACCACCGCATCTCCGCCGCTTTGCCTCAGGCTGCGGCGCAGGTCTGCGCGAAACGCGGCTGAGGCCGGATAGGTTTGTGCTTTCGAAATCGCGAAATCCGTCATCGGATCGACGCGCCGCCCTTTGAGTGGGTAGCGCAGGTCGCCTATGGCGCGCTCGGGCGGGATCGACACATCGAACCGCGCGAGTTGCAGGGTTTCACTGCGTTCATAACCAAATTCAGCGCCGGTTTGCGGGTCCAAGCCGCGGGTCGAGCCGACAAACACCTTCATCTCTGCGCCGGGGGCTTGCTCAATAAAAGCCAGTTCCCCGCGAGGCGAACAGCCCAGCAGCACAATAAAAACGGCAAGAAAAATGCGGCGCATCAAAGCCTCCGGCCCGGTAGCTGGACGCAGGATAACAAAACCCGCGTCCTAAGCCAGAGGGTCAGAGCACGTAGCGGCTCAGGTCGGCCGATTGTGCGAGCGCACCAAGGTGTTTTTCCACGAAAGCGGCATCCACCGTCACGGTTTCGCCCGCACGGTCTGGCGCGGTGAAGGAAAGCTCTTCAAAGACCCGCTCCATCACCGTGTAAAGCCGCCGCGCACCGATGTTTTCGACCGAGCGGTTGACCTCTGCCGCAATCCGCGCGAGCGCGGCAATGCCATCTTCGGTGAATTCGACGGTCACCTCTTCGGTGCCCATCAGCGCGGTATATTGGCGGGTGAGCGCATTGTCCGTTTCGGTCAGGATGCGGACAAAATCTTCCTCGGTCAGCGGGCGCAACTCCACCCGGATCGGCAAGCGGCCCTGCAATTCGGGCAAAAGGTCCGAGGGTTTGGCAATATGGAACGCGCCCGAAGCGATGAAAAGGATATGATCGGTTTTCACCGGCCCGTGCTTGGTGGACACAGTCGTCCCTTCGATCAGCGGCAGCAAATCGCGCTGCACGCCTTCGCGGCTCACATCGGCGCCACGGGTTTCGGCCCGCGCGGCGACCTTGTCGATTTCATCCAAGAACACGATCCCCGATTGGCTCACCGCCTCCAGCGCCGCGTTCTTGACGGTTTCATCGTCCAAAAGCTTGTCGGCCTCTTCCGAGATCAGCACTTCATAGCTTTCGGCCACAGACATTTTGCGGCGCACCTTGCGGCCCCCGCCAAAGGCTTTGAACAGATCTTGCAGGCCCTGCATCTGCATTTCCATGCCCGGTGCGCCGCCCATCATCATTTGCGGGCCACCAGCGGGTTCGGCCACTTCAAGCTCGATCTGCTTATCGTCCAGCTCGCCATCGCGCAGCTTGCGGCGGAACATTTCGCGCGTGGCTTCGCGCGCATCGGTGCCTGCCAGCGCCTCGATCACGCGTTCTTCGGCGGCTTTATGCGCCTTGGCCTTCACCTCTTCGCGCATATGTTCGCGGGTTTCGACCATCGCAACATCGGTCAGATCGCGGATGATCTGTTCCACATCGCGCCCCACATAACCCACCTCGGTGAATTTCGTGGCCTCGACCTTGAGGAACGGCGCTTTCGCCAGTTTCGCCAAACGGCGCGAGATTTCGGTTTTGCCCACACCAGTCGGCCCGATCATCAAGATGTTCTTCGGGTAAACCTCATCGCGCATATCGTCAGACAGGCGCTGACGCCGCCAGCGGTTGCGCAAAGCCACGGCCACAGCGCGTTTGGCATCAGATTGGCCGATGATGAAACGGTCGAGTTCAGAAACGATCTCGCGGGGGGTCAGATTGGTCATTTGGAAAGGCTTTCCACCGTCAGGTTGCCGTTGGTGTAAACACAAATCTCGGCGGCAATCGCCATCGCCTTGCGGGCAATCGCTTCGGCATCGAGATCACTGTCAATAAGCGCGCGCGCGGCGGCGAGTGCATAGTTGCCGCCCGAACCAATAGCGGCAATGTCATGTTCGGGCTCCAGCACATCGCCCGCGCCGGTCAGCACATACAAATCGGCGCCATCGGTCACGATTAGCATCGCCTCCAAGTTGCGCAGATATTTATCGGTGCGCCAATCCTTGGCCAGCTCCACGCATGCGCGCGCCAATTGCCCCGGCGCGGCTTCGAGCTTTTTCTCAAGCCGTTCCAGCAGCGTGAAGGCATCTGCGGTGGAGCCTGCAAAGCCTGCCACCACCTCGCGCCCACCGGGGGTGAGGCGGCGCACCTTGCGCGCGGTGCCCTTGATCACGGTTTGGCCAAGGCTCACTTGCCCATCGCCCGCCACCACAACGCGGCCCCCTTTGCGCACGCCGATGATCGTCGTGCCATGCCAGCCGGGAAATTTTTCGTCGGTCATAAGATCCTCCGTTTGCGCCGATATGTGGGCCAATGGCGCGCCTTACAAGGTGACCGATTGCCCAGCGCCAAAGCAAAAGGGCGCCCGAAGGCGCCCCCGTGAAGCGAATGTGATCCGATCAGAGTTCGGATTCGATCCAAGATTTCAGCGCCGCTTTCGGGGCCGCACCGATTTTGTTGGACACAACCTGACCGTCTTTGAACATAAAGAGCGCCGGAATGCCGCGCACACCCAGTTGCGCCGGGCTGTCGGGGTTTTCGTCGACGTTCACTTTGACGATCTTCACCTTGCCATCCATTTCCGCCGAAAGCTCTTCCAGCGAGGGGCCGATTTGGCGGCAGGGGCCACACCATTCGGCCCAAAAATCGACGATCACGGGAATGTCGGATTGGCGCACTTCAGCGTCAAAGGTGGCGTCGGTAACGGCGACGGTAGCCATGGGGCATCTCCTGCATTTGCGGTTGCGCGGAAGGTAGGGTTCTGCCGCTGTTCCGTCAAGAACTTGCGGGCAGCGCTAACGCATCATCGATTTGTGTATCCGAAAGCGGCATAATCTCGCCCGTCGTCGTCCACAGCAAAAGGCACTCCACCGCGCGACCGGGGTAGATTTGGCGCAACGCACCGCGATAGGCCGCCATTTGGCGCACCAACCCCAAAGGCACCTGATCAACGGCTTGGGGCACCACGGCATTGGATTTGTAATCCAACACCCGAACCCGGTCGGGCAATATCTGCAACCGGTCCACAATGCCGTGGAGTTTTGGCCCCCCCAGTTCGGGCAAATCGGCGGTGAGTTCCACTTCGGCCAGTGACGTGCCCGCAAGGAACCCCGCCGCTTCCACCGCTTTCAAAACCTTGCGGGCCTCGCACAAAAGCGTCTCTGTTTCGGCATGATCGGCGAAATCTTCGCCAAAGGCCAAAAGATCTTGGGCAATCTCATCCCAGCGCTCTTCAGGCCATTGCGGCAGGTGTTCCAAAAGCAAGTGCAATTGCCGCCCGCGCCGCAAAGCGTCTTCTTGCGAAAGCAGCGCCCCTTCGCCGGGCAGCGCCTTGCCCCCCCCAAGGTCAGAGGCAGAGAGCGGCCGCTCTGCCGCCTCCGGTGCGCTCACACGTTCGCCCGCCCATGCGGGCAAAGCCACGGTTTGCGCCGCCGCCTTTTGCGCGGGCGTGCCGTTTGCGGGCCACTCCCCATGCGCGAAACGGCGAATTTCGCCCAAAGCCTGCACCTCGGGTGAAAGCGCCGAAACAGTCTCTGTTCCGGCAGAATTCATCCCCGCTTCCATCAGCGCATACCAGCTTTCGCCGCTCTCATCCTCATCGCCCGCCTGCGCGATGATCAGCCATTTCTCGGCCCGGGTCATCGCCACATATAACAGCCGCAACCGCTCTTGCCGCTCGCGCGCGGCTTTGGCTTCTTGCGCCTCGGCCAAGGCGTAAGGCTGGGGTTTAAAACTGCCCTTCCAAAGCGCCGTACCATCCTCCGCGCGCAAAATCTCCCCGCGATTGGAGGCTTTGCGCGGCGCGGTATCGGGCAAAATCACGATCGGCGCTTCCAGCCCCTTGGAGCCATGCACCGTCATCACCCGAAGCGCGCTGCCGGCCCCCTCAAGCTGGCGCTTGATGTCCACCTCTTCCGCGCCAAGCCAAGCCAAAAAGCCCGTCAGGCTCGGCACTTCGCTGCGCTCATAGGCCAAGGCCTGCGCAATAAGCGCATCAATCCCCTCTTCCGCCTCAGACCCAAGCCGGGCGAGCAATTTACGCCGCCCATCATGGCGAATAAGCAGCCGCTCAATCAAATCATGCGGGCGCAAGAAATCTGCCTGATCGCGTAGGTCATGCAACACGGCCAAAACGTCTTCTTGCGTGCTTTCGCGTAGCGCCTGCCACAAAAACCCTTTGCGGCCATGCGCGAGCCGGAAGAGCGCATCTTCCCCCAAACCAAAAAGCGGCGAGCGCAGCGCGCCCGCCAGCGCCAAATCATCCTCTGGCGTGGCCAAAAACGCCAAAACAGAGAGGATATCCTTCACCGCCAATTCGCCGCCAAGGCGCAACCGGTCGGCCCCCGCCACCTCGATCCCGCGGGCTTTGCAGGCGCGGATAATCTCAAAGAACAACCCCTGCCGCCCCTGAACCAGCACCAAAAAATCCCCCGCATGCACCGGGCGGGGCCCATCTTTATCGGGGATTTGCACACCTGCCGCGATCATTGCCGCAATTTCCGCCGCCACCGCGCGCGCCAGCACAACAGGCGCAGTTTCCGCGCCGGGCAGGTCCACCGGGTCTTCCCAATCGCTGGGCTCGACCTTTTCGGGCTTGGGCACCACGGGCCAAAGGTCCACCCGGCCGGGGAGGTCTTCGTGAAAGGCCAAATGCTCTGGGACACCGCCCACACCCTCAGATGCCGGGCCTTGGAAGGTCAGGTCCACCAGCCGCAAAATCGCCAGCGACGAGCGGAAAGAATGCAGCAAAGCCGCATCTTGCAAGGGGCGCTGCACCGCTTGGAATTTTTCTGAAAAGCGGGTCTTTACCGCCTCAAAATGCTCCAAATCCGCACCTTGGAAGGAATAGATCGACTGCTTGCGATCCCCCACCACAAAGATCGTGCGCGCCTCGCTGCGCGCGCCTTCGCCGGCGGTAAACTCATCGGCCAAGCGTTCAATCACCCGCCATTGCCCGGGGGAGGTATCTTGCGCTTCATCCACCAAAATATGGTCGATCCCGCCATCGAGCTTGAACAAAACCCATTGCGCGGTGGCGGGGTTTTCAAGCAATGCGCCCGCGCGTTCGATCAAATCATCGAAATCCAGCCAGCCGCCTTGCGCCTTTTTCGCAGCCAAGCGGGGCAGCAGCACTTTGGCAAAGCGGTGCAACACTTGGGTCCGCTCAAGCGCTTGCAGGGCAATGGCTTGCTGGCGCGCTTCCAGCACTTGCTCTGCCAAATCCAAAAACGCCTCGGCCAGCGCGTCGCCCGCCGCTGCCGTAGCCCCTTTGGTCAAAAGGCCTTTGCGGACATGCGTGCCCTCTTTCACCAGAACCAGATCGGCCAAAGCCTCCAATTCCGGTAGCCCCGGGTCGGCAAAATCAATCGCCGCAAGCCCCGCGACGAGCTTTTGCATCGTCTTGCCCTTGTCGGTCTTTGCGGCGGCCATCACCTCAGAAATCAGCGCTGGCGTGCCCGTATCAAACACCCGCGCGGGCAGGGTTTGCAGCGTCAGGCCTGCGGGGATTTGAAGCGCTTGCCGCAAGGCGGCTTCATCTAATGCACCGGTAAAAGCGTCTCTGTTCTGGCTGATTTCGGAAATTATGCTGCCCAAACTCGCGCCGCTAAAGGCGCGCAAAAAGGCGTCAAATACCGCGCGGTCAGGGCTGGTGGCGAGTTCCTCCAGCACCTCTTCGCGCATCCGCTCGCCAGAGCGGTCATCAAGCTCGGCAAACCCATGCGAAACACCGGCTTCTAGCGGAAAGCGGCGCAAAAGCGCGCCACAAAAGGCGTGGATGGTTTGGATCTTCAACCCGCCCGGCGCCTCGATCGCTTGGGCAAAAAGCCGCCGCGCGCGTGCAAGGCTTTCGGCATCCAGCGCGCCTTCCACACCCAGCACCTGAAGTTCGGCACGCAGGCGCGCGTCATCCAGCATCGCCCAACCGCCAAGGCGCTTGAGCAGACGGTTTTGCATCTCGGCCGCCGCCGCCTTGGTATAGGTCAGGCACAGCACCTTTTGCGGCTCTGTTCCTGCAAAAAGTAGCCGGGCGACGCGGTCTGTCAGCACCCGGGTTTTGCCAGAACCGGCATTGGCCGAAAGCCACGTAGAGCTGCCGGGGTCAGCGGCGCGCACCTGCCGCTCTGTCGCCTCGTTGCGCTGGCTCATCCCACATCCTCCGGCACCGAAAGATCGGTGATATCCCATTCGCCGAAGCGCGAGATCTGGTCATAATCGCTGCGCTCGCGCGTGGTCTCGAGCGCGCGGCGCGGCACAAAGCCCTGATCGCGGCGCAGATAGCGCGCCAAGAGCGCCTCCAACTTGGCCCAAGTTTCTTCAACATCTTCGGGCGCGAGCTTCAGCGTGCGACACTCCCCCGTGCCGCCGAGCCGAATGTAGCGCATCGCCGCAACCGGGCGCGGGCCAAGCTCAGAAAAAGCGCCCCGCGTGATCATTGCCGCTTCGAGCGGAAGCTGTTTGTCAAACAAAGCCACCTGAGCATCACTCGGCACGGTGCCGGATTTATAATCGTAGACCACCGCACTGCCATCTTGCAGCACGTCAATCCGGTCGGGCTTGGCGGTCAGGCGGAAGTTCAGTTTTGACAGATCAACGCCGCCTTTGGTTTCAATCAACGCGGGGCTGCCCTCGGCCCGGCGACCAAATTCCTGCGCCACCAAATTGGGGGCGATCCGCGAAATCCGCGCCAGCCACAACCGTTGCGCAGAGGGCCAAGAGATCATCTCTGTCAGCGCGTCTTCGGCGATCTGCATCAAAAGCGCTTGCGCGTCTTCGGCTGTCATTTGCGGGTCAAAGGCATCGACAAATCGCTCCACCACCAAATGCAGCGCCTCGCCGCGCAGGCGCGGGTCTGGCTCCGGCGTCAGCGGATCAAGCGGGTTGAGCCGCAGAACATTGCGGGCGTAAATCGCATAAGGGTCGCGGATCAGCGTTTTGACTGCGGTGACTGAAAGCTGCCTTGGCCGCGCATCCTCAGGCGGGCGCGGGGCGGGGCGCGGGGCCGGGGGCACGGTCGCGGTGGGCGCTTCAAGAACCTGCGCCATCGCCATCCATTTGCCGCCCCGCGCGCGCATCGCTTTCAGCGCCTCGGGGCCCTGCGCATGGGGCAGACCTTCCATCAAGTTCAAAAGCCGATTGAGCCAGCGCGAGGGCACAGTTTCTGCCTCCGCATCGCGGCGCGCGCGGCTCAGCACCACTTTCGGCGCGCCAATCGCTTGCTGAAAGTCATGTGCGGAAAGACCAATTTGCCGTTCGGGCACCAATAGACCCGCTTCAAGCCGCATTTGGCGGCTCAGCCACGGGTCCGGCGCAGGAGCCTCGGGCCAGCTTTTTTCATTCAGCCCCGCCAAAATGGCAAGGTCAGCGCCATGCACCCGCGCCTCTAGCGTACCTAGGAAAATCACCTTGGGATGCGCGGCAAGCGGGTTGCGCACTTGGCCTTTATCAAGCAGCGAGTCGATCAGATCGGCGTAGTTTCCGGCGCTGACCTCAAGCGCCTCTTCCGCCGCGCCGCGCAGTTCAGCAACCACACGCCACGCCGCCCGGCCAGCCTCGGCCTGCCACAATTCGCTCGCTTCGACCGTGCCAGCGGGGCCGGCGGCAAAACCGCTGAGCAGCGCCAAATGTGTCTCTAACCAAGCTGAAACGGGCTGCTTGGTTGGCGGCGCAATTTGCGCCAAAACCCCAGCAAGCCACTCGCCCCAAAGCGCACAATCGCCGCCCACAGCCCCAGCCCAATTCTGGATGGCTTGCGGGGTTGGAAAGGCCGGGCCATCGCGGCGCAGCTTCAACTCCAAGTCACGGGTAAAGCGCAGATGGTCGCCGCGGCCCGCGCCCCCGGTCGCCACCAGCGGGTGTTTGAGCACGACCAAAAGCGCATCCAACGTGAGCGGCGCACAGGGCAACCGCGCCAAATGCCGGATCAACCGCCCCGGCGCAGACAGCGCCAGCGGAAGCCCGGCTGAATCATCAGGCACAATCCCCCAACGGTCGAGTGCTGCGGTGACGCGGCGAGTCAGCATCCGGTCGGGCGTGATCAGCGCTGCGCTTTGCCCCCGCTCTACCGCATCGCGCAGCACCAGCGCCAAAGACAGTGCCTCTTGCCGAGGATCGGCGGCCTCGATCAGCGTGATGTCTTGGCAAGCCTTTGGCAGATCGGAAAGCCCCTGCCCCTCTTGCATCCATTGATCGGTGACCGGAGAGGGGCGAAGGGCAAGCGAAACAAGCGCATTGCGCGCGGGCGCAGGCGGCGTGGCCGTTGTCCAAGGTTGGACCTGATCGGTGCTCATGGACAAAGCATCAAGCAAGGCGCGGAAACGAAACTGCGGATGATCCTCAATCGGGAATGGGCCAGAATAGAGACTGTTCCAAGCCATTTTCGGCATATCAAAATCATAGCCGGGCAGCACCAGCGCGCCTTCGGGCAAGGTGGCGACGGCCTGCATCAAAAGCCGCGTTGCCCCGCGCGAGCCGGTGGAGCCTGCGACAATCACCCGCGGCGGGTTCGGCATCTCGGCCCAAGAGTGTGCCAAATGCTCAATTACACGGCGCTGGCGCATTTCCGGGTGCGGGTCGCTGTCGGCGGCAAAAAACTGGCTGACGATGCGAATGAACTGCAGGCTTTGGCGCCAATGCTCGGCATGGCTGTCGCGAATATCAAGGCGCTCCAACGCCTCCGGCGCGACCCCCTCGCTGTGCATTTCATCCATCAAGGCGGCAAGGCTATCGGTCAGGGTAAAAATACCACTGCCGGTTTCAAACGCGGGCAGACCCCGGGCGAGCTGGTCCACCAAGCGCGCGAGTTCCAGTTTGCGGCGCAGGGGCGGCGCGGCAGGCGGCAGGCCCGGCACCGGAAAGCGCGACAGATCGGTGACCAAATGCAGGCGCGGCAGAAACCGGGTGCCGAGCCTGTCAAATTCCTCCCGCACCCTGCGCTGCATCCGGCCCGAGTTCAAAAACAACAGCGTTTGCGCCATTTCCTCGGGCGGGGCGTCGCCCAAACGGTCCACCAGACCGCGCACCAATTCGCGGGCGAAATCGACCCCACAAGGCAAGGCGAAGACTTTGGGCAGTTCAACCGGCATCGCTCAGCATCCCTTCGGCAAGTGCAATGCAGTCGGGGCGGCCCACATCGCACCAGCCACCTTGATGCACCACCCCATAGGCGCGGCCCTCGGCAATGAAGCGATCCCAAAGAAGGTTAAGCGAGAAAACGGGCTCCAAAATCGTCTCTATTCCAGCAGGATTGAGGATTTGCGCGCCAGTGTAAACGTAACCCTTGCCGCGCGTGACGCGGCCTTCCTCATCAAGAGAAAAATCGCCCGCGCCCGCATAGCCAAGCGCGGCCTCGGTCGGCACAAGAGCGAAGAGAACCTTCATACGCGCGCCATCCCATGCGTCGCGCAAGGTGGTGAGCACATTTGGCCCAGTCCACGCCGCGTCGGTGTTGAGCGTATAAACCGGCCCCGACCCCAAAAGCGGCAACGCTTTGCGCAGGCCGCCGCCGGTTTCCAAGACCTTGCCGCTTTCATCGGAAATTTGCACCCCCGTGCCCGCCAGATGCGCTTGCACCTGATCCCCAAGGTAATGGGTGTTGGCGACCACGGTGCCGATTTTGGCACCCCAGACCAGATCCAGCGCATGGTCGATGAGCGGCTTGCCCGCCACCGCGATCAACGGCTTGGGCCGGTTTGCGGTGAGCGTCTTCATCCGGGTGCCAAGCCCGGCGGCAAAAAGCATCAGCGCGTCGGGGGCGTTCGGCATGCGCGGGTCATCCTTTCGATCAAGGCGGCGTCTGGGGGGAAAAGCGCGGCCTCCACAACTTGGCTCAGGGGGGCAAGCGCCTCATGTGCGAGGTTGCGCTGAAGGTTGGCCCAAACCCGCGGCATCAACGGCAGATAACCGGGCTTGCCCGCCACCAAACAAAGCCGCGCAAAAATCCCCAAAATCCGCAAGGCGCGCTGCGCGCCCAAAAGCGCATAGCTTTGGCGGAAACGGTTCCCATCAAACCCGCGCGCGGCGGCATAGCGAGCAACCTCGGTGGCCTCAATCGCGGCGGGAACATCGCGGCGGGCATCTTGCAAGGCGGAAACCAGATCATAGGCCGGATGGGTCGCCACCGCGTCTTGAAAATCCAAAAGGCCAAGTTGGGCTGCACCCATGCGCTTTGGCAGCCAAATCACGTTTTCCGCGTGGAAATCCCGCAAGGAAAGCACAGGCAAAACAGGCTCTATTTCGGCATAAAACTGAGTGATGAGTGGTGCGATGTCCTGCGCCGCCCAACTGTCGCGCAGCGGATACCATTCGGGCAAGATCGCAACCAAATCGCCAAGGCCGGGGCCATCAAGCGCAGGCAAAAAGGTGGGTGCGGGGCGGCGATGCAGGTCCAGAAGAAAATCGGTGATCGCGGCGTAATAGCCCGCTTCCCGTTCCGGGTGGCGCGCAAGCAACCGCGCCAAAAGATCATCGCCGAAATCTTCGAGCAGCATCAGGCCCAGATCAGGATCGGCGGCCAGAATGCGCGGGGCGGAAAAGCCTTGCTCTAAAAGCCATGCATCAATGCGGCAAAAGCGGGCGAATTCATCACCGGGCGGGGCGATCATCAGCACCGCAGTTTCGGCCCCATGCGTCAGCCGTTCATAGCGGCGTGCGGACGCATCGCCCGCAAGTGCTGCGCGCGCGGTCGCCCCCCAACCCGAGCGGGCCAGAAATGCGCTGATCTCATCCTCTTGCGCCATCACAGCCCCTCAAGCCGCTTGGCCCATTCGGCACCGCAATGAAAAGCGACTTGGCGCGCGGCACCACCATCGGTAAGCGAAAACCGCAAGGTTAGAGCCTTTTCAGGCTGAAAACTGCCCAAACGCTCGGGCCATTCGATGAGGCAAATGGCGGTTTCAAACGCCTCATCCAACCCCAGCTCAATCACCTCATCCGGGTGGGTAAGGCGGTAAAGATCGGCATGCCAAATCTCGGGCGCCTCGCCATAGGTTTGCACCAAGGTGAAGGTCGGCGAGGGCACATCTTCCATCCGCCCCAGAAAAGCGCGGATCAGGCTGCGGGCGAAATGGGTCTTGCCCGCGCCAATTGGGCCGTCGAGCAGCAGCACATCGCCCGGCTGCACCAGCGCGGCAAACTGCACGCCAAGCTGTTCAGTGGCGTCGGCATCAGGCAGATTAAGGGTGCGGACTTTGGGTTGTGCGGACATGCGCGCACTCTAGCGGCACCGCTTGGCACGGCAAGCCCCCTCGGCACCCGGTCAGCGCAGCAAAAGCGCGGTGGACTCCGCCTGAGGCACTGGCTTTGGTTGCTCTGGCGCGATCAGCGCGCGGTGACGCGGCCTGAAACTGGCCAGCATCGCACCACCGGTCAGGGGCACAAACCGGCAATCGATCGGCTCGCCATCGATCCGGCGGATCACCTCCCCCTCGACCAAGCGGCGCACACCCAGCGTGGTGTTGAAACTGCGCGCCTCGGCCCAAAGCGAGGTTTGCTCGCATTGCGCCTGCCAAAGCCGGACCGCATCGGCAATCGTGCTGCGGGAAACAGAATGGGCGACGCCGGTCCCCCAAAGCCGATCATAGGCAGCATTGGAAGCGGTCATTTCCCCCGAAGACTGAAACACCGCCACCGCTTCGCCCATTTGGTCGAGCACTTCTTGACCCTGTTCCAATTCAGCGCGCATCCGCCGGGCCATCGCGCTTTCAGCGGAAATATCTTCGAACAAAAACGCCACCGCGCCATCGGGATGCGGGCGCCCGGTCACGCGATAGGTTTGACCGGAAGGAAGGTTCCACGTTTCACAATGATAGCCCGAGGCCGCCGCCCGCTCCAGTTCGGTCATTTGCAGCCGCCAGGTGCGGTAATCTTTCGGCTCGGGCATCATCCGCGCCTCGCGCAGACGATCCAAGAAGGCATAGAGCGTGGGGCGCGTGGACAGAAATTCCGCCCCAAGCTGGGTGAGGTCAATCAGCGAGGGGTTGAAAATCTGCAGGCGCCGTGACCGGTCAAAGACCGCAAGGCCAATCGGCAAATCGGCGAAGGTCTTGCTGAGCGTTTGCACGAAATCGCGCAGCGCTGCCTCCGCCCGCACCGTGGCATCGGCTGGCACCGCAAAATGCAGCGAACCACGCTCCAACGGGTAGGAATGGCAATCGAACCAGTCGATTTTGTCGGGCGCTTGTTCCAACCGCATGCGGCGCATGCTGCCCGGGCGCAGCGCGGGATCAAGGTCAAATAGGCGCGGCAGCGGCCAGATCAGACTGTCATCGCTTTCGGAAAACGCGCCCGAGCGCAGAACATAGGCCCGGTTCGCCCAAGTGAGCATGCCCGACGCATCTTCGCGCCAAATCAGCACCGGCGCGCGGTCCAGCGTTTGGCGCATGTGATCAAGCTCGTCTTCCAGCGCGCGTTGCGACAGGCCATCAACCAAGACGCCCCGCCCCTCTGCCTCGGGGTCAATCAGCGTGATCCGGGCGAGGCCGTTCACATCCTCTGCCACAAGCTGCAATGGCAGCGTCCGCCCCTCTTCCAGTTTGGCGCGGATCTCTATTTTGCCGCGTTCGGAAAGCTGCGCCATGCGCTCGGCAAACCCCTCAAACCGAGGAGAGATAAAAGCGCAAAGCCGCGTCCAATCGTCGGCAGCCATTGGTGCTGCATCCAGAAGAAGCCGTGCAGGCGGCGTGGCGTCGACCAAATCCCGATCATCGAACAAAAACACCGTTTGTTCGAGCACCGGATGCACTGAGCTAGATTTTCTTGGCGCTTTTTTGCGCCCGGTAAGGAAGGTGACCGCCAGCAGCCCTATGGCCACAGAGCCGACGGAAGTAACGACGATAATGATCGCCTGAAGATATTCGACCTGCATGACTGCAGCCCCTCTCGCTGTCCCGCAGTCATGATTGATCAATAAAGGTTAATGGGTCGTTAAACAGGTTAGGTTTGATTCACCATTAGCTTTGGATCGGAACATTTTCGCCCAAGGGACCAGCTTCGGGTGCAAGCAACCGCCCGATGTGCCAGCGCAGTTCAACCATGGCCCCCGAACGGCGCGGCACCGGCGCGTTCTTCTGATAAGGCTCTGTTCCGTTGGAAAAGCGCAGTTTTGCGCCGGTCCGCTCCAGAAGTGTTTTGGCGATGAAGAGCCCAAGGCCCATGCCTTCATATTCGGGGCGCTCCATCTTGTTGGAGCCCCGGCTGGAGATGAAGGGGTCGCCAATGCGGTTGATCACGCTTGGCGCATAGCCCCGACCATCGTCGCTGACGCGGACGATGATGCTGCGGTCGGTCCATTGCGCATCCACCCAAACCGTCGTTTGTGCAAAGTCGACCGCGTTTTGCACAAGGTTGCGCAAAGCATGGACGAGTTCCGGGTAGCGGTAGATGGTCGGCTGGCGTTCAGAGCCGCCTTCGCCCGGAACACAGTCGAAATAGATATTCTTGCCCCGCTCCATATGCGGCTCGGCGGCCTCGCGAAGCACGGCCAAAAGCGGCGCAGTGCGCAGATGCACGTCATCTTTGCCCGCGCGCCCCATGGAGCGCAGAATATCGCGGCACCGATCCGCCTGATCGCGGATCAGGACCGCGTCGTCAAAAAGCTCTGGATCATCGGAAAGCTCATCGGCCAATTCGCTCGACACCAGTTTGATCGTGGCCAAGGGCGTGCCCAATTCATGCGCCGCCGCAGCCACCACACCACCAAGGTCCGTCAACTTTTGTTCGCGCGAAAGCGCCAATTGCGTGGCAAAGAGTGCATCAGACATGGAGTGGATTTCTTGGGCGATCCGGTGCGCATAGGCCCCCAGAAAGATCACGCCAATCACGATGGCGACCCAAGTGCCAAATTCGATCTGCATCGGCACGGTGATCAGCTCACCATCATGGGTGCTCAGCGGTTCCGCCACCAAAGCCACAAGCGTGATCATCAAAATCGTCGCGCCACCCAAAAGCAGCGTTGGCCGCAGCTTCAGCGCGGTGGCCGCAATCGTCACCGGCACAAGAATGAGCAGGGCAAAGGGGTTATTGAGGCCCCCAGTCAGCGTCAGCAACAGCGCCAATTGCGCGGTGTCGAACAGAAGCGTTGTCGTCACCTCAACCTGCGAAAGTCGCCGCGATTCCGGGTAAAGGTTGATCGCCGCAATGTTCGCCACCACCGCCGCACCCACGGTGATGAGGCACAGGGGCAGGTTCAACTCGATATTGAAAAACGTATGCGCCGCGACCAGCGCCGCGAGCTGACCGAAAATCGCCGCCCAGCGCAGCAAGATCAGCGTGCGCACCCGCACCCATTCCTGATGGCTTAGCGTTGCCGAAATATCGAGTTCCACCCGCTCGGGCGCTCGCAGCAGATCAGCCATCGCTAAAACCCTCTTCTTATTAAAAAATCCCTGCCTCTTGATATTCGCGATGGGCTGGGCAATCAATGGCTTGCTTGAAAGGATGTCGCATGGCCATTTCTGCGAAAACTGCCGCCGTCGGCGCCACGCTTGCTGTGGTGGCACTGCTGGGGGTGACCTACACGCTGACCGTGGGCGCTGGCGCCGATGACCCCTTTGCCGAATGCCGTGTTGGGCCGCGCGCGGGCGCCGCCCAGATTGGTGGCCCGTTCACGCTGCTTTCGGAAACCGGGGCAACGGTGACCGACAAAGAGGTGATCACCAAGCCGAGCCTTGTTTACTTTGGCTACACATGGTGCCCCGATGTCTGCCCGATCGATTCAGATCGCAACGCAGAAGCTGCCGAACTGCTTGAGCAGCGCGGCTACGATGTGACCCCGGTCTTTATTTCGGTGGATAGCGCACGCGACACACCCGAAAGCCTGCAAGAATTCACCGATATCATGAGCCCGAAAATGATTGGGCTCACCGGCACGAAAGCGCAGATTGATGCTGCGGTGAAAGCCTACCGCGCCTATTACAATGTGGCCGACCCAAGCGACCCTGAAACGCTGATCGACCATTCCACTCAGACCTATCTGATGGACCCAAAATTCGGATATCTTGATTTCTATGATCGGGACACACCGCCCAAAGAGATGGCCGATAGCGTCGCTTGCTTCATCGACGCGCTGAAAACAAACGCAAAATAAGACGCATCTGATCAAGAGAAATTGACCCGCGCGACAGTTCGTCCTAGAAACTGGAAAACGGGTGGAAGGGGAAGACCATGGCCGACGAAGAATTTACCGAACTGGGTAGCGACCGCACGCTTCTTCTTGTTGATGACGACAATGCCTTCCTGACCCGCTTGTCGCGTGCAATGGAAAAGCGTGGTTTTCAGACCGAGATCGCCGAAACTGTCGCCGCTGGCAAAGCCATCGTGCAAAACCGCGCGCCCGCTTATGCGGTGATCGACCTGCGGCTGGAAGATGGCAACGGTCTTGAAGTGGTGGAAGCGTTGCGCGAACGCCGCCCCGAGGCGCGCATTGTCGTGCTGACCGGTTATGGTGCGATTGCGACGGCCGTGGCCGCTGTGAAAATGGGTGCCACCGATTATCTGTCGAAGCCGGCCGATGCGAATGACATTTCCAATGCGCTGCTCGCCAAAGGCGAAATGTTGCCGCCGCCGCCGGAAAACCCGATGAGCGCGGACCGTGTGCGTTGGGAACATATTCAGCGCGTTTACGAACTTTGCGACCGCAACGTTTCGGAAACCGCGCGTCGTTTGAATATGCACCGCCGGACGCTTCAGCGGATTTTGGCCAAACGCAGCCCGCGTTGACCTTTAATACTACTTGAATATTTCACAATAATAATCGATATCCGTAGAAACCCCCATGGAGGCTTTTATGGATATCGAAGACCTTTCGCTCAGCGAACTCAAGGCCCTGCGTGCGAAAGTAGACCGGGCGATCGTCACTTACGAAGATCGTAAGAAAAAAGAAGCTCTTTCGGAGCTTGAAGATGTTGCCCGCAAGATGGGCTATTCGCTCGCCGAATTGACGGAAATGACCGTGAAGAAACCGCGTAAAGCGGTGGCGCCCAAATACCGCAATCCGGAAAATGCCGAAGAAACCTGGACCGGGCGTGGCCGTAAACCGAAATGGGTTGAAGCGGCTCTGTCGGCAGGCAAAACCATCGACGATCTGCTGATTGCCTGATTGGGGCGTTGCGGGGTCACACCTCCGCTTTTAGCCACTCAATGAATGTTTTGGCCGCTGGGTTCACCGGACCTGGCGGCCTGACTATATAATAGCCCAAGCTTTCCTCGGTCAGCTCGTGAATTTTTACGAGCCAGCCAAGCTTCAAATCTTCTTGAATAAGGGATTCTGTTTCCAAATGGAGGCCAATCCCTTCGCGCGCTGCCGCAAGCGCCAATTCCTCGTTCGGAAAGTCCACAAACTTTAGCGCGGCGGGCTTGAGCCCCATGCTTTCGAGCAATTGCATTTGCTCTGGCCAGTCGCCCTCTCGAATCCACGGCAGGACCGACATCTCTCGCAACGAAAGCCTTGTGCGCCCGCCCAGCAATTCGGGCGCTGCAACCACCACCTGCGGCGCAGCGGTCAGAAATTCGGATACCACCCCGCGCCATTTTCCCACACCGAACCGCAAGCCCAGATTGGCGCCTGCGGTTTGCAGGTCGACCACCCGCGCTTCTGGCAACAGCGAGAGCGCGATATCGGGATGCTTCTTCCAAAACCGCGCCAGCCGCGGCATGAGCCATTCAGAGGCGAAGGTCGGCGGCACCGTCACCGCGAGTGGCTTTTCAGACCCCGTGGCGCGCAGATGATCAGCCGCAGAAAGGATTGTCGCAAAGCCCTCGCCCAGCGCCTCGGCAAAGCGCTGGCCCTCTGGCGTCAACGCCAGATGTTTGCCATCGCGCCACACAAGCGGCACGCCCAGATCGGCCTCTAACGCACGAACCTGCTGTGCTATCGCAGCATGGGTAACATTCAGTTTACGGGCTGCTGCACTGAAACCACCCTCCTTTGCCGTTGTGACAAAGGCACGCAGGGCCGTAAGGGGCGGCATTCTTTTCCAGTCGATTTCACTCATGTGTTAGCCAATCTAACAGGTGGTGAAAAATTCCTGACTCGCTTTACAGCCCGCGTCAAGGCAAAGCAGGCGCAGAAGGAAGACAAGGAGATCCGTGATGTTCCGGATGCTTGGAGAAGTATTCACCTTGGCGATTGGCGGCTACGCGCCCCGCGCCCGTAAAGCTGGCGAATACACGTTCAACCGCTAAGCGCGGTCAGCAGGCTTTGATAGCGCGCCGTGAATTCGGCGCGCACCTCAGCCGGGGGACGCAAACGGATCGTCAGCCCCCGCGTATGCACCAAATCAGGCTTGCCAAAAATCCGATCCGCTTCCGCTTTTGAAAATCCGGCAATCTGCTCGGCTTCCAGCCGGGCTGAAACCGTATCCGCCGCTTTGATCGCTTTCTTGATCGGCGCGGGCAATGCGGCTGGCAGGCCAAAGCGCAAATGCACCGCCGCCGTCAGCCGCGCATCCAACTCACCATAGCCCGACCCAATTGCCGCTTTGACCGGGCTGATCATATCGCCCAGCACATATTCGGGCGCATCATGAAGCAGCGCCGCAAGCCGCCAGCGCAGATCAATGCCGGGGTTCATGCGGGCAAAAAGCTCTTCCACCAAAATCGAATGTTCGGCGACCGAATAGGCATAATCGCCAAGGGTTTGCCCGTTCCAGCGCGCCACGAAAGCAAGCCCGTGGGCGATGTCTTCGATCTCGATATCCATTGGCGTCGGGTCCAGCAGATCAAGCCTGCGCCCCGAAAGCATCCGCTGCCACGCCCGTTTCATTGCACCCTCCACATAGGTGCCTTCTGCTAGCCAATGCGGGCGCGGCTGTAAACGGGATGCGGAACTTTAAAGCCCCATCTGACGTTAACCTTTTGTGCGACCAATCGAAAGGGGGCCCGCCATGACCATCTCCACCCGCAAGATCACGTATATCGGCGCAGCCGTTGCGCTGGCGATGCTGGTTCCGGTGACGGTCGCCTTTTCAAGCATTGATCCTGATGAGGTTACTGGCCCCGCCGAACCGCAAGCTTGGGCCTCCAGCAATGCGGACTGGGGTCGCCCGATGGATGATCATGGGGCCGATATTGCCTATGGCGATTTGAGCGTCTTTGACGCGATTTCGGAAATCGGCGCCGATCAATCCCCCAATGTGCCCTATTGTGATCGCCATGGCCGTTTGGGCGAAACGCTTGCGCATGACTTTGGCGAACACCCCCGTGTCCAGCGCCCACTTTCAAACAACCGTTCGGTGGCGCTTTGGGCCTCTGATGTGATGGGGACTTGGACCGCCGTTTATACCCGCGCCGACGGTGTGGCCTGCGTGGTCTCTTCCGGGATCGGCTGGGAAAGTGGTGGAAACCCTATTGCTCTGCTCGGTTCTGCGGGCTTGCTAAGCAATGGCTAAGCACCGCGACCACTGCTCCGTTGCTGCGAAGCTGAGGGGATGGTAGACAGCGCCAACTGAAATTTGAAGGAAGGCGTCATGGTCGATTACATCGTCAAAGATATCAAGCTGGCCGACTACGGTCGCAAAGAACTCGATATTGCCGAGACCGAAATGCCGGGCCTGATGGCCTGCCGCGAAGAATTCGGGCCGAGCCAGCCGCTGAAAGGCGCGCGTATTGCCGGGTCGCTGCACATGACGATCCAAACCGCAGTGCTGATCGAAACGCTCAAAGCGCTTGGCGCCGATGTCCGCTGGGCCTCGTGCAACATCTTCTCGACGCAAGACCACGCGGCCGCGGCCATTGCTGCGGGCGGCACCCCGGTCTTTGCGATCAAGGGCGAAACCCTTGAGGAATATTGGTCCTATACCGACAAGATCTTCCAGTTCGAGGAAGGCACCTGCAACATGATCCTCGACGATGGCGGGGATGCGACGCTTTACATCCTGCTTGGCGCGCGCGTCGAAGCGGGTGAAACCGATCTGATCGCCACGCCCACCTCGGAAGAGGAAGTGTGCCTGTTCAACCAGATCAAAAAGCGCATGGTCGAAACCCCCGGCTGGTTCACCAAACAGCGCGAAGCGATCAAGGGCGTTTCGGAAGAAACCACCACCGGCGTGCACCGCCTTTATGACCTGCACAAGAAGGGCCTGCTACCCTTCCCGGCGATCAACGTGAACGACAGCGTCACCAAGTCGAAATTCGACAACAAATACGGCTGTAAGGAATCGCTGGTCGACGGTATCCGCCGCGCCACCGACACGATGATGGCGGGCAAAGTGGCCGTGGTCTGCGGTTATGGCGACGTGGGCAAAGGCTCGGCCGCCTCGCTGCGCGGCGCTGGCGCGCGCGTGAAAGTCACCGAGGTGGACCCGATCTGCGCGCTGCAAGCGGCGATGGACGGGTTTGAGGTCGTGGTTCTCGAAGACGTGGTGCATGACGCCGACATCTTCATCACCACCACCGGCAACAAAGACGTGATCCGCATCGAGCATATGCGCGAGATGAAGGACATGGCGATCGTTGGCAACATCGGCCACTTCGACAACGAGATCCAAGTTGCCGCGCTGAAAAACCACAAATGGACCAACATCAAAGACCAGGTGGATATGATCGAGATGCCCTCGGGCGCGCGGATCATCCTGCTCTCGGAAGGACGTCTGCTGAACCTCGGCAACGCCACCGGCCACCCGAGCTTTGTGATGTCGGCCTCCTTCACCAACCAAACGCTGGCGCAAATTGAGCTGTGGACCAAGGGCGAAGAATATCAGCCCGGCGTCTACATCCTGCCCAAAGCGCTGGATGAAAAAGTGGCTCGCCTGCATCTGAAAAAGATCGGCGTGAAACTGACCGAACTGCGCCCCGACCAAGCCGACTATATTGGTGTCACGGTCGAAGGCCCCTACAAGCCGGAACATTACCGCTACTGATCTGGCAATCAGAAACGTTCAAACGGGGCCCTCGCGGCCCCGTTTTTTATTGCTTCGTTCTATTGTCCTGTCTCTAATTCTGCTTGCGGGATGGGAAACTCCAATCAACTTTGAGGTTACCGCGAAAATCATAAAACACGCAAAGGGAGAGAGATGATGGGGAAACGGGACGAATTGATCGCCAAATATTCCGAAGACCTGAAATCCAAATGCGGCATAGAGCCGGATATGGATTTGCTGACCAAAGTCACGATCGGCTGCGGCCCGGCGATTTATAGTGCGGATGCAGAAACTGTCGCCGCAACGCAAAAGGAAGAGTTGGACACCGTTCGCAAGAACTTCCTCGTCAAGAAACTCGGCCTGAAAGATGGCCCAGAGTTGGACGATGCGATTGACGCGGTCATCGAAATCTATGGCCGCTCAGAGCGGAACAAATACCGCGCCGTTGTCTATTACATGCTGGTCAAACACTTCCGCAAAGAAGCCGTTTACGCCTAATCAGATTGCCCAAGCGCCCGGTGATCCGGGCGCTTCACATTTTAAAGCAGCGCTTTGATGCCCACAACATGGGCGTGATCGGCGGCTTTCACATCGGCCACCAAGGCTTCAAGCGTTTCATCCATCGCCTCTGGGGCAACGATCCGGTCGACAAGCCCCCACGCCAGCGCCTCTTCCGCGCCGACCTTCTGTCCCGCCATCAGCAGCATTTTCGCCCGCGCCGGACCCACCAAGTTTTCAAGGCGCTTCGGGTCGGAGGGCTGCGGCATGAAGCCAAGCTTCATCACCGGATAAAAAATCTTCGCTTCCGGCACGGCAATCCGCAGATCACAGGCCAAAACCATCCCCATCGCGCCGCCCGCAAGCGTGCCATTCAGCGCAGCAATCGTGAGGCAATGGAGCGAGGCAACGCTGCCCGATAGCTTTTCCCAAACCCAATCGGTGGCAAGCCCGGCACGCGCCTCATCCAAATCGGCACCAGCAGAGAAGACCTTACCTTTGCCGCGCAAGATGAACGCATTCGCCTTGGCAGCCTCGGCGGCTTCTGCGGCTTCGGTGATTTGGATCAGCATATCCCGCGTGAGCGAATTGGCTTTTTCAGGCCGATCAATCGTGACTGTCCAGATACCCTCTTGATCATCAACATGGATCATCGCCCAAACTCCCGATTTCTGCCGAACTCGTCCTAGCAACCCGTTCGGCCCTTGACCATTGGGAACACGCGTCAGAGGATGCGTGCGTCCATTTTCCACAAGAGGTCACATATGACACGGCTTCGCACCGCTGGCACAACGGCTTTCATCGCCCTTCTTTTGAGCTCGACGGCGCTGCGCGCCGATGTCACCCCGGAACAAGTCTGGGAAAGCTGGCAAAAACAATATTCATCCTATGGTTTCACCGTCGCTCCGGGCAGCGTGGATCGTTCTGGCGATACGCTTGCCATTCGGGACGTTGTCTTTACGGCGGCGGATCCCGATGGCTCCACCACCACGGTTCTGAACGTGCCCGCGCTTTTGCTTGAAGACCAAGGTGATGGCACCGTGAAAGCCTCGGTCGAAGGGGAAATCACCGGGACCAATAGCGCCAATGTGGATGGCGGTACCGAAACGGCGCATATCCGGATCGACAAAAGCGAAGCCATTGCCGTTGTGTCGGGCACGCCCGAGGCGATGTCTTACCTGATCGACGCGCCGAGCATCATGCTTGCGGTAAGCACAGAAAGCACGGTTCCGAGCGCGGGTGAACCGGCTGAAGTATCAATGCAGCTCACCGGGCTTGCGGGCACCCAACAAGTGACCGCCGATGCCACGGCGCAAACCATGAAAACCGACATGAAAGCCGCCGGTATGACCATGCATCTGACGGGCACGGACCCGGAAGAAGGCACCACGGTCGTTGCCGATGTCGCGCTGACGGATCTGGCCATCCTTGGCACGAATGTGATGCCCGAAGGCGCCGATGCCGCCGAAATGGGCAATGCCATCGGCATGGGCATGAGCACCGACATGAAGATGGGCTATGGCGGCGTCACCTACACGATGTCTGCTGAAACCAGCGATGGCCCGGTGAACATTTCGGGCAGCGCGCAATCGGGCCAAGCCACGATCGCGCTGAGCCGCGATGGGTTCCGCTACATGGTTTCGGGCGACAATACCGCGGTTTCGGTGCAAACCGCGCAATTCCCGATGCCGGTTTCTGCGCAAATCGCGCGCGGTGAGATGGATCTGGCTCTGCCGCTTTCGGCCACGCCCGATGCACAACCCGTTACCGCCAAGCTGGTGATTGATGGGCTCAGCGTTTCGGAGCAGCTTTGGGCGATGTTTGACCCGCAAGGCCATCTGGGCCACGGCCCGGCCACTTTGGTGATTGACCTGAGCGGCAAGGCCAAAGCGCTGATGGATCTGTATTCGGACGAAGCCGCAAAATCGCCGGTGCCGCCGATGCAGATCGACAGCCTTGACGTGAACAAGATCCAGCTCACCGTTGCGGGGGCGGATCTGAGCGGCAAAGGCGCGCTGACCTTTGACAATTCGATGGGCATGCCGATGCCGCTTGGCGCGATTGACCTGCAACTCTCGGGTGCCAACAAGCTGATGGATGGGCTCGTTGCAATGGGGATGATGCCCCAAGATCAGGTGATGTTCGCCAAGATGATGATGGGTGTTTATGCCACGCCGCAGGGCGAAGACATGTTCAGCTCGAAGATTGAGTTCAAAGAAGGCGGGCGCATCCTCGCCAACGGGCAACCGATCCAGTAAAGCAAACCAACGCATGAGCCGCCCGGTCCACGCTGGGCGGCTTTTTCATTGAGGAACCGATGCCGCCAGTTTTGTCCGATCTGACCGAGGCGCTGCTTGCCGCCGCCAAATCCGCCGGGGCCGAAGCCGCCGATGCGCTTGCTGTTGAGGGCCGCGCCGTGTCGATTGATGTGCGCGGCGGCGCGCTGGAACAGGCGGAACGCTCTGAGGGCGTGGAAATTGGCCTGCGGGTGCTGATGGGCGGGCGTCAGGCTTGTGTCGCCGCCTCGGATATTTCGGCGCGCACGATGGCCGATATGGCCGAACGCGCAGTGGCAATGGCGCGCGAGGCGCCAAATGACCCCTATGCCGGGCTCGCCGATCCCGCGCAATTTGCGCGCGCTTGGGATATTGCCGCCTATGAGATTGAAGACCCAAGCGCCGAGCCGGACCCGGCCGCACTTGAAGCCGATGCCCGCGCCGCAGAAGCCGCAGCGCTTGCGGTTTCTGGCGTCGCGCAGGTGCAATCGGCCTCTGCCTCTTGGTCTGGACGCAAGCTGCATTTGGCCAATTCAAAGGGATTTTCAGGGGGTTACGGGCGCACGTCTCGTTCTGTTTCTGCCGTTGCAATTTCGGGCGAAGGTGCAGAGATGGAGCGCGATTGGGCCGCTGAATCGCGCATTTTCCAAGCTGATCTGCCCGCTGCGGAAGAGGTCGGGCGCCTTGCTGGCGAACGCGCCGTGGCACGCGCCAAGCCCCGCCGCCCGAAAACGGGCGCCTATCCGGTGCTGATTGATGAGCGTGTGGCGGGCAGCCTGATCGGCCATCTCCTTTCGGCGATCAACGGCTCGGCGATTGCGCGCGGCGCCTCTTGGCTGCGTGATGGGCTTGGCACGCAGGTTCTGCCCAAAGAGTTGAGCCTGATCGAAGATCCTTTCCGCCCGCGCATTTCAGGCTCGCGCCCCTTTGATGCCGAGGGACTGCCCACGCAGCGCCGCGCGATTGTGGAAAACGGTATCCTCACCGGTTGGACGCTGGATTTGGCCACCGCGCGCAAACTGGGCCTGCAAAGCACCGCCAATGCTTCACGTGGAACGACCTCAACGCCAACACCCGCCACCGGCAATGTGGCGCTGACCCAAGGCACCCGCTCACGCGATGAATTGTTGCGCGACATGGGCACCGGGCTTTTGATCACCTCGTTCATCGGTGCCACGATCAACCCAACGACGGGCGATTATTCGCGTGGGGCCAATGGCTTCTGGGTTGAGGGAGGCGAAATTCGCTATCCGGTGAACGAATGCACCGTGGCGGGCAATTTGCATGACATGCTGCGCGCGATCATCCCCGCCAATGATGCCCGCACACATCTGAGCCATGTCGTTCCCTCGCTTTTGCTGGAGGGATTGACCCTTGCCGGGGCCTGATTACGCCACCGATCTTGCGCTTCTGAGCGAAGCAGCCGTGGCAGCGGGCGAACTGGCTTTGCGTTATTGGAAGCGCGCGCCCAACGCTTGGGAAAAGGATGGCGGCGCCGGCCCTGTGTCAGAGGCCGATCTGGCCGTGAACGATCTTTTGGCCGAGATTTTACGCGATGCCCGGCCCGATTACGGCTGGCTATCGGAAGAAAGCCAAGACGATCCGGCTCGGCTCGCCGCCAAACGGCTGTTTGTTGTTGACCCGATTGATGGCACGCGAGCGTTTTTGGCCAATGAACCGGGCTTTGCCCATGCAATTGCGGTTGTTGAAAACGGCAAGGCGGTTGCGGGGGTCGTGCATTTGCCGGTGCTGGAACAAAGCTACACCGCCACGCTGGATGGCCCGGCGCAATTGGATGGAAAAACCATCCAAGCCACGGAAACAGAAGAGATTGATGGCAGCACGCTGTTGACGGTGCGCGCCGTTGATGAGCCGTTTCATTGGAACGGCCCCTGCCCCGCTTACAAACGCAGTTTCCGCCCTTCGCTTGCGTGGCGGCTCTGCCTAGTGGCAGAGGGGCGCTTTGATGCGAGCCTTTCGCTCCGTCAGGCATGGGAATGGGATGTCGCCGCCGCGAGCCTGATTGCGGAGCGTGCGGGCGCGGTCACAAGTGACCGGATTGGCACGCCGCTGAGCTTTAACACCCCCTCTGCGCGGGCCGATGGACTGTTGGTCGCAAACCCGATTTTACACGCGCATTATCTGGCGGCGCTGCGCCGATAATCGCCACGATCCGGGCAATCCTTACCGGTTATAAACCTTCTTTGCCTAGCTTCACCCGTAGCAAGAACTGCTGATCAGAGGGTGAAGCCCATGCCAAAATTTTGGCTTTTATCAATAATTTCCATGCTTTGCATGGTTTTTAAGGTTGCGCCCTTGGCCGCATCCGAGTCGGCAACCACCGTCTCAGCCACTTGCGAACGAGTCGCAGAAGAAGCCTCCCGCCGCACCGGCGTGCCGATTTCTGTGCTCAAAGCGATTTCGCTGACCGAAACCGGCAAGAAAATTGATGGTAAGCTGCGGCCCTGGCCCTGGACGGTGAACATGGAGGGTGCTGGCCATTGGTTCGACACGCTCGATGAAGCCCGCGCCTATGTGTTCAAGGAATTCAAGCGCGGCGCGCGCAGCTTCGATGTGGGCTGCTTCCAGATCAACTACAAATGGCACAACCAGCATTTCTCTTCGATTGACGAGATGTTCGACCCGCTGGCCAATGCGCTTTACGCCGCAAAGTTTCTGGCTGAGCTTTATGATGAAAAAGGCTCGTGGAACGGGGCGGCGGGCGCTTACCACTCGCGCACCAAAGAATATGCAGAGCGCTATTCGGCCCGCTTCGCCGAACTGCGTCAGCGCTTTTTGGCCTCTGATGGGGCCGAGGGCATGGTGGCAATGAATGATGCCGCTTGGACAGGGGCCACGCAAACGGCCACGCAACCGATGCAAACCGATATTCCCGAGATCCCCGATATTGTTGCTGCAATGAACGCCCCCACCGCCCCACGCCGCCCGCCTCGGGTGAATACCTATCCGCTGTTGCAACGTTCTGGCACCGCCGCGCCGCCGCTGGGCGCCGCCCCCGGAGCAAGCCTTTTTGCGCTGTCGCTGAACAAAGGTGAGGGCAACTGATGCCGAAACTAACGATGCAGGCGATATTCCAGCCCACCATTTTGCTGGCGCTGGCGCTGATGGCGGTGATCGTCATGATGATCCTGCCGGTGCCCTCTTGGGTGCTGGATGTGGGCTTGGCCGTGTCTTTTGCACTGGCCATCTTGATCTTTACCGTGACGCTGTTCATCGAGCGGCCGCTTGATTTTTCGTCGTTCCCGACCGTGCTTCTGGCCTCGCTGATGCTGCGCTTGTCGCTCAACGTCAGTTCCACGAAGCTGATCGTGGGCAACGGCCACACGGGCACCGGTGCAGCGGGTAAGGTCATTCAGGGCTTTGCAAATTTCGTCATGGGCGGCTCGGTGATGATCGGGCTCGTCGTCTTTGGCGTGATCTTGATCGTCAACTTCATCGTCATCACCAAAGGCGCAGGCCGGATGGCCGAAGTGAGCGCACGCTTTGCCTTGGATGCGATGCCGGGCAAACAGCTCGCCATTGATAGCGATATGAATGCGGGCGCGATCGACCATGCCGAAGCCCGCGCACGGCGCGAAAAAGAACAGGCGGAAACGACCTTCTTCGGCTCGCTCGACGGTGCGTCGAAATTCGTGAAAGGCGATGCCGTTGCAGGCCTGTTGATCACGCTTTTGAACCTGATTGTCGGTCTGATCATTGGTTCGGTGGTGCATGGGATGCCGCTTGACCGCGCCTTGGAAACCTATGCGATCTTGACCGTCGGCGATGGGCTTGTGGGCCAAATTCCGGCGGTGATCATTTCCATCGGTTCGGCGATCTTGCTGTCGCGCGGTGGGGCCAAAGGCTCGACCGATGCCGCGCTGTTTGAGCAACTTTCGCGCTACCCCTCGGCGCTGATGACGGTTGGCGTGCTGATGGCGCTGTTCGCGCTGGTGCCGGGCCTGCCCTTTGCGCCCTTTATGCTGGGTGCGGCGGCGCTGATTACGGCTTCGATCATGGTGCAGCGCAACAATGCCAAGAAGGCCGCGCGCGAAGCGATGAAGATGCCGGCCCCCATCGAAGAGCGGAAAAAGAAATCCATCGGGGATGTGCTTGATATCGACGATATCCACGTTGAATTTTCACCCGACCTTGTGGCGATGGCGCTTGATCCGGCAACCGGGCTCGACGCCCGAATTTCCAATATGCGCAACCATGTGGCGGCAAGTTACGGGCTGATTTTGCCCGAAATTCGACTGACCGATGATGCCACTTTGGACCCGGGCTGTTATCGCATCCGTATTCAGGGCGTGGAACAAGCCAAAGATCGGCTGTTCCCGGAAAAGGTTCTGGCGCTAATCTCCGACAACCGCGATTTTCTGCCCAAAGGCGAAGATGTGCGCGAGCCGGTCTATGGGGCGCCTGCACGCTGGCTGCCCGCCTCGGAACAAGAAGATGCCGCGCTTGCCGGTTCGACCGTGGTATCGCCGACCGAAGTTCTGGCGACGCACCTTTTGGAAGTGATCAAACGCAACTTCGGCCGCTTGATGACCCTGCGCGCGCTGCGCCGCCTGCTGGAAGAGGTTTGCAACCTCTCTGATCCGGCACGGGCTGATAGCAACCGTCGTCTGCTGGACGAATTGATCCCCGATAAAGTGCCGACGGACCTCCTTTTGGCGGTGCTGCGTCTGCTCTTGGAGGAACGTGTTTCGATCCGCAACCTGATGGTGATTGTTGAAGCCATTGCCGAAGTGCGCGGTATGAACTCGCCCGAAGCGATCTGCGAACATGTGCGCCAGCGCCTTGGCTTCCAGCTTGTGGCAGAGTTCCGCCGCGAAGATGGCACGCTGCCGCTCTTGCAGCTTGCGCCGGAATGGGAAGACACTTTCTCGGCCTATCAAATCTCGGGCGAGCGTGGGCAAACCGATGTGGCGCTGCCGCCCGACAAGTTCAACCGGCTCGCCAATAACGTGGCTGAACGGGTCGCGCGGGCTGGGGAATCGGGGATTTTCCCGGCAATTGTGACCTCAACCCGCCGTCGTCGGTTCCTCAAAACCGTGCTTGGCGCCAAGGGGATCGGCGCGCCGGTGCTCAGCTTTGAAGAAATCGGGCTTGACGCGAAACCCTCGATGGTGGGGGTGGTGCCCGCATGAACCCGCTTTATGCAGAGGCTTTGCAATCGGTTCAGGGGTTTCTCTGGGCCGGTTTCATCGTTTTTTTGCGCATTGGCGGGGCGATGCTGGTGCTGCCCGCCTTTGGCGAGATGGTTGTGCCCGCCCGCGTGAAGCTGGTTTTGGCCTTTGCTTTCACGCTGATCGTGCTGCCCGGCGCGATGCCCTATATCAGCCAGCCTGAAACCAACCTGCCCGCGCCTGTGTGGCTGTTCGCGGAAAGCCTGATTGGCCTCGCCATCGGCATGACGATGCGGATGTTCGTTTTGTGTTTGCAGATTGCAGGCATGATGGCAGCGCAATCTGTTTCTCTTTCTCAGCTTTTTGGCGGCACCACGGGCGAACCGCAGCCCGCCGTTGGGCAACTACTGGTGCTCGCCGGGCTGGCGGTTGCGGTGCATATGGGTCTGCATATCCGCGTGACGGAAGTTTTTATCGGCTCTTATCAAGCGCTGCCGCCCGGCACCTTCCCCGATGCCGATCTGATCCGGAGATGGGAGCTTTCGGGTGTTGCACGGGCGTTCACGCTTGGCTTTTCCATCGCGGCGCCTTTTGTGATTGCCGGTCTAGTCTACAATATCGCGCTTGGGGCGATTAACCGCGCAATGCCGCAATTGATGGTGGCTTTTGTCGGCGCTCCGGCGCTGACGCTAGGCGGGCTTGCGCTTTTGATGGTCGCGCTCCCCAGCGGGCTTCTTGTGTGGCATGATGCCTTTGTCACGTTCTTGTCTAATCCGTTCGAGGTGCGCCCATGAGCGAAGAAGACGACGACTCAAAGGAATTCGACCCAACACCACACAAGATCGAGGAAGCCCGACGAAAGGGTGACATCGTCAAATCCGCCGAGATTACGGTCGCGGCGGTTTACGCTGGTTTTGTGGTGACCGCGCTGGCCTTTGGGGTCTATTCGCTCACAAAATTTGGCACTTGGGCTAGCGTGCTGCTTGATCAGGCGGATACGCTCTCGGTGCAGATCCTTGGTGGCGGCCCCGCTGTGGCAGGCGGAATCTTCTTTCAACTGATCCTGACACTTGGCCCGTGGATTTTGCTGCCGATGGCGGCGGTGATCTTGGCGCTGGTCGCGCAGCGTGCGCTCGTCATTGCCCCCGACAAGCTTGAACCCAAGCTGAACCGGATCGACCCGATCCATAACGCCAAACAAAAGTTTGGCCGCAGCGGGCTCTTTGAATTCCTCAAAAGCTTCGTGAAGCTCGTCGTGATCTCGATCATTCTGGGTTATTTTATCATGCGGGAATTGCCGCTGATCTTGATGACCCAGCAATATGAAGCCCCGCTGATTGCGGGTGAATTCCTCAAGCTGATCGTCGAATTTCTGCTGTTGATGCTGCTACTTGCGGGTGTGATCGGCGCGATAGACTACCTTTGGCAATATTCTGAGTTCATGCGCCGCAACCGGATGTCGCGCAAGGAACTGATGGATGAGATGAAGCAGTCCGAAGGCGACCCCCACATCAAAGCGCAACGCCGGCAAAAAGCCATTGAGATCGCCACACAACAGATGATTGCCGATGTTGCCAAAGCCGATGTCGTGATCGTCAACCCGACCCACTACGCCGTGGCGCTGAAATGGGAGCGCGGGGCGAAGCGCGCCCCGGTCTGTGTGGCGAAAGGCGTGGATGAAGTCGCCGCGCGTATTCGCGCCGTGGCCAATGAAAACGCGGTGCCGATCCATTCGGACCCGCCGACCGCGCGCGCGCTGCACGCAGCAATCGAAGTCGGCGATGAAATCCGGCCCGAACATTACCGTCCGGTCGCAGCCGCGATCCGCTTTGCCGAGAAAATGCGCCGTCGCGCGAAAGAACGGGGGATGCGCTAATGTCCAACAAACGGCTCGAAAAACTGCAAGAGCTTGCCGCAATGGTCCGCGAACGCGAAATGGCCGAATTGGCGCGGCTTACCCATGCCAAACAAAGGCTTCAGGCCGAACATGCCCGCGTGGGCGAAATGGCAAAAGCCGCACGGCTTGAAGGGCAAGAAAGCCTGATGCTCGCCCAATCAGCCGAGACCTTTGGCGCTTGGAGTCGGGGTCGGCAGGCGCAGATCGACGGGCTGATTGCCGAAATGCAGGTGCCGATTGACGCGCAAAAGGCCCGCACCGCCAAAGCCGTGGGTCGGCACGAAAACCTTGGCAAGATTTCGCAGAAGCTAAAGGCAGAAGAAGAGAAAAAGGCCGCAAACAAGATCTAACGGTCTGCGGCCTTTCTCTAACAATATATGGTGTCTTTTAGCCCATTTGGCTTAGGGTTTGGCACAGCCGATCCAGCTCATCGAGCGAGCTATAGGAAATGCTGATCCGCCCACCCTCAGCGCCATCATGGTCGATCGAGACCTTCATGCCGATGGTTGCGGCCAAATCCGCCTCAAGCGCGCGGGTGTCGGCGTCTTTATCCGGTGCCCCTGCCCTGCGCTTGCCGCTGCCAGCTTTCGGCGTGGTGCTTTCACCACCCTTCACAAGCCGTTCGACTTCGCGCACCGATAGGCCGCGATCAATCACTTCGCGCGCCATTTTCACCGGATCGTCGGCGGTGATCAGCGCGCGCGCATGGCCTGCCGTCAGCTTACCGTCGCGCAAATGATGCTGCACCTCTTCGGGCAGGCTCAGCAAACGCAACAGGTTCGCAATATGGCTGCGGCTCTTGGAAAGCGCCTCGGCCACTTTTTCTTGGGTATGGCCAAAACGATCCATCAACTGGCGATAGCCCATCGCCTCTTCCAGCGGGTTTAGATCGGCGCGCTGGATGTTTTCGATGATCGCGACTTCCAACACCTCGGTATCGGTAAAGTCGCGGATGATCACCGGCAGTTCGTGCAATTTGGCAAGCTGGGCTGCCCGCCAACGCCGTTCCCCGGCGACAATCTCGTAATGATCGGCCTTTTCAGGATGCGCACGCACGATCAGCGGCTGAATCACGCCCTTCTCAGCAATAGAGGCGCGCAACTCCTCCAAAGATTGCTCTGAAAAGCTGCGCCGCGGCTGATCCGGGTTCGGCACGATATGCTCAATCGGCACCAACATATCGCGGCGCCGGGGCGCATCTTCCGCTACATCTACCGATGCTGACTGCACATCGGCCATCAGGGCTGAAAGGCCACGCCCCAGCCCGCGCCGTTCCGGCTTCTTGCTCATCCTGCCACCTTTGTTTTTGTTGGGACATGCCGCGCCAGCAGTTCGCGCGCCAAATGCCGGTACGCCACCGCCCCTTTGGACGATCCATCATAGGTCAAAACCGGCAACGCAAAACTCGGCGCTTCGGAAATCCGCACATTGCGCGGGATCATCGTGCGGAACACCAATTCCCCCAACGTCGCCCGCGCATCGGATTCCACCTGCTGGGAAAGGTTGTTACGCACATCATACATCGTGAGCACGATCCCCTCGATCCGCAGGTCTTTATTCGCCGTTTGGCGCACTTCGCGGATCGTCAGCATCAGTTGCGACAGGCCTTCCAGCGCGAAGAATTCGGCCTGAAGCGGCACCAGCACCGATTGCGCAGCAACCATCGCATTGATGGTGAGCAGGCTGAGCGACGGCGGGCAGTCGATCAGCACATAATCAAAGGCCCAAGCGTCAATATCGACCTGACGTAGCGCATCATAGAGCAAGAAGGTTCGCTTTTCGGCGGAAACCAATTCCATATCGGCCGAGGAAAGATCGGTCGTCGCGGGCGAGATCCAAAGCCCGTCAAAATCGGTTTTCTGAATCACATCCGACAGCGGCGCCTCGCCCAAGATCAGATCATAGGTCGAATAGCGCCGGGCATTGGTTTCAATGCCCAAACCGGTCGAGGCATTGCCTTGCGGGTCCAGATCCACCAGCAAAATCCGCTTACCCTGCTCGGCCAAAGCGGAAGCAAGATTGATCGTCGTCGTCGTTTTGCCGACCCCGCCTTTTTGGTTTGCCACTGCGATGATTCTTGGCCCTGGTGGCCGCGTCGGATCAGACACGTTTCAAACCCCTGATTTTCAAGACAACCGCCTGCGGGTCGGTCAAGCTTTCCCGCGGCTCGCTGGTAAAGGACCATGAAGCCTCGGCCAAAGCAACCTCCTCTTTCCAGCGCTCCCCTTTCGGGAAGATGGCTGTGCCATTCGCGCCCAGGTGACGCTCGGCAAATTCCAAAAGTTTGGGCAAAGCGGCCAATGCACGGGCAGAAACAACATCCGCTTGAAGCGGCGCAGTTTTCTCAATCCGCTCAGGCTTGACCTTGAGCCCAAGGCCCAATTCGCGCGCCGCGTTGATGAGGAAGGCCGATTTGCGCTTGTCACTCTCTACCAAGGTCAATTGCATCTCGGGCCATTTTTCTTTGGCCAGAATGCCGATGATCAAGCCCGGGAAGCCGCCGCCACTGCCCAGATCGGCCCAACTTGCCGGCGCCTCCTCAATGCAATGGAACAGTTGCGCCGAATCGAGGAAATGCCGCCCCCAAATATCATCGAGCGTTTGCGCGGAAACGAGGTTGATCGCTGGGTTCCATTTGCGCAGCAGCGCTTCGAGCGTAGTGAGCCGATCCAATGTTTCACGTGAAACATCGAAGTGGCGCTGGAAGAGCTCTGCCCCGCTCATTTCGCTGCGGCCCGCTTTTGCTGGCGCAAATGCGCCAAAATCAGCGCCAAAGCTGCGGGCGTGGCCCCTTCCACCCGGCCCGCTTGCGCCAGGGTTTGTGGCTTTGCACGCGCAAACTTGCCACGCAGTTCTTTGGAAAGCCCCGGCAGCGCGTCGTAATCAAAGTCCGCTGGGATTTCCCAATGCTCGTCGCGGCGCATCGCTTCAACATCTTGCTGCTGGCGCGTGATGTAATTTGCGTAAAGCGCCTCGCGCGAAATCTGCTCGGCCACCTCTGCTGGCACCGCCTCTAGTTCCGGCAAAGCGGCGGTGATCGTGGCAAAGTCGATCTCGGGGAACGACAGGAATTCGAAGGCAGAGCGCTTGGTGCCATCTTGGTTCACCCGCAATCCGCGCTCATTTGCTTGCTTCGGCGTCAGCACCAGCGAATCGAGCAAGGCGCGGCCAGCAGCCAAGGCTTCCATCTTTTCCTCAAAAGCCACGCGCCGCGCTTCTCCAACGCAGCCAGCTGCCACGCCGATCGGCGTTAGCCGTTGGTCGGCGTTGTCAGCCCGCAAAGCCAAGCGGAACTCGGCGCGGGAGGTGAACATGCGATAGGGCTCTGAGACTCCGCGCGTCACCAGATCATCGATCATCACGCCAATATAGCTGTTGGTGCGGCTGAAAGTGACCGCTTCCTGCCCCAAAACTTGGTGGGCGGCATTAAGGCCTGCCACCAAACCTTGAGCTGCGGCTTCTTCATATCCGGTGGTGCCATTGATCTGGCCCGCCAAGAACAGCCCCGGTTGCGCTTGCAGTTCCAGCGTTTGCGTCAGCGCGCGCGGGTCGACGAAATCATATTCAATCGCATAGCCCGCTTGCAGGATTTTCACCTCTTCCAAACCGCGGATCGAACGTACGTAAGCCTCTTGCACCTCAAGCGGCAAAGAGGTCGAGATCCCGTTCGGGTAAACCGTGTGATCGTCGAGCCCCTCCGGCTCCAAAAACACTTGGTGCGAGGTTTTATCGGCAAAGCGCACGACCTTATCTTCAATCGAGGGGCAATAGCGCGGGCCGACCCCTTCAATATGACCGCCATACATCGCCGAGCGCTGCAGGTTGGCGCGAATCACCTCATGCGTCGCTTCATTGGTATGGGTGATGCCGCAGGAAATTTGCCGGGCATAAGGCTTGCGGTTCAGGAAGCTGAACAACACCGGGTCTTCATCGCCCGGCTGGCTTTCCAAAATATCCCAATTGATCGTGCGGCCATCCAACCGTGGCGGCGTGCCGGTTTTCAACCGGGCAAGGCGGGGCTCCAAATCCTTCAATCGTTGCGCAAGCCGGATCGAGGGCGCATCGCCCACCCTGCCCCCGGCGGCGCGTTGGTCGCCAATATGCATGATCCCGTTGAGGAAGGTGCCCGTGGTCAAAATCACCGCGGGCGCGGTGATTTCAGACGAATCGGCTAAGGTAATACCCGCCACGTGCCCCTCGCGCAGGATCAGGTCGGTCACTTCGCCTTCGATCACCTCAAGATTCGGCTGCGCTTCGGTGAGTTCGCCCATCGCTTGGCGATAAAGCTTGCGGTCTGCCTGCGCGCGCGGGCCTTGCACGGCGGGGCCTTTGCGGCGGTTGAGCAAGCGAAATTGAATCCCCGCCTGGTCCGCCGCGCGTCCCATAACCCCATCCAGCGCATCAATCTCGCGCACAAGATGGCCTTTACCCAAGCCCCCAATCGCCGGGTTGCACGACATCACGCCAATATCGGCGCGGCGCATCGTGACAAGCGCAGTGCGCACGCCCACGCGGGCCGCCGCATGGGCAGCCTCGGTCCCGGCATGGCCGCCGCCGACCACGATGACGTCAAAATGTTTCACGTGAAACACTCCTCACTTGCCGATGCAAAAACTCGAGAAAATCTCATCCAGCAAGGCCTCGACATCCACACGGCCCAGAAGCGATTCCAGTGCCCGCGCCGCATTGCGCAGATGATCCGCTGCAAGCTCTAGCCGTTCTTGCCCAAGCGCCAGTTCAACCTGAGCCGCATCTAGCGCATTTTGCGCGCGCTGCAAACAGGCGCGATGGCGCTCGCGGGTCATGACCCCTGCCCCGGAGGCGCGATCCGACAAGCGCTTGGTCAGTTCCGCCACCAGCCGATCAAGCCCCGCCCCCGTTTTGCCCGAGACGGAAAGCCCCTGCCCTTCGGCCAGATCGGCTTTGCCCTGCACCACAAGGTCATCAGGCTGCGGTACCAAAAGCGGCAGATCATCGCCATCCAGCAAGAAGAGCCGCAAATCCGCAGCCCGTGCCCTTTGCAGCGCGCGTTCCACGCCAATGGCTTCGACCTTATCATCGGTTTCGCGCAGGCCAGCGGTATCCAGCAGCGTCACCGCCAAACCGCCAAGGTCCATCCGCACTTCGATCACATCGCGCGTTGTGCCCGCAACTTCGGAGGTAATCGCTGCTTCGCGGCCCGCCAATGCGTTCAGGAGCGTGGATTTACCCGCATTCGGGCGGCCAACAATAGCGACCTCAAACCCTTCACGCACACGTTCTGACGCGGAAATCCGCCCTACTTCACGCGCCAAATCGCCCTGAACAGCGGCCAAAAGGCTTGAGACCTCGGGCGAAACATCCTCTGGCACCTCTTCATCGGCAAAATCAATCACCGCTTCCAAAAGCGCCGCCGCACGGATCAGTTGCGTGCGCCAACGCTCGACCAACTGCCCGACCCCGCCAGACAGAACCGCCAAAGCCTGTTTGCGCTGCGCCTCGGTCTCAGCTTCAATCAGATCAGCCAAACCCTCGACCTGAGACAGATCAAGCCGGCCATTTTCCATCGCACGGCGGGTAAATTCCCCAGGTTCCGCCAATCGCAAACCGGATTGTGCGGCCAAAGCTTGCAACACAGCCTGCACCGTTGCGGTTGCCCCATGCACCTGCAATTCGGCGCAATCTTCCCCGGTGAAACTTGCGCCCTTTTCAAAGCACAGCACCAAAGCTTCATCGAGATAATCGCCCGCGAAACTCAGCCGCCGCAGCCCCGCCTGACGCGGCGCGGGCAAACGCCCCGCCAAAGCGGAAACGGCCTCCCAGGCTTGGGGCCCGGAAAGCCGAATAACCGCCACGCCCGCTTTGCCGCGGCCGCTGGCCTGTGCGAAGATCGTCGCCATCGAAACCCCTTTTGGACGAACGGGCCTTTAGCCGTTCATCGAATCGAAGAATTCGCCGTTGGTTTTGGTTTGCTTCAGCTTGGAGATCAGGAACTCGATCGCGTCCGTGGTGCCCATCGGGTTCAGGATGCGACGCAGCAGATAGGTTTTCTGCAGATCTTTTTGATCGGTGAGCAGATCTTCTTTCCGGGTGCCGGATTTGAGAATGTCCATCGCGGGGAAGACGCGCTTGTCGGCCACTTTGCGGTCGAGCACGATCTCGCTGTTGCCGGTGCCTTTGAATTCCTCAAAGATCACCTCATCCATGCGCGAACCGGTGTCGATCAGCGCGGTGGCGATGATGGTAAGCGAGCCGCCTTCTTCAATGTTCCGCGCGGCGCCAAAGAACCGTTTCGGCCGTTGCAGCGCGTTCGCATCCACACCACCGGTCAAAACCTTGCCTGAGCTCGGCACAACGGTGTTGTAGGCGCGACCAAGTCTTGTGATCGAGTCGAGCAAAATCACAACATCTCGTTTATGTTCGACCAAGCGCTTGGCTTTTTCGATGACCATCTCGGCCACAGCCACGTGCCGCGTTGCCGGTTCGTCAAAGGTCGAGGAAATCACCTCCCCTTTGACCGAGCGCTGCATATCGGTCACCTCTTCCGGGCGTTCGTCGATCAAGAGCACGATCAAATAGCACTCCGGGTGGTTTACCTCGATGGAATGGGCGATGTTTTGCAAGAGCACGGTTTTACCCGTGCGCGGCGGCGCCACGATCAGCGAGCGCTGCCCCTTCCCGATCGGTGCAACAAGGTCGATGATCCGGGCGGAACGGTCTTTGATCGTGGGATCTTCGATCTCCATCTTCAGACGTTCATCGGGGTAAAGCGGGGTCAGGTTGTCGAAGCTGACCTTGTGGCGCGCTTTTTCCGGCGATTCGAAGTTGATTTTCTCAACCCCGGTCAGCGCGAAATACCGCTCATTCTCACCCGGTGCACGAATAACGCCAGAGACCGTATCGCCGGTGCGCAGGCTGTATTGACGGATCATATCGGGCGAGACGTAGATGTCATCCGGACCCGGCAGATAGTTCGCCTCGGGCGAGCGCAAAAAGCCAAACCCGTCTTGCAACACTTCCAAAACGCCATCGCCGCCGATCACGATGTCTTCCTCGGCATGCTCTTTGAGGATCGAGAACATCATCTCGCCCTTGCGCATGGTGGAGGCGTTTTCGATCTCCCATTCCTCGGCCATCGCCAAAAGGTCTTTGGGGCTTTTCGCCTTAAGATCGGAAAGGTTCAAACGTTCGGTCATCTCGCATCCATCCGCGAAAGGCGCCACAGCCCAAGCGGGCGCGGCGCAATATAGGTCATATCTCGGCTAAACCGATCGGCCGGACGGCCGGGGCTAAGGCGCGCATACGCGTAAACGCGCTGCGAGTCAATGAAACTGGGGTTTCCGCCCTGTTAGAACTTCAAGATCACCGCCAGAACGATCAACACCATCAGCAGCGTTGGAATTTCGTTCATCATCCGCCATTGGCGGCCTTTGAGGTTGTTCGTGCCATCAATGAAGGTGAAGCGCGCCTTGGCAAGATACAGATGGAAGATCGTCATCGCGATGATCCCAAAGCCTTTTGCATAGGGCCAGATCGAATCCCACCACACAACGCCCGGCGTGAACACAAGGCACAGGCCAAAGAACCAAGTCGAAATGGCCGCCGGATGCATGATCGCCTTCATCAGCAAACGTTCTTGATGCTGAAACAGAAGGTCCATGTCGCTGCCACGGGTCACGCCCTGCTTCTTCAGCCCTTCCACGTGGTAGACGTAGAGACGCGGCAGGTAAAAAAGCCCGGCCATCCAAGCCAAGACAGACATCACATGCAGTGACTTGGTCCAGAGGTACATGTCCGAGAGAAAACTGCTCACCAGGTCAAGAATTTCGGTCACGTGCGCCTCCTGTCTTCTGGCTCTCTTCTTAAGAGAAAATATTAAGAAAAGAAAAGAAGATGATGATGTTTGCCCTGTGGATAGTGTGGATTAAACAGTTCTCCCCAAACTTCAAGGCTAGCGGATGCATCCAGATGCTGAAATGGGCGATCCTGTTGAAAGACAAAATATTACCCACGTTTTCAAAGATTTGCTGAATTGAACCCTGTGGATGATTACGAGGGACGAATCTGCGCCAGCCTGTGGGCTGCGGCGCTTTCCCACACCCCGGCGGCCTGCGATTCCACATGTTAAGAAAGTCTTTACTTTTCTTGACAAACCCCCGGACAAATGGGGAGGAAATGGAGCTCACAGGCTCGCCCACAGTTCTGCCCCCGTGCTTTTCCCAATGGTTGTCCACATGTCCCCTAGCCTCATCCTTGCCTCCGCCTCTGAAATCCGCGCGCGCCTGTTGCGCGCCGCGGGTCTTTGCGTTGAGGTCGCGCCCGCACGGATTGATGAAGAGGCGATCAAACAGGGTCTTTTGCACGAAGGGGCGAAGCCGCGTGATGTGGCGGATGCTTTGGCCGAGGCGAAAGCGGCGCGGATCGGGCGCAAACAGCCCGAGAAATTGGTGATGGGCGCGGATCAGGTGCTGGAGTTGAGGGGCGAGATTTTTTCCAAGCCCGTAACCCCGGAAGACGCGATGGAGCAATTGCGTCGCCTCTCTGGTCAAACGCACAAACTTTTATCCGCTATGGTGGTAATGCGCGATGGCGCACCAATTTGGCGGCATGTGGCAGAGGTCCGGCTCACCATGCACCCGTTGAGTGAGCCGTTCATTGCAGATTATGTTGCGCGCAATTGGCACAGCATTCGCCACGCGGTGGGCTGCTACAAGCTCGAGGAAGAAGGCGTGCGGCTTTTCTCCTCGGTCGAAGGCGATTACTTTGCCGTTCTGGGCTTGCCCCTTCTTGAATTTCTAAACTGGCTGCGCGCCCGCGGAGAGCTGACAACATGACCGAGCACAAAAAAATTCCCCTCGCCGGGGTGATCGGCCACCCGATTGCACATACCCGCTCGCCTGCGCTGCATGGCCATTGGCTCAAAACCTATGGGATCAAAGGGCATTACGTGCCCATGGATATCGCACCTGAGGATTTGGAAACCACCCTGCGCGCGTTGCCCAAGGCGGGGTTTGTGGGCTGCAATGTCACGATTCCGCATAAAGAAAAGGTGCTTGCGCTCGCTGATAGCGTGTCTGATCGCGCGGCGCTGATTGGTGCGGCGAATACGCTCGTTTTTCACCCCGATGGGCGTATTTTTGCTGATAATACAGATGGGTATGGTTTTATTGCCAATCTCAAAGATGGCGCGCCCAACTGGCGGGCTGATCTTGGTCCCGCGGCTGTTGTGGGCGCAGGTGGTGCTGCGCGGGCGATTGTGTCTGCGCTGATTGAAACCGGCTGCCCCGAAGTGCGCATTGCCAACCGCACCCGCTTGCGGGCCGAGAAACTGCGCACCGAATTTGGCGCCCGGATCGTTGTCTATGATTGGGCACAGGCGGCGAATATGATGGAAGGCGTGGCCACGCTGGTGAATACCTCCTCGCTTGGGATGCCCGATACGCCGGAATTCCGCATTTCGCTTGAGGCGTTGCCGCAAAGCGCTGTGGTTACCGATCTGGTCTACACCCCGCTTGAAACCCGGCTTTTGAAAGAGGCGGCGAGCCGTGGCTGTGTCACGGTGGATGGGTTTGGGATGCTGCTTCATCAAGCCGTGCCGGGGTTTGAGCGCTGGTTTGGCCACCGCCCCGAGGTCACCGCCGAACTGCGCGAACGGGTGCTTTCGGCATGACCTACCCCTTCCGTCTCGGGCTCACAGGGTCGATCGGGATGGGCAAATCCACCACCGCGCGGCTGTTTGCCGAAGAGGGTATTCCGGTGTGGGATGCCGATGCCACGGTGCATGGGCTGTATCAAAAAGACGGTGCGGCCGTGCAGGCGATCGCACAGGCCTTTCCGCAAGCGGTGCAAGATGGTGCTGTGCAGCGCGCCTTGCTGAAAAAGGCCCTAGTGGAAGACAAACAGGCATTCGCGCGGCTAGAGACCATCGTGCATCCTTTAGTGCGCGCGGCGCGGGCGGCGTTTTTGCAAGCGCATGCGGGCGCAGAAATCGTGCTCCTTGATGTGCCGCTTTTGTATGAAACCGGCGGCGAAAAAGACTGCGATGCGGTTTTGGTGGTCACGGCAGACCCGCAAGTGCAGCGTGAACGGGTCTTGGCGCGCGGACAAATGACCGAAGCGCAGCTTGATCTGATCTTGGCGCGCCAAATGCCCGATGCGGAAAAACGCGCCCGCGCGGATTACATCATTGAGACGCGCAGCCTTGATCAGGTGCGGGCGGCTGTGCGAGACCTGATCAAAACCATCAAGGCTGCCCATGCGTGAGATCGTTCTAGATACCGAAACCACCGGTTTTGAGCCGGGCGAGGGGGATCGCATCGTCGAAATTGGCGCGGTGGAGCTTTACAACCATGTGCCGACGGGCCGCACCTATCACCAATACATCAACCCCGAACGCGCAATGCCGCAAGAAGCCTTTGCCGTGCACGGTTTGGGCGATGATTTCCTGCGCGACAAGCCCCGGTTCATCGAGGTCGGCCAAGCATTTTTGGATTTCATCGGCACTGATTCGATCCTTGTGATCCACAATGCCGCCTTCGATATGAAATTCCTTAATGCGGAGCTGGGCTGGGCGAAGATGCCGCTCATTCCGATGGAGCGTTCGCTCGATACCGTGGCAATGGCGCGGCGCAAATTTCCGGGCTCGCCTGCCTCGCTTGATGCGCTTTGCCGCCGCTTCAACATTGATAACTCTGCCCGGACCCTGCACGGCGCGCTTCTTGATGCCGAAATTCTGGCCGAGGTCTATCTGGAGCTGATCGGCGGGCGTCAGCCGGGTTTTGGGCTCAATATCGCCGAAGCAGGCACGAAAAACGGCGAAGATGGCAGCGATTGGCGGCCTCGTCCGCGCCCGGTGCCGTTGCCCTCGCGCATCACCGAGGAAGAAACCGCCGCGCATGAGGCTTTTGTGGCGAAGCTTGGTGACGCCGCGATCTGGAACCGCGTCAGCTAGGCGCGGCCAGACACAAAAGTTTCATATTTCTCGGCCTTGCGGCAATTTTGTCATTCCATACCGGGCGCGCAGACCTTACATGCATTTGCGTTCTCGGTTTTGGGGGAGGGGCCCATGCTGGACTTCACGGTGATCCGCGCGACCTTGGTCGAGGCTTATGACCTTGCGCCGTCGCTTACGCTGGCTCAGGAAATGGCCGATATCCATGCGCGCATGGATCGGGTCGTACCTTTGCCCGATTTTGCGCGTTACGCGCCCTATATCCGCGCGATCAATCGCCTAAAGGCCGAGAAGAACGCGGTGATCTTGGCGCATAACTATATGACGCCGGAAATCTATCATGGCGTGGCCGATGTGGTGGGCGATAGCCTGCAATTGGCGATTGAGGCGACGAAGGTCGAGGCGGAAACCATCGTGCAATGCGGCGTGCATTTCATGGCGGAAACCTCCAAAATTCTGAACCCGGCCAAACGGGTGCTGATCCCTGATGTCACGGCGGGCTGTTCTTTGGCTGAAAGCATCACCGCCGAAGGCATTGCAGAGATGCGGGCCAAATACCCCGGCGCGCCAGTGGTGAGCTACGTCAACACGACCGCCGAGGTGAAAGCGGCCTCTGACATCTGCTGCACCTCGTCCAATGCGGCGCAGATCGTCGCGGCTTTGCCCGAAGACACGATCATCATGACGCCCGACCAGTATTTGGCGCAAAACGTGGCGCGCGATGTGCCGCAAAAGAACGTGGTTTGGTGGGCGGGCTCGTGCATCGTGCATGAACAATATACCGCCGAAGATCTGCGCGGCTTCCGCGCGGGCCACCCTGAAACGCGGATCATCGCGCATCCCGAATGCCCGCCGTCGGTTGTGGCAGAGGCAGATTATTCCGGCTCTACCTCGGGGATTATCGACTATGTGGCGCGCGAAAAGCCCGCCCAGGCGATGCTGGTGACCGAATGTTCGATGGCCTCGAACATCGCGGATGCCTATCCGGATGTTGAGTTCATGGGGCCGTGCAACATGTGTCCCTATATGAAGAAAATAACGCTCGAAAAGATCTTGTGGTCGCTGCATGCGGGCGCGGAAGAGGTGGTGGTGGACCCCGCCATTGCCGCCAAAGCGCGCGTGGCCGTGGAACGGATGATCGAGCTTTCGCGGACGATTGCGAAGTGAGCACCCCCATTTTGGACACCCGGCGCGTTATCATTGTGGGCGCGGGGCTGGGCGCGCTTTATGCGGCGCTGAAACTGGCGCCGCATCCGGTTTTGGTGATTTCACCGGAAACCTTGGGGGAGGGCGCTTCTTCCGCTTGGGCGCAAGGCGGTGTGGCGGCTGCCATGGCCGTGACGGACAGCCCGCAATCGCACGCAAATGACACCGAAATTGCCGGCGCTGGCACGGTCGATGCCGCGATTGCGCGGCTGGTGACCGAAGATGCCAAAAGCCGGATTCATGATCTGACCACGCTTGGAACGCCGTTCGATCGCGACGGGCAGGGCGGCTACGTCATGTCGCGCGAGGCGGCGCATTCGGTCGCGCGCGTTGTGCGCGTGAAGGGTGACCAAGCCGGGCGCGAAATCATGGAAACCCTGATTGCCGAGGCGCGGCGCTGCCCCTCGGTTCAAGTCGCCGAAGGGGTTCTGGCCTCGGGGCTAGCGGTTGAAGCGGGGGCCGTGACGGGTGTTTGGGTGGAGCGCGCGGGCGCACCTTCGGGGCGGATTTTGCTCAAAACCCCGGCTGTTTTGTTGGCGGGCGGCGGCTCGGGCGGGCTGTTTGCCGTGACCACGAACCCGCCGCGCATTCGGGGGCAGGTCATTGGCATGGCGGCGCGGGCAGGGGCCCGAATTGCCGATGCGGAATTCGTGCAATTCCACCCCACGGCCATCGCCACGGGTGAAGACCCGGCCCCCTTGGCAACCGAGGCTTTGCGCGGCGAAGGCGCGGTGCTTTTGAACAACCGGGGCGAGCGGTTCATGCTGCCCATCCACCCCGATGCCGAACTTGCGCCGCGCGATATTGTGGCCCGCGCCGTTTATACCGAACGCCAAGCAGGTCGGGAGCCGGTTTTGGACACGCGCGACGTGCTGGGGGCAGAGCTACCCGCACGCTTTCCGGCGGTGGCCGAAGCCTGCCTTCAAGCTGGAATAGACCCTGTTTTGCAGCCGATCCCGGTTGCCGCTGCGGCGCATTACCATATGGGCGGTGTTGCGGTGGATGAAACAGGCTGCGCCTCGCTGGATCGCCTTTGGGTCTGCGGGGAGGCCTCTTCTACCGGGCTTCATGGGGCGAACCGCCTCGCCTCGAACGGGCTTTTGGAGGCGTTGGTTTTTGCGCGTATCTGCGCAGAAGGTATCGCCGATTTGGTCGATGAAACACCCGCACCCGAAGTGGTGCTGGATTTCCCCGAAGGCGGGCAAGAGGTCGATGAAGATGCCGTGCAGCGCTTGCGCCAAGCCATGACCAATGGCTGTGGCGTGGTGCGCAGCGCAGAAGGCCTGACCGAAACGCTGGCCACCATTGCTGACATCGAAGCCCAAGCCACTTGCGAAACCCTGCGCAACATGACCGCCACTGCGACGTTGATTGCCGCCGCCGCGCTGGAACGGACCGAAAGTCGCGGTGGGCATTTCCGATCAGATTACCCAAAAACAGACCCTATTCAGGCCAAAAGGCGGTTTTTGACCCTGCCTGAGGCGCTCATCCTTCGTACCCGAGCATTGGAGACAAAATGACCCCGTTGCCCGATTTTCTGCTCGAACCCGTGGTTCAAGCCTCGCTGATGGAAGACCTCTCGCCGATGGGCGATGTGACCACCCGTGCCGTGGTGCCCTTTGGCAAAACCTGCCAAGCGCGGCTCAATGCGCGCGAAGATGGCGTTGTCTCCGGCATGCAGGTGGCGACCATCGCCTTTCGGCTGGTGGATGCGGGGCTGAAAGTGGAAACGCTTGTGCCCGACAGCCACCCCTGCGGCAAAGGGCAGTGCTTGATGACCATCACCGGCTCTGCCGCATCCATTTTGATGGGCGAGCGGGTGGCGCTCAATTTTGCGGGTCGGATGACCGGGATCGCCTCCCTCACCGCCGCCTTTGTGGCGCAAACGCAGGGCACCAAAACCCGCATCACCTGCACCCGCAAAACCACGCCGGGGCTGCGCGTGGTCGAAAAGCTGGCCGTGACGCATGGCGGGGGCCACAACCACCGCTTTGGCCTGTCTGATGCGATCTTGATCAAAGACAACCACATCGCCGCCGCCGGGGGCATTCAGGCGGTGCTAGAGGCCGCCAAAGCCGCGCGCAGCCATATGATGCGGGTGGAACTAGAGGTCGATACGCTGGATCAGTTGGAAGAGGCGCTGGGCGTCGGCGGGGCCGATGTGATCTTGCTCGATAACATGGACAGCCCGACGTTACGCCAAGCGGTGGCCTTGGCCGAAGGGCGCGTGGTGCTCGAAGCCTCGGGCAATATGCGGCTAGAACGCATTGCCGAAGTGGCCGCGACCGGGGTGGATTACATTTCCTCTGGTGCGCTCACGCATTCGGCGCGCACCTTTGATTTGGGGCTCGATTTTTAAGCTAGATGATCTGCCGCTCGCGCAACGCCGCCATCACCACCTTGCCATAATCGGCGGTGGCGTGGTTGGGGTCATCTTTTACGAAGCGCGAGGGGAAACCGGGCTCATCGGCGAAGAGTTCCACCATCGGGTCAAACACCGTCAGACCGCCTTTGCGCATCAAACGGATCAGTATTTCGCGGGCTTTATGGCCGTTGATATCAATGCCAATGGGCGGTGGCGGTACCACAAGCACATCGGCTTCGCGCGCCATGCGTTTGAGCACGCGTATATGCTGCGTGCGGTGATGCTGCACATAGGCGGTCAGAAACGCTTCGGAGGCCACAAGACCCTCTTCCGGCATCGGTTCGGCTTCGCTCACCACATGATGCCCGGTCCAGCGCAGCCCGCGCACCAACATACCCAAGTGAAAACCAATGGTGGTAATCACCGGCACGCCGAGCGTGAGGATATTGGTCACGCCTTGACGTTCGCGAATGCCGTCGATGGAGCGGCGACCCATCGGGGTGTTTTTCGGCACAATCCCATCGGTGTTGAAACCGAACTTTCCATCATGCCACCCCGCACCGCCGCAGCGGAACACCTCGGTTGCGATGCCAAGCTCTTTCGCCCCGTCTTCCAGCGCGATGGTGTGGCTGTCGCCGACCAGCAAAACCTCAGGCTTCATTGAACCGCTCCAAGATCATTTCTTCGCAAACCAACTCTTCTTCTGCGGCCTTTTTATCGGCCGCTTCACGGGCGGCACTATCGGATGTGGTGCGGCCATGCGCGGGGAGCGTGAGGTTTAGCCCTTTGAAGAAATGCCCCATCACAAGGTCCACGCCTTGGGCGGCGATGCCGCGCATATTGGGCTCAAAGAAGGTGCCGCGTGTGGGTGGGCTGGCGATAATCTCATAAGAGGGGAAGTAATCTACCGCCGCATGTGCGCGCGCCACATCGCCCGCCACCGCACGCAAAACGGATTTGGAATATTGCGTGGCCACAAGCACATGGTCGCCCGAAGCGGTGGCGACGAGCGGCACGGGGGAAACGGTTAGCAGCACCTTCAGATCGGGGTTCATTTCCCACATCAGTTCCAGCGCCAACTCCAAATCACGCAGGATCTCGGGATAGGTGTAGTTCTTGAACACATGCACCTCGGGATCAAAGGTGCCAACGCCAGTGCCGGGGCAAATGGAATAGCTTTGCCCCGTGCGAGAATTGATCCATCCTTCCGTGAGCCCGAGCGTGAACACGAACACATCCGCCTCGGTGATGCAGCGCTTGAAGGCACGCGCGGTGGACAGAACCGAGGCGCGGGCCTCGATCTCGCTCACAAAGCCTTCGGGTTCGATTTTGGGGCGCAAAAGGTCATGCACATGGCCCTTTTCATCGGTCCAAAGCTCCACCGCCTCGGGGCCAATATGGCCCGCTGCGAGCCGCGCCCAAATCAGCAGCTGCGCGGCGGTGTAAATATTGCCGGTGCGCGCCGAAAAGACCCCGTAATTGAAGCTGCGCGCAATCTCAGGCGGGGTGCGACCGGGGGCCGGTTCGGCATTCAGCCAGTTCATTTTGCGCGTCATCAGCGCGCGGCTGATGTGTTGCGCAAAGCATGAACCAAAAGTGGCAAAGATCGCATCGGCGGGCAAATCCCAGGCCGAGGTCCACAGATCAGAAAAGCCAAACAGCCCCGGTTCGGCTACGGCACTGCGCCAAAAGCCACGGGGGGCAATATGCTTGTAGGGATTGTCGCCGCTTGTCATCTTCTGCCCGAATTGCTGCGTTTCAATAGCGAAAGCATCGCAGGCAGCCGAACGGCTGGCAACAGGCAAAAGCTTGGAAGTTTTAGAGTTTAGCGCGCGATATGCGGGCGGAAGGTGTCAAACACCTGCTCATAGACCGCGCGTTTAAAAGGCACGATCTTTTCAATCAGCTCTGCCGGTTCCATCCATTGCCAGACCGAAAACTCGGGGTGTTCGGTGGCAATGTTGACATCGCTGTCTTGGCCCAGAAAGCGGAACAGGAACCACTTCTGTTTTTGGCCGCGATATTTGCCGCCCCAGATTTGGCCGATCAGTTCCTCGGGCAGATCATAGGTGACCCAATCCTCGGTCTTGGCGATCTTTTCCACCAAATCGGCGCGCACGCCGGTTTCTTCGAACAACTCGCGCAGCGCGGCTTCTTTCGGCTTTTCACCTGCATCAATGCCCCCTTGTGGCATTTGCCACGCATGGCCGGGGTTATCGATGCGCTGACCCGCGAAAATCAGCCCTTCGGCATTCATCAAAACAATGCCGACATTCTTGCGATAGGGCAGGGCGGAAAGATCTTTGCGCGACATGAGCGGAGCCTTTGCGGAAAAAGGGGGCCTTGCGGCCCCCGATGGTGCTTATTGCTGCGGGGCTTCCGCTTCAATCGGGGTCAGCGTGGCGCCCGCCACAGACAAACCTTTGATGATGTCGATCGCATAGGCCATCTGGAAGTCTTCAAGGCGCAGTTTTGCGGCCTCTTCGGCTTGCAGACGCTCTTCTTCGGCCTGTTTCTTCTCATCCTCGGTCATCGAGTCATTCGACAACACGCCGCGCAGATCGGCTTCCGAACGCATTTGACGTTCGGTCCCGGCCTCATCTTCGGCAGCGGGGGTTGCGGGCGGTTGCGGCACGACGATATCGGGCGCAATGCCAAGCGCTTGGATCGAACGGCCCGAGGGCGTGTAATAGCGCGAGGTGGTGAGCCGCATCGCACCTTCGCTTGCCACCGGGATCACCGTCTGCACAGAGCCTTTGCCGAAGCTTTTCGTGCCCACGACGATGGCGCGGTGATGGTCTTGCAGCGCCCCCGTCACAATTTCCGATGCCGAGGCAGAGCCACCGTTGATCAGCACGACAATCGGTTTGCCATCGGCCAGATCGCCCGGCGTAGCGTTGAACCGCTCGCTGTCTTCGGGGTTGCGGCCACGGGTCGAGACGATTTCGCCTTTATCCAAGAACGCATCCGAGACCGCGATGGCCTGCGTGAGCAGCCCACCGGGGTTGTTGCGCAGATCCAAGATCACGCCATTGAGCTTGTCGATCCCGCCCGCTTCTTCGGCCACTTTGGCGAGGCTGTCTTCAAGGTTCGGGAAGGTTTGGTCGTTGAAGGTGGTGATCCGCAAGATCGCGGTATTCGCCTCAAGCCGGCCTTTCACCGCCGTCAGTTTGATCGTGTCGCGGGTCATCGTCACGTCGAAGGGTTCGTTCTTGCCTTCGCGCACCACAGAAATGGTGATTTCGCTGCCAACCGGGCCCCGCATTTTGTCGACCGCTTGATCAAGCGTCAGCCCCATCAGGCTTTCGCCATCCACTTGGGTGATGAAATCGCCAGATTCGATGCCAGCGGCGGCGGCGGGGGTGCCATCAATCGGCGAAACCACTTTGACCACGCCGTTCTCTTGCGTGACCTCAATGCCAAGGCCACCGAAGGAGCCACGGGTTTGCACTTTCATATCGGCGTAATCATCGGCCGACATGTAGCTGGAATGCGGGTCCAGCGACGAAAGCATGCCGTTGATCGCCGCTTCGATCAGTTTTTTCTCATCGACCTGCTCAACGTAATCGGTGCGAATGCGCTCGAACACATCGCCAAAAAGATCAAGCTGTTGGTAGACCGAGGCGGGTTTTTGCACCTCTTGGGCCAGAAGCGGCGCAACCTGTGCCGAGAACAAGGTTCCCGCGATTGTGCCGCCCAGCGCGGCCATAACGAACTTTTTCATTCTCAACCCTTGTTCTGGCTTGTTTGGGCGAACCACGATGCGGGATCGATCGGCTCCTTGCCCTCTCTCAACTCGATATAAAGCGTTTCCGTGCGGCCCGCACCACTCCCCATCCGCGCATTTCGCACGAAATCCTCGCCAAACTCTTGTGCGCCGGGCTCTAGCCCACCCATCAACCCAATGGGCGCACCTGCCGCCAGCACATCGCCGGTTTCACCATAGACCGCGCCAAGCCCGGCCAGAACCAACAAATACCCCTCCGCAGGCTCAAGGATCATCACATTTGCGTAGTCCAAAAGCGGGCCGCGATAGCGGATTGTGGCGGGCCAAGGCGTTGTGACAAGCGCGGCAGGCGCGGTGGCCACCACCAGACCGGGGCGGCGAATACCCGCGGCGTCGGCTTCATTGAAAGCGCGCAGCACCCGGCCCAAAACCGGCATGGGCAAGCGGCCTTTGGCACCCTCGAAATCTTCCATCGGAGGGCCGATGTCGCTGTCGAGATCCACGATCCCGGAAGCAAAGCCCTCTAGCGTATCGACGCTTTCGACCAATTGGCGCAGTTCTTCGGGTTCTTCCAAATAGCGCTGGGGCAGGCCCTTGCGCTCCGATATCGCTTTTGACAGCGCCGTGCGCGCAGCCTGTACCGAGCCAAGCCCAGTTTCCAGCACTTGCGCTGCATTGCTTTGCACGGCGCGCAAACTGTCAATTTCTGCTAGATCGGCGCGCAACAGATCGGCCTCGGCATTTAAGGCCGGGGTCACAGAGCCCAAAATCATGCCAGAGCGGGCCGAGCCAAGCGGCCCAGAGGGGTGCAACAGCAACAGCGGCCCCTCGGATTGGCTCATCGTGCTCATGACCCCCAAGAGGCGGCCAATATCTTCGCGCTTGGCTTCAAACTGCGCGCGAATTTCGCCTTCGCGAATGGCTGCGCGGCGCAGCCCGTCGCGCAGCGCGCCAAGCCCGGTTTCATAAGCGGTGATCGTTTGTGTGAGCGCAGCGACCCGATCAGCCCGCGATTGCGCCGCATCAAGGGCCGCGATCGCGGCGCGCAGATCATCAGCGGCCTGTTGCGCGACATCCGCAGCAGGGCTGGCCATTGCCACCCCCGCCGAAAGACAAAGCGCAACAACCGCCGCCCGGATCATGCCGTGATCAGGCTTTCGCCGGTCATTTCTTCCGGCACGGGCAATTGCATCAGTTGCAACAGCGTCGGCGCCAGATCAGCGAGCCGCCCTTCGCGCAGCTTCACGCCCTCAGGTCCACCCACCAGCGCCACCGGCACAAGGTTGGTGGTATGCGCGGTATGCGGCCCGCCCGTTTCCGGGTCGATCATGGTTTCGCAGTTGCCGTGATCTGCGGTCACGATCATCGCCCCGCCGGCCTTTTCCAAAGCTTCCAACACTCGGCCAATATCGCGGTCAATCTCTTCGCAAGCCGCAATCGCAGCGGGAAGCGAGCCGGTATGGCCAACCATATCGGGGTTGGCATAGTTCACGATGATCAGGTCATAGCCCTTCTCAATCGCCGCCACGAATTGATCGGTCACCTCGGGCGCGCTCATTTCGGGCTGCAAATCATAGGTCGCCACTTTGGGCGATTTCGGCATGAACCGATCTTCCCCCGGCCAAGGCGCTTCTTTGCCGCCATTGAGGAAGAAGGTGACATGCGGATATTTCTCGGTTTCCGCCAAGTGGAACTGCGTAAGCCCTTGTTTGGAAACCCATTCACCAAGCGTATTGACGATGTCGCGCTTGGGGTAGGCGGTGGTCATATAGGCGTTGTGATCGACCGAATACTCCACCATGCCCAAAAGCGCAGACCATTGCGGGCGGGTGGAGACATCCATTTCTTCAAAGCCCGGCTCGGCCAAAGCGCGCAAAATCTCGCGGGCGCGGTCGGCGCGGAAGTTCAGGCAGAAGAAACCATCGCCATCTTGGGCGCCTTGGTAATTGCCGATCACCGTGGGTTTGATGAACTCGTCCATTTCCTTTTTGGCATAGCTTTGCGCCACGGCCTCGGCCGGGGTGGGGGCCGAGAAACCCTCCCCACGGACCATCGCGCCATAGGCAAGGCCCACGCGTTCCCAACGGTTGTCGCGGTCCATCGCCCAATAGCGGCCAATCACCGTGCCAACCGTGCAGCCCTCGGGCAGGCGGGCGACAAGCTCATCGACAAAGCGTGCGGCGGAATCAGGGGCCACGTCGCGACCATCGGTGATGGCGTGCAGCACGACCGGAACACCGGCCTCCGCCACCATTTTGCACGCGGCCAGCACGTGTTCGATATGGCCATGCACGCCACCATCGGAGACCACACCCATCAGATGCGCGCGCCCGTCTGCCGCTTTCACCTTGGCGATAAAATCAAGGATCGCGGTGTTTTGGAAAAAGCTGCCATCTTCGATCGCAAGGTCGATCTGGCCCAGATCCATCGCCACCACGCGGCCCGCGCCAATGTTCGTGTGCCCCACTTCCGAATTGCCCATCTGCCCGGTCGGCAGGCCCACATCAGGCCCAAAGGTGATCAGCGTCGATTTCGGGCAGGTGGAAAAAACCCGGTCGAGGTTGGGCGTATGCGCTTGCGCGGGGGCATTCCCCTCGGTTTCAGCACGTTCGCCCCAGCCATCAAGAATGCACAGAACAACGGGTTTCGGACGGGTCATAGGCGCCTCCAGAGCATTTGTTCCCCGTTTACGCCGCCAACCCGTTCTCGGCAACCATTGGGTTTACGGAGGGAAAGCGCGGGTCGTTTTCTGTGCCAAGTGGCGCGTTCAAACGCGGTGATAGGGCGTTCCGGCCAGAATTTGTCCGGCGCGGTAAAGCTGTTCAGAGAGCATCACCCGCACCATCATATGCGGCCAGACCATACGCCCGAAAGAAAGTGACCAATCCGCCTTGGCGCGCAGGCTTGGCGCAATGCCATCAGCCCCACCAATCACAAAGGCCAGATCGCGGGCATTGTCGCGCCAGCCGCCCAGTTTTGCCGCAAATTCGGGGGAGGACACCACATCGCCGCGTTCATCCAGTGTGATCAGCACCGCACCCGCGGGCAGGGCGCGCTCCAGCAGTGCGGCCTCCGCCTCCATGCCCAAATTGCGCTTATCTTCGACCTCAACGACCGAAGCCGGGCCAAGCCCTTGGGCTCGCCCGGCTTTGCCGAACCGATCAAGATAGTCGGAAATCAGCGCAAGTTCGGGCCCTTTGCGCAGCTTACCCACTGCGCAGATCGTGACCTTCATAAGCGCGCGTCAGACTTGGCTGCCCGCAGGCATCCACATCTTTTCAAGCTGGTAGAATTCGCGCACCTCGGGGCGGAACACATGGACGATCACATCGGCTGCATCAATCAGCACCCAATCGCCTTGATCCTTGCCCTCGATCTTGCAGGTGCGACCGAAATCTTCCTTCAGCCGTTCCACCAGCTTCTCGGCGATGGCGCCCACTTGCCGCGACGACCGGCCCGAGCAGATCACCATGTGATCGGCAATCGAGGAACGGCCGCGCAGATCAATCTGCACGATATCCTCGGCCTTATCATCATCGAGGGATTCGAGAACGCGCGCCAGAACCTGGTCGCTCGTGGGTTCGGCAGCCGCCGCAGCATTCGCGGTCATGGCTGCCACCGATGCGCCCGAAGTGCCAGACGCGACAGAGAGTTGAGACAGGACATTGTCCTCCGAAGGCTCACGCGCCGCAAAAGCCCCGGCGCCGGGCTAAACAAAGAGTAGCATCCGATGTGTTAAATCTCAACTGATGGCAAGAGGTATTGGCGCCGCAGTGTTTGTTATGGTTGCGAAAGCGCTGTTTCATCGCGTGACATTTCCTTGCGGGACTCAGGGCGATGCCCTATATCGCGCGGCATGATCCGCATTTTCGACATGGATGATCGCGCCCGCCTTCGTGAGCGCTTCTACGGCGAAAGCCGCTCTGTCCTTGCCCGACTGTGAAGTTGGCGCGGGGCTGATGCCCTATGTCTGACCGGCTTCATGCCGACCGATCTTCTAGCTATCGAAAGAGAGAGCCATGTCCGCTCCGAAGACCCTGTATGACAAGATCTGGGATGCCCACGTCGTTTCTGAAGACGCCGATGGCACCTGCCTGCTCTATATCGACCGCCACCTCGTGCATGAGGTGACCTCCCCGCAAGCCTTTGAAGGGTTGCGGATGGCGGGGCGCCAAGTGCGCTGCCCGGAAAAAACCATTGCCGTGCCGGATCACAACGTGCCCACCACCGAGGGCCGTGAAACCCATATCGACAACGAAGAAAGCCGCATCCAAGTCGAGGCGCTGGATAAAAACGCCCGTGACTTTGGCATCAACTATTATCCGGTGACCGATATCCGCCAAGGGATCGTGCACATTGTTGGCCCCGAGCAAGGCTGGACCCTGCCGGGCATGACCGTTGTGTGCGGCGACAGCCACACCGCGACGCATGGCGCTTTTGGCGCGCTGGCGCATGGCATCGGCACCTCGGAAGTGGAGCACGTTCTGGCGACGCAAACGCTGATCCAGAAAAAATCCAAAAACATGAAGGTGGAAATCACCGGCCAATTGAAGCCGGGTGTGACCGCCAAAGACATTACCCTTGCGGTGATTGGCAAAACCGGCACCGGCGGCGGCACCGGCCATGTGATCGAATATTGCGGCGAAGCGATCCGCGCGCTGTCGATGGAAGGCCGTATGACCGTTTGCAACATGGCGATTGAAGGCGGCGCCCGCGCTGGCTTGATTGCGCCGGATGAAACCACCTTTGCTTATGTGATGGGTCGCCCCCATGCGCCGAAGGGCGCGCAATGGGAAGCCGCGCTGACTTGGTGGAAAACGCTCTTCACCGATGAAGGCGCGCATTTCGATAAGGTCATCACGATCCGTGGCGAAGATATTGAGCCGGTTGTGACCTGGGGCACCTCGCCCGAAGACGTGCTGCCGATTTCGGCAGTGGTTCCCGCGCCGGAAGATTTCACCGGGGGTAAAGTCGAAGCAGCGAAACGCGCGCTTGATTACATGGGCCTGACGCCCGGCCAAAAACTGACCGATATTGCCATCGACACCGTTTTCATTGGCTCGTGCACCAATGGCCGGATCGAAGACCTGCGCGCTGCGGCGGAGATCGTGAAGGGCAAAAAGGTCAAAGAGGGTATGCGGGCGATGGTCGTGCCTGGCTCTGGCCTTGTGCGCGCGCAGGCCGAAGAAGAGGGGCTCGCCCAGATCTTCCTCGATGCGGGCTTTGAATGGCGTCTGGCCGGGTGCTCAATGTGCCTCGCCATGAACCCCGATCAGCTGGGCGAATATGAGCGTTGCGCCTCTACCTCGAACCGCAACTTCGAGGGCCGTCAGGGCTACAAGGGCCGCACCCATCTGGTGAGCCCGGCGATGGCGGCAGCGGCGGCCTTGACCGGCCACCTCACCGATGTTCGCGAGATGATGTAAGGAGCGACAGACATGGAAAAGTTCACCAAGGTCACCGGCATCGCCGCGCCCATGCCGCTCGTCAACATCGACACCGACATGATCATCCCGAAAGGGTTCTTGAAAACGATTAAGCGCACGGGTCTGGGCGTTCATGCCTTTGACGAGATGCGCTATGACCGCCAAGGCAACGAAATCCCGGATTTCGTGCTCAACAAGCCGCAATATCGCAAAACCGAAATTCTGGTTGCGGGCGATAACTTCGGCTGTGGCTCTTCGCGCGAGCATGCCCCTTGGGCGCTGGCCGATTTCGGCATCAAGGTGATCATCTCGACCTCGTTTGCGGACATCTTCTTCAACAACTCGTTCAAAAACGGGATGCTGCCGATTGTGTTGCCGCAAGAGCAGGTTGATCTGCTGATGTCGGATGCCGAAAAAGGCGAAAACGCCCGCATGACGGTGGATCTGGAAGCGCAGGAAATCACCACGTCGGATGGTCAGGTGATCAAATTCGAAGTGGATGCGTTCAAAAAGCACTGCCTGCTCAATGGGCTCGACGATATCGGCCTGACGCTGGAAAAAGCGACGGCGATCGACACGTTCGAAGGCCAAGCCGCGCAAAGCCGCCCTTGGGTCTAACACCCTTTAGTGGGTGCCAACCCATTGAAACACAACATGAAGGGCCGCCCATTGGGCGGCCTTATTTTTGTACCTTTATTGATGCATTCCCGCACCAGTTGGACCCACAAATCGCCCGAAAGGTATCCAAACTCTATCCCAAAGGTTGCAATGCAGAACGCATTTGGGCAGAATCATGGCAGAAACAAGGCAGTTCGCCGCAATAGGCGAAAACACATGGCACAGGTTCGGCAAAGTATCGGATCTGGCAGAGGCAAAGGGCAAAACCGTGGTCGGACGCTATTTTGGCGCGCTGATAAGGGCGATTTTGATCGTCGTTGTCATCGCACTGCCATCCATGATTCTCCCCGCAGTTAGCGCCGATACCGGGCAGATCGTGACCCTGATCGCGTTCTTTGCCGCCGCGCTGACCTTCTTTGAATATGCGTCTGTCTATCCGGGGCTGGTCGAGTTTCGTGACGCCCCGCCCTTTAACCGCATTCGCTATGTGTCGCTGTTTGCGACTGTGGGGCTTTTGTCTGTCGTGGTCTTGGCGCGCAGCGAGGCTTCAACCTTTGCGAGCTTTGTTGATGTTCTGGGCGCAGCGATGGCCCGTTCCATCGACTTGCCTTACAGCCCGGTGCGGCTTCTGGTGCTGATGCTGCCCGCCAATGCAAGCGCCGATCAGGTGGAACTGGTGCGCACGGCTGGGGGGCTTGCCTATATGACCTCGCTCGTCACGCTGGGCTATTTCGTTGTGGTGATCCGCGCGCTGGGCTGGCCGATGCGGGGTCATGGGTTCAACGTTTGGGTGAACCTGCCCACCTTTGACCCGACAACCGGCGGCGATGTGGTGGAGCGTTTGCGCCGCGATGCTTGGTTCAACATTGCTTTGGGCTTCCTTTTGCCGTTCCTTATTCCGGCGGTGATCAAGGCGATCTCGACCGGATTTGCGCCGGTCACACTGGAATCGCCGCATACGATGATCTGGACGGTGACGGCATGGGCTTTCCTTCCTGCCAGCCTGTTCATGCGCGGCATCGCGATGGGCCGGGTGGCCAGCATGATCGAGGAAAAACGGCGCACCTCGGATGCGTCTGGTTTGCAGCCGGCCTGATTTCTCTCCTTTGCGGGACCTCTGCCGGGGCCGAAGGGCTGCGGCTCGCGATCTATTCCGCCAACTTTTCGGCCAAAGGGCCGGGGTTGGTGTTGCAGCAGTTGGAACGTGGCCAAGATCCGCAGATTGAGGCGGCGCTTGCGGTAATTTCCGAAGCGGCCGCTGATATCTTGCTGCTCACAAATCTGGATTGGGATTACCACGGTGAAACGCTTGGCGCGTTGCAAGCGCGGTTGGCGGGGCAGGGGCTCGACTATCTCTTTGCCTTCGCACCGCAGCCCAATACCGGGGTGGATACGGGCGTTGACCTTGATGGCAATGGCCGCTTTGGCGAGGCCCGTGATGCGCAGGGCTATGGCTGGTTTACCGGCCAGCATGGCATGGCGCTGCTGTCGCGTTTTCCGATTGAAGCAGAGGCCGCGCAGGATTTTTCGACCCTACTTTGGCGCGATGTGCCGCAAAACCAAATATCCGGCGCGGCTCTGCCCGAGGGGGCGGAGGATGTGCTGCGGCTTTCCTCTACCGCGCATTGGGATGTGCCGGTACAGACGCCGGAGGGCGTGCTGCATCTGTGGGCCTATGCCGCCACGCCCCCGGTTTTTGATGGGCCCGAAGATCGCAATGGTCGCCGTAACGCCGATGAAAACCGTTTTTGGTTGCACTATCTCAACGGCACCTTGCGGCAACAGCCCGCTCTCGAGCCGTTCGTTTTGCTGGGGCTTGCCAATCTGGACCCAAACCGGGGCGAGGGGCAGCGCGGCGCGATCCTTGACCTGCTGACAGACCCGCGTTTGCAAGACCCCGCGCCCACCGGGCCGGGCGCGCCTGCATCAAACCCCACCGCAACAGCGGATTTTGGCGAAAGCATTGGCCCCTTGCGGGTCGATTACATTTTGCCCGCTGCCGATCTGACGGTTCTGGACGCCGGGTTGATCTGGCCCGCACCCGCACAAAAGGGCGTGAAACGGGCGCTTCTCTGGGTCGATCTGGCGCGGCGTTAAGGGCCGCGCTTGACCGCGCGTCGCCCAAAGGCTAGGCCGCTTGCAACCCTTTATCCGTTGGAGAAGATCATGGCCAATCCTTCCATTCTCATCCTCGCCGGTGACGGCATCGGCCCCGAAGTCATGGCCGAGGTGAAGAAAATCATCACGTGGTATGGCGACAAGCGCGACCTCGCTTTTGATGTGAGCGAAGACCTTGTGGGCGGTGCGGCTTATGACGTGCATGGTGTGCCGCTGGCCGATGAAACCATGGCCAAAGCGCAAGAAGTGGACGCCGTGCTTTTGGGCGCCGTGGGCGGCCCGAAATATGACGTGCTCGACTTCTCGGTGAAGCCCGAGCGTGGCCTACTGCGCCTGCGTAAAGAAATGGATCTGTTCGCCAACCTGCGCCCGGCGCAGTGCTTTGACGCGCTGGCTGATTTCTCGTCTTTGAAAAAAGACGTGGTCGCGGGGCTCGACATCATGATCGTGCGCGAACTGACCTCGGGTGTTTACTTCGGCCAACCGCGCGGCATCACCACGCTGGAAGATGGCTCGCGCGTGGGGATCAACACCCAGCACTACACCACCGAAGAAATCCGCCGCGTGGCGCGTTCGGCTTTTGAACTGGCCAAACGTCGCGGCAACAAAGTCTGCTCGATGGAAAAAGCCAACGTCATGGAATCGGGCATTCTGTGGCGCGAAGAAGTGCAATGGGTGCATGACAACGAATATCCGGAAGTCGAGCTGAGCCACATGTTCGCCGACAACGGCGCGATGCAGCTTGTGCGTTGGCCCAAACAGTTCGACGTGATCCTGACCGACAACCTGTTCGGCGATATTCTGTCTGATTGTGCCGCGATGCTGACCGGCTCGCTCGGCATGCTGCCCTCGGCCAGCCTTGGCGCGCCGATGGAAAATGGCCGCCCGAAAGCGATGTACGAACCGGTGCACGGCTCGGCCCCCGATATTGCGGGCCAAGGCAAAGCCAACCCGATCGCCTGTATCCTCAGCTTCGCGATGGCGCTGCGCTTCAGCTTTGACCAAGGCGAAGAAGCGACCCGCCTTGAAAAAGCGATCGAGAAAGTGCTGGCCGATGGTGTGCGCACGGCCGATCTGATGGGCCCCGAAGGCGGCACCCCGGTTTCCACCGCGCAGATGGGCGACAAAATCATCGAAGCGCTGGAAGCCAGCCTCTAAGCAAGGCGCGGAAATTTCAAACAAAACGCATCGGCGCGGGGCGAAAGCCTCGCGCCTTTTGCTTTCGCGCTTGCCGGGGGGACGCATTGCCGCATATGGGGAAAAAGGAGGTGCGCATGACCGACGCAAGCAAAAACAATGCGAAAGGGGCCCTGCTGGGGCTCGCCTCTATGGCGGTTTACGCCACCCATGATGCGGTGGCGAAGCTACTGGGCGGGCATTACGCTGCCGTGCAGATCATCTTCTTTTCTGCACTGCTCAGTTTCCCCGTGCTCACTGTGATTTTGCTGCGCGACAAGCGCGAGGCCAGCCTGCGCCCGGTGCGCCCCGGTTGGGTTTTGGCCCGTGCGGCGGCGACTGTCGCTACCGGGGTTTGCGCCTTTTACGCCTTTTCGCATCTGCCGCTTGCGCAGGTCTATCCGATCCTTTTTGCGATGCCGCTGTTGATCACCATCTTCGCGATCCCGATCTTGGGCGAGAAAGTGGGCCTGCATCGCTGGGCTGCCGTGATCGTGGGGCTGATTGGCGTCTTGATCGTGGTGCGCCCCGGTCAGGCAGAGCTTGGTATGGGGCACCTTGCGGCACTTGCAGCAGCGATTTGTGGCGCCACGGCTTCCGTCATCGTGCGCAAGATCGGCAAAGAGGAACGCTCGGTCGTGCTGCTCCTTTCGCCGCTATTGGGGAATTTCGTCGCGATGGGCTTGGCCCTGCCCTTTGTTTGGGTGCCGCTCGAGATTTCCGCGCTGGGCCTGATGGGGGTGATTGCACTGTTTGGTCTTACGGGGGCGTTTTTGTCGATTCTCGCCTATCGCACCGGCGAGGCGGCGATTGTCGCGCCGATGCAATATTCGCAGATCGTTTGGGCGGTGTTGTTTGGCTGGGTGTTCTTTGACGAAGGCGTGGATGCGGTCACGCTTTTGGGTGCCTCGGTGGTGATTGCCTCGGGCCTTTACATCGTTTGGCGCGAAAGCACCGCGCATACCTCGCAATTTACCCCGGTTTTGCGCACGCGTGGGCGGACCGAATTTGTCACCGCACCCCGCGCCTCGATCTTGCAACGCGCGCTTAATCCCAGCGCGCGGGGTGGGCGCTGAAACGTCGCGGCATAAAAGGTCACGAATCCCCCTTGCAAATACCTGCGGGGTTCGGTAACTCGCCCCTCACGGTCGGAGCGTAGCGCAGCCTGGTAGCGCACCTGCTTCGGGAGCAGGGGGTCGGAGGTTCGAATCCTCTCGCTCCGACCATTTCCCGAAAATCCAAACTTTTGGTGCCAAGCCTTTCAAGGGCTTGCGCATGCGCGGTCGCCGAGAACCGCCGATGCACAGCATTGGCGTGATGCGCCACAATTTCGCCACGCTTCGTTCCTCCTTTGACCCGGTGACGTTCGCAATTTGCCCCGTGTGTAAGGGGGATGATCATGCAGATCGTGTTTTCGGATCGGTTTACGGCGGGGCTTGCGCTGCTGGACACAGACATCAGGCAGCTTGATGTAGTCACCACGGCCAGCGGCAGCTTTCTTTACACCGCCACAGGCGTGAATGGCGGGCTTGCTTGCTATGATCTTTCTACCGCTACGCCCGTGTTGCTGGACACGGCCTATTTTTCTTCTGCGATGCGCTCGATGGGGATGGTGGGGCTCGACTGGCTGACCACCAGCACGAACGCGCGGCTGATCTTCGGCATCACTCAAGCGGGCGATATGCTGACGGCGAATGTTGCCGCGCCCGGAGATTTGGGCAGCTTGGCGACGATTTATCTGGATGATGCCTATTCGCCATGGCTGCAAAGCGGGCTGGTTTCCACCCTTCTCTCCAACGGGACGCAGATGGTCTATGTGGCCGATGCGATCAGTGGCGCGCTAGAGGGCTATACCGTGTCTGACCGTGCGCGGGTTGCGCATGTGTCGAGCACCCCCGGCGATGTGCTGCCAACACTCGGCCCAGTGCTGCTGGAAACCGTGAACGCTCATGGCGCGGATTATCTGTTGCGGGCTGATGATGCGCTGGATGGGGTCGACCTCTACCGGATTGAGGCGAATGGCAGCCTGACCCGCACTGGGCAATTGGGCGCGGAAAACGGGCTGGGGGTGAACACACCCACGGTGATGGGAACTGTGCAAGCGTGGGGCGAGACCTTCGTGATTTTGGGCGCAGCGGGCAGCAGTTCGCTGTCCGTGATGCGGATCGCGGCGGATGGCAGCCTCCAGCCCACCGATCATTTGTTGGATACGCTTGAGACCCGCTTTGGAAATATTTCTGCCCTAGAGGTGGTGACGGTGGGGGACCGGGTCTTTGTGGCGGCCGCAGGGGCCGATAGCGGGCTGACACTCTTCACGCTCTTGCCGCAAGGCCAGCTGCTTTACCTGCAAACGCTGGAGCATCAATTTGGCTTTGGGCTGGAAAACATCACCGCGCTTGAAAGCAGTGTTGATGGCACAACGCTTAGCCTTTTCGCGGCCTCGGGCACGGAGGCGGGGCTCAGCCGCCTGACGCTCGACCTTGCAAGCCTTGGCGTGACCGAAAGCGGGGCCAGCACGGGCGCGGTGATACGCACCGGCGATGCGCTGGATGATTTTCTGATCTCCAACAGCATTGGCGCCGATACGCTGCTTGGCAATGCGGGCGATGATATTCTGGTGTCGGGGCCGGGCGCGACGCAGATGTTTGGCGGTACAGGCAATGATCTGTTCGTCATCCGCCCCGGCGTGGCGCGGCACTATGTGATGGATTGGGAGGCCGGGGATCGGTTGGATCTGAGCGCTTTGCCGATGCTGCGCAGCACCGCGCAATTGGAGGCAACCTCCACCAGCCGCGGGGTGTTGCTGCGTTTCCAGGGATACGAGATTGAGATCGTCGCCCGAGACGGCCAGCCGATGGGGCTATCGGACATTTTCTCCGGGCTCAGCCTTGGCGGCGCGGATCGGGTGATGGTCCTTGGCACAGGCGCGGGCCAATGGCTGCTGGGCGGGGTCGGGCCGGACACACTGCGCGGCGGCACTGGCAATGACACGCTATCGGGAGAGGGAGCTGATGACCGACTTGAGGCTGGCGCGGGGGATGATGTGCTGGATGGCGGGTCGGGAAATGATGCGCTTTTTGGTGCGGCGGGGAATGACACGCTTTTGGGCGCAGATGGCCATGATTTCTTGGCGGGCGAAGCCGGAAATGATGATCTCTTCGCGGGCGCGGGGAATGATTTGGTGCTTGGCGGCACAGAGAACGACACGATCCGGGGCGATGCGGGCAATGACACGCTTTTTGGCGAAGATGGGGATGATCGTCTCGAAGCAGGTGCCGATGACGACTATCTCGATGGTGGCCTTGGGAACGATGCGCTTTTTGCCTCCGGGGGCAATGACACGCTGATAGGTGGCGCAGGCCATGATTTCCTCGCCGGTGAGGCCGGGGCCGATGACATCTTTGCCGGTGAAGGCAATGATCTGGTGCTCGGCGGCACGGAGAACGACACGATCCGGGGTGAGGCGGGGAATGACACGCTTTTTGGCGAAGATGGGGATGATCGTCTCGAAGCGGGTGCCGATGATGACTATCTTGATGGTGGTCTTGGGAATGATGCGCTTTTTGCCTCCGGGGGCAATGACACGCTGATAGGTGGTGCAGGCCATGATTTCCTCGCCGGTGAAGCTGGGGCCGATGACATCTTTGCCGGTGAAGGCAATGATCTGGTGCTCGGCGGCACGGAGAACGACACGATCCGGGGCGAGGCGGGCAATGACACGCTTTGGGGTGAAGACGGGGATGATCGTCTCGAAGCGGGTGCCGATGACGATTATCTTGACGGTGGTCTTGGGAACGATGCGCTTTTCGCCGCAACCGGGAACGACACACTTTTTGGTGGCGCGGGCCATGATTTCCTTGCCGGTGAATTGGGCCATGATGTGCTGGAGGGCGGCGCAGGCAATGACTTGTTGCTCGGCGGGGGCGAGAATGACACGCTTTCCGGCGGGCTTGGCGATGATACGCTTTGGGGTGAAGCGGGGGCGGATGTCTTTGTCTTTGCCTCGGGCGATGGCGCCGATGTTATCGGGGATTTCTCTGCGGCTTCTGGCGACCGGATCAACCTTACAAGCCTAACGAGCGTGGCCGATTTTGCCACGCTGATAAGTTCCGCAAGCGCGCTATCCGGGGCGACGCTCTTGGACTTTGGCGCTGATGGCAGCCTAACCCTGATTGGCCTGAGCCCCGCTGTACTTCAGGCGGATTGGTTCTTCTTTGCATGAAGCAAAGAGCATTATGCGATGAAATCCGGCGTAAGCCGATGGCAAGATTTCCTTAACCATGCCGCGTTATGCCTTGAAAAACAGGCCCTTCACGGCATAGGATTTCGCCAATAGGTTGTGATGCATCCCCCTCTTTCCCGATCAGCACAGGGTCACGGGCATCTTGCCCTTGGACCAAAAGTCACCCTTGGCCGTTTTGACGGGCAGGACCCATGATTGAGACCCTCAAAAGACGAGCACAGGTGATTGCCGCGCTGATGCTGCGGGATATGCGCACGCGGTTTGGTAGCAGCCATCTTGGCTATATTATTCAGATCTTGTGGCCGCTCACGCATTTGGTGGCGATCACCTTGATTTTCTCTTTTTTGCGGCGCACCACGCCGATCTTTGGAGCAGAAAATTCCGTTTATATTGCCACAGGGGTCTTGCCATATATCTTGATGATCTATCCGTCGCGCATGACGAGCTATGCGATCGACACGGGTCGACAAACACTGGTCTTTCCGATCGTCAAGCCGCTAGATATCATTCTGGCGCGCGCCTTCGTTGAGATTCTGACGGCCTTCGTTGTCGTTATTCTCTACATTCAATGGAGCCTTCTTTACGGTATCGAAGTGCTTCCCGAAAACTATGAAATGGCTGCTGAGGCAATTTTGGCGACGGTCTATTTGTCGACAGCGCTTGGTATTGTTGGAAACGTGTTTCTGGCTTTGTCAAATTTCTGGGGCACGCTTTTGGCAATCATGATGATTTTCGCCTATCTCTTATCGGGAATTTTCTTTCCGATGGCGAGCCTCAAGCCGGAAACGCAGGCCATTTTGTGGTGGAACCCAGTCGCGCATTGCGTCGAATGGCTTCGCGCCTCCTATTACATCGGTTATGGACAAGAATTCGTGTCGAAAGCCTATGTGTTTTGGACCGCGACAGTGCTTTTATTCTTGGGGCTTTTGGGCGAAAAATTCCTGCGTGGAAAGTTGATTGCCGGATGATCGACCTAGAGCATGTGACAAAATTCTACAAAAATCGGGGGCGGCGTAAGCTGATCCTTGATGATGTCAGCTTCTCGATGCTCTCGGGCACCAGCTACGGCATTATCGGCATCAACGGGGCGGGCAAATCGACGACGATGCGGCTTTTGTCGGGGTCAGAATTGCCCAATTCGGGCAAGATTCGGCGCAATGTGCGCGTCTCTTGGCCGCTTGGCTTTGCGGGCGGGCTTCATCCGCGCCTTTCGGGGCGAGAAAACACCCATTTCATTGCAAGGCTTTACGGTGAAGATATTCGTAAAGTCGCGGATTTCGTCGAAGACTTTTCCGAACTCGGATCGGACTTCGATCTGCCGACGGGGCTTTATTCCTCGGGGATGATGCAACGCTTGGCGTTTGGCCTTTCCATGGCGATCGAATTTGAATGCTACCTGATCGACGAGGTCATGGCAGTGGGTGATGCACGTTTTCAAGAAAGATGCGCGTCTGAATTCCAAAAACGAAAAAACACGTCTGATGTCGTGATTATTTCCCATTCGATGGAGATGATCCGGGAGTATTGCAACAAATGTCTGGTTTTGGCGCATGGGGTTTTGCACGAGTTTTCCGATGTGTCGGATGCGATCGAACTTTACAAAAAGCTGAACCAGTAGGGAAACCGGGGCAATGTCCATGACGCAAGGACCAAAAGCAGGAACTCCGCCGGTCGATGCGCGTGGGCGCCGTGATCTTGAGGCGGCCAAGGCTCTTTCACAAGAAGTGCGGGCACAAATTCGGGAATTGATCCCACGCGCACGCACTGCAGCAAGTCGTGCTTACGGCGGTGGAGGTTTCAAACCTCGCCGGATTGACCGTGTTTTGATGCGGGTTTTGACACTTGCGTTTTTGGTGATTTGGGTGATCCCCGTCGTGGGCGGTGGCGTATATTATGGTTTTCTGGCGGCTGACCAATATGTGACGGAATCGCGTTTTTCGATCAATGGCGGCGGTTCCGGGGTCGACCTCGCTTTGGGTGGGGTCATTGGCGGCACTTCAAGCAGCTATTCCACCTATGCGGCGGAATATATCAAAAGCTCGAACGTGGTCGAAGATATTCGTGCTTATGTCGATCTCAAGTCGGTCTTTGGAAAAGTGCAAAATGATCCGATTTCGGGGCTCAAGCCGGAAGCGACGTTGGAAGAAACCGTCGAGTTTTGGCGAAATCAGATCAAGGTGAAAACGGAAAGCCTCAGCGGGCAAGTCACCTTCCAGTTGCGCGCCTTTACACCTGAAGATTCGCTCGCACTGCATGAGGCCGTGCTGGCGAAAACAGAAGCGAAGATCAACGAAATCTCGGATCGGATGCGGCAGGTGCGCTTGCAAGAGGCAGAGGTTGCAGTGGCACGCGCGCGCACCGCGCTTGAGGCCGCGCTGAGAGATCTTGCCCGGACACGCGAAAAGCATGGGATCTTGGATGTTGAGTTGAGCATTCGCAGCTATGAAGAACTCATTCAAAGCCTGCGTTCGGAACGTGCAAAGCTGGAGCAGCGTCTTGCCGTTTCGAGGATCACCACGCCCAATGCGCCGGAAGTGACAATCCTTGCCTCCCAACTCGATATTCTAAACGGGCAAATCGATGCGCTGAACGCGAAGATGGCCTCGCAAACCTCTGGGGATGCCGAAAGCCTTGCTGCAATCGCAGTCGACATTGGGCTGCGTGAAACCGATGTCACGATCGCGCGCACCGAACTGGTTGCCCGGCTTGCCGATCTGGAAACCGCCACATCGGAACTGGTCGAGCAAGACATGTTCGTCGAGATCAACGTGCGCCCGACGTTGCCGCAAAAGGCGACCTATCCAAAGCGCTGGCAAAGCTGGGCCCTGATCACGGCGGCGGCAACGGTGCTCTATCTGGTGACGATGGGGCTTGGATATCTTGTCAGAGACAACATGGGGTAGGGGCAAATGCAGTTCGCCATAGATGCAGACCACGGCAACAGCATTTTCTTTTGGCTGGTGCCCGATAACCCCGACATGGAAATCCGTGTTTTCGTGGGAAACCCGGAGATCGGCTATCGGGAAATTGCGGCCAACCAGCATCGGCAAGACCTTGTCGATTTGGGCTTTCATGAGAGCGGCTGGGCGGGTTTCCGCATTGATGAAAGCAATTTCCCGGAAATTGCGCAGCTCTCAGAGCTGCAAATTATTGATGCAGACAGCCTCGTGCCGATCTATGCGCGCAACCGCGGCGGGCGTTTCCCATCCTCCCGGCTTCTGATCTGGGACTTTTGGAGCTATCCACATGCGCGAGATATTGCGCCTGTGATGGCCCGCCATGCCTTGGCCTATGAAACAGTGGATGCGCTGCCAAGCGAAACCGTCAACGCGGTGTTGAGCAGCACGCTTTCCACTTCGGTTGCGGCGGCAGGGCGGCTCCCGTGGCGGCGGGTGCGCCCCATGGTCGAGAGCCTGAACTATACCTGCTATGCGCTGATCGGTGATCCTTGTGCTTATCTGGCGCGGCGGTTGGTCGATTTGCAGCGCCCTCTGCGCGATGCCGCGCAAGGCATGTCTCGGTCGGAAAATCTGCGCAAACTGGCCCAAGACCTCGATTTGGGAAGTGATCGTGGCATTTCTGCTTTTCTCAAAGGGCTGATGGATGAAGACCGTCTGGCCTTGCGCAGTCCAATGACACGGGCTTTTGCGCGCGGTGCCGGGGAGGATTGTCGGCGCCAAGACATTGTCTATGCGCTGCAAACGCTGTCGCATTTCGACCTTGTCTGTACCGACAAGACAAAACACCTGTTTTCGGCCTATTTCGCGGCGCCCAAAGCATCGGTGCCCGCGGCGGAGCAGATTTCTGAGGCGCAACCGGAGCAAGAGTTGATCGACCGTTTGCGACGGCTCGGCCCGGTGGATGATTACCTGAATGAGGACATCGCCCTTTACGAGTTTATCTCCGAGGCGATTGCAAAGGCCCAAGCGAAATCAGAAGGACAGCGCAATGCCCAAAGTGCCTGAGATTTCCCCCACCCGCGCGGCGCTCCCAGAGCAAATGCCCGCGACCGCCCCCAAACAGGGGAAGGAAACGCGGCGCTGGCGCTTTTCGCGGCTGATGGGGTTCAGCCTTCTGATTTGCGTAATCCTGCCGACGCTCCTCTTTGCCTATTACACGGTCTTTCATCGCAGCCCGCTTTACATGAGCGAGGCGCGGCTGATGGTGAGTTCTGCGGATAACAGTTCCAATATCTCGGGCGCGGCGCTTAATTCTTTTGTCCGTAAGATCGGCAAAGGGACAAGCCTGCCGAACCATGGTGATGTGTATAGCGCGCGCGATTACATCTTGAGCCGCAACATCATCTACGAAATTGGTGGCAAGGAGCGGTTGATCCAGGTCTTTTCCGGCGCGGAAACAGATGTCCTCTCACGGCTTGATCCGACGGGCTCCATCGAAGATTTCTGGCTTTATTGGCAAGACCGGGTGACGGCCTATGTCGACCCGACATCGGATATTTTGATTGTCCGCGTCCATGCGTTCCAGCCCGAAGATGCCCAGAAGCTTATGGAAGATATCGTCGCTTCCACAGAGAAACTGATCAACGATATGTCAGTGCGCCGGCGTCAGCAGGCGTTGGAAATGGCGCGGGCAAAGGTTGCAGAATCGCTTGATGAAGTGGCCCGCACGCGCGCGGAAATGCTCGAGTTGCAGCAAGAGACGGGGGTTATCGACCCGCTCAAGACCGCCGCGCAGATCACAAAACTGATCAGCGAGTTGAAACTGGAGCGGATTGAGCTTGAAATTGATCTCTCGACGCGCGGCTCTTCGGGTCTGCGCAATGACACCCGCAATCAGGAAACCGAATATAAGATTGGGGCGATTTCCCGTCAGATCGAGGATTTGCAAGGTCAGTTGGTGAACGCTGGGCGGGCCGACTCGATGATTTCGGTGCTGCGCCACTATGAGCTTTTGGCACTGAACGAAGAGTTTCAGACCCAGATCTACACGATTGACCGCAACGCCTATGAAAACGCGAAGCGTGCATTGGAAGAGCAGCAAAAATATCTGAGCGTGATCGTTAAAGCGCTACCGCCTGAAAAGCCGATCAACACGAACCCCACGCGTGAGATCATCATGCTGTTCTTTGCGCTCTTGGTGCTTTGGGGGATCGTGACTCTGACCGTCTCGGCCATTCGGGATCGGTAATCCATCTCTGGAAATCGCTCACAAAAAAGCCCGCCCGATCCATGACAGATCGGACGGGTTTCGCCTTGGCTTGGCGGGAAAGGTTTACAAAAGTCCGAGGTGGAAGGCCGCGAGTTGCCAGCCCACCAGATGGTGGCCACCATAGGGGCGCGACAGCAGCAGTTTGCGCATCTCTTCCGATTCATCGGCGTCCATGAGGTCCGACAAGCGCAGCAAATCCTCAACATTCAGCAGACCGCGATAGACGCCATCGTTTTTGATGATCGGTAGCCCCATCTTCAGCAGGATCGTCGGGTTTTGGTGGATGTGGCTACCCGTCAGGAAGCCATCGCCAAATTCATCCGCCACCATCACGGCAATATCCTCGGCGCGAAGCGCGTCGGTGTTGCCGATATCCGACAGATATTTCGCCAGATCTTCGACACTGCGAATATAGTCCTCATGCGGCTCGCCAGAGGTCATGATCGTGTTCTGTTTGCTGCCGTGAACCTGATCAGAGCGGTTCACAAGATAGCGGGTTCTGAATTTTTCGATCACGTTCTTCAACGAGGCGCGCGGCCAAGGGTTGATGTCGGAAGCGCGCACATTGGCAATCGAGAAATCGACCAGTTCCGGGTTGGCGCGCAGCGCGCTGATATAGCGTTCGCCGCTATACAAAGACGTGAATTGATCGGGGCTGCTGACGCAGGCTTTGAGCGTTTTGGAAAGCCGCATCTCGCCACGCTTGATCACGGTCGGGCGGCGATCCGACAGCCGATAGTCTTTCCAATATTGCTGAAACTTCGGATTACGCAGAATCGGATTCGCCATCGTGATGCAGAACGAGCCAAGATGGTGTTCTTCATCATAGTTTTCGGTGCTGCCCAGAACCTCTTTGCCCGAAGAAACCATGTCACGCAGGAACTTTGGCAGGCGCTCCCGCGTAAAGAAGACACTGTCATTCAGCATCAAAACATTGGGGCAGGTTTCGGCCCAGCCGCGCGCAAAAAGGTGCAAAAATCCATCACGGTAGCTGGCAAAGTCGCGCCCGAAATTGGGTCGCTCGATATAGCAATCAATCAGGCCTTCCACGGCGCTCGGATCGGCAAGCCGCATCGTGTTGACGGCGAGCACATAGAAACCCTCTGCCTGTGCGGCTTGTAGCAGACGCTGAACGTCGGGGCGCAGACTTCCTTTTTCGTAAAGCGCTAAAAGCAGCACATTGCGCCCGTCATAGGCCTTTTCGCATAGAATACGAGGCTTTAGCGACCGGGTCGCATAGCGTTTGCGCTCCGACTGGGCGGTAACGATGATCGAGGCAAGTGGAAGAAAGGACGCTGTGACCAGCCTGTCCAGAATTCTCATCTTTTTCGTCCTCTCAGTGACAAGTTCGGCAAGCAGGCGCAGCACCCCCTGCAGTTGTGCCGCGCAACTTGGTGAACAGTTGGACGATATTGGTTAAGAAAAACCTTAACCGGGTTTACCTATTTGTTTGATCTCGTCAGGGTTGTGTAAAGGGCTGTGCGGGCAGCTTGCCCCTATGCCGAATCACAACAATCGAATTTCAGGAGCTGATGCCATGCAGATTGAAGACACGCCGCTTGCCGGTTTGAAGCTGATCACCCCGCGCCGGTTTGGTGACCATCGGGGGTTTTTCTCAGAAAGTTACTCTGCGCGGGCCTTTGCGGAGCACGGGATCGACACGGTTTTCGTGCAAGACAACCATTCCCTCTCGATGACACCGGGCACGATTCGCGGGCTGCATTTCCAAAATCCCCCGCATGCCCAAGACAAGCTGGTGCGGTGCGGAAAAGGCTGCCTTTTTGATGTGGCGGTAGATATCCGCAAAGGCAGCCCGACCTATGGCAAATGGTTCGGTGCGGAGCTGAGCTTCGAAAACGGTCGACAACTGCTGGTGCCCAAGGGCTTTGCGCATGGCTTTGTGACCCGCACCCCGGAAACCGAGATCATCTACAAATGCTCAGATTACTACGCGCCGGAAACCGAGGGGGCGTTGATCTGGAATGACCCGGAAATCGGGATCGACTGGGGCATGGGCGATCTGGAGCCGATGCTCTCCGCCAAGGATGCGGTGGCGGGAACGCTCGCTGCGCTCGACAGCGCTTTCGTCTGGGAGGCGTGACAAAGCGCCACCCAGCGCGCAATTAACCAAGTTAACTTCTTGTTGACCAAACCGGTGCAAAACGGGGTCAAACAGTGAGGAACCAATATGAAGATTTTGGTGACAGGCGGGGCCGGTTTTATTGGCTCTGCCGTGGTGCGTTTGGCGATTGCGCGCGGCCATCAGGTGGTCAATCTTGATGCGCTGACCTATGCCGCCTGCCTTGAGAATCTGGCCTCTGTGGCCGATGCGCCGGGCTATGCGTTCGAGCAAGTTGATATCCGCGATGGTGCGGCTTTGGCGCAGGTCTTTGCCAGCCACAAGCCCGATTGGGTGATGCATTTGGCGGCTGAAAGCCATGTGGACCGCTCGATTGATGGGCCCGGCGTGTTCATTGAGACCAATGTGATGGGCACCTACCAAATGCTGGCCGCCGCGCGGCAGTATTGGGAAGATGAAGGGCGGCCAGAGACGTTCCGCTTCCATCACATCTCGACCGATGAGGTATTTGGCTCCCTACCGAATGACCCAAAGGTCAAGTTTACCGAAGACACAGCTTATGACCCACGCAGCCCTTATTCGGCCTCGAAAGCTGGGTCAGATCATCTGGTGCGAGCGTGGCACGAAACCTATGGCTTGCCGGTGGTGCTGACCAATTGTTCCAACAATTACGGGCCGTTCCACTTCCCGGAAAAGCTGATCCCGGTGATCATTCTCAACGCGCTCGCGGGTAAACCGCTGCCGATCTACGGCGATGGTTCCAATATCCGTGATTGGCTTTATGTCGAAGACCATGCCGATGCACTTTTGCTGGTGGTGGAAAAAGGCGCGCTGGGCCGCAGCTACAATATTGGCGGCGAGAACGAGCGCACCAATCTGCAACTTGTCAAAACGCTTTGCGGCATCCTTGATCAAAAACGCCCCAAAGACAGCGGCTCCTACGCCGATCAAATCACCTTCGTGACCGACCGCCCCGGCCATGATGCGCGCTACGCCATCGACCCAAGCCGCATCCGCAATGAGTTGGGCTGGCGGCCCAGCGTCACGGTGGAAGAGGGTCTTGAGAAGACCGTGCAATGGTATCTGGACAATGAACCGTGGTGGCGCGCGTTGCAAAACCGTGCGGGCGTTGGACAGCGGCTCGGCAAGGGGTAAGCAATGCGCATTCTTGTCTTTGGAGAAAGCGGGCAGGTGGCAACGGAATTGCGTCACCAAGCCGAGGTCACGGCGCTGGGCCGTGATCTGGCCGATCTGAACGATCCCGACGCTTGCGCCGCCCGTGTCACCGCGATGGATGCCGATGTGGTGATCAACGCGGCCGCTTATACGGCGGTAGATAAGGCTGAAAGCGAAGATGAACTGGCCCATGTGGTCAACGGGCTTGCTCCGGCTGCGATGGCGCGCGCCGCTGCGGCGCGGGGGATTCCGTTCCTTCACATCTCTACCGATTACGTTTTTTCCGGTACGGGCGCCGCGCCCTGGGTGGAAAGTGATCCGGTCGATCCGCCCAATGCCTATGGCCGCTCGAAACTGGCCGGTGAAGAGGGCGTGCGCGCCGCTGGCGGGCGTCATGCGATCTTGCGCACCTCTTGGGTGTTTTCTTCGCATGGGGCGAATTTCGTCAAAACGATGCTGCGGCTCAGCGAAAGCCGCGACACGCTCAATGTCGTTGAAGATCAGATTGGCGGCCCTACCCCCGCCGCCTATATCGCGGCAGCGCTTCTCGCTATGGCCAAGGCGATGCAAGCCGGTCACGCGGGCGGCACCTATCATTTCGGGGGCACGCCCTGGGTGAGTTGGGCAGATTTTGCCCGTGAGATTTTTGCCCAAGCGGGACGCAAAATGGTGGTCAACGGCATTCCGACAACGGACTATCCCACCCCTGCCGCGCGCCCGTTGAATTCGCGCATGGATTGCACCGCGATCCAAAGCGATTTTGGCATATCGGCCCCCGACTGGAAGGCGGGCCTTTCTAAAGTACTGAAAGATTTGGGAGTGTAAGCCATGCAACGCAAAGGCATCATCTTGGCGGGCGGCTCAGGCACGCGGCTCTACCCGATCACCACGGGCGTCTCGAAACAGCTACTGCCGATCTATGACAAGCCGATGGTCTATTATCCGCTTTCGGTGCTGATGCTTTCGGGCATCCGCGAGATTGCGGTGATCACCACGCCGGTTGATCAAGACCAGTTCAAGCGCACCTTGGGCGATGGCAGCCAATGGGGGCTGAGCCTGACTTATATCGCGCAGCCCTCGCCCGATGGGCTGGCACAGGCCTATCTGCTGGCAGAGGAGTTTTTGGCTGGCGCGCCTTCGGCGATGGTTTTGGGCGACAACATCTTCTTTGGCCACGGCCTGCCGAAACTTTTGGCCGAGGCGGATGCGCAAACCGAAGGCGGAACGGTCTTCGGCTATCGCGTGGCCGACCCGGAGCGCTATGGCGTGGTCGATTTTGACGAAGCCGGCAAAGTCAGTGCGATCATTGAAAAGCCGACCGTCCCGCCCTCGAATTACGCGGTGACGGGTCTTTACTTCCTTGATGGCACAGCGCCCGAGCGCGCCCGCAAAGTCACGCCTTCGGCACGGGGTGAGTTGGAGATCGTCTCTTTGCTTGAGATGTATCTGGCCGAAGGGAAGTTGAAGGTCGGCCAAATGGGCCGGGGCTACGCTTGGCTTGATACCGGCACCCATGCCAGCTTGCTTGATGCGGGGAACTTTGTCCGTACCCTTTCACAACGCCAAGGCACGCAAATCGGCAGCCCGGATGAGATTGCCTATGAACTTGGCTGGATTGATGCGGATGCGCTGCGCGCCCGCGCCAAGCTCTTTGGCAAGAACGATTACGGCGATTACCTGCTGAAGGTGTTTGAGGGGTAAGGCAATGGAACGCGCCTCGGTCACGATTGTCATGGCGACCTATAACGGGGCCGAGATGCTGCCGATGCAGCTGCAAAGCTTTGCTGCGCAAAGCCTGCGCCCCGCGCGGTTGTTGGTCAGCGATGATGGTTCGCGTGATCAGACGCGCGATCTGGTGCACGATTGGGCGAAGTCCCATCCCGAGATCGAAGTCACGCTGCGCGATGGGCCAAAACGCGGCGCCGCACAGAACTTTCTGTCGCTGCTGCGGCTTCCGGTCGAAGGCGATTTTCTCTCGATCTCTGATCAAGATGACATCTGGCTTGAGGGAAAGCTTGAAGCCGCGGTGACGGCTTTGCAGCAAATCCCCGCCGAGACGCCCGCGCTTTATTGCGGCCGGACTTGGGAGGTATACGGCGATCTGAACCGGCGCCGACTGTCACGTGGTGCGCCGCGTGGGCCGAGTTTTGCCCATGCTTTGGTGCAAAATATTGGCGGCGGCAATACGATGGTGCTCAACCGCGCCGGGGCCGAGGCTTTGCGCGCGGCGGCGCAGGTCACCGGCGAGATTGTTGTGCACGATTGGTGGATCTATCAGGTGATCACCGGGATCGGCGGTGTGGTGCTGTTTGATGAAGTGCCACATATGCTTTACCGCCAGCATGCGGGCAATGAGATTGGTGCGAACCGTGGTTGGCGCGCGACGATGATGCGCGCGCGTGCCCTCGCATCGGGCCGCTTTGCCGCGTGGTGCGCCTGCAATGTTATGGCGCTACGCCAGATTGAACCGCGGCTCACCCCTGAAAACCGCGCACTTTTGAACAGCTTTGACGCCGCGCGCCGAGCCCCGCCCTTGCAAAGCTTGGCGGCGATCCGCCGCGCCGGGCTCTATCGGCAGGGGCTGCGCGGCCAGCTATCGCTTTATGCGGGCGCATTGTTGCAGCGGCTTTAGCCTAGACCCAACGCCCGACCGCCAGCAGGTCGATGGAAAAGGCATCGACTGTGGGATCTGCGCCTAGGCGGATCACCTGCACCCCAGATGCGGCTGTGGTTGAGACATCGCCCACCCCTGCGAGCGCGCGGCGCCTTGCCGTGCTGCTGCCCGCTGGGGCAATGGCGCTGGCGGTCACGACGGGTGGCGCGATGAAGGGAGTGGGAAAGCTCCAACTGCCTTCCGCGCTGCTGTAGGGATCATCCCAAGCGCCGGTGCCGCTCGCGGTAATGGCCCCCAGTGCACGGGTGGCAAAGCAAATCTGAGTGCCATCGGCAAGCCGCAGATAATCGCCATCGGCGGTGGTGCCGCGTTCCAAAACAGCGCCATCGGGCAGGCCACCGTTTTGCGACACGGGGCCCAGAAGGTTGCCGGGTCCATAGCCATAATCGGACCGCATCAGCCGCCCCGGCGTCGTGTCGCTGGGGGATTGTTGGATTGCCGCGCCGCTCGCCAGCCCCGTGGCGGCTGCAAGGCTCAAAGCGGTGGTCCACCCGCTCCCATCAGCACTCACCTTGATGGCAAAATCATCACTGCCGGTGGTGCCCATTTCGGCCCGTCCACTCCATGAGGTCTGAAACAGCAGGCTGGCTGTATCGCTCGGCAGGGCTTTGTTGATTTTCATCTGATGGCCTGCGCCATCGTGGCTGAAAAGGCTGGCCTGAGCAAAGATGGTCAAACGGTTCGTTGTATCGGCGCTGGCGTTGATCCCAACGCCGGCCAGATTGTCGAAGCTTTGTGCGGGTGGCGCCCAATGGCTGCCATCAAAGACCACGATTGCCGCGTCTGACAGATCGCGGGCAGACCACCCTGGCTGCGGCGTGGCAAAAATCCAGCCAGTCTCGGTATAAAGCGCCACTGCATGCGCATGCCCCGCCCAAGCAGAGGTGGGGGCCGATCCGATGATGTAACGGTCCCCCGGCGCGGGTGTCGCGGGCGGGGTGTTCTGGTTCCGGTTCAGAACGGCAAGCTGCACCACCGCATCCAACAAGATCAGCGCCTCGTTGTGGGTGACGTGCTTTTGAGCTTGTGAGGGCAGGATGTGGGGTAGCCCCAGCAGCGGGGTTTGATCGGCCATGTGTCTCTCCGCAGGTGAAGGATTTGCCTCACCCTTCCGCTACGAAGATGAAAATCGGCCAAGTGCCGCGCGCGCCGCTCAGGCGGAGCGCGCAACACTTTTGAGGGTTAGGCAAACAGGAACCAGCCCGCTTCTAGGTCCGGGGCGGTGTAGCCATTGAGGGTGAGGCTGTCGCCCGCGCCGAAGTCGAGGAGTGTTGACCCCGAAATTGTGCTGGCAAAGCTCATCAAATCGGTGAAGTCTGTCACAGCGGAAAGCCCTGTTAGATCAATAAGATCGCCCGCTGCTGCCAAGAAATCGGCAATCACATCCGCACCATCACCGGTGGCAAAGACAAAGTGATCCGCCCCGCTTTCACCATAGAGCGTATCATTGCCCGCCCCACCAACGAGCGTGTCATTATCTGCGCCGGCCAAAAGCAGATCATTATCGGCCCCACCATACATCAGGTCGTCGCCTGCTTCGCCGGCCATGAAATCTCCGCCATCCCCGCCATAAAGCGTGTCATCGCCGGTGGCCGCAAAAAGCTGGTCATTGCCCGCGCCGCCATCAAGGACATCGGCGCCGTCGCCCGCTTCCAGCCGGTCATGCCCCGCCTCGCCCCAAAGCGTATCATTGCCATCTTCGCCACGGATCGTGTCATTCTCGGTGCCGCCCAAGAGCATGTCGTTATCCGCGCCGCCATAGATGTCATCATCCCCGGCTTCCCCGGCGATGAAGTCGCCGCCCTCGCCGCCAAACATCACATCATTGCCGCTGGCACCAAAAAGCTGGTCATTGCCGAGCCCGCCGAACAGGAAATCGGCGCCATCGCCCGATTCAAGGCGATCATCGCCCGTCTCGCCCCAGAGCGTGTCGTTGCCGTCGTCGCCGCGCAGGGTGTCATTTTCGGAGCCGCCTAGCAGCAGGTCATTGCCGAGCCCGCCGTAAAGATCATCATGCCCGGCTTCCCCTGCGAGGAAGTCATCGCCATCTTCACCACGCAATGTGTCGTTGCCGGTCGAGGCAAAAAGCTGGTCATTGCCCGCGCCACCACCCAAGAAGTCAGCGCCATCGCCCGCTTCGAGCCGATCATCGCCATCCTCGCCCCAAAGCGTGTCATTGCCTGCATCGCCACGGATCGTGTCGTTTTCGGTGCCGCCCAACATCAGGTCATTGCCAAGCCCGCCGAACAGATCATCATCCCCCGCTTCGCCAGCAAGGAAATCATCGCCATCCTCGCCGGACAGCGTGTCATTGCCCGTGGCCCCAAAGAGCACATCATTGCCCACGCCGCCGAACAGGAAATCGGCGCCATCGCCGGCTTCCAGCCGGTCGTCGCCGTCTTCGCCCCAAAGCGTGTCATTGCCGTCTTCACCGCGGAGCGTGTCATTTTCGGAGCCGCCAAACAGGTAATCGTTGCCAAGTCCGCCAAAAAGCTCGTCGGCCCCAGTTTCGCCCGCCAGAAAATCGTCACCGTCTCCGGCCTCCAGGCGATCATCCCCGTCTTGGCCCCAAAGCGCATCATTGCCGCCTTCGCCGCGCAGGGTATCATTGCCAAGCCCGCCATCCAGCCGGTTGGCCAAGCTATTGCCAGTAATCGTGTTGGCAAGCTCATTGCCTCGCCCGTCAACGGCGCTTCCGGTCAAGGTCAGGTCTTCCACAAAACTGGTGCCGACGCTCGCAGCAAGCGAGAAGCTGACACTGCTGAAGATCGTATCATTGCCACCCGCATCACTTAGATCGACGGTGCTGACGGTTTCCAAAACCACGTCGGCAGCGTTATCCACCATGTAGAAGTCATTGCCTGCGCCGCCCAAAAGCAGGTCTGCCCCGGCACCGCCCGCTAGCGTGTCATCGCCGTCACCGCCATCGAGCGTGTCATCGCCGCCATTACCGGCCAAACGGTTCGCAGCGGCATTGCCGATGATGAAATCGTTGCCCTCGCCGGTGATGCCATCTTCAATCACCGTGTCGCGCGCGATCGCCAGATTGCCGACAAGCCCTGCGATATTCGAGAAGCTTTCGGCCAGCAGGCTCAGCACCTGATCTGCGGTCGAGTAAGAGACATCAATCGTATCAAGACCACCGCCGTCATAAATCGTCAGCGCGACGGGGTTGCCCCCATAAAGATCGCTGCTCGTGCCCGGCACCAGCGCGTCAAAAAGCGGGCTGAGATACCCTGCCGAGCTTGCGCCCGCACCATAATAGGTATCGCCTGCAAACAGGGTCGAGGCGCCATAGATCGATTGGATTGCAATGACATCAGCCAGCATCGCGCTGACCACCCCGGCATAGGAAGCCGAGGTCGTGTAGTTATCTGTCTGGCTGAAATAGGACATGACCGATAGCTGCCAGCTGTCATTGCCGAAGGTGGCGTCATTGGGGAAGCTGGCGGTGCCGTCGTAATTGCCCATATGGCCAAGGCCCAACGCGTGGCCCAGTTCGTGCACATAGGTTTGGAAGCTATAGCTATCGAGCGTGGTGCCATAGCTTGTGAGCCAAGCCGACGAGATATTCACCACCGATTGCACAATATCGCTGCCCGACGTGGTGAGAGAGGTGAAGGCCCCCGATTGGCTATCGTCAAAGACAATATCCGCAGTGCCAGTGGCAGTGCTGAACTGCACATCTGCCACGGCCTCCCAAGCGGCCATCGCCCAAAGCGCAAGCTGTTGCCCCTCGGCGCTCAAGCCTTGCAGATCATAGGTGATGACACTGGAGCCGCTGGTATCAAAGGAGCGGGCAGAACTGCCAAGGTCGCTCCAATAGCCGTTCACAAGATAATCGGCCATCTCATCTAGGCTGCCATCGGCGGGCAAGCTGGGCGCGGCGGTCTGCACCACGTTCAGCGTGTAGCTGCCAGTAAGCATGTCAAAGGCATCTTGCGCCTGAATGTAGTAATAGCCGCTGGAGGTCGCGGTATGGGTAATCACCGCGCCATCGCCATCATCATCGTCATAGGCGAGCGTCTGCCCATTGCTGTTGAGCAAGGAAACGAAGGGATCGGCCAAGGTGCCGCCTGTCAGTGTGATCTGATAGCTTGCGCCTGCATCCATCCAAAGCCGCACCGCATCTTGATCGCCCGCGCTGGAAATCGCCCCGGAAAAGCTATCGCCCACTTGGATCGTATAGCTGGTGGCTGTGCCCGCGGCGGCATCGGTCGTCTCGACGAGTGCAGCCTGCACCGTGGTAGTTTCAAAAGCGCAAGCTTCCGAATCCCGTTCAATCATTTGGCACATGTCGCACATAAAGCGATCCCCCACTCAGAACAGGAAGGAGACGGTCACGCCAAACAGCGCCCAAAGTCAGACGCGTGGTCAAACAAGGGCGCGGAGGCATTCGCTGGCGTCAAACGGGCGCCACACTACCGTCTTTCCTTCCGATCAAGATGGCCGAAGGCGGCCACGGAGAAAGAGACTGCACCCGGCTCATGCCTGCGACAATCCAGATAATCCTTAGAATTTATTAGGAAATACTTTGTTCACCATGCGCGCATTTACTTGCTGAAGCAAGCGGCCCGCCCATCGGCACGGATCGTGGCAGCGCCATCTGCAATGGCTGTGGCGCGGTTGGAGACAAAGCGCGAGGGCTTTGCCGCAGAACGTCCTTTGGGATCAGGCAAAATTGCCGCGAGCAGTGCCGCTTGGCGCGGTGTCAGCTTGTCTGGCGTGGTGCGGAAGTAATGGAAAGCGGCAGCATTCACGCCAAACACGCCCTCGCCAAATTCAGCGACATTTAGATAGATTTCCAAGATCCGCCGCTTGGTCCAGATCGCTTCTACCGCCGGGGTGAGCAGTGCTTCCATCGCTTTGCGTGCCCAACTGCGGCCCTGCCACAGGAAAACGTTCTTCACCACCTGCTGCGACAGTGTCGAGGCGCCGCGGTTGGCCCCTGAGTCGATCGCTTGCCGGATCGCCCCCATGTCAAAGCCCCAGTGGTTGCAGAAATTGGCATCTTCCGCAGCCACCACAGACCGCAGCATCACCGGAGCGATGTCTTCTGCATCGGTCCATTCTTGGTCAACACCGCCAAGGCGGCGGCTTTCGCTCCACATCGTGTAGGTCGTGGGCGGGTTCAGAAAGTCATAGACGACGATCAGGGCCAGATAGGCGGCCAAGATCCCAAAGGCGAGCCGCACGGCCCAGCCAAGTGCAAGCCGCCACAGCCCGGTGATCTTGCTGCGCAAGCCGATGCTGATCTTTTTCTGTGGTGATTTTTTCTTGCTTCGCCCCATGCCGCCATAAGCCATGCCGGGCGCGGGCTGGTCAAGCTTTTGCCCGGCCCCCGCGCGCCTTGGCCACGGGGCAAAACAAAAGGGCGGCGCTTTGCAGCACCGCCCCTCATCATACTTTGCGGGCCTTACTCGGCCGGAACCGCTTTCGGCTCATCCGACAGCGGGAAGGGCAGGTGCATCAGCATTTCTTTCGGGCAGACCTGCAAGAAGTTCTTCTTCTCGGTCTCCCAATCGGTCAGCAGCGCCAGGCCTTTGGCCGAGCCGGTTTCTTTCACATGCCGCTCGATCAGGCCTTTGAGTTGAGCTTCCCAATGCGGATGGGTCACGGCGCAGGTCACTAGGCTTTCGAGGTTCATGTAATCTTCGGCCACGCTGTCGGGGTCGTAAAGATAAGCCATGCCCCCGGTCATCCCGGCGCCAAAGTTGGCGCCGATGCTGCCCAAGATCACCGCAACGCCGCCGGTCATATATTCACAACCGTTCGAGCCGCAGCCTTCGACCACAACCTTGGCACCCGAGTTCCGCACCGCGAAACGTTCGCCCGCGCGGCCCGCCGCAAACAAGAAGCCATCCGTGGCGCCATAAAGCACGGTGTTCCCGACAATCGTGTTCTCGGCCGCAACCAGCGGGCTGGCCATCGGCGGGCGCACCACGATGGTGCCGCCCGAGAGGCCCTTGCCCACATAGTCGTTGGCATCGCCCGAGACTTCGATCTTCAGACCCGGAGCCGCGAACGCGCCCAGCGATTGCCCGCAAGAGCCGGTCAGCTTCACCGTCAGATGGTCGGGCTGCAGCGCGTTGCGCATCCCGAAGTTTTTGACGATGTGGCTCGAGGCGCGCGTGCCGATGGTGCGCAGCGTGTTGCGCACCGCGTAGCTAAGCTGCATCTTCTCGCCGTCTTCGAAGAAGCGGTGACCATCTTTGATGATTTCCGCATCCAACGTATCGGGCACGTAGTTGCGCGGTTTGGAGCGGTCGTAGACGATCTTGTCCCAGCCATCGACGGTGATCAGCAGCGGGTTCAGGTCAAGGTCGTCCAAGTGGGCCGAGCCACGCGAGACTTGGGTGAGCAGGTCGGCCCGGCCGATGATTTCATCGAGCGAGCGCGCCCCGATCGAGGCCATGATCTCGCGCACTTCTTGCGCATAGAAGGTGATCAGGTTCACGACCTTATCTGCGGTGCCGGTGAATTTGGCGCGCAGTTTCGGGTCTTGCGTACACACGCCCACCGGGCAGGTGTTCGACTGGCACTGACGCACCATGATGCAGCCCATCGCGATCAGCGCGGCGGTGCCGATGCCGTATTCCTCAGCACCCATCATCGCGGCCATGACAATGTCACGCCCCGTGCGCAGGCCACCATCGGTGCGCAGCGTCACCCGCTCGCGCAGGTTGTTCATCGCCAGCACCTGATGCGCCTCGGTCAGGCCCATCTCCCACGGCAGACCGGCATATTTCACCGAAGTCGCGGGCGAGGCCCCGGTGCCACCATTGTGGCCCGAGATCAGGATGATATCGGCTTTCGCCTTCGCCACACCGGCGGCAATCGTGCCAACGCCCGAGGAGGCCACGAGCTTCACCGTCACCTTGGCGCGCGGGTTGATCTGCTTGAGGTCGTAGATCAGCTGCGCGAGGTCTTCGATGGAGTAAATATCGTGGTGCGGCGGCGGCGAGATCAGCGTCACGCCTTTGGTCGAGTGCCGCAGACGCGCGATGAGTTCCGTCACCTTCATGCCCGGAAGCTGGCCACCCTCACCGGGTTTCGCGCCTTGGGCGACTTTAATCTCCAACTCTTCACAGGCGTTGAGGTATTCGGCGGTCACACCAAAGCGCCCCGACGCCACCTGTTTCACCTTCGCCGAGGGGTTGTCCCCGTTCGGTTCGGGCACGAAATGCGCCGGATCTTCGCCGCCTTCGCCGCTGTCGGATTTCGCACCGATGCGGTTCATCGCGACGTTCAGCAGCTTGTGCGCTTCGGGCGACAGCGCACCCAGCGACATGCCGGGGGTGACGAAGCGTTTGCGGATCGCGGTGATGCTTTCCACTTCTTCGATCGGCACCGGTTTGCCCAAAGGCTTGATGTCGAGCATGTCACGAATGTGGATCGGCGGGTTCGCCCGCATCATCGCGGAATATTGCTTCCACATATCATAGCTGGAGCGGTCACAGGCCGCTTGCAGCATATGCATCGATTGCGCGCCCCAAGCGTGCGTCTCGCCGGTTTTGCGGGCTTTGTAGAAGCCGCCAATCGGCAGAACGTCTTGGCCACCAAGCCAGCCTTTGGCGTGGACTTCTTCCAGTTTCCGCTGAATGCCGTAAAGGCCCATGCCCGAAATACGGCTTTGCATGCCGGGGAAGTATTCGGCCACCATCGCCCGCGACAGGCCGACCGCTTCAAAGTTCAGACCACCGCGATAAGACGAGATGATCGAGATCCCCATCTTCGACATGATCTTCAGAAGGCCCGCGTCGATTGCATCGCGATAGCGGCGCAGGTTGTCTTCCAGCGAGCCATCCAGCAGGCCGCGCTCGATCCGATCGGCAATGCTGTCTTGCGCCAGATAGGCGTTCACCGTGGTGGCGCCCGCACCGATCAGCACGGCGAAGTAGTGGCTATCAACGCATTCGGCCGAGCGGACGTTGATCGAGGTGAAGGTGCGCAGGCCCTTTTTCGTCAGCCACGAATGCACCGCCGAGGTCGCCAAGATCATCGGCATCGCGACTTTATCGGTGCCTTGGTGCTCGTCGGTCAGCACAAGGTGCGACGCGCCCGAGCGCACGGCATCTTCGGCCTCGGCGCGGATCCGCTCCAATCCGGCGCGCAGGGCATCTTGGCCCGCGCCTGCCGCGAAAGTGCAGTCAATCGCCGTCACCGTGGTGCCAAAAGCTTTCATCATCTCGCCGAATTCGGCATTGGCGACGAAGGGGCTTTCAAGGCTCCAGATTTCCGTTTGGGTCGCGTTTTCTTCCAACACGTTCTTGAGGTTGCCAAAGCGCGTTTTGAGCGACATCACGCGGCTTTCGCGCAAGCTGTCGATCGGCGGGTTGGTGACCTGGCTGAAGTTTTGCCGGAAGAAATGGCTCAGCGGGCGGTATTGCTTCGAAAGCACTGCGGGCGGCGTGTCATCGCCCATCGAGGCCACGGCTTCTTTGCCGTCTTCCGCCATCGGCGAAAGGATGTTTTCCAACTCCTCAACCGAGTAGCCCGCCGCAATTTGGCGTTTGCGCAGGTCCGCCCCGGTGTGCAGCGCTTTTTCCGGCACGTCGCGCAAGATCGCGTTCAGTTCCACCACTTTGCCGACCCATTCGCCGAAGGGTTGGCTGTTGGCGAGACGGTCTTTGATATCGCGGTCGTGGTAGAGTTTGCCTTCGCGCATATCGACGGCGATCATTTGGCCCGGGCCAAGCGCGCCTTTTTCCCGCACGGTCATTTCGTCGACCGGCACCATGCCCGCCTCAGACCCGGCAATCAGCATGCCGTCGCCCGTCACCACATAGCGCATCGGGCGCAGGCCGTTCCGGTCAAGGCCACCGCAGACCCAGCGGCCATCGGTCATCGCCAGCGCGGCGGGGCCGTCCCACGGCTCCATCACCGCGTTGCAATAGGCATACATGTCTTGCCACGCTTGCGGCATGTCAGAGGCCGACTTCGACCACGCTTCCGGCACCAACATGGTTTTCGTCATCGGCGCCGAACGGCCCGAGCGCACCATCAGTTCAAAGACCGCGTCGAAGGCGCCCGAGTCCGAGGCGCCCGCCGGGATGATCGGCTTGATGTCTTCGGCGGCATCGCCAAAGGCATTGGAGGCCATGCGGATCTCGTGGCTCTTCATCCAATTGATGTTGCCCTTGATCGTGTTGATTTCACCATTGTGGGCCAACATGCGGAAGGGCTGCGCCAGCCACCATTGCGGGAAGGTGTTGGTCGAATAGCGCTGGTGATAGATCGCGAAAGCCGAGGTGAAGCGCTCGTCTTTCAGATCGGGGTAGAACTCGGCCACTTGCTCGGCGAGCATCATGCCTTTGTAGATGATCGAGCGGCACGACAGCGAGCAGATATAAAGCCCGTTGATCTGCGCGGTGACGGCGGCTTTCTCGATCCGACGGCGGATGATGTAGAGTTCGCGTTCGAACTGCTCGTCGTCGATGTCTTTTTCGCAGCGGATCAGGATTTGCTCGATTTCCGGGCGGGTGGCATTGGCCTTCTCGCCCAGCACCGAGGTGTTCACCGGAACGTGGCGCCAGCCATAGATATAATGGCCCATGCGCAGCACTTCGGTTTCGACGATCGTGCGGCAGGCTTCTTGTGCGCCAAAATCGGTGCGCGGCAGGAAGACTTGGCCAACGGCGACCAGCTTTTCGCGGTCCGGCTCATGGCCGGTGCGGCGGATTTGGTCGTAGAAATAAGGGGCCGGGATTTGCACATGGATGCCCGCGCCGTCGCCGGTTTTGCCATCGGCATCCACGGCGCCGCGGTGCCAGATCGCTTTCAGCGCATCAATGCCCGAGGCCACAACCTTACGGCTCGCTTTGCCATCCAGCGCCACCACAAGGCCGACGCCGCAAGAGGAATGTTCGTCTTCGCTTTTGTAAAGCGAATGCTCGTCCATCCATTTGCGCTTGGCTTCCTCAGCGGCAACCCAGGCTTCATCGTAGTTCATCATCTCACTACCTCCTTCGAGGGATGGTCAAGCAGGGGCGACAGATCGGTTAGCATCATGTCGCAATCATATTCGGGGGTGGCGGCGGCAAATCCAGCCTCGCCGGGGAAGGCAAAACTGACCGGTGTGTCATTGCTGGACGAGCGGTCGCCATAGCTGTTTTGATAATCTTCGGTGGCCCCGAAGAAGACGCGCATTTTGCGGCTGATCAGTTGCATGCCCTTGCGGGTGGCTTGGTAATTGCCCTGATCATCTTCGATCCGCATTTCAAAGCGGCAATATTCGAGCGGCACGCCGTCAACGCTGGTGGCTTCCCCGGTCAGTTCATCAAGGCCAATGAAACGTTGCGCTTCGCCAGTGTTAGAGCGGGTGACGAAATCATACTCGTCTCGCCCCTCGGACAGCAGCGCCGAGAAAGAGGCGTTGTCGGCAGAGCCTTCCGCATCAAGCAGTTCCAACTCGCCCGAGTAAAGCGAGACGCTTTCCACCCAGCGGGTTTCCGCGTCGATATGGCTGAGGAAATATTCCCCCTCGCCATCGGCAAAGGAAATCCACTGATCGCCTGCAGGATCGCCCGCACAGGTGTAATAGTTTGCCACCTGACACGAACGCATCTGCACCGTCATATTGAGCGTACAGCCCGAGGGCGGGGTGAACACCGTTCCGGCATGTGCGAGCGGGGCCGCGAAAAGCGCCCCGATCCCTGCCAGAATGGTCCAATGCCGCAGCATGGCTCTACCCCTTGTGAAACATTGCCCGGGCGCTTGTGGCGCACCGGTTGTGATCATTCCGCCGCGACGCGCTCTGCGCCATCAAGGAAGCGGATGATCTGCTCGCCCGCTTCGCGGCCATCGCGGATCGCCCAAACCACGAGCGAGGCACCGCGCACGATATCGCCAACGGCGTAAACGCCGGGCAGGCTGGTCGCATGGGTGCCGAAGCCCGCTTTGATCGTGCCCCAACGGGTCGTTTCAAGCTCTTCGGTGCCCCATTGCTCGGGCAGGTTTTCGGGTTCAAAGCCAAGCGCGGTGATCACCAGATCGGCTTCTTCCTCGTAAATGCCGCCCTCGATCGGTTCGGGGCTTTGACGGCCCGAGGCATCAGGCGCGCCAAGGCGCATTTTCTGCACGGTGACCGAAGACACCGGGTTGCCAGAGAAGCCTTTGGGCGCAGAAAGCCAAACGAATTCGGCCCCTTCTTCCTCGGCATTGGTCACTTCGCGTTGGCTGCCCGGCATATTCGCGCGGTCGCGACGATAGAGACATTTCACCGAGGTGGCACCTTGGCGAATGGCCGTGCGCACGCAGTCCATCGCCGTATCGCCGCCACCGATCACCAGCACCCGTTTGCCTTCGGCGTTGAGCGTGCCGTCTTCAAACTCTGCCACTTCATCGCCAAAGCTTTTGCGGTTCGAGGCGGTCAGGTAATCAATCGCGCGTACGATCCCTTTGGCATCGCAGCCCGGATCGGTCAGCGCGCGGGTTTTATAAACGCCGGTCGCGATCAGCACCGCATCATGTTTGCCGCGGATCGCATCAAAGGAAATGTCGGTGCCGACATTGCAGCTCAGTACAAATTCCACGCCGCCGTCTTCGAGCTGTTTCACGCGGTTCATCACCACGTCTTTTTCCAGTTTGAAGCCCGGGATGCCGTAGGTCAGCAGCCCGCCCGCGCGGTCATTGCGGTCGTAAACGGTCACTTGCACACCGGCGCGGCGCAGCACATCAGCGGCTGCAAGGCCACCCGGGCCACCGCCGATGATGCCAACCGATTCCGTGCGGTCGATCGCCGGTTTGATCGGCTTGACCCAACCACGATCCCAAGCGGTATCGGTGATGTATTTCTCGATTGCGCCGATCGTCACCGTGCCATGGCCGGATTGTTCGATCACGCAATTGCCTTCGCACAGACGGTCTTGCGGGCAGATGCGGCCGCAGATTTCCGGGAAGGTGTTGGTGGCTTGGCTGACCTCATAAGCCTCGGCCAAGCGGCCTTCGGCGGTCAGGCGCAGCCAGTCGGGGATGTTGTTGTGCAGCGGGCAGTTCGAATGGCAATAGGGCACGCCGCATTGGCTGCAGCGGCTCGCCTGTTCGGTGGCCTTTTGATCCGCGAATTCGCGGTAAATCTCATCGAAGTCGTGCGAACGCACGGCGGCATCGCGCTTCTCGGGCGTCTCTTTCGCCGTGCCGACGAATTTCAGCATGCGTTGCTTTGCCATGGTTCCACCTCCCATTGGGGTACATCCGGGTTCGCCCTCTTACACCCGGATCAACCAAATTGAAAGTCAGCATGTGTGACCTAAATGTGGGAAAATGACAGTGTGGCCTGCGGCACTGAGCCGAAAACCCGAAAAAATAAGGAAGCAGTGCTTACCTAGTGGCGATTTTCCCCAGATTTTAGGAGTGATTCGCGGTCAATGAACGACGCCTGCGGCCACCAAGGCCAGCAGCGCCCCCCCGAAGACGATACGATACCACGCGAAGATCGTGAATCGATGCGTCCGAATGTAGCCCAAGAGCCATTTCACCGCGACGAAGGCCGTGACCGTGGAAACCGCAAAAGCGATCCCGAGTGCGGTCCAGTCTTCATGTGCGGATTCGCCGCCCAATTGTTTGAGCAGTTCATAGGCGGTGGCCGCATACATCGTGGGGATGCCCACCAAGAACGCAAACTCAGTCGCTGCCGCCCGGTTTGTGGTGCCCAAGAGCATGGCAATGAAGATGGTCGAGGCGGAGCGTGACGTGCCCGGAAACACCCCGGCGATGATCTGCGCCACGCCAACCGCAATCGCGACCTTCATGGTGATGACAGCGCAATCGGCTTTGCGTTCCGCCAAACGCTCGGCCACGATCATCCAGACCCCGCCCAGCACCAGCGCAATCGCCACCGGCATCACGGTTTCGGGCAGCTCAAAGCCAAGTTTTTTGACCACGAGGCCCAGCACGGCGGTGATGCCAAAGGCGACGCCAAGCTTGATCATGTAATCTCGGTTCTCGGCATCGCCGAGCCCGGTAAAAAGCCCAACGATCCGGCGCCAATAAATCAGCGTCACGGCAAGGATCGCGCCCGCCTGAATCGCGATGTTATAGGTATCGGACCGCGCGCCGAGCCAGTTCTCGGCCAAAAGCAAGTGCCCGGTGGAAGAGATCGGCAGGAATTCCGTGATCCCTTCGATCACACCCAGAACGACATCGGCCCAATATGACATGGCTTAGCTATGCTTGCGCAGGTTTTTGGCCGAGGCTTGGATCGCTTCATATTGCCCATGCGGGCGGAAGCGCCACAAGTAGTCCGGCAGCACCGCGCCCATCGGCGTTGGCGTGATGCCCAGGTCCGCAAAGCTCTTGGCGTTCTTGCTCACAACATTATTGCGATAAAGGTTCTTGAGTTGATCCGTGGTCAGGATGCGGTTGGTGATCAACCCGCCGGTGAGCCATTGCACGGTGTCACCCGCGGTTGCGACCGCTTTCGAGACCGCGCCGGGCAGGCTGATGATCAGGTTCTTGCGCCCAACCACGGAAAGCATCCGCTTCATCAGCTTCTCAAAGGTTTCCACATCCGGGCCACCCAGTTCATAGGTGCCTTGGGCTTGCCCGAGCACGCCCATCACTGCGGCTTTCGCCACGTCATCCACATAAACGGGTTGGAATTTCGTCTCGCCTGCGGTGATCGGCAGCACTGGGCCCAGCTTCGTCATCGCCGCGAAGCGGTTGAAGAAATCATCCTCCGGCCCGAAAATCACCGAAGGCCGCAAGATCAGCGCAGTCGGGAAGGCTTTCAGCACCGCCTGTTCGCCCCAACCCTTGGTGCGGGAATATTTGCTATCTGAGTCGGTATCGGCGCCAATGGCCGAGATCTGCACCAGTCGCTCAACACCCATTTCCGACGCGATCGTGGCAATGCGTTCGGCCCCTTCGGCTTGCACCGCCGAGAAGGTGTTGCGCCCTTCATTGACCAAAATGCCAACGCAGTTCACCACCGCATCCGCGCCTTGCATCGCCGCGCGCACCGAGGCGCTGTCACGCACATTGCAAAAGAAGGGCTCGACTTGGCCAACCGCGCCATAGGGTTTGACGAAAAGCGCCTCGTTCGGGCGGCGCACCGCCACGCGCACGCGCCAGCCCTCTTTTGCCATCCGCCGGGCGATATAGCGCCCCACGAACCCCGAACCGCCATAGATCGTGACAAGCTTGGACATCGCCTCGGCCCCTTGATTGCATACCGTTGTATCCAGATTTAGCCGCAACCCCCTCTCCAAACAAGTCAGAAGGCGGTTGAGTCATCTGGTTGAATTATTTCTTTCACCCCCCGTTGACAGCCCCCGCAGCTACGGATACATCGCCCCCAGACACCTGCCCAGGTGGCGGAATTGGTAGACGCGCACGGTTCAGGTCCGTGTGCCGCAAGGCGTGGAGGTTCGAGTCCTCTTCTGGGCACCATTTACCCCCTACCAAGGGTAAATATGCAAACAACTTCATAAGGTTGCTGTCCTTCAAGGTCCACATTAGGGTCCACGGAAGGTACACACCTATGGGGTTGTTTTTGTCTTTGAAGTACATCAGCGAGCTTGCGCCGGGGCGATATAAGTTCCGCCGTCGCATTCCAGAATCGGCCAAGGCCGTCCTTGGTCAGGCCGAGTTCAAGCGCGTGTTCTCCGCCGCAAGCCCTAGCGCCATTGCTCGCGAACATGCGCGCATCATGGGGGAATTCAATCGTCTGGTTGCATCGGCGAAAACGGGCGGTGTTGCTGGGGCGAAGACCCCAAGGGAAGCCGCAGAGGCGCATCTGAGGCGGGCGGCGGAGTTGCTGAGCGGTGTCTCTGGTGCGCGAGACGATGATGAACGGCGTGAGATTCTCGCCGATACGTTGATTGAAAGTGGTGCAGACGCTGGCCTGTATCGCGCGGTTGTCTTGCCCGACGCGCCGTTGCCCGGTCACACTCTCGAAGATGCCCGAAAGCTCTACGTGAAAGAGAAGCTCAACGGCGGCGAAGGTGTCGATGAACAAAAGGCAGCGGCGCGGGTCGAGCGTGTCTTTGCGCGTGTCCGCAAGGCTCTAGGCAAGCGGGCGGAGACCTGCACCCTCGAAGATCTAAAGCGAGAAGACGCCCGCAAGGTGCGCGACCACATGCTTGCCAGCCCAAAGCAGGGTGGCGGTACTCTCTCGGCGGCGTCGGTGCGGCGGGAACTGAACATTCTTTCCGCTATCGTCAGCTACGGCATCAAGGAATTCGATCTTCGCGGCAAGGTGAGCAATCCATTCGAGGGATTGGAGATTCGCAAAAGCCAAGGCGCGGCCCCCGAAAGCGAGGCCGACAAGCGCGACCCCCTGCCTGCGTCGGTTGTTGCGGCGATGCATGGCAGGCTCACCGACGAACCCGATTTGATATGGCGGCTGCTTGTCGGGACGGGATGCCGCCTCGCCGAGGTCGTCGGCCTTCGGGTCGAAGACATTGTTCTTGCTGATGATCTGCCCTTTGTTCGGGTCGCTTGGCATGAAGAGCGGCGCTTGAAGACCTCTGCGTCCATCCGGGTCGTGCCGCTTGTCGGGGATGCGTTGGAAGCCGCTACGGACGCCGTTCGGTTGCCCCGCAAGGGTAAGATGGTCTTTGAGCGTTATGCGCGCCCACGCGGCGTGGATGCCGCCTCACAGAACCTTATGAAGCACCTGCGCAAGGTCACCAGAAACCCGCGTCACGTTCTGCATTCGCTGCGGCACAACATGAAAGATGATCTACGGCGCGCGGGGGCCGAGAAGGTCGTGCAAGACCTCATCCTTGGGCACGCTTCAAGCTCGGTTGGGGAACGCTATGGCGGTGAAGCCGCGCGCCTTGAGGTGGCCCATAGGGCGATGAAAGCGGCGCTTAGTCTGCGCGAGGATGCCGTAGGCAGTGTGACCAAGGCTTCGGCAGGCGAGAGCGTATAGCGCCGTGGGGTGTCCAAATTGGCTATGTCAGGTTGGACAGGCGCGCCCCCTCGCGGTGCCCGTCGCGGTGAACTGCAGAGGCCGATCGAGTGTCAGTAGAAAAGCTGTTCGAGAGAAAGCGCAGAAACTCGAGCTGCAAGAGAGGATTGAATTCCAGTTTTTTGCGGCGTTGTTGTTGATATATAACGGAAAAATTTTCAGCCCGTCAAGCTTTGTGTAGAACCTCGGTGGAGCGTCCTTGAGGTCGAGGCGGTCTCGATTAGGATGCCGCTTCAATCGCAAGATCTTGGGCGCTATTCTGGACTTCATTTCCCAAAGAGTGAGATTTTCTGCGATGCAATCAGGCCCGAAAATACCCACAGCGATCATCGGCACATTGAGCAAAACGCTGCCGGATTACTTCACGCACGCAGATCTGGACTCCATGTTTCTCATGGCAGGTGCCCCCGAACCTATCCCCGACGGGAGCAAGGCGGCTAAGGTTAAAGCTTGGCTCCGCAAGATCAACGTGGAGTGCGCCGAGCCGTTGAAAATCCTGGGGCTCATCCTTGATGAATTCATGGAGTTGCAGGTGCAGGACCAAGATTTCTGGTCTGGGGAGACGGACAACGTAGCGAAGGTTGAGACATCAAAGGAGCGTGTCAAGGAGATGCTTGCCAAAGATGGCCTCAGCTTTATCCGTGGCGGGACAATTTCCAAAGGTGGCGCGCTTCCGACGTTGTCCCTAGACGAAAGTGTTAGAAAGCACGGCTTGTCATCGGTCGATGTCGAGATCAAACGCGCAGTCGCGATGATTGAGAAAGACCCCCACGCTGCCGCTCAGTACGCCGGGAACGTCCTTGAGGCGACCTTGAAAGCCTACTTAGATCACAAGCAGGTTGCATATGGACGAGGTGATGCACTTGCTGAACTGTGGAAAACGGCATCAGCCCAAATCGGGTTGCGCGCATCAGATTTGGACAGCAAAGACTTGAAGAAGATTGCGTCGGGGCTGCATGGGATTGTCGATGGCATTGCCCACTTGCGAAATACCAAGAGCGGCGCTCACGGGCGCTCTGAGGAGCAACGCCAAAACATCAATATCAAGCCCCGTCATGCTCGACTAGCGATTCACTCGGCGCATACGATTGCCGCATACGTTCTTGAATTAATCGAGTGACTAAAAGGCTTCTTGAAAAAGCCTTCCTCCATTGGTTGAGGCGCACCGCAAATGATCACCCTTGCAAATCCCTTCCGATCAATGACATGGCATTGGGATGGATGCAGGGTCAGAGAAGGTGGTAGAGTGTCGGACCGACTGAGTGGGGTTATGCCCACAGTTTTTGACGGAGTGACGTATAGATCGCGGACTGAGGCGCGCTGGGCGGTGTTTTTTGACCGCCTAGGGGTCTCCTTCGAGTATGAGCCGAGGCAAATTCAGTTGTCTGATGGTCGCGTCTACACCCCCGATTTCTATATAAAAGACTTCGACGTTTTCGTGGAGGTCAAGCCAGATAATCGCGAAATAATTCTTGAAGAGGCCGATAAAGCTTTATTGCTTTATGAGATGAAGATCAGCAAAAGTGTTTGGTTGGTAATGGGGGCCCCCGACCCCAAAAGACGCAACGTCCTGGACTTCTCGATCAGGGACAAATATTCTGGACTCGTGGACTTTTATGAAAGCCTGAGTGATTTCTTTGAGGCAACTGAAATTCGCTCGATGATATTAGAAGATCGGCGAGATGATTGCAGATATTGGTTGAAAGGTGAGGGTGAGTGGGACTTTTGCTATGCAATAGGTGGTCCCGGCATCGAGACTGACCACGATAGGGGGCCAATCTTGCATCAGAACGTTGCCGCAGCGTACAAAAAGGCGATGAAGGCGTTTCAGAATAAAAAGCCAGTGGTACCTTGGCAGGGTTGCCCATTTAAGTGGCATTAATGCGCTTGGCGGCTTGCGTCGTCGCTCTTGGCGTGAGGTGAGAATCGGGGCGAAAATGATTTTTAAAGCCAAGCTTTTGCGGCAATTTTAGTTACGTACGCTTTGATTTGTACGGCGCGTCACCCTTCTGTCCCGCGCCTGTCGCGTTTATCTATTTCAGTCACTAGCTCGGCGGGGAGCAAGGCGTATACCTCGTCAATTTTCTTTGGCTCGGAGATCATTTTTTCTGCGATAACATTCATCAAGAGAAACAGGCTTTCCGCTGTAGCCCTGTCGTCTCTGAGGTCCATTTCCCCAGGATGTACTGCATTGTTTCCGATCACCCGAACGGCATCGAGCGCCCTTTGAATTTTGGTGTCGAGCCCTTTCTCTACAAGAGATTTTATATCTGCGTTGATATTTTTCCCTGGCAACCCAAGTTCTTTACATATCTTTTGGATTCCGAGCCGAATTAATGCGGCCGCGCCCCTTGGTGACAGATTAAGGATGGCGCTGGCCTCATTGTAGTCTCTCAAGATATCCTCGGGTAAGTCGGGATTGGGAGGAGGAGCTTCGCCGTGCTGCGGATATATAAGACGTTCGTGAACCCAGATTGAAAGCTTCTCGCAATTGTAACATTGGGATATGTGCACGTTGTTGACAGATCTTAGCCAGTAACGGTCGTGCTTTTCCTTCTCAAAGGAAGGGGCGCCCTTGATCATATCGAGCACCCACGCCATCATTTCTTCTTTCTGCTCGTGATCGTTTAAAAATGAGTAATCGAATTCATCTTTGTTTGAATCACTGATGACGAATGGTGTGCGGCGCTCTTTCAGAGTGCTTGCCTTAATTTCGAACCAGAATTGTTGCGCCAAAACCGCACAGTGGGGACAATTAAAGGCTGTTTCGTGCACTGAAGGGGGAGCGTACTTCATGATAACTCCGTGCTGAAAATCGACGACTTCGGGCTCTCTTTAGCCAACTTTCATTTCGCCTCGAGATTCGCGCAATGTCAAATTACTTTACTAAGCCAGTCCTTTAAGCCGATCATCAATAGCTACGGTATCAAGGACAAGAACAGCCAAGCCTTCGGGTGGGAACTTTGGTGGCTTGAAGATTTATAGAAGAGGCCTATCAAACATCCCACCGCAAAAATCTGTGACCCCGAGATAAACACCTACTGCCCGCGCCTGTCCCCCGGTGGGGTGGGGTGACCCTGGCCGAGGCGGTCAAGGCCTTGCTTCGAGGCGGCGGAGGTCGCCGTGCTCATCGCCGTGGCCGTCAGCGGCCCCGCTTGGTCATCCTTCGGGTGCCTCTCCCTGCCCAGCGCATCGGTGACCGCTAGGCTATACCGTAGCGTACACCTCAGAAATGCCCGAAAGGGCTGTCCGTAAGGGTTGACTTTAGCTTTCGTACAGGTTTCCTATCGGTCAATACCTTTCCGTACATCCTGAGGCCACCATGTCCCGCACCATTCTTTACGCCCGTGTCTCCACCGAGGACCAGAACAGCAGCCACCAATTGGCCCAGGCCGAGGCCGCAGGCTTCACCTTCGATAAGGTGGTGGTCGATCATGGCGTCTCCGGTGTCTCGGTGCCGCTGGCGGAACGCCCCGAGGGCAAGCGCCTCTTCGACATGTTACACCGGGGCGATGTGCTGGTGGTGCGCTGGGTCGACAGGCTGGGGCGGAACTATCAGGACGTCACCGACGTCATCCGCCACTTCATGCGCGAAGGCGTGGTGATCAAGACCGTGATCAATAAGCTGACCTTCGACGGGGCGACGACAGACCCGATGCAGGCCGCCGTAAGGGACGCACTGATCGCCTTCATGGCTGCAACGGCGCAGGCCCAAGCGGAGGCCACGAAAGAGGCCCAGAAGGCGGGCATAGCGGCGGCAAAGAGCGACCAGGCGAAGTACCGGGGCCGCAAGCCCAGCTTCGACCGGGACCAGTTGTCGGCGGTGCAGCAGATGCTGGCAGACGATGCGGGGGCAAGCCAGATCGCCAAGGCCACGGGGCTGACCCGGCAGACGGTTCTGCGCATCCGTGACGACGTTGCCGGGGCCGAGGCCGCATTGGCCCGCTGGCAGCGAGAAGATGCCTGAGCGGTCGCCGTTTGCGGGGCTATGGCGAAGCAAATCAAGTAGCCCAACATCTATGCGATTAACCCCACCCTTAGAGGAGAGATACATATTAGGTCATACTAATGGTGCACCTTCAGGTTCCCGCTTGGTCTTCCTTATCGGTTCCCGTTACGGGGGCATCAGGTGCCTCGGTGGCGGAGGTGTCTCCGCCGAGAAGATCATCCCTGCGACAGGGACCGTGGCGATGGGGAGGGCGTCAGCAACGTTCCGTCAGAGCGCATAGGCTGCCCCAGGAGCGGCACAGGCAGGCAGGGCCAAGCTGTTCTAGCGGGGCTGATCAGTGGTCCTCAGTTCGCAGTTAGGGCTACCTGTGGCGATGCGATGGCGGCGAGGGGCAGTCCGTTGACATGAATGAGGCTAGGGCAGCAGAGGCCGCTGCCGCGACCAAACCACGTCATTGACGTGATCTACAGGTGATGTGATGGCGGGGTCGTACAACCGCAAACTCGTTGTTGCAGAGCGCCCAACGCACAAAATCTGTGGCGGCTTGCCTTCGAGGCCACGGCCAATCGGTTAAAGCCGAGGAGAGTTATTTTCTTCTGTGTTGGTGGCGTGGTCATTGTCAATTCGCCGTCGCGTTTCTGTCTTCAAGGCTGCAGCGAGCGCGCACTTCCGCCTTGACCGCGCGCCCTGCGCAGGTCCACAAGGAAGCTCGCATAAGGTCCACGCCGAGGGATAGCGAGAATTTTATGTCGTTGTTTGTCAATGTGTTATGTGTTAGGTGGTATGGTGCCGTCAGCCTCTTCTGGGCACCATTTACCCCCTACCAAGGGTAAATATGCAAACACTCTCGTAGGTTGCAGCTTTCACGGTTCACTCTAGTGGGCCTGAAGATGCGCACCTAGGAGAGTTTTTTGCTTTTATGCGCGTCTGGCCGCTTGCGTTGCAGTGAACAAAACGCCCAAGCGAACCGTCAACGCTTAATGCCGCTTCTCTATATACCGCACATCTCGCGTATTTAGGCGCAATGGTGCCGCGCCAGACCTTGCTCTAAGATCAGCACCACTGCACGCGGGGCTGTCTTAAATGCCAAGCGTCGGAGCGGTGCCGTGCGATATCTGTCGTGTTGGAAGCGCGTGCTGAGTTGAGGGCGCGTCCGCTTAATAACGGTGCTTGCGTTAAGACTGTGATCAATTATGAGGCAGAGACGCCTAGCTTGACGCTACGACACACTGGAATTTTGAGACTTATGAAGACCCTACCGGATTTCACCATCGTCATTCCTACACATCGTCGCCCGACGCTGTTGCCGCGTGCTGTCGAAGGCGCGCTAGCAGCCTGCGGCGCCACGGGCGAGGTGGTCGTCGTGGCAGATAATGATCCGGGTGCAGCAGAATCGTTGTCTGCATTTGCCACAGAACCGCGCTTGAGGCTTGTCGATAACCCCGGGCCGCATGGGGCGTCGGCCGCGCGCAATTGTGGGATTGCGGCGGCGCGCGGGCAGGTGATCCTGTTTCTTGACGACGACGACGATATGGTCGCCGACTATCCGGCAAGGGTGATGGCTGTCGCCAAAGCCGGGCGTGCAAGCTGGGGCTTTAGTCGGCATTTCACGCGCAATAGCTTCGATGCCGCCCCCGAGCTTGCACCGCGCAAAAAGCGCCGTCAGGGGCAAATTCAGCGTTCTGTCCCGTTTAAGCGCAATACGGCGGGCACCAGTAACGGATTTTGGGTCAAACGAGATCTTTGCTTGGACGTCGGCGGTTTTTGCCCAGATTTGCGGGTCGATGAAGATACGGATCTTTGCTGCCGCCTTGTCGCCGCTGGGCATCAGCCTTGGTACGAAGAACTGCCGGGAACGATCTTGAATCGTGTCGGGACGATTCAGCGGCTGACGAACAGCGGCGCCGACCGTTCTTGTGCGGAGTGCTATGTGAAAGTGTTGCAGCGAAATGCTGGCGCTTTGCGCGATGTGCCGGGGGCGGTTTCTTTCCTTGCTTCGCGTGCTCAGCACAAGATGCTGCGTGCGGGAATGGGAGGTTCGCTTGATATGGTGTATCGCGAGGTCGCTTCGCCTTGGCTGAGGCTGGTGTTGCGCACTGAGCGTTTGCTTTGGGAAAGAAAGCACGCGAAAGCGGGTTTGGCGAAGGCAATCTAGCGCGGCCTTGGTGTGGCGCGGCAAAATCGCCATTTCTTGTAATGGCGGGGCGGTGGCAAAGCCCGCGCAAAGCGCTTATACCTATGCAACACTTGTGAAAGGGCTGCCGGTGACTGTCCATCTGCATCAAAACGATCTTCCCGAAGGCCTTGATCTGGGCCCAGTGGTCGCAATCGATACCGAAACCATGGGGTTGGACCCGCGCCGCGACCGACTTTGCCTTGTGCAGATGTCTTCTGGTGATGGCGACGCGCATCTGGTGCAGATCGCGAAAGGGCAAACAGAAGCCCCGCGTCTGTGTGCGATGTTGGCCGACCCGAAAGTGGAGAAGCTTTTCCATTTCGCGCGCTTTGATGTGGCGGCGCTTTACAATGCCTTTGGGGTTGTGACCGCGCCGGTGTTTTGCACCAAGATCGCTTCCAAGATGGTGCGCACCTTCACCGATCGCCACGGGTTGAAATATCTGCTGCAAGATCTCGTGGGCGTCGATATCTCCAAACAGCAGCAGACATCTGACTGGGGCGCGCCGGAGCTAACGGCGGCGCAACTCGATTATGCGGCTTCTGATGTGCTTTACCTGCACCAACTCAAATCCGTTTTGGTAGAGCGGCTGCACCGTGAAGGGCGCATGGATTTGGCTCAGGCTTGTTTTGATTTCCTGCCCGCGCGCGGGCAACTCGACCTGATGGGTTGGGATGAGCCGAATGACATCTTCCACCACTGATTACGCCAATACCGCCCGCCGCGTGATTGAGATTGAGGTGGCCGGGCTGATCGCTTTGGCCGACAGCCTTGATGGCGCTTTTGCAGCTGCGGTCGAGATGATCTTGCAAGCGCAGGGCCGGGTGATCGTCTCTGGCATGGGCAAGTCGGGCCATATCGCGCGCAAGATTGCGGCGACGCTGGCAAGCACGGGCACGCCCGCGCAATTTGTGCATCCGGCGGAGGCGAGCCACGGCGACCTTGGTATGGTGACCGAGGCGGACGTGGCGCTGGTGCTGTCCAACTCTGGTGAAACGCCGGAATTGGCCGACCTGATCGCGCATACGCGGCGCTTTTCCATTCCGCTCATCGGGGTCGCCTCGCGCCCGGAATCGACGCTTTTGCGGCAAGCAGATGTGGCGCTGGTGCTGCCCAAAGCCGAAGAGGCCTGCGGCACGGGGGTGGTGCCCACGACATCGACCACCATGACTTTGGCGCTGGGCGATGCTTTGGCCGTGGCGCTGATGGAGCATCGGCAGTTCACGCCGGAACATTTCCGGACCTTCCATCCGGGCGGCAAGCTTGGGGCAAAACTGTCGAAAGTGGCGGATCTGATGCACCGCGATATGCCGCTGGTGGCCGAAGACACACCGATGCCCGAGGCGCTTTTGATCATTTCGCAAAAGGGCTTCGGTGTTGTCGGCGTGACCGATACGGCTGGTCAGCTTTCTGGCATTGTCACTGATGGTGACCTGCGGCGGCATATGGAGGGGCTTCTGTCCCACACCGCTGCGGAGGTAATGACGCGTAATCCGCGCACGATTGATCCGCAAGCGCTGGCCGAGGCGGCGGTGGCCGCGATGAATGAACGCAAGATCACCTGTCTTTTCGCGGTGGAGGCGGGGCGCCCCGTTGGCATTTTGCACATTCATGACTGTTTGCGCGCCGGGGTGGCGTGATGGTTCGCGAAAGCCGCCATTCGATGCTGGTGCAATGGGCCAAGGTGGCCCTGCCGCTCTTGGCATTGGTGCTGCTTTCGACCCTTTTTCTATTTTCCGGCAAGGTCGATCCGACCACGGCTTCGATCTACGCCAAGGTCGATGTGGATGCGCTGGTGGCCGAACCACGGCTGACCACGCCGGAATATTCTGGCATGACGGAAGAGGGCGCCGCGCTCACCGTCCGGGCGACGACTGCGACGCCAGATCCAAATGGCAATGGTGCTTCGGCCAGTGATGTGATCGCCAAATTGGAAGGTGCCGATGGGGCGGTGACCGATTTGACGGCGGCGGCTGGGGTGCTTGATCCGCAAGCCGGGCAGATCAGCCTGTCAGAGGGGGTCGCGGTACAAACCTCGTCGGGGTATCGCATGGCCACCGAGGCGGTGGATATGGCCACCGACCGTGGCATATTGAATGCGCCCGGCGCCGTGCGCGGAGAGGGCCCTTTTGGCACGCTGGAGGCCGGGTCGATGCAGATGGGGCGCAGTGATCCAAGTTCGCCTTACGATCTGCACTTCAAAGGCGGCGTGAAGCTGATATACCAGCCGGAGAAGTGAGGTTTCGATGCGCCGTCTGCCCCAGATTTTTTCCGCTCTGATTTTCTTTTCCCTGACCGCAGGGGCCGTTCAAGCGCAGCAGGTGGCCTTTGCCGGTCTGCGCACCGATACCTCTGAGCCGGTCGAGGTCACGGCCGATAGCCTTGATGTCAACCAGACCGATGGCAACGCGATTTTCACCGGCAATGTGGTGATCATCCAAGGCCCTTTGCGGCTTTCAGCGGCGCGGGTGCAGGTCGAATATGGCTCGGCCGAGAAGAAAAGCATCTCTGAGCTGCAAGCCTCGGGTGGGGTGACTTTGGTCACCGCCAGCGAAGCCGCCGAATCGCGCGATGCGGTTTACAATGTGGCGGCGGGCTCTGTGGTGATGACGGGCGATGTGCTTTTGACCCAAGGCGATAATGTTCTCTCGGGGCAGCGCCTTGATGTCGATCTGAAAACCGGAACCGGACAGATGCAGGGCCGGGTGCGCACGGTGCTGCAACCGGATCAGACCCCATGAAAGATATGGCAAGCCCGGCCGAAAGCAGCCCATCGGGGCTGAGCGTGGTCAGCCTGCGCAAAAGCTATCGTAAGCGGTTGGTGCTGCGCGATGTGTCTTTGACGCTCGACCGGGGCGAGGTGGTGGCGCTGTTGGGCCCGAACGGCTCCGGCAAGACCACCTGTTTCTATGCCATCGCAGGGCTCGTCTCGCCCGATGCGGGGCAAGTGCAGATCGACGGAGTCGATGCCACCTCTATGCCCATGTATCGCCGTGCGCGGCTTGGCATCGGCTATTTGCCGCAAGAAGCCTCGATTTTTCGTGGGCTGACGGTGGAGCAGAACATCATGGCCGTTTTGGAAATTGCCGTGGATGAGGTGCACCGCCGCCGCGAACGGCTCGAAGAACTATTGGGTGATTTTGCCATCGCCCATCTGCGCCAAGCGCCGGCGCTTGCGCTGTCGGGGGGCGAGCGACGCCGGGTGGAGATTGCCCGCTGCTTGGCTGCCGATCCGAAATATCTTTTGCTGGATGAGCCCTTTGCGGGCGTTGATCCGATTGCCGTGGGTGAGATTCGCGCGCTGGTCGCGCATCTGAAGGAACGCGGTATCGGGGTGTTGATTACCGATCACAACGTGCGCGAAACGCTCGAAATTGTCGATCGCGCTTATATTTTGCATGATGGCCATGTGCTGATGTCTGGCCGGACCGAGGAAGTGGTTAAAGATGAGAATGTACGGCGTGTGTACCTCGGGGAAAATTTCCGCATCCAGTAATGTGCAGGAGCGAACAGTTTGCGCCAAGTCATTGACAGCGGCGCCGTTCCGTTCCCAAATGAACCCATGCGTAACCACGGTCCTTATGCCCCAGTTGTCGCGCCGCACGTTTTCGGCTCAGTTGGGCTTGTGAACCAGACCTCCCCAGTTTTCGAAAAAAGTTTAACCAACCCGCAACCTTGGCATGAGAGCCCAGGATCGGGACAATAAAGTGAAGGAGAAGCCATGCGTTACCAGATCAGCGGAAAACAGCTCGACGTTGGCGAAGCCCTGCAGACACATGTGAAGACCGAACTGGCAGAAACGGTCGACAAATACATGCAGCGGCCGACCGATGCGACCGTCGTCTTTTCGCGCGCCGCGCATGAGTATGTCTGCGAAACGACTGTGCACCTGTCCACCGGGCTGACCGCTTCGGCCGCGGGCCGGGCCGGGGATGTTTACGCCGCTTTCGAAGCGTGCCGCGAAAAAATGGACAAACAGCTGCGTCGTCACAAACGTCGCCTGAAAGACCACCATCGCGACCGTGTCTCTCCGGTTGAATTCGGGGACGCCGGGTTGTATGTGCTCGCCGCGGAAGAAGACGAGTCGGATACCGATAGCCTTGCACCCGTGATCGTTGCCGAGATGGAGACCAAGGTCCCCACGATCTCGGTGGGCGAAGCGGTCATGCAAATGGAACTGTCGCATAAACCGCTGCTCGTGTTCCGCAACGAGAAACATGGCGGGGTCAACGTCGTCTATCGCCGTGAAGACGGCAATGTCGGCTGGATCGACCCGCGCAACAGCAAGTGAGCGTCTGATGGGCGCAGAAAAAGGACAGATGGATCTTTCCACCCTGCTCAAACCGGCAGCGGTCAAAGTTTTGGCCAATACCACGAGCAAGAAGCGCCTGTTCCAGGATCTCGCAGATATCGCGCATTCAGCCTACGGGCTGGATGCGACGCAAACGATTGATGCTTTGCAAGAACGTGAAACGCTTGGTCCTACCGGCGTTGGGCATGGCGTGGCCCTGCCGCATGCGCGGCTGCACGGGCTGACCGATGTGGTGGGCGTGTTCCTCAAGCTCGAAAAGCCGCTCGACTTTGATGCGGTGGATCGCTTGCCGGTCGATCTGGTTTTTGCGCTCTTTGCGCCCAAAGATTCGGGCGTAGAGCATCTTAAAGCTTTGGCGCTTGTGTCGCGCACCCTGCGCAACACGGAAACCTGCACCAAGCTGCGGGCGAATTCGGACCCGGCAGCGCTGCATGCGGTTCTGACGGCGGCACAAGGCACTCAGGCGGCTTAATCAGCCGCCTTTTTCTTCCACGGACCAAAGCCAAACTGCATGTAGTCGCGCGAATAGGTATCGGCGGCGGCTTGCTCCAGCGCAGGGGTCCAGATCTCGGCCAGCTTCACCGGGGCAGTATCGCCCTCGGGTGCGCCAAAATCCGGGGCCTCAACACCCACCATCTGCGCGAGCAGGCCAAGGTCTTCAGACAGCCGATCTTCGCGGGCAATCAGATCGGGCAGGGCGAATTGCGCAAAGCCCTGCAGGCTTGCCGACTGCGTGGCCCATAGCGGCTGCACCGGCAGGCTGGTTTGCGCGTTCAGGTTCGTTTTCAGCCAAGCCAAGAAGGCTTGTAGCCCCCCTGCCCACTCTGCGGCGGGCAGGGTCTTCCCCTCGGGCGCCAGCGGCAGCTTGTAGCTTTGGCGCAGCACAGCACGTGTCTCGGCAAAATTGTCCCAAGCCTGCAATGCAGCAAAGGCCAGATGGGCGCGCAGCAGCGGATGGCGCACCACGGTGAAGCTGCGATGGCCTGTGTGTTTGCGTTTCCACTGACGAAGGGTCTTTTGCGAAAAGCCTTCCTCCAGCCCACCAAGCTTCGCCATCCAATCGCGGATTGGCGCATCCAGCGCGGGGCGCAGTGGCATGTACAAGAGCCCCGCACCGCAGGCCACAAGGTTGGGCACATTCGGCCCGCGCCGGGGCTCAAAATTGGGCGTGCGCGACAGGTTGAACCGATCCAGCCGCGCAAGCGAGCTTTCCATCGCCGGGAAATTGGCGACCTTTTCCTCAAGCGCGGCGGGGTTTTGCACCACAAGGCTTGAGGGTAGGGCGCTCAGCCGCGCCTCGACGCCGAGCCATTTTGCAAGACCATTCAGCACCGCCACATCCTGCGCGTCTTCGTAGTCGATGTAGAACGCACTTTGCCCGGTGGTTTGCAGGGCATGCATCAACGCGACTTGAAAGCCCTGCAACCCTTCCAGATGCGCCTCAAACTCTGCCGCATCGAATTGGGCAAGCGCCTCTTTGCGGTGCTTCGCATCGCCCAGTTTCCACTGGTTCGTTGCGCGGGCAATTTTCAGGCTGACATAGCTTTCCGCCGGGTTGCGCGTGAGCACGATTTTGGCGCAGCGCGGATCATTGATCATCGCATCCAAGACGCGCGGATCGTGGTCATGAAAAAAACGGCAACCATTCAGGCCCTCGGTCTCGCAGATGCGTTTCCACAAGGCCATCGGGTCGGCATCGCGCGCAGCACGGGAAATGCCCAAAAGCTCGGTCTTGTTGGGGTAGCCGATCAGGGCAGGGTTGAAGGCCTCGCCGTGGCAATGCACACCCGCCAATTCGTTCAGCGCGGCTTCCAAAAGGTTGGAGCCGGTGCGCATTTCGGCAAACACCACGAAGCTGTTGAAACGGCTCATGCGTCACTTCACCAGATAGGGGCGGCCACGCCGCGGGGGTTGTGTCAGCAGATCGCCATAGACCGGGAAATCGCCCATCAAGCGCGGCTGCATGCCCTGATTGCGCAGGTTTTGCAGGAATTGGCCAAAGCCCGTGAGGTCCACCATCTGCGGGGCCTCTGTCAGCCGCCGTGTCGCGCGCGGGCTGATTTCATCAATGATCGTCTGTAGCGGTTCCATCGGGTTTTCGATGAATTCCGCCATGTTCCAAATCCGCACCCGCGCTTTGACATACATCGAGCGTAAGATGTTCAGATGATCGACCTCAATCTGCTGCAGCCGCGCCGCCTCGCGCCGGATTTCCAAGAAATTCATGTTGGAATGAAAAAGCGGCACCGCCCATGCGCCCGAAATGACCGAGATCTGCGCATTTGGATCGGTGGCGGTGAACCAGTTGATGTCTTGTGTGTCGCGCGGGCTGAACATGAAGCACTGCCGCTCGCCGCGTCCGTTCCAGATCAGGTTTGTCAGGAAGGCGCGGGGGTTATAATCGCGCAAGGTGGCACTGTCAGGGATGCAGCCGTTAAACATCGGCTCGCGGCCCGCAAATTCGGCGCGCTCCGGCCCGAACAAATGCCCATGCACCCGTGCGCCGACATATTTGGCAAGCCAGCCTTCAAAGTTCTCGAACAGGTCCGAAAACCCTTGGAAAATGGAGTAATGCGCCGAGGTCTTGCCATTTTCATGGTCTTGCCGGGGGAAGCGGCTTTGCATGTAAAGACCTGGGCGGCCCTTGGTGCGCCGCTCCACTGCCTTGGAAAACAGCCGGTCAATTTTGGAAGGGTTCGGCTCTGCAATGCTTTCCGCCGGGCGTTCCGACAGAAAGTTTGCATAGAGCTTGTCGGCCTTGGGCCAGATTTTGCGCGCCACAAAGCAATCTGAGCGCCGCAAAAGCTGCAAATGGTCATCGTAGAAGATATGCGGCTTGCCCTGATAGTCGAACTTCGACAGCGTCAGCGAGCGGCTTTCGATATTGCTTGAATAGAGCCGCGCGAGCGATTGGAAGTAGCTTTCATCCGGAATCCAGACGCGCGAGAAATAGCGGTCGTAGGTGGGGCGGTCCGGGTCTTGCAAAATGGCGCTGAGCGTGCGGCGGCTTAGGCACCACCATTGGCTGCCCAGATGCGGCACAATCCCGCCGGGAATGCGCCGCTTCACGCCCAAACGCCGTTGTAGCCGCACGTAACGGTCAAACAGCCTGCGCTGCTTTTTCCATGAAAACGGGAAGCGCAGCGTGAAGCGCTCCATATCAATGCCGCCCACCGTCCAGCCCACCTCGGCGGTGGTGACGCTTTCGATGAAATCGGTCTGTGGGCGCGCGGCCAGATAGTCATTCAGCTCATCTACGGGGCGCAACGGCAGGCAAGAGCCAGAGGCCAAAAAGACGTGTTGCACCTCGGGGTGGCGATCCAGCATTTGCTCGGCCCCGGCTTGCGCGGCGGCGACCAAAGACCATGTGCCCCATTCGCATTTTTGCCGCTTGGAGAAAGAGACATTGCTCAGATCTGCCAAGCTGCGGCCAAGGGCGGCGTAATCGTGCTGAGAGACGCGCGCATCGACATGAATCACCACCGGGGCGCCATGCGACCCCCAGTAGCGCGCCACCTGCGCCGCCCGATCAAAGGCGGTGTGGCACATCATGATGAAGCCGACTGTCACCCCGCGCCCCTTACGCCCAATTGCCTTTTGACATCAGCCCGAGAATCTCAAGCTGGCGCCAGTTGATGTACCTCTCAGACCATTTGGTCCACAGATCGGGCTGGTTGCTCAGCCGCTCGTTATACGCCTGATACTCGCGCGAACTGGCATAATGCTCGCGCCGTTCCATCTCTTCGCTGACCTTCTCGGTCAACGGCGACAAGAACTTTGCGTGCAACAAACACCCCGATGGTTTTTCCCCACCCCAAGCATCATAGACCATGTTCAGCCCGCGCGGCAGGATCATATGCGTCGACGAGGCAAAGACATAGCCGCGCTGCCATTTCACCAGCGGGATCTTATTGAGCGCCGGGGCCGAGATCGGATCATCGGCAAAGAAGGTTCGCGCGCGGGGTCCGCCTTGAATCCACAGGTTCCGCATCGCGTTGTTGCGCGAGATCATATAATTGCCGGCATCAAACCACGATGCAATTTCAAACGGGTTTTGCCCTTCACGATAGGGCACCGCATCCACCGGGCCTTTGGGATACATATCCACCAGCATCGCCGGGAAGGAGCGGATGTCGTAAGTATCCAGCCAATCGGTCAGCGCGTCGATCGGGCGGGTATCGCAAAACGGGTAGACAAAGAATTCATCGGGGTCGACCACCAGCACCCAATGCCCGGTGCCATGACGGCGCAGCAGGTGGTTGAGCCAATCCATCCCGAAATTTGCGGATTTATACGAGCCATAGCTGACCCAAACAGAGCAATCCTCTTGGCCGGCCAAATACTCGCGCGAGCCATCCTCGCTGCCATTATCGACGAAGATGAAATGCTTCACCCCAAGGTCACGATAATAGCGCAGAAAATATGGCAGGCGGATGCGTTCATTGCGCAGCGTGCAAAACACCAAAACATCGGAAGATTTGATCTGCGCGGTGCGATTGGCGACGACCGAAAGCTCGCGGCGTTTGCGAAACGCGCGTATCTGGCGGAAACGGCGCTTGCGCCGCAGCCTGATGAGCTCTCTGATTTTCAACGCCTGCTCCTTTAGACCTTAATCGCGTTGTCGCCGAAATTGATTTCCGGTCGGTTAAACGGTCCACATCTTGTGCTGTGATCCCCTGCTCTGAACGCGACAAGACCTCAAATGTTCAATGACTTGTCATACTTAACATACGCGGAGTTTCTAGGTCGGTAAACTCCTCTGAAACCCGTCATGCCTGCCATGCGCCCGGTGTCATCAGCCCATCTTCTACCAACCCCTGCGGCCCGCGATAGCTGCATGATTCCGCCGTGCTAAGATCGGGGTCTGCGGCGACCCCGGCGTAATAGGCATCATAATCCTTGCAATGGGTGAAATGCTCGCCGCGCAACTGCTCAGATTTGGCGCGTTCGGGGGCGCCTTCCAGAAATTTTGTGTGCAATAGAACTCCGGTGGGCAGGTTCAGCCGCGCATCAAAGGCCCGGTTTAGCCGCCGCGGAAGCGCGACATGGGTGGAACTGACATAGGCATAGCGCCAATTCCATTTCACCAGCGGGATTTTGTGCAGATGAGGCGCAAGCTCTGGTCTGTCGGTAAAGAAGCAGCGTTTGCGCGGCCCGCCTCGGATCGAGATATTGCCAAATCGCGCCTGCTGTTCCCAAGTGTAGCCCTGCGCATCATAAAGCGGCAAAGCCTTGGTCGGATCATCGCCCGGGTCTGAATGCGCGGTTGAAAGCGGCCCAGGCGGATAAAGATCCAGCATCAGCGCGCCAAAACTGTTTGCGCCCTGCGCCTCCAGCCATGCGGTTAGCTGTTGCAGCTTTTGGGTTTCGCATCCGGGGTAGACCAGCAATTCATCCGCATCGACCGTCAGGCACCAATGGCGCTTGCCGTAATGGAGCAAAAGCCAACTGATCCAATCCATCCCAAAGCGCGAGGCGCGATAGCTTGCTTGCGTCGACCAGACGGACACATCCGGCTGGCGCTGCAGAAGCCCCAGCGTGTCATCGCTGCTGTCGTTCACAACAATGAGGAAATGGACGACCCCGAGTGCCCGGTAATGCTGCAAAAAATAGGGGAGCCGCAGCGCCTCGTTGCGCATCGTGGCAAATAGCAGGATGTCCTCAGGCTTCAGGATCGCGGTGCGGTTCTCCACACGACGCAATGCGTGACGCGCGCGCAATGCTCGCCACAGCAACCTTCGCCGTTTCAACCGCAGCCGATAGCGCGCCCGCAGCTTTGAGAATGCACCCATCCCCGCCCCCTCTTGCGGGGCAAGTATTCATATTTCGGGGGGCGAGGCCAGTGCCTAGCCTACGAAAGAGGCACTGGGCTCAAAGAATGGGTCAGCTGTCGTAATGCCCGTTTTGATGCCAGCGCCAAGCATCGGCAATCATCGTGGTCAGGTTGCTGCGCTTCGGGGTCCAGCCCAAATCACGCTCCGCTTTGGTGGAGCCAGACACCAGAACGGCGGCATCGCCGGGGCGGCGGTCACCTTCAATGATCGGCACTTCGCGATTGGTCACCGCTTGCGATTGCGCGATCACTTCGCGGACCGAGAACCCCTTACCCGAGCCAAGGCAGAACACATCCGAGCCTTTGCCCGCTTCTAGCCATTTGAGCCCAAGCACATGGGCATCGACCAGATCGCAAACATGGACATAATCGCGGATGCAGGTGCCATCGGCGGTCGGGTAGTCCGAGCCAAACACCGTCAGCGCGGGGCGGCGCCCGTCAATCGCATCGAGCATCAGCGGGATCAGGTGCGTTTCTGGCTGGTGGAATTCGCCCACCTCGGCCTCCGGGTCGGCCCCTGCCACGTTGAAATAGCGGAAGATCACCGAATTGAGGCCGTGGCTCGCGCCGAAATCACGCAGCATGTCTTCAATCGCGCGTTTCGAGCCGCCATAGGCATTGATCGGGTGCTGCGGCGTGGTTTCATTGAGCACCACACCATCTTGATCGCCATAGGTCGCGCAGGTCGACGAGAAGACGAAATTCTGACAGCCCGCCGCGCAGGCAGCCTCGATCAGGCTCAGCGACGACAGAACATTATGGCGCCAATATAGCCCCGGATTGCGCATCGACTCGCCCACAAGGCTCAGCGCTGCGAAATGCATCACGGCAATCGGCTCCCAACGGGCAAAGACCGCATCAAGGCGGTCGCGATCCATCAGGTCGCCTTCTTCCAGCGGGCCGAATTTCACGGCCTCGCGCCAGCCGGTGACAAAGCTATCATAGGTGACGGGTGTATAGCCTGCATCGCGCAGGGCTTTACAAGCGTGGGAGCCGATATAACCGGCCCCCCCGGTGACAAGGACGTTTTTCGACATGATTATTCCGCGGCGTCCCGCATCGCCATCATGTCGCCCAAGAAGTCCGTGAACTCATCACGCAGATCGGGGCGCGCAAGGCCAAAGGCCACGGTGGCTTGCAAGAAGCCCGCTTTCGAGCCGCAGTCATAGCGTTGCCCGCGGAAACGAAAGCCGTAGACCGGGTTGCCATTGTCGATCTCTTCGGCGATCGCATCGGTCAGCTGAATTTCGCCGCCCGCGCCCTCTTTCTTCTTGTTGAGGTTCTGCATCACCTTCGGCGTCAGGATGTAACGGCCGATCACGGCGAGGTTCGACGGCGCCACGTCCGGGGCGGGTTTCTCGACCATGCCCTTCACGCGCACCAGCGAGCCCATGTCCTCGGAAATATCCAGAACCCCGTAGGACGAGGTTTTGTCATGCGGAACTTCCATCGCGGCAACGATATTGCCGCCGGTTTCCGAATGCGCTTCCATCATCTGTTCCAAGCAGGGCTTTTCGGCGGCGATCACGTCATCGGTCAAGATCACCGCGAAGCTCTCGTTGCCGATCAGGCGGCGCGCACACCAGACCGCATGGCCCAGACCCATGGGGCGGTTCTGGCGCACATAGGCGATGGCCCCAGAATCCATATTGGTGGTTTTGAGAGCTTCCAAAAGCTCCGTCTTGCCCTTCTTGCGCAGCGAGGTTTCCAACTCGGGCGCATCATCGAAATAATCCTCAAGCGCGGATTTCCCGCGCGAGGTCACAAAGATAAATTCCTTGATCCCGGCGGCGCGGGCTTCGTCGATGGCGTATTGGATCAGCGGGCGGTCAACCAGCGTCAAAATCTCTTTCGGGATCGACTTGGTGGCGGGGAGAAAGCGGGTTCCGAGGCCTGCAACTGGAAAGATCGCCTTCGTTACCTTGCGTTTCATACATCACCTTTGCTGTTAGAAGCTATGAGTGCGAAATCCTTGTGCACTCCGCGCATACTGTCTCTTTTTGGGTCATTCCTCAAGCGTGTGGTATACGAAAGGTTAAGTGAAACAAATACGACACCAAGGTGACGTTCTTTGGCGCATTGGGTTACGCGAGGCCCATTTCCGCCATCATGGACTCAATCCGTGGCACGTCCGAGGGGTTGTTCAGCTCCCAAAACTGCCGCCCGCGCGATTCGACTTCAACGCAAAGGACAGCGCGCCCGTTTTCCAAAAACCGCAGTTGTTCCAGCCCTTCGAGCGTTTCAAGCGGGCCAACCGGCCAGTTTGGATAGGCGGCGAGCGTCTCAGGCCGATAGGCGTAAACCCCCACGTGGTGAAAGACCGGCGTCGGTTCCTGTGCGCTATAGGGGCGGGAGGTGAAGGGGATCACTTCCTTGGAAAAATAGAGCCCGCGATTGTCTGCGCCAAAGACAGCGGTCGTGCCGCCCACCCGATCATGGCGGCGATCTTCGCGCAGGCTTTCCAACATCGCGCCTTCGCAGCGCAGCACCGGGGTCGCGAGTTCGGCCCAAGGGTTGGCGCGCAACCCGGCGAGCAGATCTTCAATGAACCAAGCGGGCGTCAGGGGGGCATCCCCTTGCAAGTTCACAACAATGTCATAGCCGCCGCCAAGGCTCGCCAGCGCCTCGGCCACGCGCTCGGTGCCGTTGGCGCAATGGTCGGAGGTCATCACCACTTCGGCACCAAAGCTGTTGGCCTCCGCCTCAATGCGCTCATCATCGGTGGCCACGACAACGCGGTCCACGCCTGAAACCGCCATCGCTGCTTCCCAACTGCGCTGGATCAGCGTTTTAGAGGTTCCATCGGCGCCGCGCAAATGCACGAGCGGCTTGGCAGGATAGCGCGTTGAGGCGTAACGCGCGGGGATCACAATAAGAACAGACATTACTTCGCCAACAAAACGCCGGGGGCAAAAGCGATGAAGAACGGGTTGGCAAAGCCTTCCTTGCCGTAGGTGAAGGGGCTGTGGTCATCAAACCGGACGACCTCGCCACCGGCACCGCGCAAGACGGCATCACCCGCCGCCGTGTCCCATTCCATCGTGCGGCCAAGGCGCGGATAAAGATCGGCCTCGCCCGTGGCAACCAAGCAAAACTTGAGCGAGGAGCCAGCCGAGGTCATGTCTTTCACCGCATATTGCGCGATGTAATCATCGGTCGCCTGATCGCGGTGCGATTTGGACGCAACCACCATCAAGGCGCGATTATCGGGCATCGAGACCGAAATGGGATGTTGCGTGCCGATGGTTTCTTTGTCGAACTCTGGCCCTTGTTCTTCCACCGAGCGCCCATCGGCGAGCGTATAGAACAGCCGCCCTTTGGCGGGCGCATAAACCACACCGCGCAGAGGCACGCCATTTTCGACAAAGGCGATATTCACTGTGAAATCGCCGCGGCGCTGCACGAATTCTTTTGTGCCATCAAGCGGGTCGACGATCAGGAAGGTGGAGACACTCTGCCCATGCGAGGCGGCTTGTTCTTCCGTCACCAGCGCCATTTGCGGGAAGGCCTCAGCCAGACCGGCGGAAATCAGCGCATCGGCGGCTTCATCCGCTTCGGTCACGGGCGAGGCATCCGATTTCGTCTTCACCTCGAAATCGGGGGCGTTGTAGATCTCCATGATCCGGTCCCCGGCCTCGAGCGCAAGGCGGCGCATGACGGTCACAAGGCGGTCGAAATCCATTTTTCCCTCCATTCGGCCCAAGTTCGGCCAGATTGCCATGCGATAGCGCAGACTTTATGGTGTGCCGTCAAGGGAACGGCAAGTTTTCAGTGCAAAAATCCCGGTCGGCCAGCGCGGCGGAGTCATGTTCAGAGCAGAACGCAGCAAAAGTACCCTTGGTTCAGGCTTCAGTATTCTGGAGCTGATCTATCATGCCACCGTGCGTTCCATTCGCAAAACGCAACGGCATGCGATTTGGGGGCTCATCCAGAACATCATGCAAACGGTGGTGCTCGTCATCACCTTCTACGTCATGTTCAACGTTCTGGGCCTGCGCGGCAATACGATCCGTGGCGACTTCCTGCTTTACATCATGTCGGGGATTTTTCTGTTCCTGACCCATACCAAAGCGATGGGCGCGGTTTTCGGCTCCGAAGGCTCTGCCTCGGCGATGATGAAACACGCCCCGATGACCACGGCGGTGTCGATCTCTGCGGCGGCCTTGGGCGCGCTTTACATCCAATTGCTGTCGATGTTCGTGGTGCTTTACCTCTACCACGCAACAATGGGCCCGATCGAGATTTACAACTGGGTTGGCGCCATGGCGATGGTGATCCTGTCATGGTTCACCGGGGTGGCGCTGGGCATGGTGTTCTTGGCGATGAAGCCATGGAACCCAAGCTTGGTCTCCTTGATCCAAAGCGTTTATGCGCGGGCCAATATGATTGCCTCGGGCAAGATGTTCGTGGCGAACCTGCTGCCGCATAAGATGCTGGTCTTGTTTGACTGGAACCCGCTTTTTCACACCATTGACCAAGCGCGGGGCTTTGCCTTCATCAACTACAATCCGCACTTTTCAAGCTGGCAATACCCCGTTTATGTGGGCATTGCCTTCTTGGCGATTGGCCTGATGGGCGAGTTTTATACCCGCCAGCATGTGTCCTTTAGCTGGGGTGCAAAGCACTAAGCTTCGGGGAAGACCCGCTTAGCGAATGGTGTCCCCGCGCTGGATCACCGGTTCCAATTCGATGATCTCGCCCCCCGGTCCGGGGTTTGCCGCGCGCGCGGCCACGATCTCGGCGGCTTTGGAGCCAATCTCGCGGCGGCAGGCATCCATCGTTGCCAATTGGCGCGGCAGCCCTGCCAAAAGTTCCACCCCGTTAAACCCGGCCAAGCCAAGTTGGCCCGGCACATCAAGGCCCTTTTCGAGGCAGTAAATCAGCCCGCCCGCCCCGATCATATCGTTCGAGTAATAGAGGAAATCGATGTCCGGGGTGCGCGCGAGCATGGCCTCGGTCATTTCGCGGCCTTTAAGCAGCGCAGAGCCGCCCGAATAAAACTCGGTATCGGTCAGCGTGATCCCCGCTTGCGCCAGCCCCTCGTTGAAGCCTTCAAGCCGTTTGCGGGCACGATGATCCTCGGGCATTTTGGTGCCAAGGAAGCCGATCTTGCGATAGCCCGCAGCCACAATGGCCTCGGCCATCTGCCGCCCGGCGCGGCGGTGCGAAATGCCTACCACGGCATCCACACCCGGCCCGTCGACATCCATGATCTCAACCACCGGCACGCCCGCATTTTCGAGCATCGCCCGCGAGCCTGCGGAATGCTCCAGCCCGGCAATGATCACGCCAGAGGGCCGCCAAGACAGCATTTCATAAAGAACCCGTTCTTCTTTTTCGGGCGAATAATCGGTCACGCCCACCACGGGTTGCAGCCCGGTGTCTTCCAAAACGGCAGAAATGCCCGAGAGAACTTCGGGAAACACAAGGTTCGAGAGCGAGGGAATAATCACACCCACAAGGTTCACCCGCTGCGAGGCCAGCGCGCCGGCGATTTTGTTGGGCACATAGCCAAGCGTGCGCGCGGCTTCGAGCACCTTTTCTCGCGTGGCTTCTGAGACATCGCCCCGGTTGCGCAGCACCCGGCTCACAGTCATTTCCGAGACGCCCGAGGCTTCGGAAACATCGCGCAGGGTCAGGGGGCGGCGGGTGTCGTTGGGCGAACGGCTCAAGAGAGTTCCTTTCAAAGACAATCCCTTCTGATAGCGCCAAAACTTTCGCTTGCGCAAGAGTGCCATGGGGTATACGTTATCGCTAACAATTGCGACACCACAGCGCGGTGTCTAAAAAACCTCCGAAGCAGCGCCCAGAAACCAGCGCGTCACGGAGTGTAAGACGGGGGAGCCGTGGGCCAATGCGCTCCCCCAACTACTTCCTCAAAATATCTCGTGATGCATTCCCGTATGCCCTTATGGCGCGAGGTCGGTGTTCTGTCAGACAATGACTTCAAAACGGCGCATAGAGCCGTTTGGTTCCAAACAGGGCGGAAGAGAGGCGCAGCACATCTAGGGCGCGCGAACTTGCCACGCCGCCGATACAGGCAAGCGACACTGTGGTGAGTGTGAACAGAAGTCCTGTGGGGTCAAGTCCGAGGAAGCGCGCAGCGAGAGGTTTCATTGCGACAACAAAGAAGGCGTGGGTAATGAGCAAGATCAGTGTGTTTCTGCCGATGAACGCAAAGAGGTGAACGATCATATTTGGCAAAATCGCTGCGAGGTTTGTGAACACGCCAATGATGCCCAGAACCCATGCGATTTGAAGGAAGGAGAACTCTTTTAGACCTGAATGGTTCAGAATCAAACACGTCGCGATAGCGAGGATGGACAGCCAGGTATTTTGCTTAACATCTTGTTTTAAAGCTGAAATTGTTAGGCCAATCAGGAAAAACGCGGGCGCGGATTGCCGAACAATACCAAGTTGAACGGCACCCCCCAAAAGCAACACGGCTCCGAACCAGACGATCCGATCATCTTCGAATAATTTGCGAGACGCTGCACGCGACACCGCGAAGCTAAGCTGGATCACGATCAGTGCATGTACGAACCAAAACGCACCGATCGGCTGGAAGAACACGCTCATGACGAAACTTCTCGCATCCGAGGTGGCTTCGTTGCTTGTTGGCAGGCCAATGCGGGCAGAGATCAGCAGGCCTAAAAGATAGAGTGGTTCAAAGACCATGTAGGGCACAATAAGCCGACGCAGCAGTGGAGTGGTGATCGCTTTCCCTTTGAGCCGATCAAAGAAGAAGAACCCGGAAACAACTAGGAATGCGGGCATGTGGAAAGAATAGATCCAGCCGCGCACCTCAAGCTGGATATCTTGCAGCGTCCCAATGTGCCCGACGTGCCCATAAATCATCAGCACGATCAAAACACCCTTTAGGAAATCTATCCCGCTATCGCGTGCGTCGGCCGGAGTGGAGAGAGCCATCACTTTCTTTCCTTTTTTCAAGGTAGCTGTGAGGACGGGTAGGATAATGAATTGGGGCCGCACACCTGATCGCAACCGCCTCGTGCGCAACCTTAGGTTGTTGTGTTCACTTAAATCAAGCGACATCGCTGCGGTGAATTGAACATGAGACGGCACTCAGGAGGCTTGCGTTCATAGACATATCGCCGCAATAAAGCGCTATCTTGGTTTAACGTGGCCCCGTGGCTCAACTGGATAGAGCAGCCCCCTCCTAAGGGGCAGGTTGCAGGTTCAAATCCTGCCGGGGTCACCAAAAAAACCAATGACTTGCGCCTAGCGCGCGGCGCATCAATCCCGCTCAATATCTGTGGTGCGCCACAGATACCGCCGAAAACGGTTCGTTCGGATACTCTGAAAAATGAAAACCCCGGCGCGCTGGCGGGCGCAACCGGGGCAGAATTCGAAGCATCTATCTTCAAGACCAAAGAATACCGGCTTCGAGCTGAGTGGGCAAGAGCCGTCTGGTTCGCGCTCGACCATTGCCACCCCGAGGACGCTGCGCAGATCTGCGCGGGCTTTCTCGACAGCCTGAGCACCCAAGGCCCGTCCGTAAGTCATCCTTTCGGCATGACCTCGGGTGAAGCAATGATTTGGGCTGACTGCGCCCCGATTCACGAGTTGGCCGCCTATGTCGCCGCAGGGCTCGATCGTCTGCGCGGTCTCGCGCTCGCCAAGTCTGCGCGCAAACGCCTGTTCTGGGCGCTCTGGCAGGGCTTTGATCCTGAGGACCGACGCGCCTTCCTTGCCCAAGTTAAGGCGAGGGCCGTGCAATGACCATTCAAAGTCAGATCACGCCCTGTCTCGAAGAACTGCTGTGGAGTTGGCCGAGCGTTATCAGGCACGCTCAAGACGGCTGGGCTCGCGGATTTGCTCTGAGCATCGCCAAACAATCCCGCCGTAAGAATTGGCAGCCCTCGGTTAAGCAACTGGAAATCATGCAGCGCATGGTGGCCGAGCTTTACCGTCCGCCAGCGCCCGAGGAAGCCGACGACTGGAACCCGATCGAGGAGGACGACGAAGGCGTCTGAGCAGTTTTGAACCTGTGTCGTTTGGACGGTTCAGACGGTGGCGCTCGACACAGAAATGGCCTGCCACGGGGCATCCCATAGGCCAACCGCAGCCCGAAAGCTCGAAGCGGGGGATCGGCACCAGACCCGGTGTCGCAAGTAGCGAGCAAGCCCGAGGCGGGGTCATACGACCTCGGGCGCCCAGAAGCGATGGACCGGCTCCGTTGAGCAGATCTTCACGCAGAGGGCTAGGGACCAACCTGTGCCAAGCGCACGGGCTGGTCTCCCTATGCCCTTCGCTCCGAACCTCACCATTGAGCAGAACAGAATAGGATAGAGAAACATGAACGCGATGACACGAAACGAGACATGGCAGAGGATTGGTGATCTGGCCGATCGGGTGCGCCGCCTTTGCCCGGATCACCGCAACCCCGAACGCTTCCACATAGAGAAGAGCGAGATCGAACACGAGCTTCGCCGCCTCGCTTCGGTCGCGGGTCCTTCTGGCGAAGCAGCGATACGGGTAATTCGCACCCCGACGCATGGCTAGCTGGCGAGATTTAGAAAACTAAAATCAAACAGTTGAGATAGGTTTAGCCGTGACACTCTTCCAGACATTGCCAGATGCAGCGCCCGCCGAAATGACGAAATCGGCCTTCGCGGGTCATATCGGCGTGTCGAAAGGCCGGATTTCCCAGATGATCCGCGACGGTCTGCCAATTCTCGACAATGGCCGCGTTCCGGTCGAGGCCGCCACCGCCTGGTATCATGCCAATGTCCGGCATAGTGCCCAGACTGCCAAAAAGGCGGCCGACGATCTGGCGCAGGTTAAGCGTGAGCGCGAGGAAGCGCACCGCGATCTTCTGCGCCTTCAGGTCGAGGAAAAGGCCGGGCGTCTGATTGACCGACGCGCCGCCGAAGCCGCGATCTTCGAGCGCGCAAGGGCCGAGCGTGACGCTCATCTCGCATGGTGTAGTCGCATCGCGCCCCTGATTGCGACCGAAACCGGCTGCAATCTCGCCACTCTCTTCGCGGCGCTTGACCGGGAAATGCGCGCCCACCTGGAAGAGCTGGCGTCCCTTTCGATCGAGGAGCTTCCAAATGCTTGATGCCCGCGCAATCGCTGATGCCGCTTGGCGATCTGGTCTGCGACCGGAACCTCAAATCACAGTTTCGGAATGGTCTGATCGGTTCCGGCGCCTGCCCTCGACCTCGGCCGAGCCCGGCCGCTGGCGCACAAACCGGACTCCCTATCTTCGCGAGATCATGGACGCGCTTTCCGTTGCCTCGCCGGTCGAGCGGGTGGTGATCATGAAGGGCGCCAGACCGGGGGCACCGAGGCGGGGCTGAACTTCCTCGGCTATGTGATCTGCAATGCGCCCGGTCTCGCGATGCTTGTCATGCCTTCGATCGACATGGTGCGCCGCAACACCCGAACCCGGATCGACCCGTTTTTTGAGATCGTGCCGGAAATCGCTGCCCGCGTCGTGCCGGCAAAGAGCCGCGAGGCAGGCAACACGGCCACCCACAAACGGTTCACTGGGGGCGAACTCGTGATGACCGGGGCGAATGCTGCGTCCTCTCTGCGCTCGACCCCGGCCCGCTTCCTGGTCATGGACGAGATCGACGCCTTCCCGCTCGACGTTGAGGGTGAAGGCGACCCGATCGCCCTGGCGATCCAGCGCACCGTTACCTATCGCGGCCGCCGCAAGATCCTTATGATCAGCACCCCGACGATCAAGGGCTTCAGCCGGATCGAGGCCGCCTATCAGGAATCGGATCAGCGGCGCTTCTTCGTCCATTGCCTGCATTGCAGCCATGCATTCGTCATTGGCTGGCAAACTATCAAATGGCCGAAGGGTAAGCCGGAAGCTGCCGCCTGCGTTTGCCCTGAATGCGGCAGCCTGCACGAAGAACGGGACAAGCCAGCGATGCTGCAAAGCGGGGAATGGCGCGCTACTGCGGCGGGCGATGGGCGCACACAGGGTTATCACCTGCCTGCGCTTCTCTCACCCTTCGAAACATGGGCCGAGATCGCGTCTGAGCATAGCCGGGTCGCCGCCGATCCTGCCCGCCTTAAATCGTGGATCAACACAAAGTTGGGCGAGACATGGGAAGAGGAAGCCGCCCAGACGGTCGATTCCGGTGCTCTGTCCCGCCGTGTCGAGCATTGGGGCGAGGCCCTGCCGCCCGGCGTGGCCGTCATCACGGCCGGGATCGACACCCAAGACGAATGGCTGGCGGTCGAGCTTGTGGGATGGGGTTCGGGTGAAGAAAGCTGGTCGCTTGGCTGGCACCGCCTTTATGGCGATCTGACCGGCCCCGCGATCTGGGCCGACCTCGACAAGCTGCTGTCCCAGACCTTCGCCCACCCTCTGGCGGGCCCGTTGCCGGTCGCGGCCGCCTGCATGGACAGCGGCGGGCACCACACGCAAAGGGTGCTAGAATGGACCGCGCCGCATCTATGCCACCAAAGGCGGATCGCAGACCGCCCGCGCGGCATGGCCGCACAAGCCGACTTTTTCCAAGACCGGCAAGCTGCCCGTTTATGTGATCGGCGTCGACACGATCAAGGAAGTCGTCTTCGCGCGCCTGGCAAAGGCCGAGGCCGGGCCGGGCTTCTGTCATGTGCCAGCGGGCCGCGAACCCGCGTGGTTCGCCGAAATGGTGGCCGAGAAGCCCTTCACCACCTATTCCAAAGGGCGAGCGATTCGCGAATGGCGTAAGAAGGCCAGCGAGCGCAACGAGGCTTTCGACTGCCGTGTCTATGCTGCAGCTGCACTAGAGGCGCTTAAGATGGGCGGATTTAGCGTGGATCAGGAGGCTGTGCGGATTTCCGGAAGCGTCCGAATCGCTGAAACAAGTGCCCTAGCAAGAGTGAAATCGCAGTGGATGACGCGATGAGGTGAAAGCGAATTCTTGACAAACATTTTCAAAAGTGACTCACAAGGATTCTTGCGCGAGTCTTTAAAATATACTACATACGAGATGCGCACGGGAGCCTGACATCTATGGCGTCGGGGCTACGGCCCCGCCCGGCGTCTACCTTCTCACCAGATCGTTTCTGAACCTGTCGCGTGGGTGATGAACAATGCCGTGCCCCTGTATCGACCCGTCTGGTTTGCGCCGAATTCTAGGTTTCAGGATTGCTGCCAGTTCTCCGTCTTTGGTCGAGTAGGCACGGTGAATCGCGCCTGCCACGAAGTCGGCCAGTTGGATGCCGATCGAATGACAGGAGTCTTGTAAGAACAGGCCCTCTATAAACCGGTCATAGCCAGACACGGTGCTACCAGTGCCGCTGGTCAAATTGTCATGATGGGCTCTGAACAGCCGATCATTGTCACGGCCGCGATGGTCCGCGATGGTGACCCCGAGACTTTTATGATCCTGCAAGAAATACTGGAACCGTTCTGAGAGCGGCTTGTAGGCAAAGTGATAAAGCTCTTGCTGGTCGGTCACTGAGGCGTATTCAAAAGCCGCTCCAATGTCGGTAACGCAAGCAATGATCGTAAGCGGAGAGCGCGCGATAATGTGTGCAAAAGTCTGACTGAGCGCCTTCCGTTCTGCCGCATTTTTTCCAAGCATTGGGTTCTCTGCTGAGGAATTATGCGGGGAGAAGTAGCGCCACTTCAATTCCCCTCGCAGTGCGTTTGATGTGCAGAAGCCTCGCACATCGTTTGCAATCCCGCGCCAGTCGGCATCTCGGATTATGACCGCGCCCAACGTGAAGTAGGGCCGATCGGGGTTCGGGCGAGACGGTGGTGTGCCGCTTTCGTCAATGAAGCAAAGGTGCATTGCGAATCCAAATGACGGTCGAGTGTAAAAACAATTCGCGATCGACTATGACACCTGTAGCGTCGGCAGGAAATGCAATTTGGGGCCGCTATACTGCCCCGATCACCCTTCAACGCTTTTCTCGGGCGCGGGGCTCGTCATCAAGTCTCCGACTTAGCCAGTTGCTGCCGCAGCTCAAGGAGCTCTTGCGCGTTAGCTTGCAAGGCTGAGATCAGTGCCCGCATCAAATCGTTTGCTTCAGCTTGAATTTCAGAGTGCTTCTTGATTGCCCTTTCAAGGCCGTAAAGGTCATCTGATTCCATTTTCTTTCCCTGCTATTTTAAGTCTTACACCTGCCCCGCCACCGTTCTCGGGGAGGAACTCGACGCCAGCCGCCTCAAGCGCGGCCTTGATCGCGGCAACCGTGGCTTCGCGCAGCTCCTCGCCCCGTTCAAGCCTCGACACTGTTCCCTGCGAAACCCCGGCAAGAGCCGCCAAATCGCGGACCCCGAGGCCGGTTGCAGCTCTTGCCATGCGGCATTGCGCGGCGTTCATTTATAACCCTGTTATAATTTCTCTTGACGCCATGGCGGCACGGTGGGAAATATAACCTTGTTATAAAATCCACGCAAGGAAGCAACGCTATGCCCGCACATAACCCCACTTCGGGGAACGCTCCAGGCTTGCCTGCCGTTCTGCCCCGCCGCTCTTTCCTCGCCGCCCTTGCACCGCTTGGCGCGCTTGCGGTGGCCTCGCCCGCGATCGCGCGCACCATGACGCGGGAAGAGCAGATCGAGCATCACAAGTCCGCGCTGTTCCGGCTCTATGCCGAAACCGTGCCCGAGGGCACAGAGCTTCAGAACTTCATGATGGATTATTCACCGCGCGGCGAGTTTTACCAAATGAACGCCCGCCGCCCTGATCAACTTGGGCACAAAGATCCGTGGTGGCACTTCGCCTCGCCCCGCAACGAATGGGAATATTGCGAGGTGCGCGCATGATGGCACCGCTATAAAATAGGTTGCAAGAGACCATTTTAAGGCGTATGCAATAGGAATGGTCTTACAAGCCCACTTATGGATTGTCTAATGTCGAAACCCGGAATGCGCTTTCGTCCTATGTTGGTCAGCCAGGTCGCTGAGGTGGCCGGAGAGCAGCGTGAAACCATACGCACTCGCGAAAAGTTGGGGGTGTATGGCTTCGATCGCCCTAAGGGATGGAAGCGATACACCGACCTTGAGACCCTGGTGATCTCTGTGCACGCCGCCCTTAAGCGCGCGGTGAAAGACGATGATCTTGCCCAGTTCGGCTGCATGCTGGCCGCCAAGGCTATCATGGATGAGTGGACAGAGGACGAACAGGGAGTCCCATACTTCGACGAAGAAACGTTCCAGCGTGAGCGTTTTCTGTTTTTCTGGCGTGACGCTGCGGGCGCGTGGACCGGCGATATTGCCTCATCTGTCAATGAGATCGAGGCGCAGATTAACGAGAGGATCGTCAAAAGTTATTCGGATGTGCCGATTTTTACGACCGTGAACCTCGCCACCATCCTGAAAATGACGCTGGTCCGCATGATGAAAGTGCAGATCAAAGCGGAAGCGTCGAAATCTGGGGGTGATCAATGAGCATTCCTTTCCTGTCCCGCATCTTTCGCCCTGCTGCGCAGCGTTCCCTTGAGGCCGCGTCCGGTTCCCATCGGTGGACCGGGCGCCCGGCTTCGGGAGACGCGCAGGCGTGGGTGAGGGCAGGAGCGGGCACCGTGGCGGTCAGGGCGGCGCATTTCGCGCTGGACAACCCCCATGGTGCCCGAATGGTTCAATCTCTGTCCGACAATGTGGTGGGCGCGGGCATCAAGCCTAAGGCCCGCTCGGATAGCCCGATCGTCAACGCAGCGCTGCACCGCGCCTTCGATACCTTGACCGATGAAATCGACTGGACCGGCCAGGGCGATTTCTACGCGATGCAGCGCGCCGCGATGGCCGATATGGTGATCCATGGCGAGGCGCTGCTGATGTGGCGGGCCTCGGCTAGTGGCATTCCGCAGTTGCAACGCCTGCACCCGGAGCAGCTGGATCGGTCGATAACGCGCGTCGTTTCGGATGACATTCGGATCATCCAGGGCGTCGAATTCCATGCCTCGACGGGCCGCCCCAACTCATACTGGATTCGCCCAAGCGCACCGGGCGATGCTCTGGCCGGGATGGCCGCTCCTGCGGTTCGCATCCCGGCCAGTTCCATTATCCATATCTTCCGCCCGCTGTTGCCCGGTCAGGTGCGCGGCCTGTCGTGGCTCGCCCCAGTTTTGCTGTCTGGGCATGAGATCGACCAACTTCTGGACGCGCTGCTAGTGCGGGCGAAGGTCTCGGCCTTGCACACTGGCTTCATTTACAATGCCGATTCCAGCTCGCCCTATTCCGGTCAGCAACAAGGCGATGTGCTAACCGTGGGCATGGAGCCGGGCAGCCTGGTCAACCTGCCATCGAACAAGCGCATCGAGTTTTCCGAGCCGCCGGACAGCGGGAACGCACCCGAACTGGCGGTGAGCATCCTGCGCACGATGGCGGCGGGCATCGGTCTGACCTATGAGCAGCTGACCGGAGATTACAGCCATGTCAGCTATTCCTCGGCCCGTGCCGCGACGTTGGAATTCCGCCGTTTCTGCGAGGCGATCCAGCATCACGTCATAGTTTTTCAGTTCTGCCGCCGCGTCTGGACCGAGTTCCTGCGCTGGCAGGTGTTGATCGGCACGGTGCCCGCCACCGCATTCGCCGACCCGGCCAAAGGTCTTCAATCGGCCAAGTGGCTGCCGCCTTCCTGGCCGTGGGTTGATCCGCAGAAGGATGCGAATGCCGCGATCCTCGAAATGAACGCCAACCTGTCGCCGCTACGCCCGCGCTCGTGTAACCACTCATGGCGCGCCGAAAGGGGAGACGCGGCCCGTCAGCCCCGGTACAGTCCGCCGTGAGCTTGGCGTTCTGTCGGCCGCGATCAACTTCTGCCATCGGGAAGGCTATCTCACCCACACCGTCACCGTTACCCGCCCTGAGCAACCCCCGCCTCGAGAGCGCTGGTTGACCCGGCAGGAGGCGGCCGCGTTGCTCCGGGCTGCCCTCAGGTTGACCCGTGGTCGCCACCTGGCGCACTTCATTCTGCTCGCGCTTTACACAGGCACAAGGAAGGACGCGATTCTTCGGCTCGGCTTCCTGCCCAACACGGCTGGCGGCTGGATCGACGTAGACCAAGGGGTGCTGCGTCGGCGTGGCGAACAAGAGCGCGAGACCAAGAAGCGGCGCCCGCCTATGAGGCTGTCGCGCAAGCTTCTCGGCCATTGCCGACGTTGGCGCGCGATGGGCGATATTTGGGCTGTGACCTATCAGGGCCAGCGCGTCGATGATGTGAAAAACGCCTTCGCCGCAGCCTGCGAAAACGCGGGCCTTAGCGACGTCACGCCTCACACCCTGAAGCACACTGCAATCACCTGGGCGATGCAGAAGGGCATGCAGATCGACGACGCAGCGCAATATTTCGGGACGTCCCGCGAAACCATCATCCGGGTCTATTGGCATCACAGCCCATACTTTCAGCAGGACGCGGTGGCGGTGATGGATCGCAATCAGTGATGAACCACAGTTTCAGCCGCCTCTAGACAAGTCGAGACGTGAACAAAACAAGGGAAAAACGGGAAAAATGAGCGAACTTAGCCAGCAAAATTATCCTCCTAAGGGGCAGGTTGCAGGTTCAAATCCTGCCGGGGTCACCACCTGCTTCTAAGCGAATAAAAACAAATCCTTACGGTGCTTTCAGCCATTTGGTGTGGAAGCGGCGCGCGATTTCCGAAGTGGGTCGGTCGCAATGTCATCGTCGACGAGCTGATCTCGGCATGTCGCCTGCGCCTCGCCGCGACATCATAGTACTGAACGGTCCGCCAAATTTTCTTGAGCGGATCAGCAAACCCAGCAAGACTTCTCTTTGACGCGGATAGATCGGACGGCGTGAGGTGAAGCGCAATGACCGCACATGAGATTGCCGAATTGAGCATTGCAGCAGATGCTGAGCGGCCAGAAATTCGTGCGCTTGACGTCTCAATGTTTGATCGCGCCGATTTTCTCAACATGCTGCTGCAGCGATCGGAAACCTTGTTCGATGTGGCGCGGCCGGGGCGCATCATCAAAGCTTGGAGCGAGGGTGATGAGGCGCCAATCGCAGAACAAATCGAACGGCTCGGCGCAGAGATCGCGCGGCGTACGGCGGCGGTGATCTTGGGTGAATACCGCCCGATGCAGGCGCGTATTCAGGCGCTAAACCCGCGCCGCGTCGCTGATATTGGCTGCGGCTATGCAATTTGGGATTTGCTCGCGCATCGCGATACGGGCTGCGAGATTGTGCTGATCGACATCGAGGAAAACGACCACCGTCATTTCGGCTATGCGAATGAAGGGGCGGCTTACACAAGTCTTCAGAAGGCACGTGCCTTCTTGGTGGCAAACGGTGTTCCCGAGGAAAAGGTTCAAACCCTGAACCCGAAAACGGATGATCTGGCGCAAGCCGGGCGGATTGACCTTGCCGTCAGCTTCGTTTCTTGCGGCTTTCACTATCCTGCTGCGACCTATCTTGATTTCTTCCGCAGTCAGGTCGCCCCGGCGGGGTCTGTGCTGCTTGATCTACGGCTTAGATCGGTGGAGCCTCAGATCTGGGACCTTGCGGCGATGGGGCCAATCGAGACGATCTCTGGCCATCCAAAGGCGCGGCGCATTTTGTTGCGAAAGATGGGTGAGCCGTCCGCAGCCAGCATAAAATAAGGCCCGCTCGCGCGGGCCTTTGGTGTTTCGATTGCGTCTTGTTCAGATCGCGCGGTCAGTGCCGGTGGTGTCGATCACCCGGCTCGGCAGGCCGATTTCGCCAAGCAGTTCGAGGAACGGGCGCGGCGGCAGATCTTCGACATTGGCCATGTGCCCCACATCCCACACGCCTTTCGCGATCAAGATCGCGGCGGCGACCGGCGGCACGCCAGCGGTGTAGGAAATGCCTTGGCTGCCAACCTCGTTATAAGCTTCCTTGTGGTCGGCCACGTTATAGATGAACACCTCGGCCGGTTTGCCGTCTTTGGTGCCCTTGATCACGTCGCCAATACAGGTCTTGCCGGTGTAATCGGGCGCAAGGCTGGCCGGGTCGGGCAACACGGCTTTCACCACCTTAAGCGGGATCACTTCCTGCCCCTCGGCGGTTTTCACCGGCTGTTCCGAGAGCAGGCCTAGGTTCTTCAGCACCGTGAAGACGTTGATGTAGTGATCGCCAAAGCCCATCCAGAAGCGCACATCGGCGTGGGCATAGCGGGCCGAGAGCGAATGCACCTCGTCATGACCGGTCATATAGGCCTTTTGCTTGCCAACAACGGGCAGATCCCATTCCTTGCCGACCTCGAACATCTTGTTCGACTGCCACGCGCCCTGCTGCCACGAATAGACCGTGCCAGTGAATTCGCGGAAGTTGATCTCCGGGTCGAAGTTGGTGGCAAACCAACGGCCATGTGAGCCCGCGTTGATATCGACAATGTCGATGCTCTCAATCGTGTCGAGGAATTCTTCTTCCGCCAGACGCGCATAAGCATTGACCACGCCCGGGTCGAAGCCCACGCCCAAAATAGCCGTGACGCCCGCTGCTTTACAGGCTTCGCGGCGCTTCCATTCATAGTTGCCATACCACGGCGGGGTCTCGCAGATTTTTTCCGGATCTTCGTGGATCGCGGTGTCCATATAGGCCACGCCGGTGTCGATGCAGGCTTGCATCACCGTCATATTGACGAAGGCGGAGCCCACATTGATCACGATCTGCGCGCCGGTCTTGCGGATCAGCTCGGCCACCGCCGCGCTGTCCATCGCATCGACGGCATGCCCTTCGAACGTGCCTTGCACTTTCATCGCGCTCTTTTCGTGCACCGAGGCGATGATTGCATCGCATTTGGATTGGGTGCGGGAGGCGATGTGCAGGTCACCCAGAATGTCGTTGTGTTGCGCGCATTTGTGGGCAACCACTTGCGCGACGCCACCGGCACCGATGATAAGCACGTTCTTTTTCACTTCAGCTGGCTCCTTTCATGAGCAAGGGAAGGGGGGCGATCAGCCCCTCAGGACAGGGATGTCAGGTAATCCTCGTAACCGAACTGTCGAATAAGCTCGATCTCGCCGGTTTCTCGTTTGATCGCGATCGACGGCATGTTGACGCCGTTGAACCAGTTTTTCTTGACCATCGTATAGCCCGCCGCATCCGCGACCGAGATCCGGTCGCCAACGTTCAGCGGCTGTTCAAAGCGGGCCTCGCCAAAGATATCGCCCGCAAGGCAGGATTTACCGCAGATCTGATAGGCATGATCACCGGTTTGCGGCAGTTTTGCGCTTTCGCGGTAGATCAACAGATCGAGCATATGCGCTTCGATCGAGCTGTCGACGATGGCGAGGTTCTTGCCGTTATCAAGCAGGTCCAGCACCGTCACCTCAAGCGAGGTGGATTGAGTGATCGACGCTTCACCCGGCTCCAAATAGACCTGCACGCCGAAACGATCCGAGAAGGTTTTGAGCCGCTTGGCCAGTTCTTCCAGCGGGTAGCCTTCGCCGGTGAAGTGGATGCCGCCACCAAGGCTCACCCAATCAAGCTTTTCCAAAAGCGGGGCGAATTCGCGCTCAATCCGGCCAAGCTGTTCGTCAAACAGAGCGAAATCGCGGTTCTCGCAGTTGTAGTGGATCATCACCCCGGTGATGAGATCGGCGACGCCCAAAAGCTTAGTCACATCCCATTCGCCCAGTCGGGAGAAAGGGCGGGCCGGGTCGGCCAGATCAAAGCCAGAGGTCGAGAAACGCGGGTTCAGCCGCACGCCACGCTGAATGCCCGCCGAGGGGCCTTCAAATCGGGTCAGCTGCCCCACGGTGTTGAAGATGATCTTGTCCGCGTAAGAACACGCCTCGTCGATCTCACGATCCGACCAAGCCACCGAGTAGGCATGGGTTTCTTTGCCAAACTTTTCCCGGCCCAAGCGCAGCTCGTACAGCGAGCTGGAGGTGGTGCCGTCCATATAGGGGCGCATGATGTCAAAGGCAGACCATGTGGCAAAGCATTTGAGCGCCAAAAGCGCCTTTGCCCCCGAAGCGGCCCGCAAAGCCTCGACCTTGCGCATGTTCGTCAGAAGCCGGGCTTCGTCGATCAGGTAGAAGGGTGTCGGAATCATGGGCGCCCCCCCGAAAAAAGTGAAGCCGCGATATAGGCCCCTAACCCTTGTGACGCAACAGGTTTTGGGCTCAGTCGACGCGCAGCCGTTCCTTGGCTACGCCCAGCGTGTAACCTTTACGTGAAATGTTTCTAACCAAAAGTTCTGAGACCAGCGCATTGCCAAGCGCGTCGCGCAGCCGCTTGATGCGGGTCGCGCCTGCGGCCTCATCACAATCGGCTTCGGGTTTGCCGGAGATCATCGCCTCGATCTGCGCGCCGGTTAGCAGTTCATCATCCATCCGCGCTTCGGCGAGAACAGAAAGCGTGTCTATGGCGGCGGGGGTCAGGGTAAAGGCCATATCATTCAGCATCACCGCGTTTTCGGCGCGCAGAATGCGCAGGCTTTGCACCTCAATCCCGGTGCGTTGAATCGCACTCATGCGGCGGTTCAGGCTGGCAATGGTGACCAAAAGCACGAGCGCCGCGACCATCAAGACGGTGGCAAAAACCAGCAGGATGAAAATGATCACGCGGTAAGAGGCGAGCACCTCACCAAACGCGGTGCCCGATTGCGCGAGCACCTCCAACAGCCGCAACTGGGTTGGGTTGGTCAGCGCGTCGTTTTGCACAAAGATCTGCTCAACCCGAGTGTTGAACGCATTGGCATCTGGCAGCGATAGGAACAGCAAAGCCGCCGCCGCCGCCAAGGCCACGGCAATCGCGGCCACACCCCAGATCATCGCGCGAGAGCCGGTTTTCAGCCCCTCAGTAACGGAGGAAGTAGCCACCAGCACTCGCCTTCTTAGATTGCAAACTTTCGGGCCCGAAAGTGGATACGACATTGAGCAAAACCCAACCGCCTGCCGCGAGTCGCGGGGTCAAAACAGCCGCCGCCGCGCCGGGCGAACAGGCGTTGTCGGGAACCTGGGCCACACCATAATGCAGCCGCAAGGGATTGTCCTGCTTTGCCTTGTAATCGGCATAGCACTGGGCCTGCGCAGGTGCGGCAAAGGCCATAAAAGCAAAGGCTATGAGCGCGTGTTTCATCATGTGTTCAGGCTGCGCGCAGTGGCGCTGTTATGCAATAGCCAAAAGGGGTTGCGGGGTTTGATATCCAATAACACGAGGTTGATATTGTGTTTCGGAACGCTTGAAGCCGATGATCGTTTTATCCCAAACGCGGTTCGCCGCACGAACGTTAGGACATTCCCATGACAATGACTCTTCGTAACCGTTTTACCGCCGCCCTGACCGCTATCGCACTTGCCACGGGTGGTTTGACCGCCACTGGAACGCCTGCTGCCGCGATGAGTGATAATGACAAGGCTGCCTTGGGTATTGTGCTGGGGATCGGCGCGATGGCGCTGATTGCAGATAGCAAAAAAGACAGCCGTGCCCATTCGGAACCTGCGTACCCCCGCCACGATGTGCGTTCGGAGCGCCGCGATGATCGCCGCTGGGATGACCGCCGCCGCGATACGTGGCGCACCATTCCGGGAAACTGCGTGGTGAACTTTGGTGGCCGCGAGACCCGCAGCAATTTGGTGTCGGCGCGCTGTGCTGCCGATGCCGTGGGTTGGCGTGCGCTGCCGACAAGCTGCAAAGTCCGCCTGCATAATGACCGGAGCCGCGGCGCGACCTTCTATCAGCGTCGCTGCCTTGAGGATCACGGGTTCCGCATCGACCGCCGCTGAGCCAGTTGCCCGGGCACAATCAGAGCGACAGAATGCGTCGTAGAGAGCGAGGGGGTGACCCCTCGCTTTTCTATTGCGCCATCATTCGTGAGGCGGCACAGGGGGTCCTATGGCAAACCAACCCGATGACAGTTTTGAAATCGCCGCCCGCGCCCGCGGGCTTTTGCATGTGGCGGGCGTGGATGAGGTGGGGCGTGGCCCCCTGTGCGGTCCGGTCACCGCGGCAGCGGTGATTTTGGACCCTGCGCATATTCCGGCGGGGCTGAATGATTCGAAGAAGCTGTCCGCCAAGCGTCGTGCCGAATTGGTGGCGCAAATCACCGCGACCGCAGATTGGTGTGTGGCGCATGCGAGCGTGGAAGAGATTGATGCGCTCAATATTTTGCAAGCCAGCCACCTTGCGATGTGCCGCGCGATTGAGGGGCTGAAAACGACGCCCGATCATGTGTTGGTGGATGGCAACCGCTTGCCCAAGGCGCTGACGATCTCGGCCGAGACTTTGGTGAAGGGGGATGGCCGTTCGGTCTCTATCGCGGCGGCGTCGATTTTGGCGAAAGAAGCCCGCGATGCACTGATGGTGGATTTGGCGCAACAATACCCGGGTTATGGCTGGGAAAGAAACGCCGGTTACCCGACCAAAGATCACCTGCAAGCGCTCCTAGATTTGGGGGTTACGCCCGTTCATAGACGTTCGTTTAAGCCCGTCCACAATATCTTGTGCCAAGCGAAAACTGTAACCCCCTGATTCAAAAAAGAAATTGACGGCGATTCGGCTTTGACTCATCTTTAGGCCCATAGACCGGCACAAGCTGGCGACCCACCGGGCATGACCCAGACGGGCAGAATGAGGCAGAAATGACCAAATCCCAAACGCGGAAGCCGCAACCGGCTCTTCCGCTCAATCAGATCATTGCGGGTGACTGCATCGAAGAAATGAACCGCTTGCCCGAGGCAAGTGTCGATCTGATCTTCGCCGACCCGCCCTATAACCTGCAACTGCGTGGCGACCTGCATCGACCGGATAATTCCAAGGTTGATGCGGTGGATGATGCTTGGGACCAGTTTGGCTCCTTTGGCCATTACGACCATTTCACCCGCGACTGGCTGGCCGCCGCCAAGCGCATTTTGAAGCCCAATGGGGCGATCTGGGTGATTGGCTCTTACCACAATGTGTTCCGCCTAGGGGCGGAGCTGCAAAACCAGGGTTTCTGGATTTTGAATGACGTGGTTTGGCGCAAGTCGAACCCGATGCCGAACTTCCGTGGCAAACGTCTGACCAATGCGCATGAAACGCTGATCTGGGCGAGCAAGTCTGAAGGCGCAAAATACACCTTCAATTACGAGGCGCTCAAAGCGCTGAATGAAGGGATTCAGATGCGCTCGGATTGGGTGCTGCCGATCTGCACCGGCGGTGAGCGGCTCAAAGACGAGGCGGGCGACAAAGCGCACCCGACGCAAAAGCCCGAAGCGCTGCTGCACCGGATCATCTTGGGCACCACGAACCCCGGTGATGTGGTTCTCGACCCGTTCTTTGGCACCGGCACCACGGGCGCTGTGGCGAAGATGCTGGGGCGCGACTACATCGGCATCGAGCGCGAAGAAGCTTATCGCACGGCCGCCGAAAAGCGGCTGGCCAAAGTGCGCAAGTTTGACCGTGAGGCGCTGGAAACCACCACCTCGAAACGTGCCGAACCGCGCGTGCCCTTTGGCCAACTGGTCGAGCGTGGCATGCTGCGTCCGGGCGAAGAGCTTTACTCCATCGGCAATCGCTACAAAGCGAAGGTGCGCGCCGATGGCACGCTGATCGGCAATGATGTGAAGGGCTCGATCCACCAAGTTGGTGCGCATCTGGAAGGTGCGCCCAGCTGCAACGGTTGGACCTATTGGCACTTCAAGCGCGACGGCAAATTGGTGCCGATTGATCTGCTGCGTCAGCAGATCCGCGCCGAGATGAACTAAGAGATACGCGGTTACCGCCAGTGTCTTGGCATGACCCAAGGCACGACCTTGCCCCGCCGTTCACTCGGCGGGGTCTTTTTGCATCTGGGGGTTAGCTTTCTTCCAGCCGCGCGCGCAATTCGCGCAAGACGGGCAGCACCGCGCGGACCTTATCGGCCCCGATGTCGCGCACAATATCGCCCATCAGCGGCATCAAAGTGGCCAGCGCCGCATCGCGCGCCTGTCGCCCGGCGGGCGAGATCGCCACGAATTTGCGCCGCGCATCATCCCAATCGGGGCGAATATGCACATGCCCCGCCCAGACGAGCTTAGACAGCGTGTTGGTCATTGCCCCGCGCGTCACATGGAAAGTGGCGGCCAATTGCGCGGGGGTGCGTTCCTCGTTCAGATGCGCAAGGTGATTGAGCACCGAGAAGTGCGAGATTTCCATGCCCTTGGGCAAGGCGCGGCTGACAACGTTGCGCGCCAGCTGATCGGCCATGAAGACCTCAGAAAAGAGCGTTGCGGCCAGCGGGTCAGCCATCTTCGGGCCCCTCAAATACGCGGTCATGGGTGATCGAGGGTACGCGGGCGCGCGCCTCGGCCACAAGCGCGAGATCAAGGTCGACGAGCGTGACGCCCGGCTCTGTGCCGCCATCGGCCAGAACTTCGCCCCAAGGGGCCACAGCCAAACTATGGCCATGGGTGCGGCGCGGTTTGCCGCCATGCGCGGCATGGGTGCCGCATTGCGCAGGCGCGAGCACGAAACAGGTGTTCTCAATCGCGCGCGCGCGGATCAGGCTTTCCCAATGCGCGGCGCCTGTTGTGTCATTAAACGCGGCGGGCAGGGTCAGGATCTCTGCCCCCGCATGGGCCAAGCGGCGGAACAGATGCGGGAAGCGCAGATCATAGCAAATCGCCATGCCAATCTTGGCGAAATCTGCCAGTGCCAGCACCGCGCGCCCCCCGGGGCGATAGGCATCCGATTCGCGATAACGTTCCGTGGGCGAAACATCGACATCGAACATATGGATCTTGTCGTAGCGCGCCGCGATCTGCCCTTGCGGGCCGATCAGGAACGAGCGGTTGGCAAAGCGGCCATCACCCTCATGCGTTTTCAGCCCCAAAGAGCCGATCAGCAGCCAAATGCCCAAGCTCTCCGCCTCTGCCCGCAGTGCGGCAAGGGTCGGGTCATCTTCCTCATGGCAAAGAACGGCGTTTCGCAGCGCGCGGCCAGAAGACAAAAGATTGGTGCATTCGGGGGTGAGCACAAAGCCCGCCCCCTGCGATGCCGCTTGCCGGATAAACCCAACCGTCACCGGCAGGTTTTCTGCCGGATCATCGCTGACGGAAAGCTGAACCAGCCCGGTGCGCATCACTCGGCCAGCATCGGGTCAAGCTGCCCGCGTGCCTCCAGCGCATGCAGATCATCGCAACCGCCCACATGTGTGCCACCAATGAAAATTTGCGGCACGGTGTAGCCGCCATTGGCGCGCTGGGTCATTTTTTGCCGCGCCATCGGATCGGCGCTGACATCGGTTTCTTCAAAGGCAACGCCCTTTCGGGTCAACAGCTCTTTGGCGGCGATGCAATAGGGGCAGGTGGGGGTGGTGTAGATTTCGACGCGTTTCATGACGGCTCCTTGTTGCCCCCAACGTAAGGGCTTCAGGCGTCCTTCGCAACGCGGGCCAGCGCAGCCACCGAAACCTGTCGTGCACCCGCCGCCCGTGCCGCCTCTGCGCAAGCGGCCATGGTCGCGCCAGAGGTCAGCACGTCATCCACCACCAGCACATGCCGCCCCTTGATTTTGGCGGCGTATTTGGGCCGCAGCCGGATCGCATCTTGCACATTTTGGTGCCGTTCGGCGCGGCTCAACCCCTCTTGGCTGGGCGTTGCGCGGCGTCGGTCAAACAAATCCACCACGCAGGGCAGCCTTGTATGCTTGGACATGGTCTGTGCCAAAAGCGCCGATTGGTTGAACATGCGCCGCACCATGCGCATCCGATGCAGCGGCACCGGGGCGATCACCATGCCCGGTTCAATCAGTGGCCGCGCGGCGCGGGCGAGCATTTCGCCCAAAGGCGGCACAAGGTCGAGCCGGTCGGCGTGTTTGAAAGCCAAAACAAGTTTGCGCCCGGTGCCCGCATACAAAAATGCGGCCCGGCCTCGGTCCCATGGACGCGGCTCAGATAGGCATTCATCGCAAAGCTCGATCGTGGCGCTTTCGCCCGGCAGGGGCACGCCGCAGCAATCGCAGACCGTGCCGGTGATAAAGTTCGCCTCTTGCCAGCAGGGGCTACACATCCCGTGATCGGAGCCCACCGCATCGCCGCAACAGATGCAGCGCGGCGGAAACACCGTATGCAAAGCGGCGGCAAGGGCGCGGCGCATGCCATCTGGCATCCGCTTTCGATGCGCTTTATCTTCTATTTCCACCATGAGCACCTCTTACACACTAACAGACCGCCCCGCCTTGATCCGCAACCGGGCCCGCGCCGAACGGCAGGGACTTGCATTGTTCCTCCATGAGGACGCGGCGGAGGAACTCCATGAGAGGCTAAACGAGGTTAACAAAACGTTTACGAGGCCCGCTTTGATCACGCCTTTTGCCGGGCCGTGGCAGGCGGTTTTGCCCACGGCGAAGGTGGTGCAAGACAGCGAGGTCTTGGCGCTTGACGAAGGCGCGCATGATCTGGTGGTTCATGCGATGTGTTTGCATTGGGCGGAAGACCCGGTGGGCCAGATCGTGCAAGCCGCCCGCGCGCTGGAACCCGATGGGCTGTTCATAGCGGTGATGTTTGGTGGCCAGACCTTGGCCGAACTGCGTGCCGCGCTGGCCGAGGCCGAAGTGTCGGTGACGGGCGGTTTGTCGCCGCGGGTTTTGCCGATGGGTGAAATTCGCGATCTTGGCGGACTGTTGCAACGCGCGGGGTTGGCTTTGCCGGTGGCGGATTCGGTGCTGCGCAAAGTGACCTATGAAAACCCGCTACGGCTTTTGGCCGATCTACGCGCGATGGGGGAAGCCAATGCGCTCGCGGGCCGGGTGCGCCATTTCACCCGCCGTGCGGTGCTGGCGCAGGCGATGATGCATTACGCCGAGCATTTTGCCGAGGCCGATGGCCGGGTCCGCGCGAGCTTTGACATGGTTTGGCTCACCGGCTGGAAGCCGCATGAAAGCCAGCAAAAACCGCTGCGCCCCGGTGCTGCTTCTGCACGGCTGGCCGAGGCGCTGGGCACTTGTGAACTCCCAACCAGCGAAAAGCCCTAACTAGCCAAGGGCGTCGAGGAAGTTCTTCGACCACCAATGCACATCTTGGGTCAGCAACACCTCAAGCAGCGCCTCATAGCGTTCGCGCCGCTCTGAATGGGACATCGCCAGCGCGGTTAGGATCGTGCTGGCCATCTGTTCGGTGTCGTGTGGGTTCACAATCAGCGCGGCCGTCATCTGCTCCGCCGCGCCCGCAAATTGCGACAGGATCAAAACCCCCGGATCTTCTGGGTTTTGCGCGGCGATGAACTCTTTCGCGACAAGGTTCATCCCGTCCATCAACGGCGTCACCAGCCCCACATGCGCCGCGCGGTAAAGCCCGGCCAGCACCTCGCGCGGGACAGCGCGGTTGATGAAGCGGATCGGCGCCCATTGAATGTCGGCGAAAGTGCCGTTGATCCGGCCCGACAAATGCTCGGTCTCTTCGCGGATCGCGTCATAGGCCTGCACGCCCTCACGGGTCGGTGGCGAGATTTGCAAGAGCGACACATGCCGATGCCATTCCTCGTGCCGCGACAGAAACTCCCCAAAAGCGCGGAAGCGTTGCGGTACACCTTTGGAATAATCCAACCGGTCCACGCCGATCATCAACCGCCGTCGATCCTTCACGATCCCCGCGGGCAGCGCCTGAAACTGTTCTTCGGCCAAATCCATGAATTCGCGCGCATCAATCGCGATCGGGAAGGCGGCGACCCGGCATTGGCGTTGGCCCAAATGCAAATAGCCCGAGCCCAAATCAATCGCTTCGCCAATTTCGACCATCGAGGCGAGGCAGGCGCGCACGTCGCGTTCGGCTTGCAGCCCGATCAGGTCAAAGCCCGACAGCCATTGGCAGACCTCGCGCCCATTGGGCAGCACATGCATGGAGAGCGGCTCGGGGAAGGGGGTATGCAAAAAGAACCCGATCCGATTGCCCACGCCCAGCACACGCAACTCATGCGCCAGTGCCAGCAGGTGGAAATCATGCACCCAGATCCTGTCATCAGGCTCCAGATGGGGTGCCAGCATCCGCGCCAGCCGTCGGTTCACCTTTTTATAGGTCGCGAGATATTCCTGATGGATGTCCACCAGATCGGTGCGGCCATGCAACAGCGGCCAAAGCACCGAATTGGCATAGCCCGCGTAATAGTTTTGCTGCTCTTCCTCGGTCAGATCGAAGCACAGCCGCCGAAACGGCCCGCCCTCAATCTCGCGCAATTCATCCGACGGCGTGTCGCACACCTCGCCCGAGGTGCCGATCCAGATGCCACCCGCTTGCTCAAGCGCATCGCCCACGGCCACCACCAGCCCGCCCGAAGGGTTTGCCCCGGTGGGAATACGGTTTGAAAGACAGATCAAGCGTCCCATCAACAGTCCTCCAAAGCGGCGGCAAGCCAAGCGCGCACCTGCGCGGGCGCGGCAAGGCGGTGGCTCGCGGCCGTGGCACCATCGCCCACCTTCACGCCAAAACCGCCATGCGCCTCCGCCCAAGCCAGCGCAGGTTCATCGGTCACATCATCGCCCGCATAGACCGGGCGCCGCCCAGTAAAAGGGGCGATTTGCGACAGCATTTCAAGCGCGCGATCCTTGGACACACCACCGGGGCGCAGCTCGACCGCCATTTTCGCCAATTGCACTTCAAAGCCGGGGAAGCGCTCTGTGAGTTCAGCGGCGAAGCGCTCGGTCAAAAGCTGTAACTCGGGCTTGGCGCGGTAATGCAGCCCACCACCGAGCGACTTTGGCTCATAAAGAAGCCCGTTTTCGGCGCAAAAGTCTTCCATCGCCTGTTGCAAATCGGCCAGCCCTTCGGGGCGCACAGCCTCTTGGCCAAGACCACGGGATTCCGCGCCATGGCTGCCCACCATCGGGCCATCAAAGCCCGCAAGATAGGTTTCCAACTCTGGCAGGGAACGCCCAGAGACAATGGCCAGCGCGCCGCCGAGACATTCGGATAAGCGCGTTAGCGTTTTTCCAAGCTCTTTGGGGATAATAATCGCGTCAGGACGGGGTGCGATCTCGACAAGGCACCCGTCGAAATCTAGAAATAGCGCATCCTGCGCGGCGTTGAGGGCGGGCGGAGCATCTTCAGCTCCGGTTGGTTCACTCATCGGCATACTCCCAACTTAGGTGAGGCGCGGCACATTGCAAAGGCGGCATTGACCTGAGCCGTAAACCCATTAAGTCCGGGGCAGGTTTCATCGGAGTGACGACAGGAAAAGACATGACCGAAGAACGGCCAGCACGCCTTGCCCATGCCCCTGCCGACCATCCGATGGTTCCGCCGGCCAAAATTGGCGTGCTGTTTGCAAACCTCGGCACGCCCGATGCGACCGATTATTGGTCGATGCGGCGCTATTTGAACGAGTTCCTGTCGGATCAGCGGGTGATCGATATTCCGTCGTGGAAGTGGCAGCCGCTGCTGCAATTGATCATCTTGTCCAAGCGTCCCTTCACCTCAGGCGAGAACTATCGCTCGATCTGGAACGAAGAACTGGACGAAAGCCCACTGATGACGATCACCCGCCAGCAGGTGACGAAGCTGCGCAAGGCGGTGGATGCGCGCTACGGCAAAGACAATGTCGTGGTCGATTTCTGCATGCGTTATGGCAACCCTTCGACCCATGATGTGATCGAAGAAATGGTTGCCAAAGGCTGCGAGCGGATCTTGTTCTTCCCGCTTTATCCGCAATATGCGGGCGCCACCTCGGCCACGGCGAATGACCAATTCTTCCGCGCGCTGATGGCGCAAAAGCGCCAGCCCGCCGCGCGCACCGCGCCCGAATATTTCGCAAGGCCTTCATATATCGAGGCTTTGGCGCAATCTGTTGAACGCGCCTATGCGGATCTTGAACGCCGTCCCGATGTGTTGGTGGCCTCCTATCATGGGATGCCAAGCCGCTATCACCGCGAAGGTGACCCCTACCATTGCCAATGCCAAAAAACCTCGCGGCTTCTGCGCGAGCGGCTCGGTTGGGATAAAGATGGGATCGACACCACCTTCCAATCCGTCTTCGGGCGCGAGGAATGGTTGCGGCCTTACACGGTCGAGCATGTGGTGAAGCTGGCGCAGGCTGGCAAAAAGAACATCGCCGTTATTTCGCCCGCCTTCTCGGCCGATTGCATCGAGACTCTCGAAGAGATCAATGGCGAGATCCGTGAAGCCTTTGAGGAAGCGGGGGGCGAGTTCTTCACCTATGTGCCCTGCCTCAACGATGACGATGCCCATATCGCCGCGCTGATGGAAGTGGTCGAAGAAAACCTTTGCGGTTGGATCTGCTAAGCCGCGCGACCTCTTAGCCCTTGCTATGCCCGCCCCCGGCGTTAGGCTCACCCTACGTCATGCGGCTCTTTGGGCCGGGAGGGGGCGAAACTGCGTGAGGCACTCAAAACCGGGCTGCGGCACGTCGCCGCACGTATCACTGCTGGGGGGATATCGGTCCTGATCCGGTTCCTGACCGCGCCACAGGCGCTTTATGCGGTGGCGCTACCGCAAGGCGTGCAGCGGGTCTATTTCGCCAATCACTGCTCCAATGCCGATGCGGTGCTGATCTGGGCGGTTTTACCGCCCGAGGTCCGCACCCGCACCCGGCCCGTGGCGGCAGCGGATTATTGGCTGAAAAACCGCATTCGCGAATTTATGGGCCGCGATGTCTTTAAGGTGTTGCTGATCGAGCGGCTGCGCGAAAACCGGACCGAAAACCCGGTGGAGCGGATGATGGGCGCGGTAGACGAGGGGTCTTCGCTGATCATCTTCCCCGAAGGGCGGCGCAATGAAAGCGATGAACTGTTGCTCGAAATGCGCCCCGGTATTTATCACCTTGGCCAAGCGCGCCCGAAGGTGGAATTGGTTCCGGTCTGGATTCACAATCTCAATGCGGTGCTGCCGCGCGGATCGCTCATTCCGGTGCCGCTTTTGTGCACGGTCAGCTTTGGGGAGCCGATGCGCCCGGGTGCTGACGAGACGAAAGAAGACTTCATGGCCCGCGCCCGCGCCGCGCTTTTGGCGCTTGCACCGAAGGAGGCCGCATGACTGCCGAAACCTCGGTCAACCTGATTGCGATCTTTGCGGCGGTCTTTGCCGTGTTGGGCCTTGCCTCTGCCGTGGGGCAAGTGCTGCGCTGGCGCTTCGACCCCGAGGGGATCAGCCCGGTCATCGCCACGCTGAACGCCCGGATTGATGGCTGGTGGCTGATGATCATCGTGCTGTGCTTGGCCTTCTTGATGGGGCAAGGCGCGGTGCTGCTCCTTTTCGCCTTTGCCTCTTTCAGTGCTTTGCGCGAATTTCTCACGCTGACCCACCGCCAGCGGGCCGATCATGCGGCGCTGGTGGCCTCGTTCTTTTTTGTTTTGCCGGTGCAATATGTCTCTGTCTGGCAAGATTGGTATGGGTTCACCGCGATCTTCATTCCGGTCTATGCCTTCCTTGGCTTGCCGATTTTGACGGTGTTGCGCGCCGATACGGCCCAATTTCTCACCCGCGTGTCAGAGACCCAATGGGCGCTGATGATCGCGATTTATTGCGTCAGCCATGTGCCTGCCTTCCTCACCCTGAAAATTGAAGGCTTTGAAGGTGATAGCATCCTTCTGATCGTGTTTTTGCTGTTTGTGGTGCAATCGGGCGATGTGCTGCGCTACCTCGCCGATAAGGCGATCGGGCGGCATAAAATCGCGCCGCAAGTCTCGCAAACCAAAACATGGGAAGGGTTCGCCGTTGGGGTGCTGGCGGCTTCCGTCATTGGCGCGGCGCTGTGGTGGATTACGCCCTTCACGCCCCTTCAGGCCTTTGCCATGTCACTCGTCTTGGCGAGCCTTGGCTTTTTTGGTGGGCTGGTGATGGGGGCGATCAAGCGCGACCGCGGCGTGCGGGAATGGGGCCATATGATCGAGGGGCACGGCGGCTTCCTCGACCGGCTCGATTCCGTGGTGTTTGCCGCGCCGGTGTTTTTCCACCTGACGCGGTTTTTCTGGCAAGGCGCGTAGAAAGGCGGCTTAGATCAGCACAACCTGCGTGCCGACACGGGCCAGTTCAAACAGCTCTTCGATATGCTGGTTGAAAAGCCCAATGCAGCCGTTCGACGATTTCCGCCCGATCTTGCGTGTGTCATGGGTGCCGTGGATGCGGTAATATTTCCAACCCAAGTAAAGCGCGCGGGTGCCGAGCGGGTTATCCGGTCCGGCGGGCACGAAATCGGGCCAATCGGGGTTGCGCTGTTTCATCGACGGCGTGGGCGACCAAGTCGGGTTTTTCACCTTGCGGATCACCTCGGTGCGGCCGCGCCGGGTGAGTTCTTCCGACACCGGGACCGAGGTCGGGAACAGCCGATAGATCGATTGATCCTCTGACCAGTAGTGCAGCGCGCGGGAGATCGTATCGACCAAGATCGCGCCGTTCTTCGTGTTCGAGAAATAGGGCTGCCAATCCAATTCGCGGAAGCTGGAGATGTTGCGCCGCATATTGGTGTTGGCGCTTTCTTCATGGGCTTCGAGCCCTGCATCCGGGGTCTGCGCAAAGACGGCCGGTGCAGCGAGCGACATACCGGCAAAAGCGGCAGAGCCGAGGAAAGAGCGGCGGTCGAGCATCTTGCGCGCATCCGTCATGGAAAGTCTCCGTTCGGGCCGGGTTTTAGGTCAATCAAGCTGTCTCCTTATTGCGCCTTGGCCTCAGGTGCAAATCAAACCAACGTCAAGAAGCGGTTTCACGCAACTGTGGGTTTGCGTGGCTTCACGCGGCGGTGTAAGGGTCCGCGAACTTCGGGGGAATGATATGATCCGTGCAACCGCCCTTTTGATGGCCGCCAGCCTCGCCTTGACCGCCTGCACTGGCACCGGTGAACAGCTTGGCCCCGACGGCAAACCGCTGCCGAAACTCTACCGTATTTCGGCAAGCGACAGCGGCAAGATCGAGCAGCGCGTGGTTGAGGCGGTGAACAGCCTGCGCGCGGTGCGGGGCACGGCGCCGGTGGTGCTGAGCCCGGAACTGAACCAAGCGGCACTGATCCATTCGCGCGATATGGCGTTGCAAAACCGCCCGTGGCACTGGGGCTCGGATGGGTCATCGCCGCTTGATCGCGCGAAACGTGCGGGCTTTGCGGGCGCGTTCTTGGGTGAGAATATCTCGGAAACCTATGAAACCGAGACCGAGACGCTTTCCGCTTGGATGAACCTTGCCGATACCCGCGACGTGATCTTGAACCCCGAGGCCCGCTACATGGGCTTTGCGTGGTTCCAAGAATCCTCGGGCAAGATTTGGTGGACGATGGTCACCGGCAAATAAGTCCGGTTTCCCGATACCCAAACTAAAGGCCCCTTGCGGGGCCTTTTTCGTTCTTAGGGGAAGATGAAGATTGGCGTGCCGAGCCGGATCATCGAATAGATCTCTTCGATCTCGTCATCCTTCACCGCGATGCAGCCTGCGGTCCAATCACGCCCGCGGCCTTTGTTTTTGCCCGCGCGCCCGTGGATCATAATATCGCCGCCGGGTTTGCGGCCCTGCGCCTCGGCAAAGGCGCGGTCTTCGGCATTCGGGTAAGACACCTCAAGCGACAGGTGATAGGCCGAATTCGGGTTTTGACGGCTGATGTAGTAAAGCCCCTCGGGCGTTTTGCCATCGCCCTCGAATTGCTTTTTGCCCACCGGGTTGCCTCCAAGACCGATCTTGTAGGTCTTCAGCACCTTGTCGCCGGAAAACAGCATCATCCGCCGCTTGCCTTTGAAGACCTGAATTTGCGTGACCGGCGGCCCGCTATAACGCCGGAATTTGGATGAGAATTTGGCGGAATCGCCGCCACAGGCGGCCAAAAGGGTGAGGCTCGAAAGCCCCAAAAAGACTGCGCGACGCTGCATGATCTGCCTGTAGTTTATGTTTTGCCCAAGCCTATCAGATTTGGCCCGGGCCGCGAAGCCTTATGCGCGGGTAAACCGTGCCGCAAGCTCGATATGTGCCGACCAGCGGAACTGATCGACCACGATCACGTCATCCAGCGCAAAGCCCACCTGCAAAAGCCGCTCGGCATCGCGCGCAAAGGTTACGGGGTTGCACGAGACATAAACCAGATTGGCTAGGTTTGAGGTGGCAATCTCGCCCACCTGCGCCTCGGCCCCCGCGCGGGGCGGGTCCAGCACAACGGCGTCATAGCGGTTGATCTCATCGGGCAGGAGCGGGCGGCGGAACAGATCGCGGGCCTCGTGGCTGACCTTTTTCAGCCCTTGGGCGACGCGCCAACCCTTATCCATCGCGGCGAGCATATCGGCCTCGCCCTCCACCGCATGCACCTCTGCCCCTAGCGCCAAAGGCAAGGTGAAGGTCCCACAGCCCGCGAACAGATCGGCGATCTTATTCGCGCCAGCAGTCGCCTTACGGACAAAAGCCACTAAGGCGGCTTCACCCTCTGCCGTGGCTTGCAAAAATGCGCCGGGCGGCGGCGTGATGCGGGCGGGGCCAAAGCTTTGCAGCGCGGGGCGGCGCGCGGCGATGGTTTCCCCATTCCAGCTCAGCCGCGCCAAATCGTGTTCCTCAGCCAGCCGGGCAAGGTCTTGGAAAAGCGCTGGCTCCATGTCTTTGCCGCCCGTGGCAGCGACCTCAACGCCTGCTTCCGACAGCGTCAGCGCAAAAGACACCTCCCCCTTGCGGGAGGCCCCCAGCACCGTCGCGGCATTCAGCGCAGGCAGGGTAGCAAGCAGTTCGGGTCGCAAAATCTGGCAGTTCGGGACCTCCACCACCGTGTCAGAGGCGCGGGCATGAAAGCCGACTAGGCTGCCCTTCTTCGTGCGCCTTCCTGAAAAGCTGGCACGGCGGCGCGAAAGGGGGGGAGAGGTTTCGATCGCGCGCACCTGCGCCGCGATCCCACGGGCGGCGAGTGCGTTTTCCACCACCTCTGCCTTCCAGCGTTCGACAAAGCTGTTTGAGGCATGTTGCAACACGCAGCCGCCGCAGGCGCGGTAATGCGGGCAGGGGGCTTTTACCCGCTCTGGCGAGGCGGTGACAATGCTCGGGGCCGCGATCCGGCCCGCCTCGACGGTGCCGTCCACCACTTCACCAGGCAGGGCCATCGCCACATACACGCGCCCTTCGGCACCTTGCGCGATACCATCGGCATGCACGGACAAACGCTCGATCTCATAGGGCATGGGCGGGCCTCCTTGCGGGGCAGATAGCGCAAGCCCCGCCGCAGGCCAAGCCTATTGCGCGGCCTCGATGCTTTCCACCTCTTCGCCGCCGCCTTCATCTTCGTCGGTGCCAATGAAGCCGCCCGATTGGCGGTTCCAGTAGCGCGCATAAAGACCCTGTTCCGCCAGAAGTTCGCTATGCGAGCCCTGTTCGACGATCTGCCCAGCATCAAGCACCACGATCCGGTCCATTTCCGCAATGGTCGAAAGCCGGTGTGCGATGGCCAGCACCGTTTTGCCCTCCATCACCCGATGCAGCGCTTGCTGGATTTGCGCCTCCACCTCGCTATCAAGGGCCGAGGTCGCCTCATCCAGCACCAAGATCGGCGCGTTTTTCAAAAACGCCCGGGCAAGCGCAATCCGCTGCCGCTGCCCGCCCGAGAGCTTCACGCCGCGCTCGCCGAGCGCCGCATCATAGCCTTTCTTGCCGGTGTGATCGACCAGCCCCAGAATGAACTCATGCGCCTCGGCGGCTTTAGCGGCGGCAATCATTTCCTCTTCCGTCGCATCGGGGCGGCCATAAAGGATGTTCTCGCGCGCGGAGCGGTTAAACATAGCGGTTTCTTGCGTGACCATGCCAATCTGGCGGCGCAGGCTTTCTTGTGTGACGCTGCGCAGGTCATGGCCATCAATCAAAACAGCGCCTTTTTCAGTGTCATAGAGCCTTAAAAGCAGCGACACGAGGGTCGATTTCCCGGCACCAGAGGCCCCCACAATACCGATCCGCTCGCCCGGCGTAATGGTGAGGTGCAGGTCTTCCACCCCACCCGTTTTGCGCCCATAAGCAAAGCTCACATGATCAAAGCGGATCTCGCCCTTGACCCGTTCAAGGCTCTGCGCGCCCGGCGCATCGGTGATGTCATGCGCGGGGGTAAGGGTGCGCATCCCGTCTTCGACCTCGCCCACATTGGACCAAAGCGACATCAAAGATTGCGAGACCCAGCCCGACATTTGCGTGATCCGCATCGCGACCGCGCCCGCGGCGGCAATATCGCCCGCCGTGGCCTCGCCGCGCCGCCACATCAAAAGCGCGCCGCCCACCAGCAAAATCGGCAACAGGCCCGAGAAGGTGATCTGGCTTAGCCGATACCAGGTTGAGGTGATGCCAAACCGTTCTGCCGCCGCGCGAAAGCCCTGCATCGCGCCCAAGGCGGCTTGGTCTTCATGGCTGGCATGGGCAAAAAGCTTCACCGTTTTGATATTGGTGATCGTGTCAACAACTTGGCCCGTGACCATCGCGCGGGCCGAGGCGCGGGCTTTCGATCGCCCCCGCACATGCGGCAGGAAAGCCCGGATCAAGAGCAAGTAAAACACCAGCCAAACGCCCAGTGCGAGCGCGCCAATCGTGTCTATTCCAGCCAAAAGGAAGACCGAGCCGATGATGGAGGCGAGCGCAAAGAACACCGTTCCGATGATTTCGGTCACCACATCGGTGACGGCGCGGGCGGTCTGCATTTGCTTTTGCGCGATGCGGCCCGCGAAGTCGTTGTCAAAGAAAGTGACGGCATGGCCCATCGTCCAGCGGTGCAGGCGCGAAAGCACCTGCGGCATCAGATTGGGCGCGACCAGCATGTTTGACGACCACGTGGAAAAGCCAAAGGAGGCCGGGCGGATCACGAGGTAAAACACCACGAAGGCCACCAGAAGCCACAGATGTTGGCTGCCATATGTGGCCGGGTCTGCCTCCACGATGGAATCGATCACCAACCCCAAAAGCCAAGCCGCGCCCACCTCCATCGTGCCCGCAAGGGCCGAGGCGACGGCGGCCACCGCCACCACGGGCCAAGCACCGCGCAGGCACCAACGCAGGAAAGACAGCAGGCGCTGCGGGGGAGGCCCCTCGGCGGGGGTGAAGGCGTTGATCATGGGAATTCCTTTCGGCGTCACCATATAGCGGGCGGTGCCGGAAGGGAAAGGTCAGCCAAGGTCGCGCAAAAGCGCTTCGCGCGTTAGCGTAAAGCCCGAGGCAATCCAGCGGGTTTCAAGGTCGCGCAGCTGCGCCCCCAAGGCGGGGCCGGTGAACGCGGGCATCAGGTCTTTGGCGGTGATGGGGAAGCGCTGGGCGGCTCCAAATTCGACCCTATTCCAGCTGGATTCGGCTATTTCTTGTCCCATCAGCGCGGCGCGAATGAGGAGCGCATCGCGAGCATCTGCCTGCCCATAGCGGTAGCCAAGCGCCGCGTCTGAGCCGAGATCCCCCAGCGCCGCACGCAGTTTCTCAAGCCGCTTGGCCTCCGCTTTGGAAAGCCGCAAGCGTTCGGCCGCGTCCGTTCCGCCCAAACAGGCCAGTCGGCGCAGTGGGTCGGGCGCAAGGCCCGCCTCCAGATGCACCAAGGGGGCAAGGGTTTTGGCATCCGCACCCGGCAGAACCTGCGCCAAAACCCCGCAAGCGGCCATCGCCGCTACGGCGGGAGCCGGGTCTGGCGCGGCCAGCAATTTGCGCATTTCATGGCCGATACGTTCGCGCGAAAGCGTCTCTATTCCAGCGGAATGTTGCGCACAGGCGGCCAAACCTTCGGCATCCATGCCAAGCGCGGGGTCGCCATACCAAGCGGTGAAACGGAAGAAGCGCAGGATGCGCAGGTAGTCTTCTTCGATCCGTGCGGCGGGGTCGCCCACAAAACGCAGGTGGCGGGCTTGCAGATCGGCCAAACCCTCGCCCAACGGGTCGAGCACGGTGCCATCGGCGCGGGCGTACAGCGCGTTCATGGTGAAATCGCGCCGCGCGGCATCTTCGGCCACATCGGTGGAAAAGGCCACCGTCGCATGGCGGCCAAAAGTCTCTATATCACGGCGAAAGGTGGTGACCTCGTGCGGCTGGTGATCGACCACCAAGGTCACGGTGCCATGCTCGATGCCGGTGGGCACGGCTTTGATGCCGGCACCTTTGGCCAGTTCCAAAACCCGGTCCGGTGTCGCATCGGTGGCAATGTCGATATCGGAAACAGGCTCGAATAGAGCCGCATCGCGCACACAGCCGCCCACCAAGAGTGCCTGATGCCCACCCGCCTCAAGCACGCCCAGCACACGCTGGACATGAGGTTGAAACAGCCAGTCTGCTTGCAGTTTCATGGGGTGAGCCGCTCGGTCAGCCCGCGCAAGATCCGCGCAGTTGCGCCCCAGATGTAATAAGGGCCAAGCGGGGCGACGTAATAGGCGCGCATTTTCCCGCGCCAGCGGCGTTGTTCGACGCGGAAGCTTTGCCGCGTCAGATGCGCAAACGGCACGGTGAAAATCTCGTCCACTTCACCGGCCTCTGGGCGCGGGGTGAAGGGGGCGGTGATGCGCGCAATCACCGGAGTGACAAGGAAGCCCGTCACCGTCTCATGCGGCTCTAATGTGCCCAAAACCTGCACATGGCCGCGCGGCAGGGCGATCTCTTCCTCGGCCTCGCGTAGGGCTGCGGCCAGGGGGCCGCTGTCGTCTGGATCGACCTTGCCACCCGGAAAAGCGATCTGCCCCGGATGGTGGCGCAGATGCGAAGCGCGTTTGGTGAGGTAAAACCTTAGCCCTTGGGGCGTTTCCGCAAACGCCACCAAAACCCCCGCAGGTCGCAGCACCCGATTTTCGGGCAAGACCATCTCGGGGTTCAGGTCATGATCTGACGAGGCCCGCCCCGGCCTTGCCAAGGCGGCAAGGAGCGGGGCGAACGGATCAGGCATCATCTGCCTCTTTCGGCGAGCCATCGGGGTTTTTCACCGCTTCAAAGCCAAGCGAGAGCGGATCAAACACGTAATGCGCGCCGCAGAACTGGCAATCGGCGGTCACTGTGCCCTCTGCCGTGGTCATGTGGCGGATGTCTTTAGCCGAATAGATCGACAAGCTTGTGCGCACGCGATCCTCAGAACAGGTGCAGCCAAACTCGACCTTTTGCGCATCAAAGATGCGGGGCTCTTCTTCATTGAAGAGCCGCACCAAAAGATTGGTCAGCCCGACCGAGGGGCCGGTGAGTTCCATTTCCTCGACCGTATCAAGCAGCACATTCGCCCGCGTCCAATCTTCATCGGCCGCGCCCGACAAAATATCGGAGTGGCGCAGCAGGCCGCCCTCGCCCGAGCCTTCTCGCGCGGCAACGGGACTTGCGGGCATCATTTGCAGCATCACGCCACCGGCACGCCAATGCTCGCCCTGCCCCGGCTCGGTCGAACGGCCAAAGGCCAATTGGAACCGGGTCGGCAGTTGCTCGGATTGCGCAAAATAGGTTTCGGCGCAGTGGGCAAGCGAACCGCCATCAAGCGGCGTCATGCCTTGATAGGGAAGGGTGCCCTCGCCTTGGTCGATCAGCACGGCCAGATACCCTTCACCAATTTCGGCAAAGGGATCGGCGGCGTTTTCATTGAGCCGCTCGGCATCATAGCTCGCCCAAGCCCGCATGCGGGCGGGCGCGCCTTCTTCGGCGGGGGCATAGTAATCGGTGGCCAAAATCCGCACCGGGCCTTTGCCGCGCACTTGAAGCGACAGCTTCCAGCGCAGTTTCATCGTTTGCCCGATGAGCGCGGTCAAAAGCGCCACCTCGGCCACCAGCCCTTCGACAAGGGCGGGGTAGTCGTGCTGGCGCAGCACGTCTTCCAGCACGCCATCAAGTCGCGCGATACGGCCACGCACATCGGCGCGGTCAAGCTGGAACGGCAGGACGGTGTCGTCCCAAACGATATCAGTAAACGAGGTCATAACATTCCCGGGGGTTTTCGTTCAGCCCTTGGGCTGGCATATCGTGCCTATATGGTGGGGGCAACCGCTCGGCCAAGGGGTGAGGGGGCGAAAATGCGTCGTTTCGGAGAAAGTCTGGTCCGCGGGCAGCACTACAAGGCGCGTCCGGGGGCCTATGCGGTGCTGATGCGGGGGGATCGGTTCTTGGTTACGCATCAAGAAGAGCCTGTACCGGAGTATCAATTGCCGGGCGGTGGCATTGATCCGGGCGAGGGGCCGCTCGCCGCGCTGACCCGCGAAGTTTACGAGGAAACCGGATGGGGCATCACCGGCGCGCGGCGTTTGGGGGCCTATCGGCGCTTCACCTACATGCCTGAATACAATCTATGGGCGGAAAAAATCTGCCACATCTATCTTGCGCGGCCCACACTTCAGCGCAGCGCCCCTACCGAAAAGGGTCATACAGCCGTTTGGTTGGATGGAGAAACCGCGCTCCAATGTCTCGCAAATGAAGGCGATCGGTACTTTATGGCCCAAATCTGGCGAAAATAGGGCCAAAATGCGGTGCAAATAGTCCACACTTGTGCCGACATGGGTCTGAATTACGACATATGGGCAAGTTCACGCTAGCCTTAAGAGCCAATTTCAGCTAATGGTTTAAAAGAGCAGCAGCAGAATATCCGGCCAAAAGAGCCGGAACTATCGAGGCGGAGCAGTACAATGGTAAAGTCGGTGAACTTTGCCGTCCGTAATTCTATGGGCGGTGTAACGCGTGGTGTCGTGGCGGGCGACGGCGCAAGCGACTTCATTCAGGTTGGCAGCGGCGATGAAATCTCGCTCAACCTGCGCAAAACCAACATTCTTAAATACACGCGCGACGGCGATGATTTGCAAATCACGCTTGTTGATGGGCGCACCATTACGCTGTCGGGCTTCTTTGATGCCAATGCACAGCTTTATGTCTCTGCCGATGGTGAATTGACCGCTGTGACGCTCGATGATGGCGGCGATGGCGTGATTTACGCGGGCTATGGCCGGGTCGAAGTGATCGGCAAATGGAGCCCGAACGACCAATTGGCCTTCCTTGATGGTGATGACATCATCGGTCCGGCCGTTGACGACGATACCACCGGCATGGCGATGTTTGCGCCTTTGGCGGGTCTTGGCGCTGCGGGCGCTGCTGGGGCGGGCCTTCTTGGTCTTGGCCTTATTAATGGCGGTGGCGGCGGTGGCGGCGGTGGCAGCCAAACGATCATTCCAACCGTGGATGACCCCGATGCGGAAACCACGCTGACCACGAATACTGTTGACCCCTCGGCCACTGTGTCGGGCACGGGGGAAGAAGGGTCCACGGTTGAGGTGGTTTTGGGCGACCAAACGCAGACCACGACGATTGGCCCTGACGGGACTTGGTCGGTGACCTTTGAAGACACCACCTTCCCCTCGGATGGTGATCTTGAGGCGGTGGTCTATGTGACCGCGCCGGATGGCACCCCCTATGAGCTGGATGGTCCGGGCTTCCTGATCGATATGACGCCGCCTGATGTGGCGATCACCGAAGGGGCGGTTTCCACGGGCGATGTGGAAAACTTTGCCGAATACCAAGACGGGGTCACTATTCGCGGCACCGGCGAGATTGGTGCGACGATCTCTGTCACGATTGACAGCTACGAACACACCACGACGGTCGATGGAAATGGCGAATGGGAAGTTACTTTCCTGACCTCGGAATTGCCGGATGGGGAATATACCAAGAATATGGTCGTCACGGCGACCGATCCGCTTGGTAACGTCACCACGCTCAATGACGCGGTGCAAGTGGACACCGAGGCCTCTGTTGCCTTCTCCGGCGCATCTGTCACTGCCGATGATGTGGTGAACGCGGCCGAAGCAACGAATGGTTTCACGCTTACGGGTACGTCTGAGGCCGGGACCAAATCGGTGACGGTGACGCTTGATGGCAATAGCTATGCTGCGACCGTCGATGCAAATGGTGACTGGACGGTGACGCTGAGCAATGTCGCGCTCGGCACGGGGGACCGGACTGCGACTGTCACCGCAGTTGACGCTTATGACAACGTCAGCACGACGGTGTCGAAAGTGATCACCTTCGACACCGAGGCCTCTGTTGCCTTCTCCAGCGCGTCTGTCACCGCCGATGATGTGGTGAATGCGAGCGAGGCGACGAATGGTTTCACGCTTACGGGCACGTCTGACGCCGGAACCAAATCGGTGACGGTGACGCTTGATGGCAATAGCTATGCCGCGACCGTCGATGCGAATGGGGACTGGACGATCACGCTGAGCAATGTCGCGCTCGGCACGGGTGATCGGACTGTGACCGTGAGCGCGATTGACGCTTATGACAACGTCAGCGCGACTGTCTCGAAGGTGATCAGCTTCGATACCGAGGCATCCGTGGCTTTCTCCAGCGACTTGGTCACTGCCGATGATGTGGTGAACGCAACCGAAGCCGCGAATGGCTTTTTGCTTTCGGGCACCGCAGAGGCTGGTTCAACCTCGGTCGTCGTGACGTTGAATGGGGTCGACTATCCGGCGACTGTCAATAGCGCCACCGGCGATTGGACTGTCACGGTCTCTGGCGCGGGGCTTGGCACCGGCACGCATACGGCCACCGTTGTAGCAACCGATGCTTATGGCAACACCAGCCCGATCGCGTCGAAAGATATCGAATTCGACGTCGAAGCCTCTTTGGCTTTTGATGCCACGCAATCGGGTAGCGATAACCTGATCAGCGGGGCAGAGCGGACTGCCTCGGGTGGCGTGCAGTTGACCGGTACCGCCGATAAAGGTGCAACCGTCACGGTGTCTTTTGCCAATGGCACGCATACGGTCACCGCTGATGCCCAAACAGGGGCATGGGTGGCAACCTTCTCTTCGACCGAGATCCCGGCGGGCACCTACACGGCGACCGCGACAGCGACCACGAATGACGGGGCGGGCAATACCGCGACCGCGAGCCATGCGATTTCGGTCGATACCGAGGCTTCGGTGGCGTTTTCGGGCTTGCCTGTCGCCATTGATGACATTGTCAACGGGGCGGAAGCCGCCGCGGGCTTTACGCTTTCCGGCACGGCCGATCCGGGCTCGACCTCTGTGGTGGTGACGCTGAACGGGCAGACTTACAATGCGGTGGTGCAGCCCAATGGGAGCTGGACAGCGACGCTGAACGGTGTTGCCCTTTCGAAAGGCACCTATACCGCAACGGCGGTGGCAACCGATGAATATGGCAACGTTAGCCAGCCCGCGTCGCGCAGTGTCGAATTTGACCCGTCGACTTGGGCGCGTATCGACGCGAGCCAGTCGGGCAGCGATAACCTGATCAGCGGTGCCGAGCGGCTTTCGGGGGGTGGCGTCCAACTCACGGGGACCGCAGAGGCGGGCGACAGTGTCGAGGTCAGCTTTGGCACTGGTAAGCATGTGGTGACGGCTGGGGCAAACGGGGTTTGGGTTGCCTTCTTCAGCACGAGCGAAATTCCCACTGGCACCGGCACCTACATGGCAACGGCTGTTGCGACCGATGCGGCGGGTAATACCGCGACCGCGAGCCATTCGATCAGCGTGGATACGGAAGTCGTTAATCTGACCCACACCACGACGACAGCGGGTGTTGATGGCGTCGTAAACTATGTCGAAGGGCTGAATGGTCTTGCTGTCAGCGGCACGGTTGAGGCCGGGTCGCAGGTTTGGGTGCGGTTGGGATCGGGTGCAGAATATCAGGCCACGGTGACCGGCACGACCTGGACGGCAAATATTCCCTTCAGCGAATTGCCCACGGTTGAAACCTCTGGGACGCTGAGCGTGCGGGCCGTTGATTACTATGGCAACACCGCCTCGCAATCGAGCACGGTCGACTTTGACCCGCTGGTACGCAACTTTACGGTGTCGCCCTTGGTGACGAGCGACAATATCGTCAACGCGCAAGAAGCCGAAGACGGGTTCCAGATCACGGGTACCGTTGAGGCGGGCTCGAGAGTGATTGTTTCGCTGATCGACCCCGTTACGAAAGGGGTGATCGCAACGGAGGAAGCCACGTTTAGCAGCAGCGAAAACTGGGCTGCCACTTTTGATACCGCCGCTCTGACTGGCACCAGCGGCACGGTCAATTACTCCGTGACGGCCTATGACGCGGCGGGCAACATGACGCAAACGTCGGGGACGGATAGCTTCAGCTATGACCTGACCCCGCCGGACAGCCCGAATGTGGAAGCCGTCACCTACCGAACCTCGGATAACGCGGTGGTCGGAATTGGGCTCGATGACACGGCCGAAACCACTTACCAGCTTTCGGCGGTGGCCGAAGATGGAACGGTGAGTGCGCTTGCCGCGAGCTCAAGCGATGGCTACGCCTATGCGTTCCGCTCGACACCTGTGCCGGATGGGTCCTACCTTGTGGTGACCGATCACGACACGGCGGGCAACACCACCTCAACCCTGCTGTTGGCCACCAACGATGCGAGCAACACGACCACGGTCACCTTGGATCTGAGCCGCGATGGCTTGAGTGATTTTGACTTCGGCACAATTGACCTGACCGCGGCCAAAACCGACCTCACCATCACCGATACCCAGATCGAGGCGATCACCGGGGCGGGCAATGATCTCTATGTCAAAGGCGACAGCGGGGATCATGTCACGCTCCAAGACGCCACGGATACGCATCAAAACACCGTGGTCGATGGGCATACCTACAGCCTCTACACGCTTGGCGCAGATGGCGAGCGCCTTTGGGTCGATGACGCGATCACCAATTTGACGATTTAAGGGGATCGTGATGACCCGGACAGGCGCAGCGCCGCGGCTCCGGGCTAGGACACTGGCCCGGATCACTGTGGCAACACTGGTTGCAGCGGGTTTGAGCGGCTGCATGGAGGGAACGCCGTTTCCCACCGGTCGCTCGGCCTTCAGCCCCTCCAGCATGGGGCTGATGCCGGGCCAACCCGGCACGACCAAACAAACCTCGGCGATTATTGCCGATCTGGCGGGGCGCGACTCTGCCTTGGCGAGCGCTGGGCCTTATGCGCAAATCTCGCAAGCGGTGCTGACCGATGCCAAAGGCACGGCCAAAGCCGAATTGCGGGTGGCACGGCTGACGGCGCAGGCGAAATCGAGGAACTGGCTGCCGCAGGTGGGGCCGAGCCTGAGCCTCAACTCGCTGGGCGATCTTGCCGCGCGGATTTTGGTGGAGCAGGTGCTGTGGGATAATGGCGCCAAGCGGGCCGAGCGCGACTATGCCGCCGCCGATGTGGAGGTGGCCGCAGTCAGCCTGTCGACGGAAATGAACGACACCGTCGCGACCGGGTTGAAAGCCTATATCACCGCTTTGAAGGCGCGCGAACAAGCGGCGGTCGCGGAACGCTCTGCGGCCAAGCTTGGCGATTACAACCACATCATGCGTCAGCGTGTTGAAGGTGGCTTGTCAGACGGTTCGCAAGCGCGGGTGTTGCGTCAAAAGCTGATCGAAATGCAGGCCACGGCGCAGGCGGATCGGGACAGCGCGCAGGCGGCAATGGCGCAGTTGCAATCCATGACGGGGCAACCGCTTGAGGGGCTCACCGGGCTGAGCGATATTGATCTGCCCGAAATCCTTCCTGATGCGCTCGCCGTCACTAAGGCGCAGGCCGAGGCCGGGCGCACCGAGGCGGAAGCGAAAATGGCCCGCGCTGGGCATCTGCCGGATGTCTCCGCGCAGGCTTCGGTTGGGCAAGGAAAGCCTTCGGTTGGCTTGGCGGTTGGGGTCGAGCAGATGCTGGGCTTTGGAACGCTTGATACGCTGGCCGCCGTCGATGCCTCGAAAGAGGCGGCTTTCGCCCGCATCGCTAAGGCGAAACAGGATGATGTGCAGCAGGTGGCCACGTTACGCGCACGAATGAACGCCCTTCAGGCCAAGGCGGCACGCGACGCGCAAGTGGTTGAACAAACCGAGGCTGGTCTCGAAATGTTCACCGAGCAATATCGCATGGGGCGCAGAACATTAATGGAACTTGTGTCCATGTATGAGACCTATGCGCAAATGGCGCATGCCCAAGCCGGACTAAAATACGACATAGCGTTAATAAAGCTGGAAATCGCTCGCCAACACGGGATATTGATAGACGGGAGTAGTATCTGACAAGGTGTAGGGGTTATTGGCTGATCGCGTTATAGCGTTTGACATTAACGCGGCTCGCGTCAGCGGGGCCGCTGAAGGGGTGCGCCCAAAGCCTGCCCTCGCCCCCACGGCAGAGTCAAAAACACCTCGGCGCGCGAAGGCACGGTCTGAACTGGCGGCAGCCTATGCCGGGCTTTTGGGCGCGCAAGTGCCCGCGGCAGATATCCTTGAACAGATGCTTTTGGCGGTGGGAGAAGCCAGCGCCGCTGTGACTGGGGCCTCGAATGACGAGGTGCAGCCCGAACATATTGCCGCTGTGCTCCGCGTTGCGGGGATGACTGCGGCGGTCGAGCAGATCGACCGGCTTTCGCCCGGGCAATGGCCAGCGCTTGCGCAGATGACCTCGGGCCAATTGGTCTTGGTGATCGGGCAAGAGCACGACACGCTTTTTGTCTATGACAAGACCTGCCCCGATCAGCGCGCAGAAGTGCCGCTTGAGGATTTCGCCCCCTTCTTCTCGGGCAAGATCATCCGTGCGCGGACCTCGCTCAAGCAGCTTGAACAGCGCCACGCGCCTGCGACCAGCACAGAGCATTGGTTTTGGGGCGCGTTCAAGGCGCAGCGCCGCGCCTTTGCGGAGGTGGCGGTTGGCTCGTTCTTTGCCAATATCTTGGCCGTCTCCGTCGCGATGTTCTCGATGCAGGTTTACGACCGCGTCATCCCGCATAAATCGGAATCCACGCTTTGGGTGTTAGCGCTCGGTGCCATGCTGGCGCTGGTGCTGGAAATGGCGCTGAAATTGGCGCGGTCTGGGTTGATGGATCTGTCTGGCCGTAAGATTGAGCTCACCGTGCAAAGCCTGCTGATGGATCGTCTTTTGGGGATGAAGGCGGCTCCGGGGCGGCGCTCGCCCAGCCAGCTGTTTTCAGCGATGCGCGAATTTTCTTCGGTGCGGGAGTTCTTTACCGCCTCCACGATCGGCACCTTGGCCGATATTCCCTTCATTTTCATCTTCTTGCTTTTGGTGGCCAGCATCGGTGGCAACCTTGTTTGGGTGCTGGCCTTGGGTGCGGTGCTGATGGTGTTGCCCGGCTTCTTCATGCAAAAGAAGATGATCGAGATCACCAAATCCACCCAAGGGGCCTCTATGCGGGCGGCCAAGCTGCTGCACGAGGCGATTTATGAGCATGAAACGGTTTCGACCCAGCGCGGCAATGATCGGTTCAAGCGGATCTGGGAAGAGCTTTCCACCCTTTCGGCGGTAAAATCCTCTGAAAGCCGCAAGCTCGCCTCGGCGCTCACCTATTGGGCGCAGATGGTGCAACAGGGCACCTATTTGGCCGCCGTGGTCTTTGGCACTTATATGGTCTTCGCGGGTGAGTTCACCGTGGGGGCGATCATCGCCATCGGGATTTTGACCTCGCGCACGCTGGCGCCGCTTACGCAATTGGCGGGCACTTTGGCGCGTTGGGCCAATGTGAAAGCCGCGCTTGATGGGCTGGATGCCATTGTCTGTGCCGATCAGGTGCAGGCCGAAAGCCGCAGCTATTTGCGGGCCGAGGCGATTGAGGGCGAGTTTGAACTGCGCGGGCTTGAGTTCAAATATGATGCCGACGGCGCAACCAATATCGACATTGCCAGCCTGCGCGTTCCCGCCGGGCAGCGTGTGGCGATTTTGGGCGCGAATGGTTCGGGTAAATCGACCCTATTGCGGCTTTTGGCCGGGGTTTACGAACCCAGTTCCGGGCGGATTTTGCTTGATGGGGTGGATCTGGGGCAATTGCACCCGCGCGATCTGCGCCGCTCGGTGGGCTATTTGAGCCAAGATGTGCGGCTGTTTTCCGGCACGTTGCGCGACAACCTGAACCTGACGCAGCTCGAACGCGATGAAGAGCGGCTTTATCAGGCGCTCGACTTTGCGGGTCTTGGCCCGTTCCTGCGCGCCCATCCGCGTGGGCTCGACCTTGAAATCCGCGATGGCGGCGAGGGGCTTTCGGTTGGGCAGCGTCAGTCGATTGGTTGGGCGCGGTTGTGGTTGCAAGACCCCTCTGTCGTTTTGCTCGATGAACCGACGGCCTCGTTGGATACCACGCTGGAAACCACGCTTGTGAGCCGCCTTGATACTTGGCTCACAGGGCGCACGGCGATTATTGCCACGCATCGGGTGCCGATCTTGTCGCTGACCACGCGCACGCTGATCTTGCAAAATGGCCGGATGGCCGTGGATGGCCCGCGTGATGCGGTGCTCGCGCATCTGACCAAGGCGAAGGCCGGGGCAGGGCAATGACCACGGTGGACCCCAGCGCGGTTTTGACCGCCGCGCGGAAGATGAGCCTGACAATCTGGATTGTGGTGGCGACGGTGGTTTTGTTCCTCGGCTGGTCGGCGATTGCCTCGGTCGATCAGATCGTGCGCGGCCCGGGCGAGATTGTCTCTTCATCGAAGCCGCAGATCATCCAAAACCTTGAAGGCGGCATTTTGGCGGAGCTCAACGTCTCGGAAGGCGAAGAGGTGGAGCCGGGGCAACTGCTTGGGCGGTTGCACGACACGTCTTACAAGGCGCAGGTGGATGATTTGCGCGCGCAGATCGCGGCGCTCGAAATCCGCCAGTTGCGCCTTGAGGCGGAGATGAATGGCTTTGATGCTTTTGAAGCCAGCATCGAACAAGAAGAGCTTGTGCCCGAGATCGTGAAATCGGAAAGCGCGCTTTTGACGGCGCGGTTGAGCGATTTCCAATCCCGCAAAGCGGGGGCTGCGGCGGTGCTGGAACAAGCCCGCGCCGAGCGGGATCTTATGGAGCGGATGTATGAAAAGGACATTGCCCCGCTGATTGATGTGACGAAGGCGCGCAAAGGCTTTTCGGATGCCGAGGCGCAACTCAATGACATCATCACCAAGGTGGAGTTGGAGCGCGCGGCGGAATATTCCGATACGCTCGACAAGCTTGGCACGTTGCGCCAACAGCTGAAACTCTCGCAAGATCAGTTGGAACGCACCCTTCTGACCTCGCCGATGCGGGGCGTGGTCAACAAGCTTTCGGTCACCACCATCGGTGGCGTTGTGCGCCCGGGCGAAGAGATCATGCAGATCATCCCGCTCGATGAAGAACTGTTCATTGATGCGCAAATCGCGCCCAAGGACATCGCCTTTGTGAAGGTTGGCCAAGACGCGACGATCAAGCTTTCCGCCTATGATTACACGATCTATGGCAGCCTTGAGGGAAAGGTGCATTTCGTTTCGGCGGACACGTTCAAAGACGAACGCAAGCCCGATGCGCAGCCCTATTACAAGGTCACTTTGCGGGTGGATTTGGGGCATCTAACGGATCGCCAGCGCAGCTTTGACGTGCGCCCCGGCATGCAGGCCTCGGTCGAGTTGCACACGGGCGAGAAGACGATTTTGAATTACCTGCTCAAGCCGCTTTACAAATCGCGCGAGGCGCTGCGGGAGCCTTAATCAAGGTTTTCTTTGGCACCGTCGAATTCAAAGAGCACGGCCGAGACATCATCGCTAAGCGCGTCGGACGAAAGCCGCTGCAATTCCCAATACATCGCATCCAGCAGGGCCTGTCCCCGCATGTCGCGGAAGTCATGCAGCAATTGCGAAAGCCCCTCTTCGGCGAGTTGTTCGCCGTTCGAAAGCTGGATTTCGGTGATCCCGTCAGAGCCGAGAAACAGCCGATCTCCCGGGTTCAGTTGCGTAGTGATGGTTTCGTAACTCGCCCCATCAATCAGGCCGACGGGCATGCCGCCATTGCCCAAGAACTCGACCGTGCCATTGGCGCGGAGCACCGCCGGGTGCGGATGGCCCGCCTGCACCAGCGAGGCTTGGCCGGAGATAAGGTCCACATCGGCATAGATCAGCGTGAAGTAGCTATCGGTCTGCATTTCCTCAAGCACCAGCGCATTGAGGTAGCCCGCCAATTCCGCAGGATCACGCGCATCGTAGATGCCGTATTCCGTTTGAATAAGCGCGATGTTTTGTTCCGGCGAGGAGCCAGACAGATAGCCCGCAAGCCGCGCCGTCATCATGGCGGAGGTGATGCCGTGGCCCGACACGTCGATCCCGTAAAGCGCGACGCGCCGCGCATTGATCGGGAAAAATCCAACAAGATCACCGCCGACATGGCCCGAGGGGCGCAGCGTCAGCGATACCTGTGCATTGCCGAAGCAGCGGAATCGTTCCTGCACAAGGCTTTGCTGTAGTTTGCGCGCCTCGACCAGATCACGGTCGATTGAGTCGTAAACTGTGCGCAACTCTTCCAGTGCGGATGACAGGAGCCGGTTCTTCTCCTTCATCTCTTGTTCCATGGTCAGGATGCGCTCGCCCGCAGTGAGTCTGGCCCGCAACTCGTCGCCATTGACCGGCTTGGCCAGAAAATCATCGGCCCCGCTTTGCAGCCCTTCTGCGACGTCATTTTTGTCTGATTTGGAGGTCAGCAAGATGAAATAGCCGTAGCCTTTACGGTCCATCTCACGGAATTTCTTGCAAAATTCGATCCCGGTCATGCCATCCATGACCCAGTCCGACAATACGAAATCCGGCTCTGTTTCTGCGCAGATCTCAAGCGCCTCTTCGCCGCTTTCGGCCTCAAGCACCGTGTAGCCCGCGCGGGTTAGTTGGGCGGAAAGAATGCGTCGACTCATCCGACTGTCGTCCACCACAAGCACACAGCGCGGGCGCCCAAGATCGGCGCCGCGGGAAGCAGGCTGGAGATGGTGCAGGCGTTCAGACACGAAATTCACCAATAGCAAAGTGACTGGAGAGTGGGGGAAGGAGTTTAAGAAGCGGTAAACGCCGTTTGTCTTGTTTTGCGTAACTTGCGGTGCGCACAACCTATCGGGGTACGGTCAATCCTCTGCAGAATCTCGGCACGCTGTTTGGCCCTAATTGCGGGCAAACATTGGATATGGGGCGCAGATTCCGGGCCAAAAAGCCGATTCCTGTTGCCCGACGCGGGCCCAGTCCTTTAAAGGTTCGGCGTTCGGTCGGACACGTTTTCGGCCAAAACGCATGCGCCGCGGGTGTCGGAACCCGGCTAAGGCAGAGCAGCTGGGAGAGCGAACCTATGCATGAACTCAATCTGACAGGAAGTATGTTCGGGCTCCTGTCGGTCGTCATCTTTATAGGCGCCTATGTGCTTGTGGTGTTTGAAGAAGCCACGCATATGCGCAAATCGAAACCGGTGATGCTGGCCGCTGGCTTGATCTGGACTTTGATCGGGATCGCCTATGCGATGCACGGCATGTCGGATGAGGCGCATGAACATGCCACCCATATCGTTGAGGAATATGGCGAACTGTTCTTGTTCCTGCTGGTGGCGATTACCTATGTGAACACAATGGAAGAGCGCCGCGTTTTTGATGCGTTGCGCGCCAAGCTGATTGGCATGGGGCTGAGCTATCGCAAGCTGTTTTGGCTCACGGGCGTGCTCGCCTTCTTCCTTTCGGGCATCTTCGACAACCTGACCACCGCATTGGTGATGGGCGCTGTTGTGGTGGCCGTGGGCCGCTCCTCGGCGAAATTTGTCACGGTCGGCTGCGTGAACATCGTCGTGGCCGCCAATGCTGGCGGCGCTTTCACCCCGTTTGGTGACATCACCACGCTGATGGTTTGGCAAAAGGGCGTGATCGATTTCTTTGAGTTCTTCGTGATCTTCATCCCGTCGATGGTGAACTGGTTCGTGCCGGCTTTGATCATGTCGTTTGCGGTGCCTGCCGAATTGCCGCCGCCCGCGACCGATAACGCGCGCATGAAACCGGGTGGGCGCGTCGTGCTGATCTTGTTCTTGCTCACCATCGTTACGGCGATCAGCTTCAAGAACTTCCTGCATCTGCCGCCTGCGATGGGGATGATGATGGGTCTGGGCTATATGCAGATCTATTCCTACTTCCTCACCCGCAAGGGCAAGCGTTTGAAAGATTCGGAGCTGGTTCTGGATGCGTTCAAACTGTTTGAACGGGTCGAATGGGATACGTTGCTGTTTTTCTTCGGCATCATCTTTGCCGTGGGCGGGCTTGGCGTGTTGGGCTACCTCGACCTGCTCTCGACCGCGCTTTACGATGGTCTTGGGGCCACGGCTGCCAACATGATCCTTGGCGCGATGTCTGCCGTGGTCGACAACATCCCGCTGATGTTTGCCGTGCTGACCATGGAGCCTGAAATGAGCCATGGCCAATGGCTGCTGATCACGCTGACTTGCGGTGTGGGCGGTTCGCTTTTGTCGATTGGTTCGGCGGCGGGCGTGGCGCTGATGGGGCAGGCACGGGGCCATTACACGTTCTCGGGGCACCTGAAATGGAGTTGGGCGATTGCGCTTGGCTATTTCGCCTCGATCGGGGTGCACCTTGTGCTGAACGCGCATCACTTTGAGGTTGCTGCGAACGCGTTCTAAACGGCTCCGCAAGCGGATCATTTGGCCCGGGCTGACATGTGTTCAGCCCGGGCTTTTCTTTGTGCTGCGGTTTGGGCAGGAATCCGCGCAGTGGCCGGAGGCCGCGCCTTTGGGGGCTTTTCGAGCGGTGGGGCCTGCCTGTATGTCTTTGCCCGACAAGAAATCGGTAACCAAAACGCGATCAGGACATGATGACCAAAAGCCTTCTTTCCATGAACTGGGCGTTGAAACTTCCTCTGGTTCTTGGACTTGCGCTTGGCCTTTCGGCTTGTGGTGAAGCACCGACCCAATCGAGCAAATCCTTCTTGAACTTCGCTTCGGCCCGGCCTGAACCGGAAGGGATCGACCCGGAGCGGAAGGCTTTCGCTATTGCCATGGCGAAAGAGTTGCGCGCGCGCGGTCAGCGCGTTTGGTGCGTGCCCTTTGCCCGCAATGCCTCCGGGATCGAGATTCGTGGCAATGCCCGGACCTGGTGGTCGCAGGCGGAGGGCGTTTATGGCCGTGGCCATACCCCCAAACCCGGTGCGGTGATGGCGTTCACCGGCACGCGGAAACTGCCCTTGGGCCATGTTGCCGTGGTGTCCGAGGTCGTGTCGGAGCGCGAGATTCGCATCGACCACGCGAACTGGAAGCGCAATCAGCTTTCCTTCGGGATGACCGTGGTGGATGTGTCGCCGAAAAACGACTGGAGCGCAGTGCGTGTGATGAGCACGCCGGGCCAGTTGGGCCGCGTTTATCCGGTTTCTGGTTTTATCTACGAGCCCGAAACGCGCAGCTAACGTGGCTGCCCGCGCCTAGACCGGGAGCGGAACCTCGCTGTTGCGCTTCATGAAGCGTGCCATCTCTTCCGCTTCAAGTGGCGCAGACAGCAGATAGCCTTGCAAAACATCGCAACCCATGGCGCGCAGGTGGTTCGCTTGTTTTTGGGTCTCCACCCCTTCGGCGATTGTGTCGATCCCGAGCGCGCCTGCCATTTTGACGATGCCCCGCACCAGTTCCACCGCACGTTCGCTGTCCCGCATTGGGCCGATGATCCGCCGGTCCAGTTTAAGCGCGCCGGGGCGCAGCGCCATCAGGCACAAAAGCGAGGCGCGACCGGAGCCGAAGTCGTCAATCTCGAGCGAGACGCCCGCCGTCTGCAGCGCGGCCAGATTATCCCGCAAAGACTCGGAATCGGCATCAATGCAGAGCGATTCTCGCAATTCCAGCGCAACCTTTGTCGGGCCAAAATCCAACCCGGCCAGTTGCGCAGCAAACTCGGGTTCTTGCAGATCATCGGCCCCGATGTTGAAGGCGATCTTCGGCACGATCACCCCATCGGCGTGCCATTTCGCCAATATTGCATGGCTTTTGGCCATCATCATCGCATCAATGTCCGGCACGATTTGCATGTGTTCTGCAAGCGGCATGAAGGCCTCGGCACTGAGCAATCCGCGATGCGGATGCCGCCAGCGCACCAGCACCTCAACCCCCGTCAAGCGACCGGAGCGGGCGCAAAGCTGCGGTTGGAACCAAGGCTCCAATTCGCGGCGTTCCAAGGCGCGGTGCAGGTCCATGACCATTGTGCGATTGTCGTGGATACGCTTGGTCAGATTGCCTGAGAACACCTCCACCCGGTCCCGCCCAGCGGCCTTGGCGCGGTAAAGCGCAGCATCGGCGTAAAGCTGAAGCTCCTCGGTCAGGCCGGTGACATCGGGGGTGCGGACAATCCCGAAAGACGCAGTAATCCGGATCATCGTACCGCGATATTGGAAGGGCTCGCGCAGCGCACCGCGCAATTGCGCCACCACAGCCTCAGACCGCGCCACCGTGCTGCCCGGCGCCAGCAGCACCGAGAATTCATCGCCCCCCAAGCGCGCGGCGAAATCGCCGGTTTGCAAGGTGGCGCGCAGCACATCGGCCAAGCGGCGCAGTGCTTGGTCGCCCGCTTCATGGCCCAGCGTGTCATTGACATATTTGAAGTGATCCACGTCGATTTGGATCAGGGTGCAATCGCTCGGACCGTCTTCGCTGCGCGCGGCTTGCAGCCGTTCTTCCAGATGGCGGTCGAAATAGCGCCGGTTGGCAAGCCCCGTCAGCCCGTCATGCAGTGCCAGATGTTCGTTGCTTGCCCGCATCCGCTCGGCCAGCGCATAGGCTTTTTCCAGTTCGGTTTCCCGAGCGACGTCGCTTGTCACATCGTAAAGCCCGCCCGTCCAGATGGTTGAGCCATCGGCGCAGCGTTGCGGTGTGGAGGAGGCATTGAGCCAGATCAGTCCGCGTTTGGGGTGCAGATAGCGGAACCGCATCCGCCAAGGGGTCAGCGCAGAGGCGCTTTGCGCCGTGAGCTCATTCATCTTGGCGCGGTCTTCGGGCACGACGCGATCCAAAAGCGCGCCGCCAAGCGCCTCGATCTCAGGGCGTTCAAACCCGACTAAGTCGCTGAAACGCGCGCTGGAATAGGAAAACTCGGTCTCGCCATCCAACAAGAGGTGGTATTCAAACAATCCCACCGGCGCGATTTCGGTGATCGCATTCAACCTTGCGTGGGCTTGTTTGACCTCGGCTGCCGCGGCGATGGCCTGTGCTTCGACTTCAAGCCGGTCGGTGATGTCAACGGCCTTGCCAAACCATGTCATCGTTCCGTCAGGATGCGCGAAGGGGGACGCCCAAAGATGCACCCAGCGCACCGGCTGATCCTCGCGCACGACCCGAAACCGCAATTCCACGAGCGACAGCGTTTCGTGTGAAGCGGAGAAGCGCTCAACAAGTTTGGCGCAATCTTCCGGCGGCAGGAACATCCGGGCCGATTTGCCATCGGCCTTGAGTTGCTCTGCCGAGACCCCCAAAAGCTCCGGCAGCTTTTGCGTGAAGTAAGGAAACCACTGCCGATTGTTGGGTTCGCGGCGGTATTCAAACAGCGCGCCGGGCACGTTTTCGGCAATGGTATTGAGCCGTTCATGCGCCAATTGCAGCGCCGCGACCATTTCGCCTTTCTCGGTCACATCCGACACGATCCCATGCCAGACCACCGCGCCATCGGGTTGTGCATAAGGGATAGAAGACAGCTGCATCCAGCGCAGCCCGCGTTCGGGATGGTTGAGCCGATAACGCACGTCGAGCGGTGAAAGCTTTTCGCGCGATTGGGCGATTTCTGCGCCCAACATCTCGATATCGTCGGGGTGCACATTCCGCGCGGCAGCGCCGCCATCGGCTTCAATCTCCTCGCGCGAAACCCCCAATAGGTCAGGTAGACGGGCACTGAAATAGGGCAGATCCACCGTGCCAGACGGGTCTGCACGGTGCTCAAACAAGGCGCCGGGGGCATTGTCGGCAAGCGTGTTAAGCCGGTCGCGCGCGCGCCGCGCCGAGGCCGCGGTTTCGGCCAGTTGCGCCTCAATCTCTTTGCGCCGGGTGATGTCTTGGATCGCGCCGCTAAGCCGAATGGGCGCACCGTCTTCAAACGCGACCTCGCCCACGGAACGCACCCAAATCCTTTGGCCATCGGCACGGTTGAGCGGCAGTTCCAGATCCCAAGGCGTGCCGTCCTTTATGCCGGCCTCCACGGCGGCACGGATCGCCGGTTGCGCCTCGGGGGCGTAATAGGTGATGGCTTCTTCCAACCCGGGCGCATGGCCGAGGGGCACGCCATGAAGACGACAGGTTTCATCGGACCAAGAAACCTCGTTCGTCCGCAGATCAAGTTCCCAACTGCCCAGGCCTGCCAACATACCCGCGCGTTCCAGCAGGTCTTGCGCGCGACGCAGGCGAGACTCGCGCCGTTTCCATGCGTCAATCTCGCGATGCACGCCGCTCATCCATTCGGGCTTCCCATCCGGGGTCCAGCTGCGGACCCGGCCCAGATCGCGGATCCAGACCCACCGGCCCGATTTATGGCGAATGCGCGCCTCGATTTCATACCAACTGGTTTCGCCATCAAAATGGCGTTTCAACTCGGCTTCCGAGCGCGCCAAATCCTCAGGGTGGCACAGTTGCGCCCATGTCTTGATGCTGATCGGGTACAGTTCATGGAGCGTATAGCCCGCGATTTCGGCCCAGCGTTCGTCAAAGATCGTCTCGCCGGTTTGCACGTTCCAATGCCATTGCCCCAAATTGGCTGCGCTGACGATGGCGGCAAGTTGCGCTTTTTCGGCCCGCAAACGGGTGACTTCTTCAAGGGGCAGGGCTTGCTCGGTGAGCGTGGCGCGCCCCGGCAGGCCAGGGCCGAGGCGGATCAGTGTCACCAAAAAATAGCTCGGGCTGTCTTCGGGGCCTTCAAGCGTCAAGGTCGCATCGGTGGCGGTTGAGGCGAACCATTCCAAGACCTGCGCGCGTTCCGAGGGGGCAAACAGATCGGCAAGGGGGCGAAGCAAAAGCTCTGCCTGATCGTGGCCAAGCCGCGCACAAAGCATTTCATTCACCTCGGTCAGGCGGCCTTCACCGTCAAACGCCAATGCGATTGCAGGGCGTGGCGCGGCCAAAGCGGCCAGCGGGGCCGCAAGGGGGGGGGGCACAGGAACCAGTTCAATTGTCATTCACACCTCCGAAGCCGTCGGCGTTTGTGAGGCCGAGGGCGTTCAGTTCACGAGGTAAAGAAACCATTTCAGGGTTAATGGGTGCTTAAGACTTGGCGAGAAATTCAACAAAACAAGGGTTTTGCGCTGACCTGACAAAAGCAGTGCGCTTAATTTCGGGCAATTTCAGCAGCTTCGCTGACCTGACGTAAATTTAGGCGCAGATAAGAATTTTTGCCGCCTCATTTGCACAAAGGTTCGTGCGCTGAGTCGCTTTTGTGCGAGGCAAGATCGCGCACCATCCCCCTTGCGCCAGAGCACTTCCTTCGGTAGCCGGGGCGTCCTATAAACGAGCAGGCTCCGCAGAGGGCCGGAAAATGGGGTTGAACACGTGGCGCATATCATCGTTGTCGGCAATGAGAAGGGCGGTTCGGGAAAATCGACCACCAGTATGCATGTGGCCACCGCATTGGCGCGGATGGGCCATAAGGTCGGCGGGCTGGACCTTGACCTTCGGCAGCGCAGCTTTGGCCGTTATGTGGAAAACCGGCTGGCCTATATGGCGCGCGAAGGGCTGGACCTGCCGACGCCCGATTACCGCACCTTGCCCGAGGTGGATGCGGCAAGCCTTGCGCCGGGGGAAAACCCTTACGACCATCGGCTGTCGACCGCTGTGGCAGAGCTCGACCCGATTTGTGATTTCGTGATCATCGATTGCCCCGGCTCGCATACGCGGCTGAGCCAAGTGGCGCATTCGCTGGCCGATACGCTGATCACCCCGCTCAATGACAGTTTCATCGACTTTGACCTGCTGGCCCGGATCGACCCGGAAACATCGAAGGTCACGGGCCCCTCGATTTACTCGGAAATGGTCTGGTCGGCGCGGCAGTTGCGCGCGCGGGCCGGGCTGAAGCCGATTGACTGGATCGTGCTGCGCAACCGGATGGGCGCGCAACAGGCCCATAACAAGCGCAAGGTGGGCGAGGCGCTGGATCAGCTTTCCAAGCGGATCGGTTTCCGGGTGGCGCCGGGCTTCTCGGAACGGGTGATTTTCCGCGAACTGTTCCCGCGCGGCATGACGCTTTTGGATCTCCGCGATCTTGGGGTGGAAAACCTCAATATCTCCAACGTCGCCGCGCGGCAGGAATTGCGTGATCTGGTGAAAACGCTCGATCTGCCGGGCGTGACGGTAGATTTCTAAGGCTTAAAGGCTGCGCGCAGCCGCCCGAAACGGGGAGATTGGCGCGTGCAGGCAGCGGGCCTGTTTCGCATCGCCAAGCGCAGTCAGCCTTGCGGCGAAAACATCGTTTTCGGTGTGACGCAACCGCGCCCAAAGGGTGATCAGTCTCTGCGCCATCTTATCCTCCGTTCGTGGCCGCAAACCGTCTTGAGATCATCTTCCAAGGGATTTGCGGCCAAAACGGGGCCCTGTCAGGGTAAACGCGGGGCGTCTGTGTCGCTGGATTAGCGCTTCTTCATTGCATCGAGCAGCGCGGCGCCAAAAGCGCCGGTGCTATTGCCCCCTTTGGGTCCGGCCTGCATCGGGCCCTTGCCTTTGGGGCCTTTGGGCTTGTCCGGCCCGCGCGCGGCACGCTCTTCACGCGCAGAAGTGCCACCGTCTTTGCGCATCGTCAGCCCAATGCGTTTGCGCGGCACATCCACTTCGGTCACGCGAACCTTCACTACATCGCCCGCTTTCACCACCTCATGCGGGTCTTTGACGAACCGATCCGCCAGTTGGGAGATATGGACGAGCCCATCTTGGTGCACGCCAATGTCGACAAAGGCGCCAAAGGCGGCGACGTTGGTGACCGTGCCTTCCAACTGCATGCCGGGTTTGAGGTCTTTGATATCTTCCACGCCATCGGCAAAGGCAGCGGTCACAAAGCTCGGGCGCGGGTCACGGCCCGGTTTTTCAAGCTCTGCCAGAATATCGCGCACCGTGGGCAAGCCGAAAGTCTCGGTGACAAAATCCTGCGCGCGCAGCCGGGTGAGCGTGGCGCTATCCCCCATCAGGCTGCGGATATCACGCCCGCAGGCTTTCACGATGGCGCGGGCCACATCATAGGCCTCGGGGTGAACAGAAGAGGCATCCAGCGGTTCAACGCCGTCGGTGATCCGCAAGAACCCGGCGCATTGCTCAAAGGCGCGCGGCCCAAGGCGGGCCACTTTCAGCAGTTCTTTGCGGGCCTTGAAGGCGCCGTTGCTATCACGATGCGCGACAATCGCCTCGGCCAGCCCGGGCCCGAGGCCCGAAACATGGGCGAGCAAAGGCGCTGAGGCGGTGTTGAGGTCCACCCCCACGGCGTTCACCGCATCTTCCACCACGCCCTCCAGCGCGCGGCCCAGTTTCGATTGATCCACATCGTGTTGGTATTGGCCCACGCCGATGGACTTCGGTTCAATCTTCACCAGTTCGGCGAGCGGGTCTTGCAGCCGCCGCGCAATCGACACCGCGCCGCGCAGGCTTACGTCAAGCTCGGGGAATTCGCGCGCGGCGAGCTCGGAGGCCGAATAGACCGAGGCCCCTGCCTCCGACACCACCACTTTGGTGGGGGCTTTTGCTTGGCTCGGCAAAAGCTTCAACGTTTCGGCCACCATGCGTTCCGTTTCACGGCTTGCCGTGCCGTTGCCGATGGCGATCAGTTCCACCCCATGCGCCGTGATGAGACGCATAAGTGCAGCTTGCGCGCCGCGCATATCGCTTTTGGGCGGGAAGGGGTAAAGCGTGTCGGTGGCCAACAGCTTGCCCGTGGCATCGACCACGGCGGCTTTTACCCCCGTGCGAATGCCGGGGTCGAGGCCGAGCGTCGCCTTGGCCCCCGCCGGAGCAGCGAGCAACAGATCTTTGAGGTTGCGCGAGAAAACGCGGATCGCCTCTTCCTGCGCACGGCCACGCATATCGGACAAAAGATCCAGCATCATCGACAGGCTGAGTTTCACCCGCCACGTCCAGCCCGCCGCTTTGCGCAGCCACTCATCGCCGGGGGTTTTGCCGCGTGCATCAAGCACAGCGGCCACCATCGCCTCGGCGCGGGCAACGCCGTCTTCATCGGGGCTGATGTCGAGCGTCAGCACTCCTTCATTGGAGCCGCGCAGCATGGCCAAGGCGCGGTGGCTGGGCACATCGGCCCAACGCTCGCGATGGTCGAAATAGTCGGAAAACTTCGCGCCCTTTTCCTGCTGACCGTCGACGACCTTCGCCGTCAGATAGGCTTCGCGGGTGAGGTAATCGCGCAAAGACCCAAGCAGTTGCGCGTTTTCGACCAGACTTTCCGCTACAATCTCGCGCGCGCCATTGAGCGCATCTTTCACCGTGGGCACGGCTTCGGAAATGTATCCATCCGCCAAAGCTTCGGGTGTGGCGCTGCGATCCGCCAAGATTGCATCGACCAGCGCAGCGAGCCCATTTTCGCGCGCCATCATAGCTTTGGTGCGGCGCTTGGGCTTATAGGGCAGGTAAAGGTCTTCCAGTTCCGCCTTGGTCTCGGCCTGTGCGAGCGCCTTGGCAAGATCATCGGTCATTTTGCCTTGATCGGTGATCGAGGAAATGATCGCCGCGCGCCGGGCCTCGCGTTCGCGCAGATAATCCAGCCGCTCGGCCAGTTTGCGCAATTGCGTGTCATCCAGCCCCCCAGTCACCTCTTTACGATAGCGCGCGACAAAGGGCACCGTCGCGCCGCCATCCAACAGTTCAACCGCCGCGCCCACTTGGGCGGGGGTGGCATCAATATCTGTGGCAATAGTGCGGGCGATGCGGGTGGCGGTATCCATGCGTTCCTCCGATGCTGGAGGGGTGATGTAGCCCCCCCGCCCGCGCGGAGCAAGGCTTGACACTCCCGGCTGAGCGGCGCCCATTGCACGCATAAGGAGCCCCTCATGCAAGACTATCATTCTAAACTGGAAACCCGCCTGATCCGCTATTGCGAGGTCGATACGCAAAGCGATGAGGAAAGCCCGACTTCGCCCAGCACAGCGATTCAGCTCAACCTTGCCAAGATTTTGGCGCAGGAATTGGAGGCGATTGGCGCGCAAGAGGTGCATATCACCGATTACGGCGTGGTTTTGGCGACCGTTCCCGCCACCGCCGAAGGCCCGGTGATTGGGATGCTGGCGCATATGGACACCGCACCGGCCTATAATGCGGTGGGGGTGAAGCCGCGCGTCATTCGTGGCTATAACGGCGGTGAGATCACTTACCCAGATGCGCCGGGTCTGGTGAACTCCCCCGCGCGCAACCCTTATTTGGGCGAGAAGGTCGGCCATGATCTGATCACCGCTTCTGGTGCCACGCTTTTGGGGGCGGATGACAAAGCGGGCGTGGCCATTTTGATGACGCTTGCCGAGCATTTGATTGCCAACCCCGATGTGCCGCATGGTAAGGTCCGGTTGGCCTTCACGCCGGATGAAGAAATTGGTCGCGGTGTCGATGCCCGTCTGCCCGCCGATCTGGGCGCGGATTTCGCCTATACGCTCGATGGCGGCGCGGTGGGCGAGATCGAATATGAAAGCTTCTCGGCCGATGGGGCGAAGGTGAAGGTGGTGGGCGTTTCCACCCACCCCGGCACGGCCACCGGCAAAATGGTCAATGCGCTGCATCTGGCCGCCAAAATCATCGACATGCTGCCGCAAGCCACGCAAACCCCCGAAGTCGTCGAGGGGCGCGAGGGTTTTTGGCACATCACCAATATTGCGGGCACAGCGGCGGAGGTCGAATTCTCGATCATCCTGCGCGACTTTGAACTGGATGGCCTCGCTGCGCGGGGAGAGATGTTGCAGCAGGTTTGCGCGGCTGTAGCGGCCACCGAACCGCGCGCCACGATCACCTGCACGATCAAACCGCAATATCGCAACATGCGCTATTGGCTTGAAAAGGATATGACGCCTGTCGATCTGGCGCGCGACGCTTGCCGTGATGCCGGGATCGAGCCTTTGTCGGTGCCGATCCGTGGTGGCACCGATGGGTCGCGGCTGACCGAAATGGGTGTGCCTTGCCCGAATATCTTCACTGGCATGCAAGACATTCACGGCCCGCTCGAATGGGTGTCTGTGCAAGATATGGCGGTGGCGACCGATGTTTGCCTGCGGCTGCTCACCCGTGCTGCCAAGGCATGATCGGCGCGCTCGTTAAAGCTGAGTCTGAGCTATAACTATCAGACCATTAAAGAAATTCTGATAGGGGCGCGACGGAAACGTCGCGCTCCAACGTTTGGTTTGCGAAATCTCCCCAAGAGGGCAGCAAGCCCTCATCCATCAGAAAGACAGTGAAAATGAATTCCGCTCTTAGCCGTTATGCCACCCCGTTCATCACCGGGTTGTTCCTTGTCTCGCTTGTCTCTGGCGTGGCGCTTTTCTTCCATGTGGGCATGGGCACCTTCCATGAAATGCACGAGATTTTGTCGATGGTGCTGATCGTGCCGTTTGTGCTGCATGTGTGGAAGAACTGGCGCTCGGTGGTGAATTACCTCAAACGCGCGCCGATGTGGATTGGCTTGGCCGTGTCGCTGTTGGTGGCGGTGCCCTTTGCGCTGCCGAGTTCGGGTTCCGAAGGCCGCTCGGGCCCGCCGCAATTCGCCATCGCGATGACGGTGCTGCAAAGCTCGGTTCAAGATGTTGCGCCGATTTTTGGCACCGATGGGGCAGGCCTTACTGCCAAGCTGACTGCGGCAGGCTTCACCGTGACGGACCCGAGCGAGAGCCTGATGGCAGTGGCCGAGGGCTCTGGCCAATCGGTTGAGGCGGTGGCGGCGGCGCTGGTCGCGCGCTAATTATTGCGCCTTACGAAAGCCAAAGCCGCGCCAGCGCGGCTTCTGGTGTTTCGCGGCCGCCGTTTTCAACGCCCGCCTCCCAAAGCGCGGCCCCGGCGGCATAGGCCCCTGGGCTGAGCCCGCCCGCCTCGCATTGGCTGACCGCGCGTAGCCGTTTGCCTTGGGCAATCGCGCTGCGCAACACCGCCAAGATGGCCGGGTTATTCATCACCGTGCCTGCGCCAAAAACACGTAAAACCGCCCCGTCGAGCGCGTCGAGCATGGCGCCAAGTGCGCTCGCTGGCAGGCCGGGGGAAAGGCTTAGAACCGCGAATTTTCGGTCTAGCTCAAAACGCTTCCGGGCGGGGGGTGTGCCGGGGTCTTGCGGTTGGCTGCGAAAGGCATTGGCGGCGTGGCTATCATGTTTCACCAGCCCTGCCGCGGGCAAAAGCCGCCCGTCAAAGGCCAAATCTACGCCGACGCCGGGGGCTTGGGCCGCCGCAAGCGCCAGATCAAGGTTGCGCTCTGCATCGCCACCTTGGCCCAAGGGCTGCATCGACCCGCACATCACCACACGCCGTCCGGCCCCCGCCAAAGCTTGCGAAAGCGCCGCGCCGGTAAACGCCATTGTATCGGTGCCATGGGTCACAAGCGCGGGCAGGCCCGGATGCGCATCGAGCGCATCCAAAATCGCATTCCAATCGGCGGGGCCAATATCGGCGCTGTCGCGCAAAGGCGCAAAGACATGCGCTTTGAGCGCCACCCCTTCGGGTAGTCGCGCGGCAATGGCGGCCTCGACCAGCCCCGGTTCGGGGCGTAGCCCATGCGGCCCCGGCGCCATGCCGATGGTGCCGCCAGTATGGATCAGCAAGAGTGTCATAGGGATGCATTGCCGCAGGCTTTGCGCTAACGCAAGCGGGACAAAAGGTCAGCAGCCTGCGAGAATCGGCCTGCTTTGGCGGGCATTACGGGCGACTCATCCGCCCACACTTTCCGCCGCGTCAGGGCTTGCGCGGAAATCCGCTTGCCGCAGCGCTTGAAAACGGTTGATTATTGGGCGAAACCGGCCTTTGCAGGTGCAGAACGCGCAACTTCGTGCCTGTTACATGCCAAGATGCGCAACTTTGCGCCGAAACTTGCAAAGCTCCCTTTGTTTGACGGGAGTGTGACGCAATCTCTCTTGCCAGTTTTTAAGCGCTATGACTATAGAAACAGCAATTAGGCCGCGTTTTTGCGGACTTTAGAACTATATGAGTTTGAACGAAAACACATGCCTTCCGACCATGCCAATCCCCCTCTCTGCTTGACCCGTCGCCACTTGCTGGCGTCGCTGTCTTCGGCTGCGGTTTTGGCCGGGGCTGGGCTTGTTCCGCAGCGGCTGAACGCGCAAGAGACCGCGCTGCCGGAAGTGCCTGCGGAGATCACGCCGCCTGCCGCGGTGCAGCGCCCGTTCAGCTTTGAAATGCTCACCGATGAGATGCGCGCGATGGCCGCTGCGGCCCCTGTGCCGCCCGCGACCTTGCCCGACACGTTCCTGTCGCATCTTACCTATGATCATTACCGTCTGATCCGCTTCGACCCGGAGCGCGCGCGCTTTGCTGATGTCGAAAACAGCCGCTTCTTGCTGCATGCGTTCCATCTGGGCTGGCTCTTCAAAGAGCCCGTGCTGCTTTACGAGGTGAAAGACGGTGAAGCCCAGCCGATGGGCTTTGACACCGACGATTTCATCTATGAGCGCGAAAGCCGCGCGAAAGTGCCCGAACATGAGCCGCTGCCGGGTGTGGCGGGCTTCCGGTTGCACACGCCGCTCAACCGCCCCGATCTTTTTGATGAATTGGTGGCTTTCCAAGGCGCGTCCTACTTCCGCGCTTTGGGGCGCAATTCGGCCTATGGGCTTTCGGCGCGCGGTCTGGCGGTCAATACGGGCCTTTCGGTGGCCGAGGAATTCCCGCGCTTTACCCGGTTCTGGATTCAGCGTCCCGAACCCGGATCGGAAGTGATCACGATCTGGGCGGCGCTTGAAAGCCAATCGCTGACCGGGGCGTATAAATTCACCATCACGCCGGGCTTTGAAACGGTGATGGAGGTGACCGCGCGGCTCTTCTTCCGCGCTGATGTGCAGCAATTGGGCATCGCGCCGCTGACCTCGATGTTCCTTTTTGCGGAACGCAACCGGGCGGATTTTGACGATTTCCGCCCCAATGTGCATGACAGCGATGGGCTGGGGATTGTGCGCGCGGATGGCGATCTGCTGTGGCGTCCGCTCGCGAACCCGCCGCGGCTCGCCTCGTCTTATTTCTCGGAAACGGCGCCGCAGTCCTTTGGGCTTTACCAACGCGACCGTGAGTTCGACCATTACCAAGACGATGCGGCGCATTATGAAAAGCGCCCCTCTTGCGTGGTGGAACCCATCGGCGATTGGGGTAAGGGCGTGATCCGCTTGGTCGAGATCCCCTCCGATCTGGAAGTGAACGACAATATCGTTGCCTTCTGGATCCCCGAAACCGAGGCGAAAGCAGGCGAAAGCCGCGAGTTTTCGTATCGGCTGCGCTGGGGCGATCTTGAATTCGATCCGGCGGATGAACGTGCCCATGTCAAAGAAACCCGCGCGGGCGAAGGCGGGGTTTCGGGCGTGGAGAACACCGACGGCACCCGCAAATTCGTGATAGACTTTGTGGGCGGACTGATGGACGCCCTGCCGCACGATGCCGCCAAGGACCTGACAATCAATGCAAGTGCTTGGAATGGTGAAATTGTTACCAAAGTACTCTCTCGGAATACCACCGATGGCATCTGGCGGCTTGTGCTCGATGTTCGGCCCACGCGGGGCGATACGGTGGAACTGGCTGCCCATATCGCGGGTTATGGTCGCAAGCTGACCGAAACCTGGCTTTATCAATGGATCCACGCATGAGTGCGCATACCCCCCATATCACTGCGCTTGCGTCCGAACACGTCTCGGGCGAAGCCCTGACTGCCGATGCGCTGATCGCCGGGCCTTGTGCCTTGCCCACAGCGCCCCTTGCCATGCCGCCGCAAACAATCGAGCACGAGCTTGGTTTCTTCCGGCGTTTGCTGGCCAGCCTGCATCCGCAAGCCGCGCCCTCTCCGGGCCCCGGTCTGTAACCTGATGGCATCGCGCCTGATATCTCGCGTGGGGCTTTATGCTCTGCGCGCCTTAGCGCTAACCCTGAGCCTTGTGGCCGGGGGCGGCGCTTTTGTGCTGTTTTTGCAGTTTGGCGCAGCCGATGGGATCGATACGCTCGATATTGCACGGGCGCTGTTGATCTTGATCTCGACGCTTTGGTTGGCTTGGGGGGCGGTGCAGGCGCTGATCGGCCTGACCTCTGCTGCCCGGCCGCCCGCCTATGATCCGCATGGCCCCATTCGGGGCCGCACCGTGGTTTTGGTGCCGGTCTACAACGAAGACCCGCTGGTCACCTTTGCGCGGATCGCGGCAATGGATGCCTCTCTTGCTGCCACGGGTGACCCGGCTGAGGTGCATTTTGCCATTTTGTCTGACACCCGCAATGATCTGATCGCCGCGCGCGAAAAGCAGGTTTTCGCGCAATTGGTGGCAGAGCGGAACGGGGTCGGGCGGTTCTTCTATCGTCGCCGAGAACAAAACACGGGCAAAAAAGCGGGCAACATCGAGGATTTCATCACCCGCTCTGGCGCCGCCTATGATTACGCGGTGATCTTGGATGCCGACAGCCTGATGGAAGGCCACACCATCTTGCAGATGATCCGCCGGATTGAGGCGGAGTCGCGCTTGGGGCTGTTGCAAACTCTGCCCAAAGTCATTCGCGCGCGGTCGCGGTTTGGTCGAGCAATGCAGTTCTCGGCCGCCTTCTTTTCGCCGATCTTCGCGCGTGGCCTTGCGATGATGCAGGGCGATACCGGGCCATTTTGGGGCCATAACGCGATTGTCCGTGTGCGCGCCTTTGCCGAAAGCTGCGGCCTGCCCGCGCTGAAGGGCAAGCCGCCCTTTGGTGGCCATGTGCTCAGCCATGATTACGTGGAAGCCGCGCTCTTGGCGCGCGCGGATTGGATCGTCCGGCTCGATGACGATCTGGGGGGCAGCTATGAGGAAGGCCCGGAAAATATCGTCGATCACGCCAAGCGCGACCGGCGTTGGTGCCAAGGCAACTTGCAACATGGTCGGATCATTGGCGCGCCGGGGTTGAAACCTTGGTCGCGTTTTGTCTTTGCCCAAGGGATCATGGCCTATATCGCGCCGCTGTTTTGGCTTGGCTTCATTCTGGCGTCGATCGCGGCCCCGCTTTTGGCGCCGAAGCCTGATTACTTCCCGATTCCCGATTGGCCGATCCCCTATTTTCCGCCCTCGGCCGCCTCTAAGGCGATTGGGCTGGCGATTGGCATTTTCGGGCTGCTGCTTTTGCCGAAGATTTTGATTGCGGCGCGGGCTGCGCTGAGCGGTGAGGCGAGTCGGTTTGGCGGCGCGGCCATTGCCTTTGCCTCCACCTTCGCGGAACTGCTGCTGTCATCGCTTACTGCACCGGTTTTGTTGATGTATTCCACACGTTCGGTGTTGCAGGTGCTGTTGGGGCGGGATGGGGGCTGGCCCACTAACAACCGCGGCGATGGCACGCTGAGCCTAAAAGACAGCTTCGCCGCTTCGCATTGGATTGTGACCATTGGCCTGATTGGGCTGATGGCGACATGGACCTTTGCCCCCGGTCTGTTCTTGTGGCTGCTTCCCGTCGGCGTGCCGATGGTGTTGGCGCCGCTGATCCTTGTCTGGTCGTCGCGGCCTTCGCGGTCGCGGCTGATGGGGGTGCCTGCCGAATATGCCAAGCCCGCCGTTGTGGCGCTGCATGATGCGGTGCTCGATCGTTGGGCGCTTGATGCCGAACGCGCCGAGGCGGATGCCTCCGGCCAGATTTCTCAGGGAAGTGTCGCACAGAATGGCTAACGCCCCCAAGTTTTCGCAGCCTGCCGGTTTGCCGGCAGGGGCTCGTGATCCGCGTCTGGATTTCTTCCGGGGGCTGAGTTTGGTGATGATTTACATCAACCACATCCCGGGAAACTTTTACGAGCATTTCACTTCGCGCAACCTTGGCCCTTCGGATGCGGCAGAGGCGTTTGTCTTTATGTCGGGCTGTGCGGCGGCGCTCGCCTATGGGCCAAAGCTGAAAGACGGGCTCAACTGGCCGGGCATTCGCAAGGTTTGGGGCCGGGCATGGCTGCTCTATATGGTGCATATCCTGACCACGGTCTGGGCGATTGCCATTGCGGCCAGTGCCACGCTCTGGTTCGGCGGCGAGGCGATGTTGGAGCGCAATGCCTTTGGCCCGCTGTTGGAGACGCCGCTTGAGTTTTTGGTGGGTATCGCCACGCTGGGCCACCAACTTGGCTATGTGAATATTTTGCCGATGTATGCGGTGATGCTTTTGGGGGCGCCGTTCCTGATACGGCTTGGACAACGCTCAATGTGGGGGCTTTTCGCCTTTACCGTTGGGTTTTGGGTGCTTACGGGGCTCACCCGGCTCGATCCGCCCAACTTCCCCTATAAGGGCGGGTGGTTCTTCAACCCCTTTGCTTGGCAGCTCTTGTTCAGCCTTGGCATTTTGACCGGGCTTGCCTTGCGCAACGGTAAGCGGCTGGTGCCGGTGACGCATTGGCTGATCTGGCCGGTTTTTGCTTGGCTGATCTTTGCCTTTGCTTGGGTGCATATGGATGTGCTGCTGAAAAACGTTGGCCACGCGATGTGGCAGTTGCGCCAATGGGGGGTGCCGTTTTTCCTTGTGAACTCCGACAAGACCTTTGTCGGCGTGCCCCGCCTGCTGCATTTCTTGGGGCTGGCCTATATTCTGTCGCTGCCTTGGTTGGTGCCGCAGATCGCGGCGTCGCGCTGGACCAAGCCCATTCGCACCCTTGGCAAGCAGGGTTTGCAGGTGTTTGCGCTGGGCACGGTGCTGGCGATCTTTAGCCAAGCGGTGAAGGTCTCAAACGAGGCGGGTGGCTTTGCGCAAGACAGCGCGCTGATCTTTGGCGGGCTTGCCATTCAATGGGCCTTCGCGGCGATACGCGAATATATCAAGCCGCATCCCAACCGCCCGCAGCCCGTGCCGCAGGCGGGGCAGTCACAGGCGCAAAGTTAAATCTCGAGTTTGCCAGCGGCGGCGCGCAAGGCTTTGAGCGCCGCTTGCACTTTGGGGGTGCGGTGCAAGTCCACATGCGTCACCAGCCAAAACGGGCTGTCCCATTCGGGTTGCGGTGGCACCACTTCGACCAAGCGCGGATCGTCTTGTGCTTGCAGCACCGGCAAGAAGCCAAGCCCCAAACCCGCCACCACAGCCGTGAACTGCGAGGCGATCTCGTTCGCCATGAACACCACCGATTCTGTGGGTTGCGTTTGCGCAAGCCAGCGGAAGAAGGGCGCGCGGCTGTCGCGTGTATCGGGGCCAATGAAGCGATGTCCCGAAAGATCATCAAGCCCTTTTGGGCGGCCATAGCGTTCCAGATAGGCGTGCGAGGCATAAAGCGCGGTGCGGTTGATACCCAACTGGCTTACGACGTTATCGGGCTCTGTCGGGCGCGCGCCCGCGCGAATGGCCACATGCGCTTCACCATATTCGAGCCGAAACACCCGTTGGTCGGTGATATAGCGCAGCACCAAGGCCGGGTGTTGGTGCATTAGGTCTGCCATGGCAGGCATCACGAGACCACCCAGCACCGGCAAAGAGGTGATGATCAGCTCACCACGCATTTCCTCGCCCGCGCCAGAGATGCGCGCGGCCAATTGCGAAAACTGATCTTCGGTCGCTTGGCCCACGGCCAAAAGCTGGCTTCCGGCCTCTGTCGGTGTGTAGCCGCGCGGATGGCGTTGGAAGAGTTTGGTGCCCAGACGCCCCTCAAGCGCGTCTACATGGCGGATCACCGTGGCATGGTGCACGCCCAGAACTTCGGCTGCCCCTGAAACGGTTCCCACGCGCGCCACCTGATAAGCAGTGCGGATCTCATCCCAGTTTTCGAAGCGCATTTGTGCACCTATGAACGTATTTGGCCCTACATTTCGCATTTCGTTCCTGAATGCAAGGTGGTGCAGTGCCGCGCCCGGGCAAACCGGTCTGCTTTTGCCACAGCGCAGGGGCTGTGATTGACTCGAACCCACATTTCGCTTAAGCGACACCAGATTCCCCGGAGGACGAAACCTCCGGTCCCCGCATGGGCGGGGATCGCCACCAGTCAGCGCGTTGCGCCCACTGGTGCGTTTGACGTTTTTTAGGCCGCAACTGCGGCGCAGGAGGGCACGATGTTCGAGTCTCTTTCCGATCGCCTTGGTGGGGTGTTCGAGCGGCTGACCAAACAGGGCGCGCTGACGGCTGAAGATGTGAAAGTGGCGATGCGCGAAGTGCGCACCGCTTTGCTTGAGGCCGACGTCTCGCTGCCCGTGGTGCGCGAGTTCGTGAAAAAGGTCGAAGTCAAAGCCACGGGCGCGCAAGTCACGAAATCGATCAGCCCCGGCCAGCAGGTCGTGAAGATTGTGCATGACGAACTGGTCGCCATGCTGGCGGGCGACGATCCGGCCGATGCGCTGAAAATTGATAACCCGCCCGCGCCGATCTTGATGGTCGGTCTGCAAGGCGGCGGTAAAACCACCACCACCGCGAAACTGGCGCGGCGTCTGAAAGAGCGCGAGAAGAAGCGCGTTCTGATGGCCTCGCTCGACATTTATCGCCCGGCGGCGATGGAGCAGTTGGCGATTCTGGGCACCCAGATTGGCGTCGATACGCTGCCGATCGTGGCAGGCGAAAGCGCGGTGCAAATTGCCAAACGGGCGAAGCAACAAGCCTCGCTTGGCGGTTACGATGTTTACCTGCTCGATACCGCGGGCCGTCTGCAAATCGACGATGTGTTGATGGGCGAGGTGCAAGACGTTCGCGATGCGGTGAACCCGCGCGAAACGCTGCTGGTCGTTGATGGCTTGACTGGCCAAGTCGCCGTGGAAGTGGCGCAGGAATTTGACGACAAGATCGGCGTTTCCGGCGTTGTGCTGACCCGGATGGATGGCGATGGCCGTGGCGGTGCGGCGCTGTCGATGCGCGCGACCACCGGCAAGCCGATTCGTTTTGTGGGTCTTGGCGAAAAGATGGATGCGCTTGAGACCTTCGAGGCCGAGCGGATCGCGGGCCGCATCCTTGGCATGGGCGACATCGTCGCGCTGGTCGAGCGGGCACAGGAAGTCTTTGAAAAAGAACAGGCGGAGCGCATGGTCAAGCGCTTCCAAAAGGGCCTGTTCAACATGAACGACATGAAGTCCCAGCTGGAGCAAATGCTCAAGATGGGCGGTATGCAAGGCGTGATGAGCATGATGCCCGGCATGGGCAAAATGGCCAAACAAGCCGAGGATGCGGGCTTTGACGACCGCACCATCCGCCGCCAGATTGCGATGATCAACTCGATGACCAAGCAAGAGCGTGCGCGGCCCGAAATGCTGCAAGCCAGCCGCAAACGCCGGATCGCGGCGGGCTCTGGTTTGGATGTGGCTGACCTGAACAAGCTTTTGAAAATGCATCGGCAAATGGCCGATACAATGAAAAAGCTCGGCAAGATGAAGGGCGGCATGCTGAAACAAGCAATGGCCGCGATGCAGGGCAAATTCGGTGGCCTGCCGGAGCAAGGCGAGCTTGATCCCGCGAAAATGGAAGAAGCCACCAAGGCGATGGGCCAAATGAAGGGCCTGCCCGGCGCGATGCCCGGCATGGGCAATTTGGGCGGTGTGAAGCTGCCGCCGGGTCTCGCCGGTCTGACCATGGGCAAGAAGAAGTAACATGGTTGCGCTGTCGCCCACCCCGGTTTTGGAGACGGAACGTCTCGTATTGCGTGCCCCCGCGGCGCGCGACTTTCCGGCGTGGTGTGACTTCATGCTGTCTGACCGGGGCCGGTTCATCCGCTCCACCGACACTGTGGACGAGGCCATCGCATGGCGGGCTTGGGCGGCGGTGATCGGCCATTGGGTAATGCGCGGCTGGGGCAGCTTTGTCATCACGACGAAAGACAGCGATGCCGCCTTGGGCATGACGGGCCCTTGGGCGCCGATCAACTGGCCCGAATATGAAATTGGCTGGACCTGCTGGAGCGAACGGCACGAGGGGCGGGGCCTGATGGCCGAGGCCGCGCGCGCCGCCATCAACCATGCCTATCGCACCCTCAAATGGAAAACGGCGGTGAGCTATATCGCGCCCGAGAATGCCCGCTCCATCGCTTTGGCGGAACGGCTGGGGGCTGTGTATGACCCGAATGCCAAGCCGTTTCCGGGTGAAAAGGAAGCCCGCGTCTACCGCCATCCGAAACCGGAGGATCTCGCATGAGCGATGATATCACCCGCGCGGCCGCGCTTTTGGCCGAGCATCGCAATTCGATTGACCGGCTCGACGCGATCCTTGTCTACACGCTGGCCGAGCGGTTCAAGCAAACTCAAGCGGTGGGCAAACTGAAAGCCGAACATGCGCTGCCGCCGTCCGACCCGGCGCGCGAATCCAAGCAGATCGAACGTCTGCAACAACTGGCCAAAGACGCGGATCTTGATCCGGCTTTTGCCCGCAAATTCCTCACCTTCGTGATCTCGGAAGTGATCCGGCATCACGAGACATTCCAGAAATGACGGCCACCGCAGGCCCTCACCCAGCCATCTGAAGGAGATACACCATGGCTATGAAAATCCGTCTCGCCCGTGGCGGCTCGAAAAAGCGCCCCCATTACGCGATCGTTGCTTCCGACTCGCGCATGCCGCGTGACGGCCGCTTCATCGAAAAACTGGGCACCTACAACCCGCTGCTGCCGAAAGACAGCGAAGAGCGCGTGAAAATGGACATGGAGCGCGTGCAATACTGGCTCGGCCAAGGCGCGCAACCGACCGACCGCGTTGCCCGTTTCTTGGAAGCCGCTGGCGCGAAAGAAAAAACCGAGCGCAAAAACATGAAAAAAGCCGAGCCGGGCAAAAAAGCGCAACAACGCGCTGAAGAAAAAGCCGCGAAAGCTGCTGCGCCGGCCGAGGAATAAGGTTCGCTTCGAACCTGATTTCGTTATGAACTGGAGGCCGGGCAGCGATGTCCGGCCTATGCTTGCGGAGGGGCTATGTCGAAACCGGATCGTGTCTGCGTGGGCGCTATTGCCGGGGCCTTTGGGGTCCGTGGTGAGGTGCGGCTGAAAAGCTTTTGCACCGAGCCGGAAGATATTGCCGCTTACGGTGCGCTTTACAGCGAGGATGGAGCGCGCAGTTTCACCATCAAGCTGACCCGCCCGGTGACGGGGGGGCTTGGCGCGCGCCTGTCGGGTGTGGCCACGAAGGAAGAGGGCGATGCGCTGAAAGGCGTGACCCTTTGGGCGGACCGGGATCGTCTGCCCTCGCTTCCCGATGATGAATTTTACCACACCGATCTGATCGGCCTGGCGGTCTATGACACCGGCGGGGTGGCGATTGGCAAAGTGCGGGCCGTGCAAAACTTCGGCGCTGGCGATATTTTGGAAATCTATGCGCCCGGGCGCAAAACCACGCTGATGCTGCCGTTCACGCGCGCCGTGGTGCCCACGGTGGATATTGCTGCGGGCAAGATCATTGCCGACCCGCCCGAGGATGTGGAGTGATGCAGGTCTTTCTGCATCCGGGCTTTCACAAGACCGGAACGACCTCTGCGCAGGCCTTTTTGCATGAAAACCGGGAACTGATTTGGCCGCGCGCAGCGCTGGTGCTGCCCAAGCGCATCCGCGACGCGTCGCAAGCCTGTTTTGACTATGCCGAGACGCTGGGCGCCTTTGAGTTGCGTGAGATCACGCGGGCGATGCGGGCGTTTTTGGCGGATATGCCGCTCAATCCCAATCGGCGTATGCTGATCAGCGCGGAAAACCTGCTGGGGCGAATGCCGCTTGGCTTGCGCGATACGGCCTACCCCGGCGCGGTGAACATTCTTTCGGCGTTGATTGATGGCTTTGCCGGGCTTGGTTGGCCGGTGGAGGTGACGCTTTACCTTTCCACCCGCGAACGCGCGGGCTGGGTCGATAGTATTTGGGCGCATCAGGCGCGCAAAACCACCGGCAAACCTTTCACCCGCGATTTGGACGCGTTTCGCGCCGCGATGGCGCCCGTTTCGCTTGAGGCGCAGCTCGCCGAAATTAGCGCGGGCTTGCCCAATGTGGCGCTGGTCACCCATGATGTGGCAAGCTTCGATGCGATGCGCTTTGGTGCGGGCCAGCCGTTTATGGATTTTCTGAATCTACCGAAGCATATTGAAGATCAATTTGTTACGGTTGAACGTAACAACGTCGCCCCACCGCTTGCGGTGAGTGAAAGGTTCATCGCGCTCAACCGGTCCGGCATGGCGCGTGAAGAGCGAACCGCCGCCAAACGCGCGGTGCTGTTTCAAGCCGGGATGCAAGACGCCTATCCCGATGAGGAGGTGCCATGAGCACGCCCGATGATCCGAAAGACACAGATAAAGCGCCCGCTCCGCGCAAAGGGGCGGTGAAGCTTTCGACCTTTGGTTTCCAAGCCGAGGCGGTGCCCGAGCCTCCCCCGGAAGCTGGGCCGCTGCGCTCGCATGGGACGCGCTCGGTCATCACCTCGCTGTCGGGCAAGCTGCGCCCGCGCGATCTGATGGAGGAAACCGCACAGGCCCCCGCCGCGTGGCGCGCCAAAATCGTGACGCTGTTCCCGGAATCTTTCCCCGGTGTCTTGGGGCTGAGCCTGACGGGCAAGGCGCTTGATACGGGTCTTTGGGCGCTTGAAACGATTGATCTGCGCCCCTTTGGCATTGGCAAGCACCGCAATGTCGATGATACGCCCGCCGGGGGCGGTGCGGGCATGGTGCTGCGCGCCGATGTGGTGGCCGCGGCGCTGGACGAGGCCGCGCTTGGTGCGCCCCCAAGCCGTGAAGACTGGCCCGTGGTCTATATGTCGCCGCGCGGCAAACCCTTCACTCAAGCCGATGCGCGCCGCTTTGCCGCCGCGCAGGGCATGACCATTCTATGTGGCCGGTTTGAGGGCGTCGATGAGCGGGTGTTGGAGGCTTATGGCGTCGAAGAAGTCTCGATTGGGGATTTTGTTCTGACGGGCGGCGAGTTGGCCGCGCAGGTGGTGATTGATGCCACGGTGCGGCTGCGCGACGGCGTGCTGGGCAATGCCGAAAGCGCGACCGAGGAAAGCCATTCGAACGGGCTTTTGGAGCACCCGCAATACACCCGCCCGGCGGAGTGGCAGGGCCGCACGATCCCCGAGGTGCTGACCTCGGGCAATCACAAAAAGATTGCCGCGTGGCGGCGGGAAATGAGCGAGGCGCTTACGCGAGAGCGGCGCCCGGATTTGTGGGAGCGCTTTTGCGACGCGCCAAAGGGCTAAGCCGCATTTTCGGCTTTTACGCATTGATCCACAATTTGGCGGCGGTGAAAACTGAGGCGCACTTTCGCCCGTAGCGAGAATGTCTTCGGTAACCGAACGGCGGGGCTGATTTTTTCACCCCGTTCCGCCCTCTAAAGCACCGCGACAAAAAGTGACGCGCGTCACTTTGGAATTGTCACAAGAGGTTCACACTTTTTGTGGGCTGCTGGCGGCCCATCTGAAACGCAGGCGTCCAAAGCCTGCGTATTTGGGGGGAGATTGAAATGCTGAATATCAAAATGCCTCTTGTTGCGTTGACGATTGCTGTTGTTGGAACTGGCGCTTGGGCAGAGGGCACACAGCCTTTGCGTTTGGCGCAGTCAAGTTGCTCGTCGGGCCTAAATTATTGTGCGCCCGGCAGCTATGGTCCCGGGGGGTGTTATCGGTTGGGCTTCGCAACCTGCACCGCTGGGCTCGTCTGCACCGACGGGATGTCTGCTTGCAAACCGTCAAACGGAGGTCCGGCCTATTGCTACCGGGTCGGTTACGGTAACTGCAATTGATGTAAGGACCCGGTCCCGCGCGTGACGTGGGGCCGGGTTTAAGGCGCGGCGCCCCGTTTCTTAGCATTACGCGCAAAGCCCACTTCCCCCTTGATTCACGGCCCGTTCTCGCGTAACTCGCGCGGGTCTGGGCCGGAATCGGTCCCCGGACCCTTTGTCTGTGCCTGTGGCCCCCTGCTTCGGGGGTTGCGTGGGGTGCAAACCAAAGGCTGGCAAAAGACGAACGATCCTCCGGCGGGCGCGCTGCACAGCAGTTGCGGACCCGAGCGAAGACCGGAGCTCTCGGGCGGCGACACCTTTGCGGAACAAACCGCAAGCAACGAAAGGACCTGCGATGAACCTGATCGCGCAACTCGAGGCGGAACAAATCGCCGCCCTCGGCAAAGACATTCCCGATTTCAAAGCTGGCGACACCGTGCGCGTTGGCTACAAAGTGACTGAAGGCACCCGTTCGCGTGTGCAGATGTATGAAGGCGTCTGCATCGCTCGCAAAGGCGGCGCGACCATCGCGGCTTCGTTCACCGTGCGCAAAATCTCGTTCGGCGAAGGCGTGGAACGTGTGTTCCCGCTCTACTCGACCAACATCGACAGCATCACCGTGGTGCGTCGTGGTCGTGTGCGTCGCGCGAAACTTTACTACCTGCGCTCGCGTCGCGGCAAATCGGCCCGTATCGCCGAAGTCACCAACTACAAACCCAAAGCCGAGTAAGGAGTGGATCGATGAAAGCCGATACCCATCCCGATTACCACTTCATCACCGTCAAAATGACCGACGGCACCGAATACCAGACCAAGTCGACCTGGGGCAAAGAAGGCGACGTGATGGCGCTGGATATCGACCCGCTGGCGCACCCGGCCTGGACCGGTGGCTCGGCCAAACTGATGGACACCGGTGGCCGCGTGTCGAAGTTCAAAAACAAATACGCCGGTCTGGGCTTCTAAGCCTGTTGACCCAGCGTGGTTTTGGAAAGGGCGCCTTTGGGCGCCCTTTTTCGTATTAGCTTGGTGTTCCGCAGCGTTTTTGGGGCGTTGTTGGCCCCTTCCGTCCCATTGTCCGCGCGCCTATAACAGGGCGAGCGCTGGGGCTTGCGGGCCTTGGCCAGAGCAGAGGAGATGCCAAGATGATCCTTGGCCATATCGGGGCGCGCAAAGGCTCCAAAGGTGTGCCCGGCAAAAACTTCCGCATGATCGCAGGCAAGCCCTTGATCGACTGGTCTTTGGATTTGTTGTTTGAAAGCGATCAGATTGGCGCGGTTGTGGTTTCGACCGATGATGAGCGGATTTATGACCATGCGGTGGCCAAGGGCGCGCTGGATATCGGCTTGCGGCCTGCGCATCTGGCGACCGATACCGCGCCCAAATGGGGCGTGTGGCAGCATGCGCTGGATGCGGCGCAAGAAAAGCTCGGTCAGCCCGTGACCGCTTTTGTCGACCTTGATTGCACCGCGCCCCTGCGGCTGGCAGAGGATCTCACCAATGCCATCGCGCTTTTTCAGTCGCAAAAGCCCGACATGGTGATGAGCGTCTGCGAGGCGCGCAAGAACCCCTATTTCAACCTTGTTGAGGCCGATGAAACCGGGGCGCTGCATGTCTCGAAGCCACTGCCCGGGGGGGTTTGGTCGCGCCAAACTGCGCCGAAGGTTTGGGAGCATGCGGCTTCGACCTATGTGCTTGATCCCGACTATCTGCGCCGCGCGAAAACGATCTATGAGGGCCGGGTGATCCCCTTTGAGATGCCCGCCGAGCGTTGCTTGGATATTGATAGCCCGCTTGATTTCAAACTTGTCGAGATGCTCATGGCGGAGCGTCATAGCCCGGAGGCCACGCAATGACCCTGCAAGACCGCACCATCTTTATCACTGGCTCGGGCGGGGTTCTGGGCTCCACCTATGTGCGCCGAATGCTGGCCGAGGGCGCGCGCGTTGTGGCAACCGACCTGCCGGGCCACCGGGCCGAGGCTTTGCAAGCCGCGCATGAAGGCAATGAGAACTTCCGCTTTTATGAGCTGGATGTGGGCGAGGAAGATCAGGTCACCGAGATTTTTCAGCGCGTGATGAAAGACGGTTGGGAGCCGAATGTCGTGCTCAACAATGCTGCGATCACCGGCGAGATGCTGATGGGCGCAGGCAAAAGCTTCCCCGACTTTGCCGATACCACCGTGGCCGATTTTGAGCGGACGTTGCACACCAACCTGACCGGGGCTTTCATGGTCGCGCGGCAGATGGACCGCGATATTGTAGGCCGCTACCCGGCGACGCTGATCAACGTGGCCTCGATGTATGCGCTCAACGGCGCGCATCACCCGATTTATGACGGCATGCCGTTCAAGAATTTCTCGGCCTATGGCATCACCAAGGCGGGCATTCACGGGCTGACGGTGTGGCTCGCGGGCTATTGGGCGCCGCGCAAAGCCACCGTCAACACCATCGCGCCGGGCGCGGTCTTCAATGGCCATTCCGAAGAATTCCAGCGCCGCGTGGGCGAGCTGATTATGGCAGGCCGGATGGCCCAGCCTGATGAAATCGCCGATGCGATGTTGTTCCTGTGCTCGGCCCAATCGGGCTATGTCACGGGGCAATTGCTCAATGTCGATGGCGGGTTTTCTGCATGGTAAGCCCGCATGTGGCGGTGATTGGCGCGGGCTCGATTGGGCGGCGCCATGCGGGGAATTTGGACGCGCTTGGGGCCAAGGTTTCGCATATCGGTTGGCGGGAGTTTGACGCCACCGCCTTTGCCGCGCGCACAGATTTGGATGCGGTGGTGATTGCCACCGCCACACAAATCCGTCTGCCGCTGATTGCACTTTGCGCGCAGATGGGGCTGCCTTTCTACGTAGAAAAGCCGCTGACCTGGAGCCTAGAGGAACTCGCCGCGATTCATGCGGCGGCTGCCCCCGTGGCGGATCGCTCAATGGTTGGCTTCATGATGCGCTATCACCCGGCGCTGGTGGCGCTTGGGCAAGAAGACCTGAGCGACATCTACGCCTTTGCCTTTGAGATTGGTCATGATGTGCGGCAATGGCGGCCCAATTGGCGGTTCGGCGACAGTTACGCTGCCCTGCCCGAGGGCGGCGGGGTGCTTTTGGACCTTTCGCATGAGGTGGATATTGCGCAGACCCTGTTCCCCGGTCTTGCCTTGCAAGCGGTGGATAGTCTTGGCCATGCAGCGTTTCCGGGCGTCGATTTTGCAACCACCTTGCAACTGGCCGCGCCCGGCGGCCCGGTTGGAAGCGTGAGCATGGATTACCTCTCGCCCGTTTTCATTCGCCGCGCGCGGCTGCGCGGGATTTCGCGCAATATCGAGATCGACTTCCTCAAACCTTCGGTGAGCTATATCACGCCCGAAGGGGTTGAGACGCGCGACTACCCGTTTGAGCGCAATGATATGTTCCTTGGCGCGATGGGCGATTTCCTGAAATTGGTCACCGAAGGCGTGGGGGCTCAAATCAGCCCGCAAGCACCGCTCCTGCGCCAATGCTTGCCGACCGATCATTTGGTGTCAGAGGCTTGGGGCAAGCGCGCCTTTCAGGGCAATATCGACCAAGATATGGGCTGATCAGCGCCGGGCGTTCGCCAGCACGCCCGGCAGCGCTGCAAAGAACCGGTCCACCCCGCCTGCGTGATCTGCAAAGAAGTGCTCAATCTGCGCAGGCGTTGGTTGATCTGGGCCGGCAAGGGCTTTTGCCAGTTCTGCCGCGTCCTTCACCCGCCGCGCCACGCCTGCGGCCTCTGCCTCCGTGAACGGGTATTCGATTGTCCAAATTTCCGGCCCGGTCAGCACCGGCTTTTTTAGCGCCAAGGGTTCGATGATGTTATGCGCGCCTTTCGGGGTAAAGCCGCCGCCCACCACCACCGCATCGGCGAGTGCGAGGTAGAAATACATCTCCCCTAGACTGTCGCCCAAAAGCACATCGGGCAGCGGCGTGGGGGCGGTGAATTGGGCGTGGCCATCCAGCACCTTTGGCAAAGCGGTAGAGCGGCGCGCGACGCTAAACCCGGCCGCTTCCAACAGCGCGCCGCAATCGCCAAACCGCTCCGGCTTGCGCGGCACATAGATGAAGAAGGGTTTGTCTGCGCCTTGGCTTAGGCTGCGCATCGCGCTCAGAAAAGTCTCATCCTCACCCTCGACGGTGGAGGCAAAGGCGATCACGCGCCGCTCTGCCAAGCCAAGCGCGGGGCGCGCCACGGCGGCAGCCTCCAGCAGCGCAGGCGGGATCGGCTGTTCAAAGCGCAATTCGCCGGTGATGGCGATATTCTGCACCCCCACAGCGGCAAAGCGATCCGCTTGCAATTGCGATTTCACAAAAGCGCCCGCAAAGCCGCGCATCACCGCTTGGCGCAGCCGCAAACCGCCGTTGTCACGCGCAATCGCCTTGGTCGGGTATTGCGCATTGCACATGAACAAGGGCACGCCCGCCGCCCGCGCCGCAAAGACCATGCGCGGCCAGATCTCAATTTCCATCACCAACCCGAATTTGGGCGCAAAGGCGCGGAAGAAACCGCGATAGGCCCAAGCGGTTTCCAGCGGCACCCAAACCACATGCACGCGGCCTTCGGCGCGCTCTAGCGCAAAGACCTTTTCCGCCTCGCGCCGCCCGGCGGGGGTGAAACAGGTGATCACCAGCCGCTCGCCACGTTCCAAAAACGCGCGCGCGAGCGGCACGGCAGAGCGGAACTCGCCAAGCGAAACCGCATGAATCCAAACCGCCCCCGGCGCGCGGGTTTTGTAGCGCCCGAAACGCTCGGCCAGATGGCCGCTATATAGCGTATCTTTGCGCGCACGCCGAAAGAGATAGGCCAAGATCAGCGGCAGGCCGAACGTCCAAACTGCGGACCATAGGCCAAGGAACAAACGCAGCTTCAGCGGCATGATTGGGCCTCCATCAGGGCCAAAAGGCGGGCGGCAAGGGTCTGCACCTTTTGTTGGGCGTCTTGCACCAGCGCCTTCGCCTTTGCCGCCATCTCGGCGGCCTCGCTTGGGGCGGGCAGGGCGCTGGCCAGCGTGCCGGGGGCCACCTGCCGGGCGGCACCTATGGCCTCCAGCGCGGCGTAATCGGTGGCGAAATTCGCCGTATCTGGGCCATGCAGCACCGGGCAGCCAAGATTCACGGCTTCCCACGGGTTATGCCCGCCAATCGCATCAAACCCGCCGCCCACAAGCGCCCAATCGGCCAAACGATACCAAAGCCCCATTTCGCCCAATGTATCGGCAAGCCAAACGCGGGTTTCGGGGCTGGGAACTTCGTCCGCCGAGCGGCGCGCGAAGGGAAGGTTTCGGGCGTGCAGATCGGCGGCGATGGCATCGGCGCGGTTGAGGAAGCGCGGTGCGATGATCAGCAAACTGTCCGAGGTCGCTTCAAGCGCGGCCAGCGCCTCTGCCTCATCGCCCGCATGTGATGAGGCCGCGACCCATACGCGCCGCCCCGCCAGCGCGGCTTTTAGCTTGGACAATTCTGCCGGATCCGTTCCAAGCGGTGGCGCGGCGGGTTTGAGCGAGCCAGAAACCGACACGCCTTGCGCGCCCAGCTTCGAGAGATAATGCGCCGTTGTCGGGTCTTGCGCATCAATCACTCGCAGGCAGGCAAAGGCGGCACGATAAAGCGAACCCAGTCGCGCACGACCTTCATAGCTGCGCGCAGCCATCCGGGCATTGACCAGCGCTTGCGGAATGCCATGCGCCTGCGTGGCAAAAAACGCGCCGGGCCAGATGTCTTGCTCGGACCAAATTGCCAGATCGGGCTGCCAATGGTGCAAGAAACGGTGCAAAAACGGTGGGCTGTCGAGCGGGAGGAACTGGTGGCGGGCATTTGGCGGCATGTCGCGCGCGATCACCTCGGCCGAACCCCGCGTGCCGGAGGTGATCAGAAATTCCAGATCGGGGGCTTGCTGTGCCAGTGCCTTAATCAGCCCACGCAAAGCCATGGTTTCGCCAAGGCCCACCGCATGAAGCCAGACGAGCCGCCCTTTGGGCCGGGGCAGGGTCGCATGGCCCAGCTTTTCACGCCAACGGTCTGGCAGTTCGCGCCCCTTGGCCAAACGGCGCTTCAGCAGCACGGGCGCAAGCGGAGCCAATGCCCAGCCTGCCGCCTGATAAGCGGCGCGGATCACCGCATCCTTAGTCATGATCAGCAAAGGTTTTTTGCAGCCCACTTTCCCAAAAGGCGACGTCGTTCAGCGTTTCGATGAACAATTCTGCCGCCCGCCCGCTGCCAAAGGCAGTGTGGCGCGGATAGCGTTTGCCCCATTCCTGCGCCAAGAAATTGGCGATGGCCGCGCTGTCTTGCGCAGGGGCTTTAAAGATTGAGGGCGCCTCGGCCCGGTTGGTTTGTCGTGTGCCAACATCGAGCGAGGGCAAGCCCAAAAACGGCGCCTCGCGCACGCCCGCGGAGGAATTTCCGACCATGCAGGCGGCATGTTTCATCAGTTCAGAAAAATGCGCAAACCGCATGGAGGGCAAGAGCCGGAACCGCTCGCGCGGCAGTTTTTCCAACGTCGCAAAGATCGCCTCTGACCCTGGATCATTGTTTGGAGCGATCACCACAAAATTGCGCCCGCTGGCTTCCATCGCGCCAAACAGCCCCTGCGCTTGCGCGCCCATTGTGTCGACCTCTGAGGTCACGGGGTGGAAGGTGGCAATGCCAAACTCCTCAAACGGGATTTGGTAGCGGGCGCGGACCTCATCCAGCGTCACCCCCGAAGGCCCGGCGTGGAAATCCAATTCCGGCGAGCCGATTACATGCACATTGGCGTCGGGCTCGCCCAGCACCAACACGCGCCGTTTCGCCTCTTCCGACGACACAAAATGATGCGTGGACAGCTTGGTGTTGCAGTGGCGGAACATCTCATCAATCGTGCCAGAGACCTCGCCGCCCTCGATATGAGCGGAGCGGACATAGTTCATTGCACAGACCAAGGCGCAGGCCAAAGCCTCCACCCGGTCACCGTGGATTACCACCAGATCGGGACGGTGCTCGACCACGAAATCGGAAAAGCCTGCAACGGTTTTTGCCAGCACGGTATCTTGCGGATCGCCGATGCGCTGATTGAGAAATTCGTGCACGGCCACGCCCGTTACACGACGCACCTCGATTTTTGTCAGCCCGTAAAGGTCGAGCATGTGCATCCCGGTGACGAAGAAAGATACGTCAAAACCGGCGTCGCGGGCCGCAATGGCCAGCGGCTCAAGCTTGCCAAAATCGGCGCGGGTGCCAGTGACGAAGAGGATGGATCTGGTCATGGGCCGCCGGTCTCCTTACGGGCTTCAGGACAGGCGTTGGCTTGCCTGATGGGGGGAATGGATATATGCCACGGCCAGTCAAGGGAAGTAGGAGAACCCCGTGGAACGTGTTGTTCTATGCATGAAATGGGGCACGTTGTACGGGCCGGAATATGTGAATGTTCTCTACAATGCTTGCCGAGCCAATCTGACCGGGCCGTTTCGGTTTGTCTGTCTGACCGATGATGCCGCTGGCTTGGTGGCGGACATTGAGGTTTTTCCCATTCCAGAGATCGGGCTCGCGCCGGATCATTGGCGCGGCGGCGCTTGGCCGAAGATCAGCGTGTTTTGCGAAGATCTTTATGGGCTTAAGGGGCGCGCCCTGTTCATCGACCTCGACATGGTTATCTGGGGTGAGCTTGACCCGTTCTTTGAATACGGAACAGGGTTGGTCGCGATCGATTCTGCGCCTTGGCGCTATCGCGATGCGCCACCGCAAACGATGTCGTCGATTTTTGCCTTTGATCTCGGAAAAATGGGCTGGCTTGTAGATTGGCTGCGCGCCGACCGTGAACATTACATTTCGAAATACGGGATCGAGCAGCGATACCTGCATGGCGAAGTGCCCCAGATCGGGTATTGGCCGCAGGATTGGATCAAGAGTTACAAATATCATTTGCGGCGGCCTTTGCTTGTTGATCGTTTGATGGGGCCCGCCAAGCCTCACCCATCGTTGAAAGTGCTTTGCTTCCATGGCAAGCCGCGCCCGATTGACCTGATCCATCCGCCCAAAGGCAATTGGGACCGCTTCCCGCATTATGGCCGGGGGCAGGTGCCATGGATGGCAGAATACTGGGCCAGATATGGCGGCACAGTTTAACAAAAGGGGGGGCTGTTGAGCCGACTCGTCCTTTCTCTCACCACGGTGCCGCCGCGTTTTCCCTATGTTGCGGAGAACCTTTCGGCGCTGTTGGACCAAAGTGCGCAGATTGATGCGATCAATCTCTATGTTCCGCGCAGCTATCGGCGGTTTTCCTATGCGCCAAGCGATCTTCCTCGTCTGCCCGAGGGGGTAAACCTGCGGTTGGTCGAGCAAGACTACGGCCCCGCGACCAAGGTTTTGCCCGCAGTGCAGGAATACCGCGATCAGGATGTGATGATCCTGTTTTGCGATGATGACAAAGTCTATGACCGCGGCTGGGCGCAGCGCTTTGTTGATGCGGCGCGAATGCGCCCTGATCATGCGATTTGCGAAGAAGCCGGGCATCTTGCGATGCCGCATTACGCTGGGGATGGCTGGGTTTCAAAGCGCGACCCGCAAGCAAAGTTCCGCGAGAAAAACCTTGGGTATCGCTTGCGGCGTGCCGCGTCGTTCGGGAGGTGGAAGCCTTCAAAGGCGGTGTCCGCGGGCTATGTCGATATTCTGGAGGGCTGGGGCGGTGTCTTGGTTCGGCCAGAGTTCTTCGATGCGTTTGCCTATGACATCCCAGATGTGTTGTGGACCGTGGACGATGTCTGGTTGTCGGGCTGTTTGGAGCGCAAAGGCGTGCCGATCTGGTTGAATCTTGAGGATAAGGTGCGCTCAAAAGGCAATTCAAATGAGGTGAAGGGCGCGGCTTTGCGCAACTTTGTCTACCAAGGCCACAACCGGATCGAAGCGAACCGGGCGTGTATCCGATATTTCCGGGAGACATGCGGAATTTGGGGTGGGGCGGCGGCGTAAGTCCCTCGCCACCGCCTTAAATCGCTTTCTCGGTCACAGTGTGTTGGCAGCCCCTCGGCGCGCAAGCTTGGTCAAAGCCGGCGCTTTTGGCGGCTGGTCTTTGGTCTGCAATGCGAGAATCTCATCCGCGATGGCGGGCGGCGGTGCGCTGACCATCCCTTCATTCAAGGCGCGCAGGTAAGCGGAGCGCATCGCGCTCCAGATGGGTTCGCTGCTTTTCTTCAGGAAGTGTGTACCAAAAATCTGTTCATTGGCATAAGGAAAACTGGCATTGAACCGTTTACGGTTCACCGCGCGGCGAATGTGGTCAAGCACCTTTTCGCGCCATTCCGGATGTGCCGCATCTAATGCGGCGATGTGCTTCGCGCGTCGGATGATATCTGCATCGGCATAAGCTGCATACTTCAGCGTGTTCCTGAGGAAGGCATCATCCTTCTTTTGGATTTCTTGCAAAAAGACTTCCCGGCGGGAAAGGGCCGTAAGTTTGAGACCGGCCGCAGCCATCGCGCGAGAAAACCGAATTTCGCCGTTCTTGATCGTTTTCGGCTTGTAGTCAGTCATCTTGTAATTGTGCCAGAACGCTTGAAATTCCGGGTGTTGCCATGCGCTGCGACGGATCAGGTAGAAATAGGACTCGAGATGCGAGAAAGCGCTCGCATGGCCACCTTTGGTGTCGTGAATGACCTTTTCATCCTGCAAAAGTCCGCAGATATCTGCGTCTGCAAAATTTGCTTCAAGCTGCTCTAGCAGGCCCGGGCGCATCGGCATCCAGACGCTGTCATTCATCACGATCAGTTTCTCTGGGGTGATGCCATCACGGTTTAAGAGCCGGATGGCATCTTGATAGCCGCCAAAATCATAGCCGAAATTTGGCCGCTCCAGCAGGCTCCAGCAGTTTTCCAGTAGCAGGGCGCGATCTTCGTCAGCGATCGCGCAGTTCAAGACAAGAAACGGGGCATAGCCCTGCGCGCGGAGCCAGTCGCATGTGGCAAGCGCAGATCGGGTGATGCCCTTAGGCTGGTATAGCAAAAAGATGGCGACACGGTCTGCCAAGGGCTGAGTGCCTTGGGAGCGTCGTGTCAACTTGTCGAAGTCTCGCAAATAGTCGGCGCGTTTTTGTGATTCGCGCATCCGCCCAGGCAGGCTGGACAAGGTTTGCGGCAGATGCAGGATCTGGTCTTTGATGCGGTTCAGCTCGCGTTTGATCTTCCAGGCGGGTACCATTTACTCAACTCCGGGGTGATCTTCATCTTGTAGCATGCTACCCTTAGGAGCCTAGCACTGAAAAGAGGCCTTGGCGCGCCAACCAGTGTAACCTCTTCCCATAGTTTGCGATTTTCTGCCAATAATAGGCCAAGCGTTTATGTTTGGGGAATTTCTTCGCATCTGCCATGGCCGTTCCGGTGATGAAGCTTTCCCCTTGGTCGCGTGGCGGTGCGGTGAAGGGTTCCAGCCCCATCAAGCGGATATCATGCTCGAAGAAGCGGTTGAGTTCATGATCATGGGCGCGCGTGATCGGGTAGAAGCTTTCCGCAAGCCGTGCTGCCACGCTGCGTTTGATCAAATAACAGCCGTTGCCGGTGAAAGGGCCCCAATAGGCGTTGAGCGTGAAGTGTCCACGCCGAACCTGTTTCAGCGGGCCTTTGGCACGGATCCGCGAGAACCGAACAATATCCCAACGATCGGCAAGCTCTAGCGCGTTTTGCAGCGCGTTTGGAAAGTCTGGAGTGAAGGTCACGTCGTCTTCACAGATCAAGACGATCTCGTCTTGCCCGGCACCAATTTGGCGCCAAAGTTCCACATGGGACGCGTAGCACCCGAGATGGCCCAAAGATAACGGCGCCCCCATATTGCGCCGCCAAGCCGCTTCGTCGGTGCGTTTTCTGAGTTCGGCCTCGCAGGCTTGCCCGTCCACCCCGTCAAATACCGCATAATCGAAACCGATTTTGGCAAATTCGTTTTCAACTTGGGCACGGCGCGCTGTGGCGCGGGCCAAAGAGATCACGAAAATTGGGACGGGGGCTGCACTCACGCAAGATCCTCCCATTTCAACTGCGTGTTGCGGGTCACGGCGCGGGTGAGGCGTTTGCCCACCACCTTGTCAAAGTCATAGCCGGCAATCTCGCCCGAGCCGGGGCGACGGGCCCAGATATCGGCTTCGGTGATCACATGGCCCTCGGGCAGATCGGCATCCGCCACCACGGAGGCGCGCGCGAACCGATAGACGGGTTCTTCCGCTTCGGTGCGTTGCTTGGGGTTGTTGGCGGCAATCCAAATCTCGCGCGAGCGGTCAATCAGGAAGCGCAGTTCTGCCGGGTCCATCGAGTTGATGATGTCGGGGCCAATGCGGTAGCGCGTGTCGGTATAATGCCGCTCAAGGATACAGGCGCCGAGCGCGACAGAGGCCAGCGCAATTTCCGGCCCAATCGAATGGTCCGAAAAGCCCACCGGCACACCGGGAAAAGCGCTTTGCAATTCGGTTACGCCTTTAAGCGAAACGATCTCCGGCGGGGAGGGGTAGAGGTTGGTGCATTCCAAAAGCGCAAACTCCACGCCCGAGGCCTGCAAGATTTCAACACTGGCGCGGATCGTTTCAATCGTTTGCATCCCCGTGGACAAGATCACCGGTTTGCCCTTGCGCGCGATATGGCGAATGAGCGGGAGGTTGTCGGCCTCGCCCGAGCCGATCTTGTAGCCGACCACGCCGATCTCTTCCAAAAATTCCGCCGCCGCGCGCGAAAACGGGGTGGAGAGATAAATCATCCCAAGGCTTTCGGTATAGTCCTTGAGCGCAATCTCATCTTCGCGCGAGAGCGCACAGCGTGCCATCACCTCCCAAATCGAGACGTCGGCATTGGGCGGAAAGATCTGCTTCGCCTCATCGGTCATCTCGTCTTCAAGGATATGCGTTTGGTGTTTGACGCATTCGCAGCCAGAGGCCGCGGCCAAGCGCACCATTTCCTTGGCGACGTCAAGCGAACCGCCATGGTTGATACCGATTTCCGCAATCACCAGCGGCGGATGGTCGGGGCCGATTTCGCGGTGGCCGAGTTTCATGGCGTGTCACTCCTATTGGCGCGTCGCGCGCGCAGATCTTCTGATCCCCAGCGATCATGCACCCAAAGCCATTGATCGGGGAAGCGGCGGATTTGTGCTTCCAGTCTCCGGGTCATTTCTTCGGTCATTTCGCGCGGGTTCGTATGGGCAATCGGCGTTTCGAAGTGGACATCGTGATGGATGCCGTCTTCGCAGCGATGCGTGAAAATCGGCAGCAAAAGCGCCCCGGTTTTCATCGCCATTTCTGCTGCAAAGGTCGAGGTCGGGGCGGGGTAGCCGAAAAAGCTGATATCGGGATAGCTGGTGGCGCGCACGTCAAACAGCATCGCCGCGACGCCGCCGTTTTTCACATGCCGGGTGAAAGAGACGACCCCTTTGCGGCTCTGCGCGAAGGCGGGGCCGGTCAGGCTTTCCATCGTCGTTTTATAGTGTTCGTTGAAATAGGGGTTCTTGGCCGGGCGATAAAGCGCCGCCACGGGATACCCCATATTGTGGATCGCGACGCGCAGGGTCTCATAATTGCCGATATGGCCAGAGACAGCCAGCACGCCACGCCCTTCGGCCAGAGCGTCTTTAAATGCCGCAAGGCCCGGCCCGCCAACCGTGCTGTTTTTCAGCACTTCGGACAAGTCGTCCTTGCTGTAGTTTTCGATGATGCTGCGCCCGAAATTGACCGAGACCCGACGTGCGATGCGTTTCGCTTCGGCAGAGGACATCTCTGGGTGGATCAGTTGCAGGTTGCGCACCGCCTTGGAGATATAGCCCGCGAGCGGCGCCACGACCCAACCCGTAAGCCAGCCAAACAGGTGCACCCGCGTTTTATATGGCACCCGCCGCGCCAGCCCGATCAGCACCCTCAAAAAGGCATCGCTGGTCCTGTCTGCGTTCCACGCCATGCGCGTTTGACCTTTTCCTATTTGGCTTTTGTAATCGGCACGCCCCGGAGGGATGTCAACCCAAGGCACCGTTTGTGGCTCTATGCTTCCACCACGAATTGCGCCGAAACGATCTGCCAGCCGGAGCCAACACGTTCCAATGTAGCACAGAAGGCAGCGCCGATCCGGCCTGCCTCTGCGCCCTTCTCATCCACGAGGCCGGACAAGACGAACCGCTGCCAGATCACGGCGGCGCTGTCGCCAATTGGCCGCGACCGGGTGCGCCCGGTCACCAAGCGCGCGCGCTGAAACGCCCCGGCAAATTCCCCCGCCAAAAGTTCGGCGATCTCTTTTGGGTTCTGCGCGGCCCCTCCGGTGAGGCTAAGAAACTCCCCATCGGGGGCGAAAAGCGCGGCAATGCCCCGCGCATCATGCGCGCCCCAAAGCGCGGCAAAACGGCGAGGCAAGTCTGCGGGATCGGCGAGCATCAGCAAGCCTCGCCCGGTGCGGGCACGATTTTCCCGGGGTTGAGGATATTATGCGGATCGAGCGCCATTTTTATTGCCCCCATGACGGACCAAGCGGTCCCATGTTCTTCGGCCATCATGTAGCGCTTGCCCATGCCAATGCCATGCTCGCCCGTGATCGTGCCGCCCATGTCCAGCGCCATATGGGCAAGATCATGCGCAACGTCCTTGGCCTTTTGTAGCTCGGCCGCGTTATCGCGGTCCAAAAGCACGATGGCGTGGAAGTTCCCGTCCCCCACATGGCCCAAAATCGGCGCGGTGAGCCCCGCAGCATCAAGCATCGCCCGGCCTTTGGCGACCGCTTCGGCCAGACGGGACATCGGCACGCAAACATCGGTCACCAGCCCCATGCAGCCGGGCCGCGCGGCAAGGCAGGCCGAATAGGCCCCGTGGCGCATTTTCCACAGCCGATTGCGGTCTTCGGTGGTGGTGGCCCATTGGAAATCGGCCCCGCCCATATCCGTCACCACCTCGCCAAAGCGCGCGCTGGCCTCGGCGACGCTCGCGTCTGAGCCATGAAACTCGATCATCAGATGCGGCTTTTCGGGCAGAGACGAGCCATTCATCTTGTTAAAGACGCGGGCAATTTCTTCATCGACAAATTCGATCCGCGCCATCGGGATGCCCATTTGCATCACCATTTGCACCGTCTCCACTGCGGCTTCAAGCGTGTCAAAGGCGCAAACGGCGGAGGAAATCGCCTCGGGCTGGGCATGAAGGCGCAGCGTCAGTTCGGTAATCAGCCCAAGCGTCCCTTCGGAGCCCAGCATCAGAGCCGTCAGGTCATAGCCAGAGGCCGATTTTGCGGCGCCCGAGCCGGTGCGGATCACCCGGCCATCGGCCAACACGACCTCAAGCGCAGCCACATTGTCCCGCATCGAGCCATAGCGCACCGTGGTGGTGCCGCTGGCACGCGTTGCCGCCATGCCGCCAAGCGAGGCATTGGCGCCCGGATCCACCGGGAAAAAGAGCCCCGTCGCCCGCAGATCGGTGTTGAGCTCTTGGCGGGTCAGCCCCGGCTGCACCCGGACCAGCCGATCTTCGGGGTGGGTTTCAAGCACTTTGTTCATATGTCGGAAGTCGACGACGATCCCGCCCTGTACCGCCAAAGCATGACCTTCAAGCGAGGTGCCAGCCCCCCAACCCACCACGGGCACGCGATGGGCGTTGCAAATCTTCGTGAGGGCGGCGACCTCTTCGGTGCTTTGCGGATAGGCGACGGCTTCGGGCGGCGTGGGTGTGAACCACGTCTCTGACCGGCCATGCAGGTCACAATCGGCCTTTGTACGCACGAGACGCGCGCCCAAAAGGGTTTCTAGCTCTTGCCAAAAGGATGCTTCTGCCATGTTCACCTCCGCCATTTTCGCCCCTCATAGGCGGATCGCCGCGAGGCGGGAAGGGGCGAAAAAATCACATCCGTTTGTCACCGATCAATGTTGCTGCTAGCGGGCATCGTTAGGACACTGGCAAGCGCGCGCTGCCCCTGCCCCACGGGGGCTTAAAATGCGCGATGGGTCGAGAAGGAAAAGGAGCCCGGGATGATTTTCGAAAGCCGCATGTATGATGAACTGCAACCGGGGATGAGCGCCGAGTTGCGCAGGCTCTGCACAGCAGATGATATCTATGCTTTTGTCGCGGCGACCGGGAACCACAACCCGATGCATGTGGAACGTGCTGATGACGCGGGCCACAAAACGGTCCCTTATGCGCCGGGGCTGTTTGTGGCCTCGATGATCTCTTCGCTTTTGGGCTCGATTTTGCCGGGGCCGGGCACGCGCTACAAAGACCAATCTTTGAGCTTCCAAAACTACGTCAAAGCCGGGGAAGAGCTGATCGCCAAAGTCACCGTCGCCTCGAAAGAGGCGGAAGGCGTTGTCGTGCTCAACACAGAGGTGCGCCGGGTAGGGGATGAGGCCCTGATCTGCGAGGGCAAAGCCCGGGTGCATGCGCCGGAAAAATATATCCGCTACGAAGAGATTGATGCGCCCGGCCTGATCGTGCAGCGCCACCGCCACTTTGAAAAGCTGCTTGAAGCGGCCGAAGACCTGCCCGAACTCAAGACCGCCGTGGTTTGCCCCGAAGAGCAAACCGCACTTGAAGGTGCGATGATCGCCGCCGAGCGCGGGCTTATTCGTCCGATCCTGATTGGCAAACCCGAAAAGATCGAGGCGGCGGCGAAAGCGCTTGGCAAATCTTTGGCGGATTACGAAGTGCTGGAGATGATGACCCACCGCGATGCCGCGCGTCAGGCTGTGGCCTTGGTGCATGAGGGCCGCGCGCAGGCGATCATGAAGGGGCATTTGCACACCGATGACCTGCTGCGCCCGATGCTGGACAAGCAAACCGGGCTGCGCGTGGGGCGGCGGTTTACCCATGTCTTCGTGATGGATGTGCCCGGCGTCAGCCACCCGCTTTTGGTCACCGATGCGGCGATCAACATTGCCCCCGATCTCGCGACCAAGGTGGACATCTGTCAAAACGCGATTGATCTGGCGATTTCGCTTGGCATGGAAACCCCGAAAGTGGGCGTTCTCAGCGCCGTCGAGACGGTGAACCCCTCGATGCCGTCTTCGATTGATGCTGCGCTTCTGTCCAAAATGGCCGAGCGCGGCCAGATCAAAGGTGGCGTGGTTGATGGCCCCCTTGCGATGGACAACGCGGTCGATATTGGTGCCGCGCGCACCAAAGGGCTGCGTGGCCCGGTGGCGGGGCAAGCGGATGTGCTGGTGGTGCCGGGCATTGATGCGGGCAATATGCTGGCCAAGCAGCTTGCTTATATCAGCCATGCAGAAGCGGCGGGCGTGGTGCTGGGCGCACGGGTTCCGGTGATCCTGAACTCGCGTTCGGATAGTGCGATGGCGCGTCTGGCCTCGGCGGCGGTGGCCTCGATCCATTGGAATCGTTTGACGGGGGGGAATTGATGACGAAAGCGATTTTAACGCTCAATGCGGGGTCGTCCTCGCTCAAGCTGGGGCTCTTCGATGAGGCGCTAGAGGCACTGGCAACGGCCCATGTGGACCGCTTGGGGGCGCCAGAGGCGAGCCTGAAGCTGAAAGATGCCACAGGCGCAGCCATGCCGGTGCCCAGCTTTGGACCAGATGATTTCGCGACCCATACGATTGCTTTGCGTTCCGCGCTTGCGGCGTTTCGCAATGACCTGCCGGGCCTTGAGATCATCGCGATTGGTCACCGTATCGTGCATGGCGGTGTGGATCACGCCGAACCCGAACCGGTGACCGAGGTGCTGCTTGATCACCTCGAACGGCTCAGCCCCTTTGCGCCTTTGCACCAGCCGCATAATTTGGCGGGCGTGCGGGCCTCGATCGAGGCCTTTCCGGGTGTCCCGAATGTGACCTGCTTCGATACCGCGTTTCACCGCGGACATCCGTTTGTCGATGATACCTATGCCCTGCCGCGTCACTATTACGAAAAGGGTGTGCGCCGCTATGGCTTCCACGGGCTGAGCTACGATTACATCGACAGCGTGCTGGCCGCCGAGGAGCCCGATTTGCGGGCGGGCCGTGTGGTGGTGGCGCATTTGGGCTCTGGCGCCTCGGTCTGCGCGATCCATAATGGCCAGTCGATGGCCTGTACGATGGGCTTCTCCACGCTCTCAGGCCTGCCGATGGGCTCGCGCGCGGGCGAGCTGGATGCAGGCGTCGTGCTTTACCTGATGGATCAGGAAAAGATGGGCGCGACCGAGATCACCGAGCTGCTGTTCAAACGCTCCGGCCTTTTGGGCATGTCGGGCGTGTCGAACGATATGCGCACGCTGGAGGCCTCCAAAGACCCACATGCGCGCGAGGCGATTGATTACTTCTGTCACCGGGTCGCGCGCGAGATCGCGTCGCTTGCCGCCTCCATGGGCGGGCTCGACGGGCTCGTCTTCTGTGGCGGGATCGGCGAGAACTCTGCCTTGGTGCGCGAAGAGGTCTGTGAGGCGCTCGAATGGGCCGGTGTGGAAATGGACGTCGAGGCGAACAAAGCCCATGCCCGGAACATCTCCACCGGCCGGGTGGCGGTGCGGGTCATTCCAACCAATGAAGAGCTGGTGATTGCCCGGGCCGCGAAAGGTGCGCTGAAGCTCTAATCCGGCGTCCGTGTGGCCTTTGCCTCTCAGGCGCTTCATCCAGAAACTTGCGCAGGCGGTCCCGTGCGGGCCGCCTGTTGTCGTAAATGGACAGGGATGGGCCCGCTCAGGTGAGCCCGGTCGAGGGAGCGCGCCGCCGAGCTTGCTCCGCAGGCTCCGAGTCGCGAAGATCTTTGGGGCGAATCTGGATGCGGGATCTGCTCTTGATCGCCCAAAACGCGGAATCGGCGCGCTTCACGAAGAAAAATTAGCCGGTGACTCGGCCTGATTCACACCTGACCGTAATGCACTCAGAAAATTAATGCGTTTCGGCGGCTTCTGGGGAAATATTCTTTCCTTGACGTCAGGGGTGTCATTTGCCCCCAAAGAAAGTTCCGAGAGATTTTTCCAATGCAGCAAGGGCTCAAGCGGGGTGCGCGCAAAAAATCGCAACTTTTTTGAAATTGGCTCTTGCGCCCCTCGGGCAGTCTCCGTAAAAGCCCCCTCACCGAAGCGGAACACACCGCGACGGTGCGCCGGACGGGTCGCAAGACACTGAAAGCGAACGGAAAAATGGAGATGCTGTTGGCTAGCAGCGCCGCGAGTGATTGGCGCTACTGGTTGATTTTGTTTCCTTGCTCTTTGACATTGATGGATATCTGAAGAGATATGTGGGCGGTTTGGGCGCGAATGCGACTGCGAACCGAGACATATCGGCGCTCTAGCTTC